>DATNPL010000031.1:0-20321 GCA_036703255.1 Coleofasciculaceae cyanobacterium
GGGATGGTTGAAGAAATTGAATTCTCCGGTCATTACTCTATTCTCCTTGTTGTTTTGGTTGGGTTCACTCGTTGAGTTCTCGCTTGCGATCAACACAAGCTGAGAAGGAACCCCAAAAACATGGCTACTCACGATCGATTGCACAAGTAGCGCCAAGGAGTGTAGCTAGAAAGCTAAACTGACTTAAGCCCCACGGACTGGACATGTCGGTCTGTAAGGTTAGAGGTATGTCGTAGGGTGCAAGCTACTTCATACCTCGCCAGAGGTTTTTGGGTGAATTAAGGCTGCTGGCGCAGGAATACGAAAAGCAACCTTAGCGGATAACAATAGATGGAGAAGGGGGCGATCGTCAAGCCATTTCTTACACAAGTTCATCTGTATTTTGAGGTGCGGAATTTGTGGAGGGGCGATCGGGCTAATTTTGGATTGTGTAGATGAGGCAGAATTTCAAAGGGGATTAGCTTGAAGCAATCTTGAAACTTCCGGGTTAATTATTTAATAGGGCGTATTATGCAGAAAAGCGATCGGGCTAATCTCCGAAATTGAGGATTAGATAGAAAATATTCCGGTTAATACTTCAATAGATTGATTAGCCCGACGGAGTTTAGTCTAATTGTTAGTCATGCTGCTATGTCTCTCGATGAGGACAACAACCTAAAGTGATGTGCTGAGTTCTTTGAGTTCAACCGCTGTGATGTGTTGCAAGATAATATTCCAGAGCAGTTTTATATTTATTTTTGAGGTAAGAATAGAAGAAAGAGAGAAATTGAAGAACCACTTGCTATCACAGAAGAAACGTATTGACTGTTTACTATCCCAACTCGATGAACAAGATTCAGACAAACCCTTAAGCATCACCGCGTTTTTTCGAGACATTGCCGGATTTTGAAATACATCATTTGAGCATGTTTAAAGAACTTTATGAAATCAACTAACAGCTAAAAGAGTTAAAAAATCACACTGCTTCGCAATGTGCTTTTAATAATGCGTCTGGCAGTAATTTGCTTCAAGTTTTGATTGCTTCCTCTAAGAGAAAAGAGGGGCTTAGAGAAATTCAAGCGTTCACACGTGATGCAGATAGTTTGATTGTATTGATCCTTTTATATATACAAAAAGTAGCCAGGCTACAGAAGATGTTCAAGCGTTCAAAGAGGCTGCAAGCCTAGATAATTTGAAATCTCTTCATGTTATCTTTAATTCAAAACGTGGTAACGACACTGCAATAAAAGAAGAATTTGAGAAAGTTGCCAAATTGTCAAAGTGTCTATTGAAAAAGAGTGATACAGATAAAATTCATGATCGTATTTGGATCAAAAATGTAAAAGAAGCAATCGTAGTAGGCACGTCATTTGGAGGACTTGGTAAGAGACTATCATTCATTCTTGAACTGCCAAATGATGATTTAAAAGCTTTACTTGAGTATCTTCGTGACGAAAATTTGCTATCTTAGGTGTACTATTCGGCTATGCTCACACGTTCAGATTATGAAGATTATCTTGTACGCTTATATTTTGGTTCAGAAACAGACTTATTGTTAGCCTGCATGAATCGAGCTTATCGAGACTTTAATCGAACTCTACACCAACTAAAGAAATTAGAGAATGGTAAAGAATCAAAAGCTTTGGCTGTAATTTCTCTGAGAGAATCAATACATGAATTAAAGTTTTTACTAATCAATTCAGTTAGTCAAGCAGTATTTGATGATTGGCATAGAGAGACGTGTAAAAAATTAATCGATACATATACTGATAGCGGTTACGACAAGTTCACTGTGGGGCAAGCACAGAAATGGATTAATATGACTCTAAAGTATATTTTTACTTGTGGAGAGGAGCGAATATCAGGCTTTTCAAATGCATATTCATACTGTCATATACCACTTGATAACATTTTGATTGAGAAGTTGGAGAAATATGATTTTCCAAAATTATCCTGTGCATGGAGTCGTATTAATGATTATGGTGAGTATTTGATGGGACAGGTTTGGGTTCGGCAAACTTTTAAGGCTGTTCCTTTAGATGTAGAGTTTCTTCTATGGTTGGGTAAAGAGGTAAACGTCAGTTAATACATCACCTAATGATTTAGGGGCGGCAGATTGACCGAAGCCGCTTAAGTTGGATTCAAAGATCTTGGCGACCACTGACCCGAACCGTTAGCCTGCTGAATGATTTAGGTAGGATAAGCCTAGAAACAATGCCTAATCTTGAGACAGATGACTTGAAAGCAGCACTTCTATGCGCATCACGTAAGCTCATCATCCAGTATTGGTGGCATGACGATTTGGGTTGATGCACATTTATCTCCCGCGATCGCAACTTGGATTACCAGTACATTTATCGTGACCGCATTAGCTTTGCGTGCTGTTGGTTTGAGAGACGCTGAAGCTCCTGAAATTTTCGAGGCAGCAAAAGCTCAAGGCATCACATTCATAATAAAGATCAAAATCGCATTACCTGATTAACTGACCGATCGCCAAAACCGACGAATCTAGCAAGCTTATTTTCACCAGTAGTTAGAGCGATCGCATCTAAAAAAACAGTCAGCGCGAAATTGATTTTTTTGGCAATCGTTGGTGATGGTTTCATCTACGAAGCACATCATCCTAAAGTTTTTGCTATGAGATAAGAATCTTTAGTTTGTAGCGGTAGAAAAGATTGATCTTCATTACAAATTAAGCCTCAACTTTCTGGCTCCTAACGGATGCTAACCTCACGCAGTAGCAGGGTACGCATGCGACAATATTATTGCGACAATGCAATATAGCGAGGAAGCCAGCTTTACAAATGTCTAGCGATCGCTTGTCTACAGGAGTATCGGGGTTAAACGAGATCCTCGATGGTGGCTACGTTTCTGGTCGTGCTTACTTAGTGCGAGGGGGTCCCGGAACAGGTAAAACAACGCTGGGAATGCATTTTTTAACGAGTGGTGCAGCGAACGGCGAACCCGTTTTATTCATTACCCTGGCAGAGACGATCGCTCAACTACAGCGAACGGCTGAAGGTTTAGGGTTTGATGTTGCAGGCATCAGCTTTCTTGACCTTAGCCCGACTTCCGAATTTTTTGCTCAGGTGCAGACCTACGATATTTTCTCGCCAGCCGAAGTAGAGCGCGAACCAACCACCCAGCGTATTGTAGAGCAGGTGGAAGCTCTGAAGCCGCAGCGAATTTTTATCGACTCGATGACGCAGTTTCGCTACCTAGCAACGGATACCTTTCAGTTTCGCAAGCAGGTTCTGTCATTTCTACGCTTTTTAGTCGAGAAAGGCATCACGGTTCTGTTTACCTCGGAGCATAGCGCCGAAGCGCCAGACGATGATCTACAGTTCATGAGCGATGGGGTCATCAATCTAGACTTTAGCCATGAGCATCGGGCACTTTGCATTTCCAAGTTTCGCGGCAGTAGCTTTCAGAACGGACGCCACACCATTCGGCTAACGAATACTGGGATACATCTTTTTCCGCAATTGATTTCTAAAGCGTCTGAGGGAGCGTTTACCACTGAAATCATTTCCTCAGGCATTCCAGAAATTGACGAATTGCTGCATGGCGGCATTGAGCGGAGCACGATCACGATCATTAGCGGTCCTAGCGGCGTGGGCAAGACGACCTTGGGGTTGCAGTTTATGAAAGAAGCAACCGGACGGGGGGAGCGATCGGTTATCTATACTTTTGAGGAAAGTAAGGAAACGCTGCTGCGTCGTGCCGAAGGCGTCAATGTTGCAGTTCACACTATGCAAGATCGCGGTACGCTGTCGATCCGCCAAATCGAGCCGCTCCACTATACCCCAGATGAATTTGCCTACTTGGTGCGACAGGAGGTAGAGCAGCAGCAGGTGCGGATTGTGATGATTGATAGCATGTCTGGCTATCGGCTCTCCGTCCGGGGAGAAGAGTTAACATCTCATATCCATGCCCTCTGTAAGTATCTGCAAAATAACGGTGTGGCAGTGCTGTTGATTAATGAGGTGGAATCCATTACAGGAGAGTTTCGCGCTACTGAAATTGGCATTAGCTATTTAGCAGATACCATCATCTTTCTGCGCTATTTAGAAATCCGGGGCGAACTGCGACGGGCGATCGGTGTGCTCAAAAAACGCATGACCGATTTTGAGAAAACCCTGCGCGAGTTTCAGATCAGTCGCTACGGCATTAAAGTGGGCGCTCCGCTCACCCAGCTTCGAGGCGTACTCACGGGCATTCCCGAATTACTGGACGAGTAAACGATGAGTCGAATTTTGATCTTTGTCGAGCAAACGGAAAATCGCCGCATATTAGCCGAGTGGCTGGAACGTCGTTATGAGGTGACAGCAGGAGAGTCTGGGGGGCAAGCGGGCAATACCGTCTCGTTGTTAGACGAACCGTTTGACCTCTGTATTCTAGATGGCCCTGCTTTGAATCATTCATGGGAATGGGTCAAGGCCAGGAAGCAAGCAGAGCAGCCTGTGTTTTTGCCCATTTTGTTGATCACTCTCCGCACGGATGTCAAGCTGTTAACGCGCCATCTCTGGCAAACAGTTGATGACCTGATTAGCAAACCGATCGAAAAACTAGAGTTGCAGGCACGGGTGGAAATGCTGCTGCGATCGCGACGGCTATCCCTCCAGCTTCAAGCCGCCTTGGAGGTGGAACGCGAACTGAAAGAACAAAAATCGCGTTTTGTCTCTGTGGCTTCTCATGAGTTGCGTAATCCGCTGAATATTATTTCTGGATTCAGTCGCTTACTAGAAAAAAACGACTTGCCTCCAGAGCGGCGAGCCGACTTCCTCCAGCGGATTCAAGCAGCGGTTAGCCGCATGACAACCTTGTTAGATGATGTCTTGACGTTCGGTAAAGTTGAAGCGAGAGAACTGATTGCTGGTGCTGCTCCACTGACGATCGAACCTTTCTGCCGCAAATTGATTGAAGAAATCAAATTTGGCAGCAATACCAACCATACAATTCAGCTTGACTGTGAGCTTGACTGTGAGAATACCTGCGGGACAGCTCACATCAATGAAGCAGTACTGCGGCATATTCTGACAAATCTCTTGTCCAATGCAATCAAGTATTCAGCTCCCAACAGTACGGTTTGGCTTAAATTACAATGCCAAGCAGAAGCAGTAACGTTTCAGGTACAGGATGAAGGGATTGGCATTCCTCCAGCCGATCAAGAACGGTTGTTTGAATCTTTCTACCGCGCCAGTAACGTGGGCAGTACTCCGGGAACGGGTTTAGGTTTATCGATCGTGAAACAAGTAGTTGAGCAATATGGGGGAACGATCGCCGTCACCAGCGAGGTCAATGTTGGAACAGTGTTTACTGTTATTCTGCCTCTCAACAGAAATGCTTCAGTCTCCCATCTCTAGCTAGCAAATCGACTCAATCCCATTCGGAAGCGAAGATTTTTTCTAGAAGCCTCGCTTCGCGAGGCTTCTAGAAAAAAATCTTGTCGCTAGGGTTTTTCCACCGGAGGGACAGCCGCGCCCCGTTTCCCCACTAGCCGATCGCGCAGGTGCTTGATGCGATCGCGCATTTTTGCCGCTTCCTCAAATTCCATCTTTTTCGCCGCTTCCTTCATTTCAGCTTCTAGCTTGACGATCAGGTCTGGAATATTTTCCAGGGGCAGATCATAGGAATGCTCGTAAGCTTCGTCTAGCTCTTGTGCCGTTAGCTTGCGAGACACCTCCAGAAACTTGAGGATGGAATTGCTCGATCGCTTGATGATGGGCTGCGGGGTAATGCCGTGCTTTTCGTTGTACTCTAGCTGAATTTTGCGGCGACGATCGGTTTCGCTAATGGCTTTCTCCATACTCTTCGTAAGGTTGTCGCCGTAGAGAATCGCTTTTCCTTGGACGTGACGCGCAGCGCGGCCTATAGTTTGAATCAGCGATCGCTCCGCCCGCAAAAATCCTTCCTTATCTGCATCTAAGATCGCCACTAGAGAAACCTCCGGTAAATCCAGACCTTCTCTGAGTAAGTTCACGCCGATCAGCACATCAAAATCGCCGTTCCGCAAATCCTGAAGGATCTCAATTCGTTCGATCGAGTTAATTTCTGAATGTAAATAGCGAACCCGCACGGCTCTTTCTTGCAAATACTCCGTTAGGTCTTCTGCCATACGCTTCGTCAGCGTCGTGACCAAAACGCGTTCATTCTTAACGGCGCGCTCCTGAATTTCTCCAAACAGGTTGTCAATTTGTCCTTCGGTGGGTCGCACAAAAATCTCTGGATCAACCACGCCTGTCGGACGAATTACCTGCTCGACAACTTTTCCTGTCCCTGGAATATATTTTTTAACTTCATCTTTGCCTTCTCCTTCGACGTCAAACTTGCCGCCCGAGATTTCCAGCTCCCAGTTTCCTGGCGTAGCCGAGACAAAAATACACTGGTTCACTTTCTCCCAAAATTCTTCGGCTTTCAGGGGGCGGTTATCGGCAGCGCTGGGCAGTCGGAAACCGTGGTCAATCAGCGTCATCTTACGGGAGCGATCGCCGTTATACATGCCTCGAATCTGCGGAATAGTCACATGAGACTCGTCAATCACCAGCAGCCAGTCTTTGGGGAAATAGTCCAGCAGACATTCCGGCGGCGTTCCAGCTACCCGTCCGGCCAGATGTCGCGCATAGTTTTCTACGCCATTGCAGTAGCCCACTTCCCGCAGCATTTCCAGGTCATAGCGGGTACGCTGCTCTAGTCGCTGCGCTTCCAACAGCTTGTTCTCTTTCTCTAGAAAAACGAGCTGGTCTTTTAGCTCTTGCTCAATTTCGTTGCAGGCTTCTTCTAGCCGATCTTCAGGGGTGACAAAGTGACGCGCCGGATAGACGTTGAGGGCATCCATACTTTGCAGGGTTTCGCCCGTGATCGGATCGATATAGCGAATCGCCTCAATCTCATCGCCAAAGAACTCAATCCGGATCAGCCGATCCTCATAGGCAGGCCCAATCTCTAGCACATCCCCTTTGACCCGGAATCGACCGCGCCCGACATCCAAATCATTTCGCTCATACTGCACCGAAGACAGATCGCGCAACACCTGCCGCTGATCTAGCTCCATCCCGACTCGAAACGGAATCGCAGCTTTGAGATACTCCGACGGAATGCCCAAACCATAAATACAGCTAATGGACGCAACCACAATCACATCTTTGCGCTCAAACAGCGATCGCGTGGCTGAGTGCCGCAGCATGTCAATTTCTTCGTTGATCGAAGCCGTTTTGGCAATGTAGGTATCCGTGACCGGAATGTAGGCTTCTGGCTGATAGTAGTCGTAATAGCTGATGAAATACTCGACGGCATTATCGGGGAAAAACTCCCGCAACTCATTGCAGAGCTGCGCGGCCAAAGTCTTGTTATGCGCCAAAACTAGCGTGGGCTTGCCCACATTTTGAATGACGCGGGCAACGGTATGGGTTTTGCCCGTACCCGTTGCCCCCAGCAAGGTTTGATACTCCTCGCCTGCATTTAGACCTTTCGACAAATAGGCGATCGCTTTGGGTTGATCGCCCATGGGTTCAAACGGAGCCTGGATATCGAACTCTGTCATTGTTGCGCCGCCTTAAGAGTCATCAAGCTACATCCTTACTATGATGACGGATTTATCTAAACTTGTCGGGGGCAACCAGCGCTATCCCGGCAAAACCATGAAGTAGAGGGGCTTATAGGCTCGGATGAATTTTGTCATCACATCCCGTTCGGCTTTGGTCGGGGTAGCAAAGCAGCCTGCTGTCCCCGTATTGGCATCTTGCTTGAGTGCCGAAGGATCGTAATGAATGCCCAAGCCCGATCGCTCTGTATTAAATGTGGGAGTCACCGCTGACCAGGCATTGCCAAACTCGCCAGCGGCACTCTCATCGACACTTCCAGGAAGGTCAAAGGTGTAAATGCCAAAGGGGAGGGGCGTTGCCGAACCCGCCACATGCGAGGGCGTTTGCTTACCCACCCGTCCTGAAATACCCCGCACGGTCTGAATCAGCTGGTTGTTGTTGTCTAAAAGCTCTGTTTTATAGACTCTTAGCCCACCGCCAAGGGTGTCTGGGGTGCGGGTCGCAACGACTTTTGCTTTGCCCACCGAGGCCGAATGGGGCGCGAGAAACTTGGTAGCCACCCAGCGATTAACGCCAATTTGTGACCAGGTGAGTCCGCCAGAGGTGACAGGATTGCCCGTCACGTACACCAGAGTGCCGTTAGGCAAAAGATCAATCGGCTGACCGTTGGCGGTAGCGCGAACCCGTAGAGGGTCACCCTGAGTTTTGACGATCGCGATAGAGTTCGGCATGGTTTTGCTCCTAAAAGATGAAGGGGGATAGGTGATTTTTAGTCATTGTTTTTGCCAAAATCTTTTTGCCAAAGGCGCTGCCTTTGGCAAAAATGGGCATCTTATCTCGGCATCCGAGCCACAAGAGCCGCTAGATAGCTCAACTGACTCCAGGTATAGACCCCAATTACGCCATCTGCTGCCAGCTGTTGATCGTGCTGAAAGGTTTCGATCGCAGCTTGTGTTTTGCGGCCAAAGTCACCGTCGATCGCGCCATGATAGTAGCCTTGGGGACGGAAATTATTGATCCGCAGCAGCTCTTTACTACCCGCGCTATGGCGATCGAAGTTGAGAATATACTGCACCCGTTCGACTTCTTTGCCTAGGCTGCCGTAGCGCAAGATCGGTAGACCTACAGGGCCTTTGGCTGCCAAGGCTGCCCAGGTCTTTGGCCCCACAATGCCATCCGTTTTTAAGAAGACGCGAAACTGAAATTGTTGAACTCTGGCTTGAGTCTCTGCTCCAAAAACACCGTTAACTTCGACATGTAGAGAAGGAATTTGATTTTGCAGCAAGGTTTGTAGCTGTTTGACGGCTGCACCTTGAGAACCGAGGCTGAGCGTTGGGGTATCGATCGATGTTGTTGGCATGATGCTCCTGGATAGGGAATGAATGTTGTGTGAGTGGCGAATCGTGTGAGTGGATTCGCTGATATCAGGAACATCAACCTAAATTTTTAGTTTTCCGAACGCATTGGGGTACCCCCAGGGGTACTTTCTCTAATGGAATAAATTACGGTGTTTGTGTGTGAGGAGGGGGTATTTTTGTGGGTGCGCTCCGTAAAAACCAGCCGTGAATACTGGCTGTGAATGTCTGGCTGTGAATACATGCGATGTGCGATAGTGATGGCGATCGCTCTCTGCTTGTTGACTCAGCCGTGCAAATTCTCTTGGTAGATGATGAAGTGGCGCTAACTGAACCCCTGAGCCGAATTTTGCGGCGGCAGGGCTACGGGGTCGATGTGGTGCATGACGGACTAGAGGGCAGTCGGCTAGCGGCACAGAAGCAATATGATCTGCTAATCCTGGACTGGATGTTGCCCGTTAAATCTGGGCTAGAGATTTGTCAAGACTTGCGATCGCAAGGAGACACCACGCCAGTTCTGTTTCTCACGGCAAAAGATACGCTAGACGATCGCGTTTCAGGATTAGACGCCGGAGCCGATGACTATCTGATTAAGCCGTTTGAGCTGCGGGAATTACTGGCGCGGGTGCGGGCGCTGCTGCGTCGTCCGCCTACGCTAGAAACGCCACCGCAACAGCTACGGGTTGAAGACTTGGAGCTGAACTTAGAAAATCAGCTGGCAACTCGCCAGGGACGGGCGATCGAGCTGTCCGAAAAAGAGGGGATGCTGCTGGCTTATTTCATGCAAAACCCCAATCAACTTCTCACCCACGAGCAGATTTACGCTCAGGTTTGGGGCGAGAGTGAAAAACCGGGCAGCAATGTGCTGGCGGCCCAGGTGCGGCTCCTGCGCCGCAAAATTGAAACTGAAGGCGAAACGCCTTTGATCCATACGGTTTATGGCAAAGGCTACCGATTTGGGGGGCTGAGCGAATGGGATGCGTAAGTTGCATACGCCATCGGTGAATTTCTGTAGCTTCGTGAACGAATAGACCGTAGAATCACGCGATCGCCCAATGGCTCTCTATACAGGCTCCGTGCGAATACTCGTGTGTTAGAGAATAATTTTTAAGACATTATAAAGAGCCAAGGCGGTTCACCCAAATAACAGGCCTTAGCTTCATAAAGCTTAGGCCTGCAATCCCTACAAGGCTCACCCAAATCGTGACTCAGGTAGGTGAAGCGCCTTTGTAGGCACTCAAACCTTAGGTATCAACCAGGCATCAACCCATGAACTCAGATTTTGCAGACTTAGAAATGCTGGCGTGGCAAACGATCCACTCTACCCACCTCTTTTCTACAGCCGAAGCCGCCTTGGCACAAGCCGCACTCCAGTATAAAAATGCACCCCTAGCTGAAGTTTTTGACCTGCTGGAAAGCGCTTTGGAAACCTATGCCGCTACGCCGACCCTGACAGAGCGTTTACGGGAGAGCGCTTGCCGAGAAATTGAGTTCTTCTTTTTGCTGCTCCAAGAGAAATTGGATACTTTGTTGCCACCAACCGACTCAGAGTGGATTCACCCAGAGATGCAGATTCAGTAGATTGCAAACGGGGTTTTATTACTTACCGATGCAAAATCGACTAAAGATTTGATTCAGCACTGACTCCGTAATCTCCTCGCCCGTGATTTCTCCTAAAGCCTGGATAGCAGCACGGAGGTCGATCGTCCAAAAATCGAGGGGGAGTTGCTGGGCGATCGTCTGCTGCACCTGAGCCAGAGCCATCTGGGTGCGGGTTAGAGCCGCCGACTGCCGCTGGTTAATCGCCAGATCTAAATTGGCAGCCTGCAAATTGCCCGTGGTGGCTAAAATGGCCTGTTCCAGATCCTCAATGCCGCGATCCTGTGCCGCCGCAGTTTTAACCATCTGCTTAATTTCTAGAGACGCGATCGCCTCAAGGCTTGACGGCAGCGTCTGGGCGGCAACCAAATCAATCTTGTTGATTACCAAAATCAGCGGACGATGCCTGACCTGCTGATAAATTTCCTGGTCAGCTGCCGTCCAGCCAGCTTGAGCGTCGATCGTGAGCAGCACCAGATCGGCGGACTCTGCCGCACTTCGCGATCGCGCCACCCCCATTTTTTCGACTTGGTCAGTTGTCTCTCGAATGCCTGCCGTATCCAGCACCTGTACGGGAATGCCACCCACTACAAGCTGCGATTCCACTACGTCGCGTGTCGTGCCCGGTAAATCGGTGACAATGGCGCGATCGCTGCGGCTCCAGGCATTCAGCAGACTCGACTTGCCCACGTTGGGACGACCGACGATCGCCACTTTGAGTCCCGATCGTAAGAGTTCGCCGCGATCGGCAGTTGCCAAGACTTGCTCTACGGCGACCAAAACCTGCTCAAGCTGAATTTTTACCCAAGACTCGTCTAAAGGCGGCAAATCATCCTCAAAGTCAATCCGGGCTTCTACCTCGGCCAGAATTTCCAAGCAGGTCGATCGCAGTTGTCGAATCGGCTGGGCCAGTTTGCCCTGGATGCCCGCTAACGCTGTTTGTGCCGCCTGGGGCGACTGTGCCCCCACTAGATCGGCAATGCTCTCGGCCTGGGTCAAGTCCAATCTGCCATTAAGAAAGGCGCGCAGGGTAAATTCTCCGGGTTCAGCTAGCCTCGCCCCCTGCTCTAGGCAAAGCTGCAACACCTGCTGCACCGCAATGATGCCACCATGACAGTGAAACTCCACCACGTCTTCTCGGGTGTAAGAGCGCGGCGCTAGCATTAGCAGCAGCAGGGCTTCATCGACCATTTGCCCCGTATCAGGGCGACGGATCTGGCCATAGAGAATGCGATGACTCTCCCAAACCTGTCGTCCAGCAGACTGGAAGAGCGTTTGAGCGATCGCCATCGCCTCATTTCCCGAAACTCGGACAATGCCGACGCTCCCCTGCTGAGGAACAATGGCGGTGGCAATAGCGGCGATCGTGTCAGTTTTCATAGCCCTATTCTTCAGCGATTTCACCCATTTCGGCAAATACAGACACAATAGACTGTGTAACGCAGAGGATGCGAGGATTGTGGGACCTTGCTTTGTCCTTATCTACAATAATTTGTCAGAGGACAGGTCAACAGTGAGTCATGATTCAGATCCCTGTGATACAATTCCGGCAAACAATTTGAGGAATTCGGTTCATGAATAAAGGTGAACTGGTAGACAAAATTGCAGAAAACGCAGATGTTACCAAAAAGCAGGCAGATGCCATTTTGACTGCCATTCTAGATTCTGTTATGGAAGCAGTCGCCACTGAAGACAAAGTGACGCTTGTGGGGTTTGGTTCTTTTGAGTCTCGCAAACGTCAGGCAAAAGAAGGGCGCAATCCTCGAACGGGAGAAACCATGACCATTCCCGAAACCACCGTGCCTGTCTTTTCGGCAGGTAAACTCTTTAAGGAGAAGGTGTCTGAGGCGTAAAACTCAAGCTTAGGATCAGAGATTTTAGTCTCACCATTTTCTAATTTCTCTCTTGCGAGAGGCTGCTTTAGGTATGCATTTTTAATGTGGGTTGCTAAACGCAACATTCACTAGACCTCTTGCAGGAATGCTTCTTTGAATGCGTAAAGGGTTGCGCGGCAACTGTGCAACCCTTTACGCAAGAGCATTACTTTTCGTCAGCCTAGAACAGACAAAAACTTTAGCGGTGTAGGCAAAGCTCACACCGCTAAAGTTTCTAAGGAGCACGAATTTAACAAAAACAAATATGTGTGATTCAGGAGGCTGCGTCTCCTGAATCACACATATTTCAGGCTAATTCTTCTCCTGTCTAAAGGCTGATTACAGACTAGAGGTTTTACCTGTCTCTGCCTGAGTGGGAATGGGTTTGATATTGGTATGTCCCATTGTATTTGCAATTTCTCGCAGCAGAGAGATTTGCTCTTGAAACTCCAATTTCTCGATCTGAGAAAGGGCGCTGGCGATCGCCTTTTCAGGCTGATAATTTCCTGGCATATCAATCACGGTTTTACCCATGCCCTGCGCCCAGGCATACCAAACGACTAGCTGATTATTTGGCGCTAAAGCCCCGTAGGCTTGAGAATATTCAGAATCTTTGCTATCGACAACTTCGCGCATAACGGCGAGCTGATCTTCACCCGATAGCTCAAAAAAGTTTCCCAGCAGTAGCGGGGCAAGCTCAGGATCGGCAGCGGCAGGAGCAGCAGGAGTCACTGACTGACCCATCTTCTCGTAGACGTAATAGAGAAAAGCCAATTTTGCATCAGTGTCTAAAGCTGAATAGGTTTCAAAGACAGTCTGAGTCTCTTCCGAAAAAATTTGAGAATCATTATCTAGCGGCATACTTTTCTTCCAACAACTTTAGATGTTTCGCCTCTATTGTTTGGCTTGTTTGAGGTAACGCAATCACCCTAGCGAAGGAGAGGCTGAATCTGCCTCAAGGGGGGCAAAGCTCAGAGGCGATCTCTGTAGGATTGAAACGTGCGAGAAAACAAAAGCAGGCGATAGGAAAACCATGACAAATTTAGACTCAGCGGCTAGTTTTGATGCCGAACAACTAAAGGAAGATATTGGTAAGGGCGAAACGAAGAAGCCCAAAGTGAATCTGGACGCAGATTATGAGCTTGCACAAGAGTTTTCAGTTTCTGAAGTAGACAAAACTGGGGCGGGCGCGAAAGCCGCAGAAGCCGCTACTGAAAGCAAATTTGAGCTAAACCAGCCTCAGTCGGCTAAGCCTCAATCTGCCGGATCGACAGGCAACCCAGAAGATTTTCTAGATATGGCAAAGGACGTTAATCCTGCTAAGTAAGCAATCCCGGCCAACAATTCTGCTTTGGGATTGTAGATAAACCAACTTGGAGTCATTTTTGCCCAAGTAGGTTTGCCCAAGCAGGCTCAGTCTACTTGGGCAAAAGGTATTAAGGCTTAATTAAATTCATGACCTTAATCAAGCGATCTAAGAAAAGTATCTGCTCACGGTCAGCCGCTGCTTAACGAGATAAGGGGCAAATCAAGGGGCAGATCAAATAGATTCATCAAGACATTAGCGCTGCTCAAAAGGTAGCGCTAATGTTTTAATGAATCTGTCGTATGCGTCGCTACCATGAATCCTCCTTCAGCGCCTTCTTCACCTGCTCCACCCATGAATCTCAGCACCAAGCTTGCCTATGGCTCTGGAGATTTAGGCCCTGCGATCACGGCAAATGTTTTAGCCTTTTTTCTCCTTTTCTTTTTTACGAGCGTAGCAGGGCTAAATGCGGGGCTGGCGGGCAGCATTTTGCTCATTGGCAAAGTTTGGGATGCTGTAAATGATCCGATCGTGGGGATGTGGAGCGATCGCACCCACTCAGCCAAATGGGGCAGGCGTTATCCCTGGATGCTGTGGGGAGCCATTCCCTTTGGCCTTACCTACTTCCTTCAGTGGATTGTGCCTAACTTTGGCAGCACCCCAGCCAGCCAGCAATGGGGGCTGTTTTGGTACTATGTCATCGTCGGCATATTGTTCAACAGCTTCTACACGATGGTTAACCTGCCCTACACGGCATTAACCCCAGAATTAACCCAAGACTATAACGAGCGCACTAGCCTCAACAGCTTCCGGTTTGCTTTCTCGATCGGCGGCAGCATTTTTTCGCTGATTCTGGCGCAAATCATCTTTAAATCTGTATCTGATCCCAAACAGCAATATCTCTGGTTGGGGGCAGTTTGTGCCATACTTTCGACCCTACCCCTTTACTGGTGTGTATTTGGGACACGCGCCCGCAGCCAGGTCATGGCCGATCGCATCTCTACGCCTGTAGATAACTCCGAGTCGCTACCTTATAAAGAGCAGATGCGAATTGCCTTTAGCAATCGCCCTTTCCTGTTTGTGATCGGCATTTATCTCTGCTCTTGGCTGGGGGTTCAGATTACAGCAGCCATCTTGCCCTACTTTGTGGTGAATTGGTTAGGGCTGTCTTCTGGCACCTTTACGCTGGTGGCGCTGGCGGTGCAGGGCACTGCTTTGCTGATGCTATTTGTCTGGAGTGCCATTAGCGCCAGACTGGGCAAAAAAGCAGTTTACTTTATGGGCATGGTGCTGTGGATTATAGCTCAGGCAGGATTGTTTTTTCTGCGGCCTGATCAGGCTACGCTGATGTATCCGCTGGCGGTGATGGCAGGCGTTGGCGTGTCTACGGCCTACCTGATTCCCTGGTCAATGATTCCCGACGTGATTGAGCTAGATGAGTTGAATACAGGACAGCGCCGCGAAGGGGTTTTCTATGGCTTTATGGTGCTGCTGCAAAAGATTGGGTTGGCGATCGGTCTTTTTGTCATTGGTCAGGCGTTAAACATTGCTGGCTTTGTGGAAAGTAGCGCCAGCCAGCCTAATCCGGTTCAGCCCGAAAGCGCAATGCTGGCAATTCGTCTGGCGATCGGGCCTTTGCCTACGCTCGCACTCGTCTGCGGCCTGATTTTGGCCTACTTTTATCCGATCACGCGCGAAGTTCATGCCGAGATTTTGCTGAAGCTGAGTGAGCGCAAGCGGCAGACGACAGATGAAGCCTAAGGAGTGATGCCCTGCTGTGGCCTAATCGAGATAAAATGACTGAGAACGTTTGCTCCCTACCATGTTGCTCACCAGTTACTCAGGATGGGAGAAGACGGAGGTTGCGCGTTCTCAATGAGGTTTTATGAAAAGGTTTTTGTCGCGTTTTTTGGCTCTGGCTCTGGTCTTGGTTGTGGGTTTGATGGGCTGTTCTAACGTATCGCCGACTGGATTGACAGGCGACTACCGCCAAGACACTTTAGGGTTGATTCAAACCCTGAAAACTTCTCTGGCGCTGCCCACTGATGCACCTGAGAGAAGCGCAGCTCAAGAACAAGCCAAGAGTCAGATCAATGATTTCTTTTCTCGCTATCGTAAGGATGGCGGTTTGAGCAAGCTCAATTCTTTTACAACGATGCGTACTGCCCTCAACTCTCTGGCGGGTCACTATACCTCTTACCCCAATCGTCCTGTGCCCGAAAAGCTGAAGAAGCGTCTAGATCAGGAATTTACACAAGTTGAGTCGGCTCTGCGTCGCGAGTCCTAAATTATCGCGAGTTTTCATTTCGAGGTTTCATGCATTTTCAATGGAGCGATCGCCAAATTGACCGAGCTTGGGTTTTAGGCTTGGGCGGGGTGGCGATCGCTCTTTTTATGCTTAACCTGGGCGGGTTGGCGCTGCGAGATTGGGATGAGGGGCTGGTTGCCCAAGTCGCCCGCGAGATGGCGCAATCTGCTGATGGACAAGGCTGGCTCTACCCCATGCTTTGGGGTGAACCTTATCTAAACAAGCCGCCCTTGGTGCATGGGCTAATGGCGATCGTTTACAGGCTACTGGGCATCAGCGAATGGACAACCCGCTTGCCGGGGGCGCTGCTGACGGCAGCCTCGGTGCCCCTGCTGTACGGCATTGGGCGAGAAATTTTTCATCGCCGCTCCACAGCCATCTTTGCCGCCTTGATTTATCTGACTTCGCTGCCTGTTGTGCGTAACGGGCGGCTGGCTATGCTGGATGGAGCTACCCTCTGTTTCTTGATGCTGCTGATGCTGGGAACGCTGCGATCGCGGCGAGACAGACGCTATACGCTGCTGATGGGGGTAAGCCTGGGGCTAATTTGCCTGACCAAAGGCGTGATGATGGGGGTGTTGTTGGGGGCGATCGCGCTGCTGTTTCTGGCTTGGGACACGCCCCGCTTGCTCAAGTCTCCTTTTCTTTGGCTGGCACTGCTGCTGGGCAATCTTCCGGTGGCGCTGTGGTATGGGGCGCAGTGGCTGCACTATGGACAGGCTTTTTGGGGCAACAATCTCGTCAACCAGTCGTTGCAGCGCATCTGGACAGATGTGGAACAGAATGGCGGTGCGCCCTGGTATTATCTGCTAGAAATTTTGAAATACGATGTCCCCTGGATCTTATTTTTGCCGCTGGGGTGTAAATTGGCTTGGGAAAACCGCAGCTTGAGCTGGGCCAAGCTGGCGATCGTCTGGGGTAGCCTGTATTTGCTTCCGGTTTCGCTGATGGCGACCAAGCTGCCTTGGTATGTGCTGCCGAGCTATCCGGCGCTGGCTCTGCTCCAGGGTGCCGCTGTTTCGGAGCTATGGCAGCAGGGCAAGCATATTGGCGTTAAGCAATATCCAGCACCATTTTACAGCCGCATTTGGGTGGGGCTGTTTTCGCTCTTGGCGAGCGTGGGCTGGGCAGGCGTTGTGTATTTTGGCGCTGTGGCGCAAACGGATGTGCAAATCGTGTTTGGGGCGATCGCGCTAACGATGACGGGCGTAGCGTTACTGCTAGCTCAGCAAGACGCGCAGTTTTTGCCTGTGCTGATCTGGGGTTGTTACATGTCGCTGCTGCTGTTTGTGGCATCGGGGCATTGGGTATGGGAGTTGGCAGAAGCCTACCCGGTGAAACCTGTGGCAGCTTTGGTGCAGCAGGTGCCTGCGAATGAGAAAGTGTATACGTCCTATCCTTACAATCGTCCTTCTTTGAACTTTTATAGCGATCGGCCTATTTTTCCGGCTGATGAAAAGCGGCTCAAGCAGGTGTGGCGACGCGAACCTGAGCCTTATCTCCTGTTGGATCAATCGGCACTGACGCAGCTAAAATTAAAATCCGTTCAGCCTTTGGGCAAAGCAGCAGGTTGGACGCTCATCACGAAGCGATCGTCAAAGATACAATAAGGGCATCTCTTTTTGAGACTAGATCGGCTGCACTTCGGAGGTTGGGTTGTGATGGAACCACAGTTTCTCCGCTTGGACGGATTTACCAAAGCAGACCGGATTCAGATGACCGATCGGGTGAGTGAAGCGATTAACTCAGCAGGGGCATGGATAACTGATTTTCACCAGTACTCGAATCTGCTGATCTGCATCAACTTTCAGGTGGCGATCGCTGATTTGGGCAGGCTAGCTACAACGCTGCAAGAGACAGGTTTGCATTTGAGCCAAGAGAGCCTAAAGCAGCTCACATCGGTAAGGGATTCGACGCTGAGCGAGAAAGAGCTAGGGGGAACCTTGCAAATTACCTTTGTACATCACGAACCTGACCTGCTCCGAGATGTCCCGGCTGTTCCGGGCTAAGGGACAGGGATAGGGGATAGGGCAAACGCATCATTTACCTGAGGTATGGCACTACGTAATAAAGTTGGGACAGGTTATTTTTTGAAAGCCTCGCTACGCGAGGCTTTCAAAAAATAACTCATTTGGATTTAATCGCGTAGCGCTATATTATGCGCGCGGATGATGAATCACGTTGAAGTTCTCGTCATCTGAGGGCGGCTGAAAATACTGCGTAATGGCATCAAATTCAGCATCGCTGGTGAACGCTGTGCCTTCAGCCAGTTCCTTGCTCCGCTCCCGCAATTGTCGCTTGCACAACTCGTCCGTGGCATCGACATAGTGCAGCTCATGATCGACGTTTGCGCGTTCAAAGAGTTCTCGAAACCAGGCACGCTGATTTCTAGTGTTGCCGGGAAAGTCGAGTACAACAACGATGCCTTTTGAGAGCAGTGAGCCTATGTGCGCTGCAAGAGCAGCTTTCAATCTGGATGAATAGGTGACAAAGCTGGGAATGTCTACGATTTCGCTTGGAAATAATGCGCTCAAGAACTCGTCCTGCACGATCAAAATCGCGTCCTCTCGCGGCGCTATTTCCCTTGCCAGGGTTGATTTTCCGGCTGCCATTTTTCCGCAAAAGAAAAAGAGCTTTCCTCGCTGTTTCATGTGCTGTAGTTTTGGGTCAAGTGATTGAGTTCAGCGGCGGCCAGCAACCTTGGCATCCAATCCATAACTTCTATTCTGCCATTGCAACGGTTTTATGTCGCTGTATTACTTTAGGCTGGGCAAGTCGGCTTGGGAATTGGCATAAAACGAAGTCATGCTGATTGACTCAGTAAAACTACTAGAAAATATTGGAGTGAATCGAGGCTGAACCTGCAAGAACAATCTAAAGCGATACACAATTCTAATCACTATCTTGCTGCTATGACCTTCAACACTCTAGATAATTGTTGCTAGAGATTACAAAGCGGGATGTGTCTACTTTTTTTGAGTCAAGCAAACGAGATAAACAATATTTCTATTGTTAAATCTGCATTTGAAAAGGCATATCAAATAGACACTTTTAATAAGGATTTTCAACTGAATTAAAAGCTTGCGTTTTGTGAATAAAACTCATTTTTAGAGGTTTAATTCTAAGGCTAGGGATAACTAAGCTTCGTTATTCTGCCGCCTATACAGATTGAAAATACTCAACCATAGGAATCATTTTGATAGCTCGAAAGTACGTATTATTCCTATTACGATCGCCCAATTTAGGTTGCTATAAATGGGGTGTTGAACAGAAGCCTAACGCTACAAAGGATTCACACAATGGTTTTAGATCCGCATGATTTCATGGCCAAGATGGCCGATCGAATTAGCTTCACTTCTGATGACAGAGCGTTGCTCCAGTCCAGCGCCAGTTGGGGGGCTGAAATTGCACCAGATATGGCCGATCGTTTCTATAGTTTTCTAGGTCGAGATGAAGAAATGAACGCAATTTTAAATGCGTCCGAAGGGCGGATTCATCGCCTGCGAGAAACCTTTGTTGACTGGTTTGCAGAGATGTTTACTGGCATGGAAGATAACTGGGGAACCTCCTATGCCGATCGCCGCTGGCGCATTGGTCTAATTCATGTCCGAATTGGAATTGGGCCACAACATGTCGTTCCAGCTATGGCAGTCGTTGTACAGGCTGTGGGGGAGCGATTACGCGCCGAAGGCAAGTCTGCCGCACTGCAAGACTCTCTGAGTAAAATTTGCATGATTGATTTGGCTTTCATCGAGCAAGCCTATGTTGAAGTCACGGCCGCCGCAGTGCTGAAAGAAACAGGGTGGACGGAAGGCTTATTCAGACGATTGATTACATCCGGTGCAGGCACAATGTGAGCATAATGCTGACTTCTCAGATGGCCTCTCAAATCACGTCACATTGCCCAAAATTTGGCACCTCATGTAACGCTACCTGTTTGCAGGCTCCTATAGCTGCCATTAAGGTGCCCCTGAAGGAACGATTAGCCGAACCCTGCATGATTGCGGCTAGTCGAACAAAGGTAGAGTCTACTGGCGCTTTATGCGACCTGACGTTAGCTCTATTAGTCAACCCGATTTCCTAACCTTTCTATCCCAGTGCCGCACCTAGCCTAACAGCGCACTTCATGCTGTTTCCAGCGCTAGTTGCTGAAAAGCGCTGGAAACGGCTTCCCAAACTCTGATTTCATCACTCCTCACCTTAACGAGACTTCTCATGGCTATTAACACTGAAAAATTGGGTATTGTTCTGCAAAATTTCGTCACCGCAACCAGTGACGTTCAAGGTGCAGCCCTCGTCACCCCAGATGGTTTACCTTTGGCAGCATCCTTACCCGGAGGAATGGATGAAGAGCGG
>DATNPL010000080.1:0-7508 GCA_036703255.1 Coleofasciculaceae cyanobacterium
TGGCCTTGGCAGGAGAAGCAAAACAGCAAAACAGTTTACACCCCGCTTTGATGAATTGGGTTGTCGTCGCGACCTAGTTTCCGATCGCCCCCTCCTTCCTCTGGTAACCCCGATTTTTACTTTTTCAGCAAGCCCTATTTACGGCCTGCAAATGAAGCTTGTGCCGAAAGCTCTCGTTGCGTTGAGGCTGCCAAGGCTTGACGCAACTGTATGATTTCACGCTCTAAATCTTCGGGTTCTTGGTCTTCAACCAGAGTGGAAGTCAAGGGCGTGACTGGAGGTGAAACCGCTTCAAAAATCACCAGAAAATACAGGACGTTGGCGATCGTCGGCTGGAAGGGAATAACTTCCAAATTGAGGCAAGTTAATCGCTCATTCAATTCAAGCTGAATTTTTTCTTGTCGAACCGAGGTGTTTTGGGATTGAGCTTGATAAATTGCCGTGCGCAGCGGAATCATCAAGCCGTCTCGTGCCATCATCAGCAAGTTCAAGTCAGTGGTTCCGGCAGGCAGCCTCAGGTAGGGATCGGTGTCTCCGCGCAAGTGGAGAACGTGTGTTTGGTCGTTGACTACGACAGACACTGGCGCGTAGCGATTTGAAATGAGTTGATCTACTTCTCGCGCTAAATCAAAATTATGGGCAATGGCATCAACGATTCGCTTCTGACTGTCGCCGATGGTAACAGGATAAGAACGGGCTGTGAATGAAAACAATGGACGAGTCAAGGTCAATTTGCGAGCGTAAATTTTGGTAGATTCGTGGACTGAGGTAAACAAGTCTGAGGCAGTTTTAACGCTTTCGGAAGCGCCCAGCATCAGAAAGCCAGTTAAGTTAAGGCTGTAATGAAAGAGAGATATGATGCGCTCCTGCAACGAATCTGATAAATAAATCAGCACGTTGCGACAGCTAATCAGGTCAAGGTTGGAGAACGGCGGGTCGCTGCCTAAATTGTGTCGAGCAAAGATACACAGCTCTCGCAGGCTGCTGCTAATTTGATACCCCCCAGAGGTAGGGACAAAGAAGCGATCGAGCCGTTCGGGAGAAACGCCTCCGAGCTGGTTTTCTAAGTAAAAGCTAGTCCTGGCTTTGTTGAGCGCCGCTTCGCTGATATCGGTAGCAAAAATTTGGATCGGCGGCATGGTGGCTCGATCGCTAAAAAATTCCACTAAGCAAATGGCGATCGAGTAGACCTCTTCCCCCGTAGAACACCCTGCCACCCAAATCCGCAGTGGAGTGTCAGCCGTTTTGTTTTGGCTAATGGTGGGAAAAACCTGGGTTTTTAACTGCTCAAAGGTTTCCGAGTCACGGAAAAAGCTAGTAACGTGGATCAAAATTTCTTCATAGAGTGCTTGAACTTCAGCCGGGTGCTCTCGTAGATACTGAGCGTACTCCTCTAAGCTTTCAAGCTTGTATAGCAGCATCCGTCGCTGCATGCGGCGATCGATCGTCGTAGATTTGTAAAGCGTAAAGTCAACCCCGGTTGTGGTTCGCAACAGCGCAAAAATGATCGTCAGGGCATTGCCGGGTTTGGCCAGCTCCTGCTCCACCTGAATTGGCTCTGAGCGGTGTAAGAAAGGACTGCGGCTGAGCTTTGCTAGCTCTGTGGCAATGGCTTGCGGTGGCAGCACAAAATCTACGCTGCCCGTCGCAACAGCGGTCGTTGGCATACTGTCAAATCTGGCGCTTGATTCGCACTGAGCAAACGTCACACCGCCCGCTACCTTAACCGCTTTGACCCCCTGCGACCCATCTGAATCCATGCCCGATAGAACAACTGCGATCGCCTTGTTTCCCCGATCCACCGCCAAGGAACCCAAGAACACATCTCCGGGCATGTAGTAACCCTGAATTCTCTGACGTGGAGCGAGATGGAAGATGCCGTCTCCTAGCGTCATCTGCGTATTGGGCGGAATCACATAGACATGGTTTGGCTCAATCACCATCTGGTCTTGCACCTGATGCACGGGCATTTCAGTGATTCTGCCCAAGATTTCGGACAGCAGGCTTTCGTGGTCGGGAGAGAGATGTTGAATCAGTACAAATGCCATGCCTGTATCCGTCGGCAGGTGACGAATTAGCTCGGTGAATGCCTCCAGTCCCCCCGCCGAAGCAGCGATCCTGACCACCGGAAAAGGAGCATCGGTTTGAGTCAGAGGCTCTATGTCTAGGGGTTTAGGAGCGATGGTTTCAGGTGAGTTTTCGGGAGAAGGAGAGGTCATAACTTATACACGGCTTGTTATTTAAGTGATCATTCGAGGATAAAAATTGAAGAACTAAATTTTTTTTGAAACTGCTGCGTTAGCCTCCACAACGCTCTCAATTCACGAATAAATTCGTTTACATTATCAGCAGCGGACGGTTTAGTTTTGGACTTGGCTAACGATATGAATCACCTTTGTCAAAACATTAGCGAATAATGCATCATTTGGTTATTGTTTAACATGTTAAAAGACGAAGGCACATCCATCTTTAGAAGTTCAGTAGATCGCACTAAAACCCAAAAGTTAAGCCTCAAAAGCGCAAAGCGCTTTTGAGGCTTAACTTTTTAGAGAATAAGAGAGCCTTGCAATCTACTAAAATTTTTCATTGACTAAAGCCTGCTCACTCATTTATCTGAGAGCATTATCTGAGAGCCGATGCTCTATAAGCTGTCGGCGTGATGCCTGTGCTCTGTCGAAACTGTTTACTCAAATGGCTATGGCTATTAAATCCGCATTGCAAAGCAATCTCCATGATGGGCTGGTCGGTTTGCTTTAACAATTGTTTGGCGCGTTCGATACGTTGCTGAAGTAAGTATTGGTAGGGCGTGATGGCGATCGCCTGCTTGAACAAATGGCTGAAATGGAATTGGCTCATACTCAGCAATGCCGCTAAGTCTGCCAGTTTAATCTCTTGATCCAAATGGTCATTAATATAGTCCAGCACTTGCGCTAGCTGCCGCTGAGGTAAGCCCCCTTCATAAATAAAGACTTGCGGTTTCGTCGTTGCGTATTGTCGGAGCAAATGCACAGCCAAGACGTTGGAGAGCGATTCAACATAAAGCGGGCTGGCTGCATTTTCCTGGCGAAGTTCGGCGAGCAGCAGCAGGGCGATCGATTCAAGCTGCGGATCGCGCATGCGAAACTCAGAGATTAATTCAATCTGGGCGGGATGCTTCTCTAAGGTTTCTCGAGCAACAGTCTGAATAAAGTGAGAGGCAATCCGAATCTCTAAAAAGTGATCTTCATCCTGCCAGCGCGCAAAGAGCGGTACCTGAGCAGGGGTGATAGAAATGTCACCCTTGCCGTAGAGTCCTGTATGGGTTTTGCCTCCTTTAATGTGTAGAGAGCGCACGGGTCGAGCGGCCAGCGACAAACACACCGTATGTTCATCATTAAAATGGCAGGTCGCCTCACCCGGCGGATGCTGAAATTGATTAACCAGAATATTTTCCCAGCCTTGATCCTGGCTCGACAAAATCGGTAAATACTGGGTTTCAGCCTGATGCTGGCCTGGAGTTTGCACAATCATCAACTCAACTCATCTTGATTCTGATTGTATTCATTCTCATGAGGCTTCAACTCGTTCGATGAAAATCAATCCCAAGATTTTGATAGTGCCGCAAGAATCAGATAGCTTGATTAGGGCTACCTCAGATGGATGATGTAGGGGCGATCGCTCAGCTATTTATGCGATCGGACTAAACAACCCGATGCCAGATTGAAATAATTTTTTACAAACAAATCTCAACTTTAGCGATCGGAGATTACATTTTGTTGCCCGCTGGTTTGAGTCAGGGTGACGGCATTGTGGGTGAGATGGACAGCTCCCCAAGTCAACGCTGCAAAACTAATGCCCAGCAACCCAGCAACCATGCCAACGGTGATGGCGCTGAGGGTTGCAGGTTTAGCGTCCTCGGCGCGTGCGGGGTCTAGAGCCTCTTTTTGCATCACTGAAGTCCATTCGGATGAGCTAGCTGTCCAGAGATGACATGAGCCGTAGGCATCGCTCAACGAGGGGCTAGGCACTGCATAGGTTTCGTGTGAAGTCGGTTGCATGGGGCGTCTCCTGTTTCAGTTGATGATTTAAGAATACTGGACTATGGCTCTTGTGTTTATCGACTTAATATCACGATCGCGCCGTGATAACTGTCACGATCAGGACGAAACCAGCACAGCTCGAAGAATCTAAAGAACGCTAATGATTGGTTGACAAATAACTAGAGTTTTGCTCGACCTGTGGGTCTGGGCTGTAGCCGGATGAAGGGGGGATAGCAAAGCCAATGAAGAGACATTTCCATAAACTCTTTTGCCATACCCTGCATAAATACTTTTACTCAGTCGGATTTAAAAAATAGTGCCCCGTCATCCTTGATTTTTGCCAAGGGCGGTGGAGCACTCAAACCCACTATTGAGAGGAAATTTCCGTGAAAAAGCTTCTAATCGCCTGCGCCATTTCTGCGAGTTCTTTGTTGAATCTGTTCATCCTCCCCGCCAGCGCCCAAGTTGTCATCAACGGATACCTTTTTCAGGGAGAAGAATTAGCGCAGTTGGAGTATCTACTCGGCGCACCCGTTCTGGATGGGTCTTACTGGCTGAATACAAGTACTGGCGACTGGGGGTATGCAGGAGATCCTACAGTTCGGGGAAATCTTTTGGCTGCACTGCAAAGCAGATCCTCTGCGGGAGCAGGAAGCGGAACCCATTCGTCCTTTCAAGGCAACGCAAGCAGCTACAGCTCCTACGCGAGCGATGGAGAGTGCGCCTACTTCTCTACGGAATACGGCTCCTTCAGCTCCTGTGATTAACAGCTTGGAACCAATCGGTGGGGCTGACTGGAGTGATGAAATTTATTTTGAGAGGCGCACGTCTGACTGACTGCTAAAACTCCTGAAACCTTACTCATACGCAGGTTGGGTTAAGCTTTGCAAAACCCAACCCAATCTTGTTGGTATTACAGGTATCGCAAATTCATTGAATTAATGTGGATATGACTATGCTGACATGAAGGAGAACGAAAACAGATTTTAGCGGATATTAAATAAACTTAGAATGGAAATCGAAAGCAGAGTAAATTTGAACGTGAAAATGGTAATAAATCAATAATAATTAGAACAGCTTTGAAAAACTTAAGGATAATGTATTCTTAAAGGCTAGATGTCTGAGGGCTGAATCTGGATGATTTCTATGGCTTTCTGAAGCCAATTTAAGTAAGTCTGTTCGCGCTGCGTCACCAACTCCAGCACCAGTCGATGCATTTTCTGATCCCGAGATGCGATCGGATCATCCAAAGACGGAACATCAACCGCCTCACACTCTGCTAGCTTTTCTCGCCGCGCCTCAAGCTCCTGCTTGAGTAAATGCACGATCGCCTCATTGGGCAACTGCGCGGCAAAGTGAAGCTGCGCCAGCAGAGGGTCGCGTAAAATCGGCAAGGGCTGATGCGTTTGCAGCCACCGAATGAATTCTGCTTTACCGGATTCTGTAATTTGAAAAACCTTGCGATTGGGGCGATCGTGCTGGATCGCAACCGTACAGACAATCCAGCCCTGTGCCTCTAGCTTGTCTAGCGTTCGATAAATCTGTGCCTGATCTGCCTGCCACAGATGGGCGATGCATTGGTTGAAACACTCAGTTTTGAGATCGTAGCCTGTCCGCTCCTGCTGCTGGAGAAGACCTAGAATGACGTGAGCGAGAGACATAGGGGGTTTACCGAACGAAAGCAGGGGGGAAGCCCTACCCATAAAATTCATATACTCCTATGCTACTATAGGACTAATCATATATAGGACAAAGCGACACAAAAAGATTTGTCCAATCCAAAGTATCTGTCCAATTCCCAGGAGAAGCATGACCGTGCAAACTCAAACGCTCCGAACTATTGCCGGAATTATCAACAGTGTTGAAACCCTAGAAGGGGCAGGATTTTTGGTGCGTCGCCCTTTCCCTAAAAGCAGCTTTTCAGAGTTTGATCCCTTCCTGCTGCTGGATGAACTGGGGCCGATTCAGCTCAAGCCCGGTCAAGCCAAAGGCGCACCCGATCACCCCCATCGTGGCTTCGAGACGGTCAGCTATATCCTGGATGGACGGTTAGAACACAAAGATTCTGAAGGACATGCTGGATTGCTCAATCCGGGTGATGTGCAGTGGATGACCGCAGGGGCAGGCGTGGTTCATTCCGAAATGCCAGAGGCAGAATTTACCCGCACGGGTGGAAGACTCCACGGCATTCAGCTCTGGGTTAACCTACCGCAGCAGGACAAAATGATTGCGCCTCGCTATCAAGAAATTCCGGCAGCGCAGATTCCTGTTGCTCACACAGAGGATGGTTCTGTGAGCGTGCGGGTGATTGCAGGAGAGGCGCTAGGCGCAAAGGCCGTGATTGAAACGCGCACGCCAATTATCTACCTGCACTTCACGCTACAGCCCGGTGCGACGATCGCTCAACCTGTGCCGAGGGAGTACAATGCCTTTGCTTACGTGCTGGATGGCTCAGGTCTATTTGGTGCTGAGCAAGAGCAGGGTAATGATGGGCAAATGGTGATCTTTACGCAAGATGGAGAAGAAGTGACGATCGCTAACTCTGCCGAGGCGCAACAGCCCCTTGACCTGTTGCTGATTGCAGGTGTGCCGCTCAACGAACCCGTGGTGCGCTATGGGCCTTTTGTCATGAATAGCGAAACTGAAATTATTCAAGCGATCGACGATTACCGAAATGGGAGGATGGGACGTATCCATGTTTAATACACTGCAATCTCGCATCAATCAACATCAGCGCTTGAGTCATCTCCGGTTGAAACTGCTGCGCCTGCATAAGCTGATGCTAGACACAGAACGAGCTAATTATGAGCAGGTGCGGGGGCAAGTTTCTAGAGGTGAGCTGTTGCAGCTTGTGATCAGCCATGATCAGTTTGCCTGGTTACATCAGCTCTCAGCCCTGATCTTGCGCATTGATGAGTTACTCCACGCCGATGAACCTGTGACTCCAGAGGCGATCGCTGCTCTGATCACAGATGTCTCTACTCGGCTCACCCCAGATGAACTGGGTGATGACTTTGCGATGAAGTACGACGCGATGTTTCAACGCAACCCCGATGTGGTGCTGGCTCATGCTGATGTTGTGATGCAGCTAGCTGCTAAAGTCCAGTAATAGATGTATTCACAGCTGCTACTTCTATTACATTTTTGAGGGCGCGCGGAGCGCACCCTCAAAAATATGCTGACTGGGCGATCGCCCCCAGACAGGTGAGAGTCATCAAGGGAATTTGCTAGGAATCTCTTAGTGGGCGAATCACGACTCAGATGGTTCGTTTGGATACCACCACCACCAATGAGATAAAGGTATGCCCTGAGGAATCTGATCCGGTGAGAGTCCCCCTTCCACTTCTCCTATAGAACCCATTTGAGATCTTTTAGAATAGGAATTAGGTGCTCCAACTTCCCTCATTGAGATGCCATGCCTTATTCCAGCGACCTCACAGATGCAGAATGGGAAATCTTTGAACCCCTGCTGCTCGACATCTTACCCAA
>DATNPL010000144.1:0-2122 GCA_036703255.1 Coleofasciculaceae cyanobacterium
GCGCTTAGATTAGCCGTCGGGGCGCTTTCTCTATATCTATATTATAAACCATCAATTGATAGTTTATAGCAGTTTTAGACTTAATAACTCACAATTGATAATTGAGGTTGTGAGCAGCATTTAATGAAGGTTAGGAAAGTGATAGAAGGGAGTTTCCCTGGCTTGGGTGCAAAAATCAAACAAGCTAGAGAATCCGACATGCGATCGTTGATTGAGATTTGCACGCTCATCGGCATGACGACCGCAAACTGGTACAAGATAGAGGCAGAAGAAACTAAGGCTCTGCCCCTTGAGACGCTCAGGCGAATTGAAGAAGTTCTGGGTATTAACTTTGACGTAGAGTTGTAACTAGCGATCGCGCTTAATCCTACAAATTAAGCCAGCTCATCCAGTCTTCGCCGTTGAGCGCTCTGTTTGTGCTGCGCTTAAGCCCATGCTTCTCAATGTGAGCATCAATTTCAGCCTTATGCTCAGAGAAATAGCTTTCAAGCTCTTTGGTTGAATGAGGAAATACTTCAGCTACGATCGCACGCGAGATGTAGATCTTCTTTTTGCTCCCAGCAGTGTTGTTGTACTCCTGGATAGCCGAAACTATCTCATCAATCGAGATAGGCTCTTCATCTTCCAGTTCATCCTTATCAGCCTTGTTAGAAGCTGGTGGAGAGACTGATGAAACTTTTTCATGACCAAGCAGCTTTTCTAGCCGTGCTGAGACTTCGTCATCGCTTAGCCCAGATGAAACAGCTTGAGTTTGGACTCCATAGAAAGACTGCTGAATTGCATCAAGTGCCTGCTTGCGTATCGTTGTCACTGCCTTGGCACTGACGCCAAACTGAGCGCCAACCTCAGAGGTTGACTTCCCAAGTACCTCACCTACAATTGCCCCTAGCGCGATCTTACTCTTTTCTGCTGGCGTCAGGTCTTTTAATGCCATATTGCTTGCTTCTTCTACTCAATACTGTCAACTATCCACTATAGATCAGATAGAAGATATGAGAGCGTTATTGATTAAAATATCATTGTCTGATTTATTAGCATAAGAGACTTCCAACACCACTTTATTATTAAATAAAATTTTGCTGAGGTGGCTCACCATTATGAGTGTTGAGATGATAAGTCACGAGATATATTTAGATTTTTTGATGGCAGAAAGACTACAAAGCTTTTTTACTGAATTCATCATTTGCCAGCTGATTATTTTGAACACCAAGCTAGAAGAGTATCACCCGATCGCAGAATAGATCAAAATTCTGACTGGTGAACGCGTATAACTGAATCGGTATATCAGATAATTTCTAATGTGTCTCCGACTTAAGTCTTCCCATTTCCGCTTCACTGATTCGACCTGCTTGCTGAAGTATCTCGATGACTTCGGAAATTGTCAGTACCGAATGTGACTGATACCCGTTGGTTCGCAGCTTGGTTTAAAGGATTGCTGGCTCGGATTGCTGAATTAATCTTGAACACCACAGGCACCCTGATTGACTGACAAAAGTGTTTTGGGATGAAAGGCAGGCTAGGAGGGAAGAAGAGCTTGATTTATGCTGGAAAGTTACCACACCTAACAGCAAAAACAATGGCTCCCACTTCCCGACTCTATAATGCGTTGAATGATTTTCTACGTCAATGTGACATCGTGTGGCAGGATGCCCGTCACCTGCAAACACTGTGTTGGATGGTCATTGGCATAATTGAAAGCCAAAATGTTCATCTCAATGGCTTTGGCGTGTACATCGTTAGTCGTGCTCAACTTGCCCAGTCTCATCAGCGACGATTTCGACGGTGGTTGTCGAATCGAAGAATAGATGTTGTCTCTGCTCACCATGCCCTCATAGGGCAAGCTCTGTCTCAATGGAAGCAGCAACGCCTGTATCTGAGCCTCGATACGACCCTGGTGTGGAATTGTTTCTGCATCGTCTGGGTTGGGGTGGTGTATCGAGGTAGAACCCTCCCAATTGCTTGGCGAATTGTCGCCCAATCAAGCAGCACTGTTCGATTGTGGACGATTCAACGGGTACTGCGGCAAACCGCACGAGTGCTGCCCGATGGAGTAGCAGTTGTCCTCTTGGCAGACCGGGGTTTTGCCGATGGCAAGTTGATGAAGTACCTCAAAGAGAATCTG
>DATNPL010000148.1:0-5707 GCA_036703255.1 Coleofasciculaceae cyanobacterium
GCTTGCCGCGTGAGCGGTACTTCTCCCACGCTGTCATGCTTTGCTTCTCGGATGACAACTTGCTGCCCGTCATAGTCCTCAAAATTGAGGTTAATCGCTTCCTCTGCCCGCAAGCCATGTAACAAGACTGAGAATAGGGCGCGATCGCGCACCAGATCACGACTCACTTGGGCGATCGCAACATAGATCCGCTCGACCTCTTCATCTTCAAGCTCTTGGGATTGCGCTTCTGGCACCTTCTCCTGCTTCACCCCAGTCGTCGGATCGCTGGCGATATACTCCGACTCCAGCATCCACTTATAAAAAGTCTTGAGCGTTCGCAAAATCCGATTCACTGAATTGGCTGCCAGCTGCCGTTCCTGTAAAAGATATTGCTTGAACTGTGCCACCTGCCGTCTGGTGACATTTGCCCATGCCTGCTGCGTCCAGTCCATGAAGGACTGCAAATCTCGACGGTAAGCTTGCTCGCTTTTAGGCTTAAGCGATCGCGCCGCAATAAACTCATCCACCTTGGTCTGTCTCAAATCTGTCAGAGAGGCAACCCTAAGCGCAGGAACCGTAGGAGTATCTTGACCACCCAAAAGAGGCACAATCACAGGTTCTGGAATAGCTGGACGTTTCATAGCAAGTAAAGTAGTGGCGACACGTTGCGGATGGAACCCTGTCCTTTCGATTAAAGCGTGAGGCAAGGAGAACGAAAAGGCTTCATTTCAAGCAGTTGCTAATAAGCATTTATACTTGTCCTTCAAACTTTTATCCCCGATATTTGACCAATATCGGGGATATAACAAACCTAAGACAATATGTGACAATCAGCAAAGCCTAAATCTGGAAATATCAGCACAGCAGGGATTTGGATTGGTAGAAGCGATGCCTAAACGTGCCTAACCTGATGCCAGCCGTCCGTCCGGGAAAAAGCGGACACTTTCTGAGAAGTGCCGCAAATGCGCCATGCTTTCAGATAAACAAGCTCAGGCATTACATGGCGCAGAAGAAGGAGATGGGTGTTGGAATCCAAGCGTGTGCTACAGTCGGCGGTCGTATGCCAGAAACCGCGATCGCATCAACCAAGCTCGCGGCCGCAATTTTGCAGGCACTGGATGAGCAGATGAGCCTGCATCTCGGCTTAACTGACGTCGAGGCGCTTAATCAGGCAATGAATATTGCTCACAACGAGGATGTTTCGACCTGGGTAGAAACGATCGCCCAGTGCTTACAGGAGGTCAACTTACAACCATTCCGCTCATGCAGCTTCAGAAAATGATAGGAATGCCGCTAATGCAACTATGGCTTGCCTTGCTGTTGGGAGGGTTTGCAATCGAGCAGCAGGGGAAGTTCTACGAAACTGATGCCGATGCTTTTATGCAAAGGCCGTTATATCTAGCTCAAGTCTTAGCGATCGTGAAAGATCTCTGCACTCAAAAGGCTGAGCAGTGACAGCCTCCCATAAGTTGCGTGAGTTATGCCATTCTAGAGACGCATAAGATATTCTCACGCTCTAGCGTGTGGGCGTGCCTTCGTACAATATTTAAGGTGTCTATTTATCATGGGAAGTTTACGCGGTTGCCGCGTTTTAATTGTTGATGATTTTGAAGACAATTTATTGTTGATGGAAACCTTTTTCAGGACGAAAGGGTACATTGTAGATACAGCAAATAGTGGCGCTTTGGCTTTAACTAAAGCTGAAGCCTCGCCTCCAGATATTGTACTGCTTGACCTGATGATGCCAGGTATGGATGGCTTTGAAGTAATTCAGCAGCTTCGAAAAAACGACCAGTTCTCATCTGTAGCAATTCTAATAATTACGGCTAGTCGGGATGTGAATGAAGAAGGGCTGAAAATGGGAGTTAATGGCTTTATCTTCAAGCCTGTTGACCTTGGTAAGCTGCTGGAGAAGGTTAAAGCATTTTGCCCCTGCTAGAGCGGACACGATCGTCGATTATAATAGCGAAGATGGACAAGACAGATCCGCCGTAAAGCCACTTGCAGCAGGTTTCCCTATGGCAAAGTGGCGATCGCTTTGCGATCTAGCGATCGCGCCATTCTTGAGCATCCAGGTAGGGGATGCCAACAGCTTCAGCAGCTTGGCGATCGATATCTAGATCTCCCACATACAGCATTTCGTCGGATGTCTTAATGTGCGCCGCTAGTAGCAGCATCCCTGGGGCAGGTTTGCGAAATCGCCCTGCCAAGCGCAAGTTCTGTACGTAAATCGATTGGGAAGGATACTCGATCGCCCGTTGCTCTGAAATTCGCCAACAGGTGTCACCTTGATCGGGACAAAAATAGGCTTCAGTGATTGACGGGAATAGTCTTAGCGCAAATCTCATCTCGGCAATTGTGTTCTCTAGGGATTTATGCCCCGCAATCACACCGCCTTGATTGCTGATGATAACAGGTTGCCAGCCTCTGTCTACGTGACTTTGGAGGGCTTCAGCAGTCCTGGCGATCGGAGCTTGATCCCACGGTTTAGTGACGAATTGGGAGCCTGATGCAGGGTTGACGAGAGTGCCATCTTTATCGAGTAACAACAGTTTCATTTGCGTCTTTCTGGGGGCTTCTGTGGTTTATGTGGTTGGCTTCGGCTTCCTGAAGACATCCAGTTTCGAGAGCAGCGGTCGCCTTATATTGATTACGCTCTCTCTATGATTTCAGTTTTCGCCAACTGCACGGCATGGATATAGGCTTGATCTCATCTTTGAGCTGCTTGTGCTTCTAGCTGTGCGATCGCTGCTCTCTTCTCCAGTTTGAGAACGGTAAACTCGCTCTGTATCTGCTCTAGGAAGATTTCTAACTGAGCTTGCTGGTCTTGCAAAAACTGTAGTGCCGATGCTGCCGTCTGATAGGCTTCTTCTGACTGCATTTCAAATCGCACTGCTTTGCGCTGGATGTCGTTTTTGAGAGATGGATCTGTGGCGATCGCATAGTCTATATGGTGATCACAAAGCTGAATAATTGAACGCGCCTTGCAAATCTTTTGGGCAAATTCAAGCAGTTGGGTGCGGTGCTGAGCGATCTGTGTGGGGTATTCGTTGAGGTGCATGGGTTGGGTTGGGTTGGGTTGATTGTGAAAGCGGCGATTCGAGCTGAAGGGAACTCAAAGTCTGCGCTTGGCCACTTGTTTGCATAGATGAGCTAGGAAGCTTAGATGGGCAGCGCTGTAGCTTGAGGTATAACACGCGACCTGGAAATACTGATAGATGTAATCGTGGTTTTCTAGCAGCTGCCTCAGAGAGACTCCAGTAGGATGTGGAAGCTTGATGTCTCGCTGCCTTGAAAGCAAATGCCCATCTGCAACATCAACCCCAAACTTCAGAAGCCTCTGATTGAGTTTTGCCTCATCCCAGACGTACCACTGCCGAGGGTTGTAGTTGCTGCCTCCAAAAATTTCAGGATTTGCCTCTACGGGGTTGACCCAGCCCATTAATTTGCAGACTTGCAGAGTCCATAGCCGAACGCAATCTTCATCGGGGGTAGGGTCACAGAGCATCCACAAATCTGGAGCTAGTGGAGCGCAGGGACGATCGCCTCTTTGCTCATGCCAGTAAATTACTTCTGCATAATTGCGGTACCAGCGAGGCTTTACGGCGTAGTGACCCAACTCATGCAAAGTTAAAAACCAAACATCGAAAACAGGGCGGTTGGCAATAGGTCTGGGTAAGCCTAGCTGGTCTGCTAGTTCTAAGACGGCATCAAGCGAGGGAACCTGTAATGCGGGTTGTGTCTGTGATAGCTGTGATAGCATAGTGCACCTGGTGTTAGCTGGGATGACGATCGCCTTCTTTTTGCGGGGTTAGGCGATCGCCCAATTATTTTGGGGCACTTCTAGAGACAGCGAGTTTAAGATTGGTACAGTTTGGGGGTGGGCAATCGCCTGTCTTTACAAGCTTTGAGCGATCGCTCTGTTAATTGGATCTAGCCGTAAAGGTCTGCGAGGAAGTTTAACCTGACTTTAAAAGAAGTCGAATTGTAAAAATACTACCCTCACCCAATTTACTTCTAACCTCAATATTGCTTTGATGGGCTTGAGCAATAGCCTGAGCAATCGCTAACCCTAACCCTGCCCCTCCAGTATGACGAGAGCGATCGCTGCTAACTCGATAAAATCGATCAAAAATACGGGACTGCTCAGTCGAGGCAATACCAATTCCTGTATCTTGAACCTGAATGAGAGCATAGTGGTCATCTTGACTCAGACGGACAACTACCGTACCTCCGGCAAGAGTGTATTGAATGGCATTAGTAATCAGGTTAGCAACCAAGCGATAGAGTTGTTCTTCACTTCCTATGGCGAGCAGAGTGTGACTACTGTTGATATCGGCAGTTAGAGAAAGATGAGAGGCGATCGCCAGTGACATAAACTCCTCGACCAAATCACTAACTAAATCATTAAGATTGCAAGGCTGACGTTTAGGAGGAGGCCCCTGCAAATCCATGCGGGAGAGAATCAGCAGGTCTTGAACCAGCCTGGACAAGCGACCACTTTGTCGTTCAACTGTGCGGAGGGTATCCCAAGCATCTGCGTCAGTTGCTTCTGGAGTGAGCGTAGACTCTAAATTGGCTTGAATGGCAGCCAGAGGAGTTCGTAATTCATGCGCTGCATCGGCTGAAAACTGCTGTATTTGGCGATAAGACCTGTACACTGGCCTCATGGCTTGTCCAGCTATCCACCAACTTGCAACTATGACCAGTATCATGGCACTCGGCAATCCAATTAGCAGACTCAACCGAACCCAAATCATATGTCCATCTAGCTCATGGAGCGATCGCCCCACCTGCATATAGCCCCAAGGAGTTTGATTTGCTGTCTTAAGCAACAAAGAAAGTTGCCGATAGCGAATGCCATCAGGTGCTTTTAGAGTTTGCCAGGATTCAGTTTCAATCTGTTCTGAGGAGTTAGCTGGGAGTTGTCCACTACTGGCTAACAGTTGCCCCGAAAAATTGAGAAAGCGGATGTAATAGCCATCCTGTTGAAATACTCCCAGAGAATGCATTCCTGTAGACTCTTGACCTGAGCAGGTTGATTGAGCCATGCATAAGCTGGGTACAAATTTTTGAACAACGGGTTCTAGTCTGCCCGGTTCTCGTAGAGACGCTTCTAATCCATCGTGCAGGGTTCCGGCTACCGATTCGATGCGATGGTTCAACTCAGATAAGTAGCTGTGCGCCATTGCCTCATAAAAGCCCACCCCACAAATGGTGAGAATAATGCCCATTGTTCCGGCATACAGCCCTGCTAACCGCAGCCGAGTGGAGTAGAAAACCTTGCTATGTTTCATGGGTATTGAGCTTGTATCCCATGCCGTAGACTGTTTCAATCAAATGACCATAGCCATATTCTGTCAGCTTCCGTCGTAATAGTCGCATTTGAGCCGCAACCACATTACTGTTAAAATCTGCTTCTGCTTGCCAGATGCGCCCAATAATTTGCTCACGGGAAAGGATTTGGTTGGGGTGTTGCATAAAGTATTCCAGCAATTGAAATTCTTTAGCGGTCAGTGTAATTTTCTGTGGCTCTCCCTCAAGCGTGAAAATTGAGATGGTTGAGGTGCTGTAGTCAAGGATAAGGTTGCTGACTTGCAATTGAGAGGATTGCAGTTGAGGCGATCGCCGTTGCAGTGCTCTCAGTCGCGCTAACAACTCTGCCATGCCAAAGGGCTTAATCAGATAATCATCGGCTCCAGCATCTAGACCCATAACTCGATCT
>DATNPL010000176.1:0-14190 GCA_036703255.1 Coleofasciculaceae cyanobacterium
TTGGGTAAGATGTCGAGCAGCAGGGGTTCAAAGATTTCCCATTCTGCATCTGTGAGGTCGCTGGAATAAGGCATGGCATCTCAATGAGGGAAGTTGGAGCACCTAATTCCTATTCTAAAAGATCTCAAATGGGTTCTATACTAACTTCTGCTTCAGCCTACTAGTATCCGCTCCTAACATCCTGCCCTAGCTTCTTGATAGGCAGATTGGGGTACGGGAACCTAAAGACTGTCCAATGCCAAACTAGCAGTCCTCTGAGTTGAGCCGATTCCATATCGACTCATTGCTGCGATCGCCCTATTCCTTCGCTTGTTCTAAGCCTTTGGAGACTCGTGAAACGAGAAGCTCTCTTAACCTTATCTCTACGGGATCTACAGGGTTTTGAACAAATATTTTGAACAAATATTCTGTAATTGCACTGACACCTTCTGGCACAGTCATGGGTTGTCCCTGTTGTGTACCCTTTGAGTATCCAAGTATAAGTAATTAAAAGCACATGTATGATCCGTGATTTAGCTGATCTCCACAGAAGCTAGATTTCTGAGTCAATAAAGCAATTTTTCCGCCATACGGCTTAGTCAAAATTATAGAATCTAGGGGAAAGCTATACCTGGTATAGATTTTTCTCCAGTACACCCTCACAGAAAAATCGTCTTTATGTTGGAGCCAATGACCTATTTAGACTCCCTTCTATACGGTATTGACAGCTTCAAATTCTCAGTCACTGTATTTTATGCAACTAAAAACTCTTATAAATTACTGAATTCGCTCTAGTTTTTCATCTCTATTTAAAATTCCGCTCACTGGCGATCGCTTTATCAAAACTGTGATTGCTATACCGGGTAACGCCAGGAATCCGGATTTTACACTCGCTAGCTACTCTGCCCGCTATTCACAAAACCGTCAGGAGTCTTCTCATGGTCATGGACGTCACACAAGTCACCGGAACTAACGCACAAATCGCCCAGGCGTTGCTTACAGAAATTTTGGGCGACACGACTGGACTGAGCAATATTCAGGCTACCATCACGGGTCAACCAGATTCTTTTGGTAAATTTACGGGTGATTCCTTTGGGCTGAATGGTGGCATTGTTCTCAGCACAGGGGTTGCAGAGCAGGTCATCGGGCCTAACGAAACGGAAGCATTAGGAACAGAGCTAAACGGCGACTCTGAAACCAACGGTGGCATATTTGACGAAGCCGTTCTGACCATCACCTTTGATGCCAGCAGCGCTACCCAAGCCTATTTTGCCTATGTCTTTGGCTCGGATGAATTTATTGAGTTTGCTGGGACAGAGTTTAACGACAGATTTGAACTGTTAATTAACGGAGTGAACGCTGCGAAACTCAGCAACGGTAACGACATCAGCGTTAATAGCCTTGTGCCTGACCCCAATGATGCTGCGACTTGGCAGCCGGAATTTATTGACAACACAGGCGGAAAAGCCAGCCAAAATACGGAGCTAGATGGCTACACCGAATTTCTGACCTTTGCGGCAAACCTTCAGGCAGGCGCTAATACGATCGAAATTCGGGTCAAAGACGTAGGTGATAACCAATATGACTCAGCCGTTTTTATCAAAAAGGGGAGTTTTAGCACCACGCAGCCTGTGGTTCCCACACCGCCTCCTGTGCCCACCAACCTAGATTTGCTCACGGATACAGCAACGACATTCGACGCTTCCACGACGGACAATCGCACCTACGAAGCTACTCCAGATTTCTCTGGCACAGGTTTCAAGCAAGGCAATATCATCAAGCTTTTTAGCAGCTTTGAAGGGGAGATTGGGCAAGCCACCGTTCAGGCCGATGGTACCTGGACTGTCACCAATGCCAGCGTCAGCGGTGCAGATCTTTTGGTGGGTGCCCACAGCATCTATGCGATCGAATATGATGCCGTCAGCGGATTGGCAAGCCCAGCCTCTTCTAGTCTTAACGTCTACATCGACAGCATCGCTCGGGAAACAGATGTCACCGCGCCTGTTGCGCCTGCGGGGCTTGATTTAGTAGCGGGTTCCGATACCGTCAACTCCTTTGGGTCACAGAGCAATACGGATAACGATACGGACGATCGCACGCCAACGATCACAGGCACGGCTGAAGTGAATAGCGTCGTGACTCTGTATAGCGACAAAGATGGAGTCGTCGGATCGGTACGCGTCGGCCGCGATGGCAATTGGTCGATTACGGCCAACTTGTTACAATCCGGCACCCATGTTTTAACCGCTCAAGCAACTGATCAGGCGGGCAATGCTAGCGCAGTTTCTGCGGGTCTAACGGTTACGCTCCGCAACGTGCCCTCTGTTCCAAATATGACGGATGCTTCTGATACAGGCATCTCTAAAACCGACAACATCACCTTCGACACCACTCCAACCTTCACAGGCGTTGCTGAAGCCGCTTCGATGGTCGAGATCTTTATTGATGGAGTGTCAGTCGGAACGACCTCTGCGGATGCAGGCGGCGCTTGGTCTTACACGGCTACGACGCTCGCAGAAGGCACTCATACCATCAAAGCCCGTGGCATCAACCGCCAGACGGCAACCTATGATGACTTCTCGAGCGAACTGTCATTTGAGATTGATGTCACCACGCCGCTCGGTGCCCCCTCTACTCCCGACTTAACGGCGGCCACCGACAACGGAGCTTCCAACACAGACAACATCACCAGCGTTAAGTCTCCCAGTTTCACAGGCACCGCCGATCCTGGCTCCTATGTCACCGTGACCAGTGACTTAGAAGGTGTTCTGGGCAAGGTAAAAGTCGATGGTACAGGGAAGTGGACGCTAAATGTCAGCAAGCGCAAAAAAATGCGATCGGGCGTTCACCAAATTACTGCTGTGGCAGAAGATACCGCAGGCAACCTGAGTCCTGTTTCTGGGGCGCTGACGATGACGAGCTTGCCAGATGTGTCAGCGCCTGATCTGCTGGCAGCAGACGACTCGGGTATCTCTGACAGCGATAACATTACCAAAATTCAAACGCCCCGATTCAGCGGTACGGCTGAGTTGGGTAGCCTCGTGACGCTGTTCTATTTTGATGGCAGCGTTAACCAAGTCATTGGTTCTTTAACCGTGACGGATTCTGATGCGGAGGGTAATGGACTCTGGACGATTACGGTTAGCACCCTACCTGAAGGGGTTTACGATATTCAGGCAAAAGCTGAGAAGAGTGGATTTTCCAGCCTGGTTTCTGCACCGCTCAAGGTCACGATCGACACGGATGCGGGTTCTCCTACACCTGCCCCCACTCAGCCAGATATGACGGCTGCGACCGATCTGGGGCAATTTAATACAGATAATCTAACCCAAGATGCAACCCCCACTTTTACGGGAACGGTTGCAGCAGGCAATCGCGTTGAAGTGCTGATCGATGGCGTATCGGCAGGGTTTGCCACTGTTGTCGGCACCGATTGGAGCTTTACGCCTAGCGCCAATCTCAGCGATGGCAATCACACGATCGCCGCTCAAGCGATCGATCCGGCGGGCAATGCCAGCGTTATTTCGACTCCTCTTAACTTTGCGATCGATACCGCGATCCTCTCGACCACGCCTGATATGACCTCTGGCACAGATTCCCAGGGGGTCTCTAATACAGACAACATTACCTACGACACCACGCCCGACTTTACCGGAACCGTGGAAGCAGACGTGATTCAGGTTGAAATCCTAGTGGATGGTATGTCGCAGGGCTTAGCAGCTTTAAGCGGCACGACCTGGAGCTTCACGCCCGGTATTTTGATGGATGGCAATCACACGATTGTTGCCCGAGCCACTGACAAAGCGGGCAACGTCAGCACAGATGTGCCGCTCAATTTCACGATCGATACGGTAGCTCAAACGCCGACGAAGCCCGATCTGAAAGCAGCCTCAGACTCTGGCTTTTCCAATACGGATGACCTCACCAACAACGCTAAACCTAACTTCAGCGGCACCCTGCCTGAAGCAGTCACCAGTGTTGAGGTGTGGGTTGACGGCATTTCCCAAGGTAATGCGACTGTCTCTGGCACCACCTGGAACTTTACGCCAGGCACCAATCTCAGCGAAGGCAATCATACGATCGAAGTCAAAGCTACCGATGTGGCTGGGAATGTTAGCTTGCTCTCTCCTGCCCTTAGCTTTGAGATTGACCTGACCGCACCAACCGATATTCCCACTCCGCCAGATTTAACGGCAGCTACAGACAGCGGCGACTCCAATAGCGACAACAAAACAAACGACACCACACCAATTTTCACAGGCACTTTTGCGGGCGGCAATCATGTTGAAATCTTGATTGACGGCATCTCCGCAGGATATGCGATCGTCACAGGCACCAACTGGAGCTTTACGCCTGGAACCGCGATCGGTAATGGCAACCACACCATTCAGGCCAGAGCCGTAGATGAGGCAGGGAATCCGGGGACAGCTTCGAGCGCTCTCAATTTTGCAATCGACACTGCTGTCATCACTCCCACGTTGCCTGACCTGACGGCCGCAACCGACACAGGAGCCTCCAGTACAGACAACATTACCTATGACACCACCCCCGATTTTGTCGGCACAGTCGATGCAGATGTCACCCAGGTGGAAGTCTTCGTTGATGGCGTCTCCCAAGGCAATGCCGTGCTGTCGGGCAGCAACTGGAGCTTTACGCCTGGTGCGGCGCTAGCAGATGGCAATCACACCATTACCGTCAAAGCCACTGATGATGCAGGCAACGTTAGCGCCCTTTCCCCAGCGCTCAATTTTGTCGTAGACACCATTTCTGCGCCTCCTCAGCCTGACCTCACTACCGCAACCGACAGTGGTCAATCCAATACTGACAACCTGACTCGCATTGCTCAACCTAGCTTTACGGGCACCACAGAAACAGGCAGCCTGATTGAGGTGTTCATTAATGGTGTCTCTCAGGGCAATGCCGTTGTTTCGGGCACCACTTGGAACTTTACACCTGCTGTAGCCCTGGCTGAGGGCAACTATGACATCAAAGTCAAAGCCACCGATATTGCGGGTAACGTCAGCGCTTTCTCGCCAGCCCTCAATTTTGCGATCGACACGACCCCACCTGCAACTCCGGCCACGATCCCCGATCTGCTCTCGGACACAGGCATCTCAACGATAGACAATCTGACGAAAACGACGACTCCCACGTTTGAAGGAACGGTAGAAGCAGTCGATGCCGTTCAGGCAGAAATTTTTGTGGATGGCGTCTCTAAAGGTTTGGTGAATTTGGTAGCAGGCAAGTGGAACTACACCAGCTCCGCTCTCACCGCAGGAAATCACACGATCGCCGCCAAAGCCGTTGATCTGGCCGGAAATGCTAGCTCGGCCTCAGCATTGCTCAATTTCACGATCGATACGACAAAACCAGGTGTCGCTCTTACTTCTTCTGCGCCAACGCTAACCAATGCGTCTCCCCTGCCGTTTACCGCCACCTTTACAGAAGATGTAACCGGATTTGACGCTAGCGATCTGACCATCACCAATGGCACGGTTAGCAACTTCGTCGTTGTCAATGCCAGAACTTATACCTTTGATGTCACGCCGACCGCGCAAGGGGCGATCGCTGTCAATGTGGCAGCTAACAAGGCACAGGATATTGCGGGCAATGACAATACGGCTGCGACTACGATCAACCGCACCTATGACAGCGTGGCTCCGGCGATCGTCAATGTCACCTCTACCAAGGCCAATGGCTCCTACAAAGCAGGCGATGTCATTGACATTACCCTCCAATTCAGTGAAGCCATTACCGTCAGTGGCGTACCCCAACTGACGCTGGAAACGGGCAGTACCGATGCCACTGCCGTCTACCAAAATACCAGCAGCAATACGCTCACCTTCCGCTACACGGTGAGCGCAGGTGAAAATACCCTCGACCTAGACTACATTGCCACTACTGCGCTTGGCCTGAATGGGGGCAGCATTAAGGACAGTACCGGAAACAATGCCTTGCTGACTTTGCCTACACCGGGTACAGCCAATTCTCTGGGTGCAAACAAGAATATTGTCATTGATACGATCGCCCCCAATGCGCCCATCGTAACCAGCATCAGCGCTGACACAGGCAGCTCTACCACCGATGGCACCACCAGCGACCACACTCTGCGAATCAACGGCACGGCTGAAGCCAACACCAGCGTAGATGTTTTCAGAGGCGGCAGCAAAATCGGAACGGCCTCAGTCGATGGTGCAGGCAACTGGTCATATGACTACACTGGAACAATCCTGCCAGATGGCAGCTACGTTTTTACAGCAAAAGCCCTTGACTTGGCGGGCAACACAGGTCTTGAATCGGCGACATTTAACGTGACGATCGACTCAGCCGCTCCCAGCAAGCCCGTTGTGACCAGCATTAGCGATGACACAGGGGCATCCAGTTCTGACGGCCTCACGAACGATCGGAATCTGGTGTTCAATGGCACTGCCGAAGTCAACAGCAGCGTAGATGTCTTCCTAGACGGCAGCAAGATCGCCACTGTAAATGCCGATGGCGCAGGCAACTGGACGGTCAACTACACCGGAACAACCCTGAATGAAGCGGGCTATGTCCTCACAGCAAAAGCTACGGATCTGGCAGGCAACACCAGCGTTGTTTCTGATCCGTTCAATTTTACGATCGATATCACGGTGAATGACCCTTCGGCTCCCGACATGCTGGACACGGACGACAGCGGCGAGAGTTCTACCGATAACTACACGAATGTTCTGCAACCGCAATTTCAGGGCACAGCCGAAGCCAACAGCACCATTCAACTAATTGATGACTTGGGCAACCTGATCGGCACTGGCACAGCCGATGCTATGGGCAAGTGGAAAATCACTTCTACCTCTAATCGCAAGGGCGTGCAAAAGGTTAAGGCGATCGCCACAGACAAAGCAGGTAATGTCAGCTTGGCGTCAGGTGAAACAACCTTCACGATCGATGATACCGCTCCCAACCAGCCTTCTGTCCCTGACTTAAGCGATGCCTCCGACACAGGAGGTTCCAACACGGATAATATCACTGGCAACGATCAGCCAGAATTTACGGGCACCGCTGAAGCCAATAGCAAGGTTGATCTATTTAGCGATCAAGATGGCTTTATCGGTACGTCGATCGCAGGCAATGACGGCAAGTGGGTGATTCAAGCCAACAAGACCCTCCGGAAAGGTGCCCACAAAATCACCACAAAGTCTACCGATCAGGCAGGAAATATTAGCCCTGCCTCTGGCGCTCTCGACATCCAAATTCTGACGGTTGATCTGAGTGTCGATAAGACTTCCATGAGTGAAAACGGTGGGAAAGCCGTTATCACGGCTACCTTGGCGGCTGCAACCTCTCAGGATGTTGTGATTAACTTGGGGATCAGCGGCATGGCGATCGGCAGCGACTATACCCTGCCCACGAGCATCACCATCAAAGCTGGTGATACAACGGGTAGCGTTGAGCTAGTCGGAGTCGATGATTTTTGGGTAGAAGGCTCCGAAACCGTTGTCGTAGATATTCTTAGTATTGACAACGCCGTTGAGAATGGCAGCCAGCAAGTTACCGTAACGCTTACCGATGACGATACCGCAGGCATCAACGTTTCATCCACCAGCCTAGTTACCAGTGAGAATGGCACAACGGCTAGCTTCAACGTTGTTTTGACCAGTCAGCCGACTAGCGATGTTGTCGTAACGCTAAGCAATGGCAATCCGGCAGAAGGGACGCTTGACAAGACTACCCTCACCTTCACAGCAGCCAACTGGAATATCGCCCAAACGGTAACCGTGACGGGTAAGAATGATGATATTCAGGATGGAAACGCAACCTATACGATTACCACTTCTGCTACCAGCAGCGACACAAACTACAACGGCATTAGCATTGCCGATGTTCTGGTCACCAACTCGGACAACGACACGGCAGGCATTACGGTAAATCCGGGTAGCCTCATCACCAGCGAGAGCGGCACATCTGCAACCTTCTCCGTCATTCTCAATACGCAGCCCACAGCCGATGTCACGGTGACGCTGAACAATCCCAGCAGCGAGGGGACGCTTGACAAGACCACCCTCACCTTTACGGCAGCTAACTGGAATGTCGCCCAAGTGGTGACGGTAACGGGCGCAGATGACAGTCTGGATGATGGCGACATTGGCTATACGATCGCCACATCCGCCACTAGCAGCGACACAAATTACAACAGCATTAGCGTAGCCGATATTGCCGTCACTAATACAGATAATGACACCGCAGGCATTACCGTCACCCCCAGCAGCACCAATGTTACGGAAGGCGGCGCAACCAACAGCTACAGCATCGTCCTGAATAGCCAGCCAACGGGCAATGTCACGGTTAATATTAACAACGGCTCTCAGACCACGACTAATGTCACGACGCTCACCTTCACGCCTGCCAATTGGAATGTGGCGCAGTCTGTCACCCTTACCGCGATCGATGACAGCATAGCCGAGGGCTTGCACACAGGCATCGTTAGCCATGCTGTCACCAGTGCTGACCCTCAATACAACGGCATAACGATCGCCTCAGTGACTGCAAATATCACCGATAATGACACCGCAGAAATCATCATCACAGAGTCTGCTGGAAGCACCAACCTCGCAGAAGGAGGCGCAACTGATACCTATTCAGTCACCTTAAACAGTCAGCCGACTAGCGATGTGGTTGTGACGATTGGTAATGGAACCCAGACCAACACTAATGTGACGACGCTCACCTTCACGTCTGCTAATTGGAATGTAGCTCAGGTTGTCACCGTGACCGCGATCGATGATTTGATTGCAGAAGGAACTCACAGCGGCGCGATCGCCCATACCGTCAGCAGTACCGACTCTCAGTACAACAGCATCAGTGTGGCTTCTGTAAATGCCAACATCACCGATAACGAGGTCGCAGGGATTACGGTTTCGCCAATTAGCTTGAATACAACTGAGGCAGGGGGCACCGCTAGTTTTACGGTTGTTTTGACCAGCCAGCCCACAAATCCAGTCACCATCAATCTTGTGGGCAATACCGCAGAAGGAACCCTCAGCACCTCCACCCTGATCTTTGACGCGACCAATTGGAATGTCGCACAAAACGTCACTGTGACGGGGGTTGATGACCTGGTAGACGATGGTGATGTTTCTTACACGATTCAGACTCAAGCCAGCAGCAGTGACTCTGTCTATGCTGCGATCGATCCAGCAGATGTCTCAGTGATAAACGCTAATGACGATGTAGCCGGAGTCACCGTTACGCCTGCCAGCGGTTTGTTTACGAATGAGGCAGGCGGTACTGCAACCTTTGATGTGGTTCTCACCAGTCGGCCGATCGCAGATGTGATCGTCAACCTCGTAAGCTCCCAGCCTGGAGAAGGGACTGTTCCAACTAGCATCACCTTTACTGCCAGCAATTGGAATGTGGCTCAAACCGTAACGGTCACAGGGATGGATGACTTTGGGGCAGATGGCGACCAGGCTTATACCATTCAAACTAGCATCACCAGCAGTGATGTTAACTATGCTGCGATCGATCCGAGCGATGTCCAGGTGAAGAACACCGATAACGACATTGCGGGTATTAACCTGACGCAATCCGACGGCAACACTGCTGTGACCGAAGGAGCCGAACCTTCCGACACCTACACGCTCGTGCTCAATAGCCAGCCTACAGGTAACGTCACTATCACGTTAGCAACTGATGGACAAACCACCGCTGGCCAAACTGCCTTTGTGTTCACGCCAGCCAATTGGAATATTGCGCAAATCGTGACGGTCACTGCCGTTGATGATGCCGTTTTTGAAGGCAATCACACCAGCAGCATTACCCATACCGTGAGCAGCAGTGATCCTAACTACAATGGCGTGAAAGTGGTTCCTGTGAACATCACGGTCGGAGATAACGACAATGCAGGCGTGATCGTGACGCCCGTAGATGCAGTGACAGGCGAAGATGGATCAACGGGATCGTTTAAAGTTGCTTTGACCAGTCAACCCACGGCTAACGTTGTTTTGAACTTTGGCAGCAGCAACGTTGGAGAAGGCATTTTGCAGCAGAACAGCATTACCTTTAGTGCTGCTAACTGGAACAAGGCGCAAACCGTAACCGTGAAGGGGGTCAATGATTTTCTGGTAGATGGCAACAAGCCCTTCTCAATTGCCGCAAACATCAGCAGCAGCGACAGCAGCTATGACGGCTTAGGAGTTGCCGCGATCGCCTTTACCAATACGGATAACGATAAAGCGGGCGTGGTTATCCAGCCAACCAACGGGTTGGTCACGACTGAAGCAGGCGGCACAGCGACATTCTCTGTCGTGTTAACCAGCAAGCCAACGGCTAATGTCGTGATTAATTTGACCAGTTCTAACCCCCAAGAGGGAAAAGTTCCCAGTCTGGTCACCTTTACCCCCGACCAGTGGAACATCCCTAAAACCGTTACGGTGACGGGTGTAGATGATCTACTCGTCGATGGTGACATTCAGTACACGATCCAGACTCGCATCACCAGTGCCGATACCCACTATGCTGCGATCGCTCCAGGAGCCATCCAAGTTACCAATCTCGACAGCGAGTTTAATCAGGCACCCACCGTAACCAATGTCACCCAACAGATCGAGTCGGCTCAGTCTGTTAATATCAACGGATTGAGCGGCAGCGATGCCGACGGCAGCGTCGTTCACTATACGATCGCCAGCCTTCCAGATGCCAGCCAGGGTGTCCTCTACTCGGGCGATCCCGCTACCGTCGGTAGCCGCATAGAAGCAGGGCAAATTCTCAAGCTTGAGCAAATTAGCCAGATCTTCTTCCAATCTACCTCTGGGTTCAAAGGGGCGACATTTACCTACACCACCACTGATAACTTGGGTAAGACAGGAGCGCCTGGAACAATTACGCTGAGTACGGTCGATGACCTTGACGCAGGCGACGCAGGCTGCTCCACCCGGAAAGGACGGGTGATGAAAGGCAAAGGGCTAAAGGATCAACTCCTCGGCAAGCAAAAACGCGACAGACTCTTCGGGGGTGGCGGCAACGATATGCTACGCGGGGGTGGCGGCAAAGACACACTCAACGGCGGCAAGGGCAGCGATCGCTTGTTTGGAGATGCCTGCTCTGATGTGATCCAGGGTGGCTTTGGCAATGATCGGCTGCGCGGTGGCCGAGGTCACGATCGGCTAAACGGTGGCCGCAACAATGACAGGCTGTTTGGCAATGACCACAATGACACCTTAAGCGGTGGATCTGGCAGAGACTTGCTCAAGGGCGGTCGAGACAACGATCGGCTGAACGGCGGCCGCAACAACGACAAATTGTTGGGTAACGCAGGCAATGATATTCTGCGCGGTGGCCGAGGCAACGATCGCCTACAAGGCCATCAAGGCGAGGATAAGCTCAGCGGCGGACAAGGCAACGATCGGCTGCTGGGCGGCGGCAATAACGATACTCTGAAAGGAGGGCTAAACAGCGATAGCATGCGCGGCGGCAGTGGTAACGATGTGCTTAAAGGCGGTAACGGGGTCGATCGCCTAGAGGGGGGCGCAGGTAACGACAAGCTAGACGGCGGGCGCAGTAACGATAAGCTGGACGGCGGTCGTGGCAAAGACAACCTCAAGGGAGGCCTCAACCATGACGTTCTCAATGGGCGGCAAGGGGGTGACAGCCTGAACGGCGGTCGCGGCCATGATCGGCTCAAAGGCGGCAGTGGTAGCGACTTTATCAAAGGCGATCGGGATAATGACAAGCTATTCGGCGGCGGTCAAGCCGATCGTCTGATTGGCGGCTCTGGCAACGATCAACTCACAGGCGGTCGGGGAGATGATACCCTCACGGGCGGCATAGGACGCGATCGCTTTATCTACACAAAGTTTGGTGAAAAACTGGGCGATCGGATTACTGACTTTCAGGTGGGTCAAGATCTCCTCGATCTAGGCCGTCTACTGAGTAAAGTGAATGCAGGTTCTACAGCAACCAGTCCTCAAGTACAGCTCATGCAAATGGGTGCTAATACAGCGGTGCGCGTTGACCTAAACGGTAAAGCCTCTGGCGGTTTTCAAACGCTTGTCACTCTGGAAAACGTCACTGCCACGACGCTAACTTCTAAGAACTTTGTCTAGAGTTTTTAGGGACGCGGAGCGTCCCTAAAAACTCTAAAAGCTGGATTTCTGTGGCGCTCTGCGCCACAGAAATCCAGCTTTTAGAGAAATGCAGAGTCCAAGCTCCAGTAGAATTAGCAGCCTTAAACCTTACCCTTGAGAAAACCGACTAAGTTATGCAGAAACGAGTGGCTTACAGCAGCGGCTTCCGAAGCAATCGCCTCCGGTACAGCAACCTCTGGCCTTGAAGCGGTAGGCGGTACCATAACCAACGGCACCTCCTCCACTAAGCCAGCCGTTACCAAACGAAAAGCGATCTGCTGGGCCTTTTCCAATGGCAGTTGCAGTTGCTTGGCGATCGCACTCAAAGCCAAAGTACCATCAGCGAACTCCCAGAGATGCCATTCCGACTGATTAAGCTTCTGTTGGGGTTTGCCTGCAATAATGCCCTTGATAGCCGAAGAAGGCTCCGGCAGCTTGCTGGCAAGAGCGCTCCAATCCTTCAAGACTCGCAATGCTGACAGCGTTACTTCTGTTGCAGGTGCATTCAAGCCCGTCATTTCTGCAAAAGGTAAGGGCACTTTGCCATCAAATTGAAACCAGCCGTCTTTTAGAGAAAACAACGCACAGACCTGCCGCATCACCTGGGCGTAGAACAACAGCTTGAGTTGTTCTACCGTCAACAAACCTTGAGTCTTAAGGCTTAACCCGATGGGCACTGTGGCAGCACAAGTCTGAGCCACACGTAACGCCGTGTGTTCACCTAGCCAGCCGCGTTGGCCAATCATGTTAGCCAAGCCGTGCTGATCAAGGCGATTCGAGGCTGCCACAATTCGTCCTTGGTTGAACCAGACGTAGTGATTTTCACGTTTCTTGGACGGGTCTTCTGACAGCACACAAATCGTGAGTAAGCCTGTCTTGTTGCCCTGCTCTAAAAAACTAAAAATTTCGGCCAGTGAAAATTCTGATAAATAGCCAGTAACTGCCATAATGTCCCTTCTTGCAGCTTTAAACGTTGAGTTGTGGGTACGAGGTGAGTCTGAATTTGATAGGCGTCTAAACTAAGTATCTAAACTAAGTATCTAGACTAGATAGCTAAACTCGCGGCTAGACTCGTGGCTAAACCAAGCAATTCTGCATTGAGTGTTGCACCAGCGTAATGATGGCTTGAGCCACAGATGCCGCCTCATTGGGATTAACCGTGATGATCGGCGGACATTTGTCTGCGTTTAGATAGCCTAGGGCGATCGCCGTATTTTCGATATCCCAGGCGTTTGGACTATCCATATGGGTCAACCCAATAATCATGGGCACTTGCGATCGCTGGCGCATAAATGCCCGAATCCGACGAGCATCAACAAACTCGCTAGGACGGTGAGCCGCGACTAGCAAAATATAGGCGTGAGCCTTTTGAATCAGGATATCCCACATGAAATCGAATCGGGATTGTCCAGGTGTGCCATAGAGATGCAATGCCATTTCAGGCCCAAACGACAGCCGCCCGAAATCGAAAGCTACCGTTGTTTTTTGCTTAATTAGGCTGGTTTCATCCGTTGCCTGACGGTCTGTATCAACGACAGCAATTTCACTAACAGAACGAATAAAGGTGGATTTTCCGGCTCCGACAGGCCCAGTCACCACCAAACGCATGATTTCCATAAATGTTCCAGGGTCGTTACTAGTGAATGCTTGCAAAGGCAGTACAGTAGGTTCACTTGAAATGATTCGCTTTACCCATCATGTACTTTGCTACAGCCTACGCACCTCCTATAAGTCATCATCGGATTAGTTCAGAATCAGCTTAATTTCTGCCACAGAGCGCTTAATTTCTAGCATCAATACCCCCTGCTTCGCCTTCTGGTCAGCCAGCACTAGCAGAACAGCATCCTCTCCACAGCTGGTCAAGATGCCGTAACCTTTATCACCTTCCACATAGATGCGATCGACCCCGCCACGAGCCAGCTCTTGACCAATGCGTTCACCTAGAGAGAGCATGGCAGCAGACATTGCGGACACCCGCTCTTCATCCATTCCTCCGGGTAAGGATGCTGCCAAAGGTAAACCATCTGGGGTGACGAGGGCTGCACCTTGAACGTCACTGGTTGCGGTGACGAAATTTTGCAGAACAATACCCAATTTTTCAGTGTTA
>DATNPL010000014.1:0-41411 GCA_036703255.1 Coleofasciculaceae cyanobacterium
GTCTAGCTTTCAATGACCATCTGCTTTCGCGCTTTATTTCGATGTTAGACTTGAACCCGACTTTGATTAAATCCCATCCTAACTACCCAAACCTACGCTCCTACGGCATCATAGCTCCCTAATTCTGTCCAGAGTATTGCTTGTGGCGATTGCTAATTATTTTTGAAAGCCTTGCTACGCAAGGCTTTCAAAAATAACTTATTTAGACTAAGCGCGTAGCGCGCCTACAAAAATGTCCTCAGGGGCATGGCTATGCTAGGCTGACGGCGCTTTCGCTAAAAACTTCTCCAACTCCGTCAGAGCTTCCATATCAACCTTGGTCTGCATGGGACAGAACTTAGGCCCACACATCGAGCAAAATTCAGCGGTTTTGTAGATGTCTGCGGGCAGGGTTTCATCGTGATATTCCCGAGCGCGATCGGGGTCAAGCGACAGCTCAAACTGGCGATTCCAGTCAAAGTTGTAGCGGGCACGAGAGAGTTCATCATCGCGATCGCGTGCCCCTGGTCGGTGACGCGCAATGTCTGCTGCATGAGCCGCAATTTTATAGGCAATCAAGCCATTCCTCACATCTTCGGCATTGGGTAAGCCCAGATGCTCTTTAGGCGTGACATAACACAGCATAGCGGTGCCATGCCAGCCTGCCATCGCTGCACCGATCGCCGAAGTAATGTGGTCATATCCTGGTGCAATATCGGTCACTAAAGGTCCCAAAACATAAAAGGGAGCCTCAGAGCATTCCCGCATTTGCTCACGCACGTTGAACTCGATTTGATCCAGTGGCACATGCCCTGGCCCTTCCACCATCACCTGTACGTCATGCTCCCAAGCTTTGCGGGTCAGTTGTCCTAGCGTCTTGAGTTCGGCAAGCTGAGCAGCATCTGAGGCATCATGCTGGCAGCCCGGACGCAACGAATCGCCCAGGCTAAACGAGACATCATAACGTTTGAAAATCTCGATAATGTCCTGAAAGTGGGTATAGAGGGGATTTTGCTGGTGATGATGCAGCATCCATCGTGCCAAAATGCCGCCGCCTCTAGACACGATGCCCGTCAGGCGATCTTTGACCAGAGGTAAATGTTCGATCAAGATGCCTGCATGGATGGTCATGTAGTCTACACCCTGCTGTGCGTGCTTCTCGATGACCGCCAGAAAATCTGCGGCAGTCAAGTTTTCTACATTGCCATGCACGCTCTCTAGCGCCTGGTAAATCGGCACTGTTCCGATCGGCACAGGCGATGCCTGAATAATGGCCGTGCGGAGAGCATCTAGGTTTCCCCCTCCTGTAGAGAGATCCATGACGGTATCGGCTCCATACTTCACCGCCAACCGCAGCTTATCCAACTCTTCATCCAGATTTGATGAATTGGGCGATGCGCCGATATTGGCATTCACTTTACATCTAGAGGCAATACCGATCGCCATCGGTTCCAGATTGGTGTGATTAATATTCGCCGGAATAATCATCCGACCTCGCGCCACCTCATCCAAGATCAGGTCTACAGAAAGGTTTTCTTGCTGTGCAACGTAGCGCATCTCTTCAGTCACTACACCCTGACGGGCATAGTGCATTTGAGACACGTTAGCCTGTCCGTGCCGTTGAGCAACCCAGTGCGTTCTCATATTCAATTCCTTGGTATAAACAGCTTCCCTCCGCCGATGCTAGCCGGACTCAGGTTCTAAGGGTGTAATCTCAGCCTGATTGCTCAGGCACCCCTAGCTTGTTTGCAAGCCTATCACGATCGGATGAGTTTTCTGCAAAAATTTAGAGAATCAGCCACAGATTACAGGATGGTTTTCGTTTGCATCTTTCCATTCACCTTTTCATCCCTTATCCCTACAGGCTATTTCTCAGAAAACTTACTCTCCTACGCCGATCGCCTCTTCTGGTTCTACATACAAATGGCTTTGCGTCCGCAGTTTTTGGAAGTCAAACGACTCTCGGCTGATGGCGCTAGAGACGATCGCCACCAAGGCCGATAGGACTAGGGCTGCTGCAAAACTCACCAGCAAATCACCCCCAAACGGAATTGCTAACCACGGGGTGAAGTCGGGTTGAGGAAAGAAGAGTGCGCCTGCTGCAATACCGAGTAGAGCACTCACCATAGCCGCTATTCCGGTCAGACGACGGGAATAGAATCCGTACAGGACAGGGAAGAATGCGCCAGCACAGACTAAATCTGCTAGGAGAAACAAGTAGAGAACATCATAACCTTGAGATGCGATGAGGATGGCTGGAAGCCCGATCGCTACTGTCAGAATCCGTGAGGTGCGTAATAGTCCTGCTGACTGCATCTGTGGAAACAGACGCATGAGATCAGTTGTGAAAACGCTGGCGATACCGTTTAGCAAAGCGGAGAGAGTGCTCATGACCAATGCCAATGCCAGCACAAGCACCAGAATCGTTACCCAAAGCGGTAAAGCAAGCTGATTGAGCAGGGAGAAGAAAGCGCGATCGTCATTAAAGCCAAAATGTGCGGCAAGTAAACCTAATCCTCCCGAAATTAAGATAATGGGTAAAACTGCCAAAGCACCGCCCCAAAAGGCTTTTTTCACAGTCTTATCCGTGCGACAGGCGTAAATCCGCTGCCAGTTGCTCTGGTTAAACATTTCTGCCGCGACGATCGCAATCATCAGCGTTGCCCCAAATTTAATGCCGTCAATGTAGCCAAAATTTAGCAGTTCAGGAGTCTGAAGCTGTACGGGAGCGATCGCCTTGCCCCAGCCGCCGAGTGCCGCCAGCGCCACCCAAAAGCTAATCAACAATAGCGGCAGCATGACCGCAAACTGGATCGCATCGGTAAAGATTGAGGCTCCTAGCCCGCCATAGGTGGTGTAAATAAATGTGGCCGTAATCACTACCAACGCCGTCCAGCCCAAAGGCACCTCTGCCAGAATTTGTACAGCTTTGGCGATCGCCGTGAGTTCGGCTGCTAGATAAATAAACATGTAGAAAACAATGATGCCTAGCGTCAGCAGATACATGGCATTGCCAAAGCGATACAGCACAAATTCATTCAGCGAATGTCCGGTCGGCATCAAATGGCGGATGCGTGGCCCAACCTGCGTAAAGAGAACCAGCGGCAAAGCTGACCCGATGCAGTAGCCGATGATCCCGGCTATGCCGCTTGTAGCACCTACTTGCGGCGGACTAAACAAAATCCAGACTCCCATAGCTGAAGCCACGATCGTAGCTAGCGCCATGCCCTTGCCAAATTGATTGCGGCTCACCATGAAGTCTTCAATGTTCATGGTTTGCTTGCTAGTATTCAAAAATCCCAGCAGCGCAAATAAACCTGCTGTCACCAATGTAACCAGAAGAGCGATCGCCCCTGTAGACATAGTTATATAGCCCATTCTCATGAGTGTGGTTGGGCTAGGGTAATGCTTGAGATCGCACCTGTGATCAGATTTGTAACAACTCAACGCTTCCCTCCGCTGGTACTAACCAGACTCAGGTTCCGAGGGTGTAATCTCAGCCTGAATTACTCAGGCACCCCTAGCTTGTAGGTTATCTTACCACCAAATGACTCCTGATTAATCTGAGTAACTGTCATTTTTTATACAAAAAAAGTAGTCTTTATAGACGTTAGGGAGAGTCCGATCGCAGTGAGTCAGGGCATTGGGCAGGATTGCGTACAGGTATGAGAGAATTCATCTATCGAAATACGAGTTGTCCCACTCATCCCTCCCGAGAAACCAGCATGAGTTCTGAGAATTCTGAGATCAAAATCATGGAAGAGGCAGAGGAACTGCTGCCCCCGGCAAAACTAGCCAAGATTAAGCAGGAGTTTGAGCTGATCGATCGCAACAAAGACGGCAAAATCGACATTGACGAATATCTCGATTATCTGCTGGCCAGTGAGCGAGCCAGACTAGCCAAGAAGTTTGCCTACCTCGATCGAGACAAAGATGGCTTCATTGATCTGGAAGAGTTTTTAATCGCTTCAGATCCGCAGTATCTGTTGCTGCGGCGGTTCAGAGATTTTGACGCCAATCGCAATGGCGTACTGTCGATGTCGGAAGCGCTGAAAATTGCTGAAGAATTCAACTTCCCCATCACGCGGGATTGGCTAGAGAAGATGTCAACCCAGACCGATGCCAACGGCAAAAAGCTGATTACCTACAACGAATACTTGGGTGCGGTCAGCCGTCTGGGCTTCCAATAGCGATCGCTCTGTCTGTTAAGGGTCATAGGGTCATGCGGGTCATAGGGTCATGTGGTACGAGGGGCAGGTAATGCTAAGGTCGTTTTGTACTGCATGATTCCTTTCGCTCTGTGACCTCCTTTAAGAATCTGATTTTACTGATCCTCCTGGCGTTTATGCCGATCGCCTTCCTGGCCGATCGGCTGGAATGGGGGGATACGTTGGTGTTTGCGAGTTCTGCGATCGCCATCATTCCGCTGTCTATTTGGCTTAGCACCGCCACCGAAAAAATTGCGGTGGTTACAGGCTCATCCATTGGTGGATTGGTGAATGCGGTATTTTGCAATGCGACGGCTCTAATTATTGCCCTGACGGCCTTGCGAAAGGGTCTGGTCGATATTGTGGAGGCCAGCATTACGGGCAGTATTGTGAGTGCGCTGTTGCTGTTGCTGGGTTTAGCGATGTTGGCGGGTGGTCTGCGCTACAAAGAGCAGGAGTTTAAGCCGATTATTGCTCAAGTGAACGGCTCTTCTATGACGTTGGCTGTCGTTTCTTTGGCTATGCCCACGGCCGTGATTGCCACCTCCAATCTGGTGAATGAAGCTGCGATTCAAGATATTTCGGTGATCGTGTCCACGATTTTGATTGTGGTTTATGGGCTGACGCTGATCTTTTCGTTAGGCACCCACAGCTATCTCTATGATGTGGGTCTAGCGGATGAAGAACCGTCAGAAAAAGAGCGTCTGCATTTGGCAGAGTTACAGAATTCAGAGGCGGAGCGCCAGGACGAGCTAGGAGAGCATTCTGATCGATCGCCATTATGGGTGTGGATTGGAGTTTTGCTCGTCTCGACGATCGCCATTGCTTTGCTCTCAGAGCTGTTTGTGGGCGTGATTGAGCCAGAAACGGAAAAGCTGGGCTTGACACCTCTGTTTACGGGCGTGATTTTTCTGCCGCTGCTGAGCGATGTATCGGGCTATGTGACGGTGATTCGGCTGGCTCTCAAAAACAAAATGGATCTGACGGTTTCTACAGTGACGGGCGACAGTCTGCTGGTGGCGCTGTTTATGGCTCCCGTACTGGTGCTGGTGGGTCAGGTGATAGGCCAGCCGATGACGCTTAACTTTAATCCGTTTGAGGTGGTGGCGATTGCCATTAGCGTCACGGTTGCTAACTTGATTAGTTTTAGAGGGCGATCGAACTGGCTAGACGGCAGTTTGCTGTTGGCCGTTTATCTGGTGCTGGGCGTAGCGTTTTACTATCACCCAGCCTGAGTTTGTGGATGTGCTCCGCGCACCCACAAACTATGTCCCAAGCGTAAATCCCGCTGAAGCAGGGTTAGCCAGCGGCGATCGCCTCATTGCCGATGGGGGCACTGGGGGCAAACACCTTCAAACCATCGGGGATGCACTCCACCTCAATTGGCGTGGTGCCGACAATTTCGCCATCCACTACCACCTTTTGCGGCGGATGGGTCGTGACGCGCAGGCGCTTGGCTCTGAGGTGAACCACTGTTTGATGTTCAACGCCTGTTCCGGTGAGAGCCGCGCCCATCATCCGCAGCATGGTGGTAATGCCCTGGAGCTTAGTCTCGGCAGTGGCGATCGTCATGTCTAGCAGGCCATCGTCAAAGATCACCTGGCCGCCCCCTTGCGCCAAGATTGAAGTGGGAGGCGCAGCATTGGCGATCGTAATGGCGCTGGCTTCAAAGTGGTAGATTGTGCCCTCGGCCTCGATCTCAGTTTCAAATAGCGTCTGGTTTTCCATCGTTTGCCAGCCTGCCATCAGGTAGGCCAAGGCTCCCCACTGGTCTTTCATTTCGCGGCTGGCTAGTTCTACGGTGACGGCCTCATAGCCCACACCCGCCAGCAGCACCATAGGCAGGCCGTTGCAGGTGGCGGCATCCACCGTGCGGATATTGCCGCTCAAGATTACCTGGCAGGCGTTGCGAATCGGCAGCAGCCTGGGAATGCCTAGCGCTGCCGCAAAGGCGTTTGCCGTGCCGCGCGGGATGATGCCTAGCGGAATTTCGGTGCCGACGAGCGCCCCTGCGACGGCAGAGATGGTGCCGTCGCCTCCAGAGGCAATGACGAGATCTGCTTGAGCTTCGATCGCCTCCAGCACCATCGTTGCCGGATCGACATCGGGCTGGGTTTCACGCACCACCACCTGCATATGGGGTTCCAATAGCTGCTGAATCAGCGATAGCTCTTGTCCGGGATTGCCCTGCCCTGCTACCGGATTGAAGATGAGGTGGGCAATGCGCGTTTGCGCCAAAGACTGGATGATGGTGGCAGCGGTGGCTAAGTTCGTTGCCAGCATGACGTTGTGAAAGTTGCAGATACGCAGGAACGCCTGGATATCTGGCTCATGCGGCTGGGCATAAAGCGGATCGACTAAGAAAATCACCGCTAAGACGTTGCCATTGACGACTTCTGCGCCAATTTGAATATCGCCCCCCTCAGGGCCGGGGAGCATCGACTCGATCTTCAGTCCGGTTGCCCATTGGATGCGCTCTCCAGTGGCGGCAGTTGCAATCAGGCGATACCGACCCAGCAGTGGCGCATGCTGTTTGGCAAAATCGACGATCGCGTCTTTCTTGGAGTCGTGGGCAATCAGAGCAATGGTAGTAGGCATTGTTGTGGCTTCAAGTATTTCTCTATTCTAGAATGCTGCCCCACCCGAATGGTCGAGTTCAATCACGAGTCTTATAGGGCGGTAGAATGGGGGTCTCAGCGCTGTTCTTAGCTTTTTGTATCTCTCATGCCGCTACCCAACCGCAAAGCAAAAACCCTGAAAGAGGCATATCGCATTTGCGATGTGAAACCGCTAGAAAGCGAGGATCTGGAGCAGTATTATGTGTCGCTTGAAGCCCGAAATGATGCGATCGCTAATGTGCATTCTATCCTAGACACCTTAGAGCCAGGAGAAGCTAAAACTATCTTGTTGACGGGGCATGTGGGCAGCGGCAAAAGCTCAGAATTGGTGAGACTCGCCAAAGGCTGGGCAGAGCAATATGAAATTACGTTTTTGCAGGCTGAAAAAGATACGGATGTGAATGATGTTGAGTACACCGATCTGTACCTGTTGATCATTAAGCAAGTCGAAGTCGTGTTGCGACAACATGGCTTGAGCTTTCGGCAAGACTTGATCGATAGCTTTGAAAACTGGTTCCGGGAGGTGACGAAAGAAACAGAAGAGACAGTCGAGCGATCGGTTAACGTCGAAGCAGAGGCGAGCCTGGGAGCAGAAGCACCTTTCTTGGCGAAGCTACTGTTTAAGCTGATGGCGAATATTAAGGCTGGCTCTAAAGACAAGCGGACGATTCGGGAGGTGCTGCGGCAGGATGTGTCTCGTCTGAAGACCGATATCAATCTGCTGTTGACCGATGGATTGAAAAAGCTGCAAGCCAAATTCCCTGAAAAGAAAGGCTTCTTGGTGATTATTGATGGGCTAGACAAATGTCCGCGTGATGTAGCAGAGCGATTGTTTTTCGACTATGCGCCCCAGTTGCAGGATCTCGCTTGCGTGATCATTTACACAGTGCCGATCGGTTCTCTCTATACGCCGCGCGGGATTGGCAAGTCTTTTGAGGATGCGACGATCGTGCCAATGGTGAAGATTTACCAGTATGAGCGCGATCGCCTTGAGCTAGACCATTTGAAGGATGGGCTGCAATCTATGGCGGATTTGATCATCAAGCGGGTAGAGGCTAAGCAGATTTTTTCGTCATCCGCTCAGCTCTTAGAAATCTGCAAGGCCAGCGGTGGACATCCTCGATTTTTGATGCAAATCATGCGAACGGCTTGCTTGACGGGCAATGGGCGGGGTCATACCAAGCTGATGGATGAGGATATCACCTATGCGATTAATCAACTGCAATTTCGGTTTGAGCGAGAGCTGGTATTGATTTCGCGGGCATATGCCGTATTGGCAGAAATCGCCCGAACCAAAGAGCTGACCAAAGATGATGTCTTGTCGGAGCTGTTGTTTAGCACGGCGGTTTTGGAATATAACGGCAATCAGCGCTGGGCTTATCCCAACCCGGTAGTCAGGCGAAGCGATCTGTTTCAGCAAGCCGTTAAAGAAAATCAAAGTCATGGTTGAACGGGATGCTGCCCAAAATGCTGTCCTCGTTGAGCAAGAAAGCGCCACGGCAGAATTTTTGGGTTACAACCTGGAGGCGCTGTCGGAGCTAGCTTCGTTTGTCGATTTTTCGGAAGGGTTTACCATCGCTTTTGCCGAAATTAATTTCTCTGGGGATGCAGTGCGGGTGATGGCGGCACTGCGGCGACATCCTGCCTGTGCCGATATTCAGTTGGCTGAGATAGTACTGGATGACCCAGAGCTAAAAGACCCTTTGAAGGCGCTGCGGCAGAGGGTAGAGATCCTAGAGCGGCAGGCTGACCGTAAGCTGGTGCTGGTCGTGCAAGGGCTGGAAAAGTCGATTGGCATGATGGGAGAATCCTCGATTCCGGTGCTGCGAAATTTGAACTATGACCGCGATCAGTTTCCAGCGCAAATTCCTCACCCGATCATTTTTGTGTTGCCTGACTATGCGCTGCAACGGCTGGCGAAGGTGGCACGAGATTTTTGGTCTTGGGCATCGGCGGTGGTGCGGTTTCGCTCTGCACCCCAGACGCTGAGCGATGCCAGGATGCAAACCTTAGACCCCCAACGGCTGCTTTCTAGTGACTTAACGGCTGTGAAGCAAGAGCGGATTGACCAACTCTTGCGGCTGCTCACCGAATATACGCCGTCGCCAGGGCAAGCGCCTTTGCAAGATGCTGAGCTGCGGCTCAATTTGCTAGAAGAATTGGGCGATGCTTACAATAGCGTCTCTCATTTGCGGCAGGCAAAGCATTACTATCAGCGCTTTTTGGAATTGGCAGAAGCGACAGAGAATCTGTCTGCCCAAGCTGATGGGCTGTTGCAGGTGGGGCAAATTTTGTTTCGATTGGATGACCAATCTCAGACGGCGCTGGCGTATTATGACCGTGCCCGTAGCCTTTACCAATCGCTGAAAAATAGCTCTGGCGAAGCCAACACCTTAAGAGCGATCGGCGATGTGCTGCAATTCCTCAAACGGAGCACTGAAGCGTTAGAGAACTATGACCAGGCGATCGGCATCTATCGACAAGTGGGGGATCGACTGGGGGAAGCCAACACCTTAAGAGCGATCGGCGATGTGCTGCAATTCCTCAAACGGAGCACTGAAGCGTTAGAGAACTATGACCAAGCGATCGGCATCTATCGTCAAGTGGGGTCAACACTGGGGGAAGCCAACACCTTAAAAGCGATCGGCAATGTGCTGCAATTCCTCAAACGAAGCACTGAAGCGTTAGAGAACTACGACCAAGCGATCGGCATCTATCGACAAGTGGGGGCGAGACTGGGGGAGGCTAACACCTTAAAAGCGATCGGCGATGTGCTGCAATTCCTCAAACAAAGCAGCGATGCCTTAGCCAACTATCAACAGGCGATCGGCATCTATCGTCAAGTGGGGGATCGACTGGGGGAAGCCAACACACTGGCGGAGTTTGGCAACCTCCACTTTGCCCAGGGCGAGTATGAGCAGGCTTTGCCCTTCCAGCAGCAGCGCCTTGCCATGATGCGGGACATTGGGGATAAATACAGCGAAGCTGCCGCCCAGTACTATATCGGCAGAACTCTGGCACAGCTCGATCAAATCCCAGAGGCAATCCAGGCATACGCCAGCGCCCGCGATATTTGTCGAGAGATTCAGCTAGAAAATCTGGTGCAGCTTTGTCAAGAGGCGATCGACGCTTTGAGCTAGTCCTGCGATCCAGCGCAAGATTTCTGTCAATATTGAGGTTTGCCTTACCCGATTCCAATCTCTGAGGTGCGGCGTTGAACCTGTGAGATTCAGCGTTGAATCTCTGAGGTACGTTGATGAAGCTTTAAGGTACGTCGTTGATGTTCTGAGGTATGTCGATGAAGCTTTGAGTTACGTCGTTGATGTTCTGAGGTGCGTCGTTGATGTTCTGAGTTACATCGATGAATCTCTGGGGTACGTTGGCGATGTTCTGAGTTACATCGATGAATCTCTGGAGTACGTCGTTGATGTTTTGAGGTGCATCGTTGATGCTTTTAAAAAGCCCGCCCCTGCTACTGACAAACTTCTGCCCGCGTCAGCGGAGCGGTGCCTGCCGGAAGCTGATTTGGATCGCCACTCCAAGTCACCAGCAGCGTAGAAGCGCCGCCTTTGCCAGACACCAAGCTGACATAGAGCGCCACTTGCCCTTGCAGCGTTTTGAACGCAAACAACGGCTCACCGCCAAATTCACCGATCGCCTGAAGCTGCCAATTTTGCTCAGCAGCCAAAGCTTGCAAGTCACTTTGCAGCTTGTCTGGGGGCGTTGTTTTCCAATCGACTTTGACGATTCCTGCCACTGGCGGCGAGTCAGGGTTGTCTAGTTCGACAAAGAAATAGCCAATTTGCTGGGCGTCAAAAGATTGCGGATTGGGGCACACGCCAGAACTCCCCCCTCCTCCTAAATCGATCGCGGGGGGCGCAGCAGGCGTTGGCGCTACAGGAGGAGTCGGGACAGGAGGGGTCGGCGTAACAACAGGAGTGACAGCAGGCGTTGACGCCACAGGCGGGATCGGGGCAGGAGGGGCAGCAGGCAGAGGAGCCGCAGACGATGCCACAGACGATGTGAGAGGAGCCACAGCGGCAGGCGGGGGTGGGGCAACAGGCGCGCTGGGCGGCAGCAAGGCCGTGAGAGAAATTTTTTCTTCTGTTTCTGGCTCCGGCTCTGCCTCTTGAGGCGATGGCAGCAGCGGTACCGACAAAATAGCGCTATGCAGAATAAATGAGATCGCGATCATGGGATGGAAAAGCAGTTTTCGCAGAAACGAAGCGCTGCGCCTTGAAGCCGATGAAGTTCCCATGAGAGCAGAGGCAGGACGAGGTGGGGCAATACATAAATTTGGTGGTGGCAGAGGGGTAAAGCGTCTCTGCCATCATCAAATTCATCGTCAGAAATTCATCACCAGAAAGTTTAGAGCTGAGCTTCTAACTGCAAGATATCGGTGATTTTGACACCCACCGTATCGCGACCTGCAAACACACTGCCAACCTTGCGATCGTCCCAATGGGCTTTGACAGCAGCATAGGCATCAGCAGGCAAAACCACGTACCCAACTTCAGTCACCAACTGCGTGTTGCTCAAGTAATAGTCAATAAATTGCTTGACCTCTGGGCGATCGGCAGACTTCTTGTTGATGTAGATCAGCAGAGGACGAGAGAGCGGCGTGTAGGTTCCATTCTCTACATTGGCGCTGGTAGGCGCAACGGCACCCCGACCGTGATCGATGGGAACGGCCTTCAGGCGCTGCTGGTTTTCTTCGTAGTAGGCAAGGCCAAAGTAGCCTAGAGCATTGCGATCGCTCGCCACACCCTGCACCAAAACGTTGTCATCCTCACTGGCGGTAAAGTCAGTGCGGCTAGCCTGAGCCTTGCCGTTGATGGCTTCAGTAAAGTAGTCAAAGGTGCCCGAGTCTGTCCCAGGGCCGTAGAGATTGAGCGGCGCATCCGGCCAACTAGAGCGAACTTGGTTCCACTTCGTCACGGTGCCTGTGGCACCCGGTTCCCAAATCTTCTTTAGCTCAGCCGTTGTCATGCTGTTGACCCAGGTGTTGCCAGGGTTGACCACAACCGTCAGGGCATCATAGGCAATAGGCAACTCAATATACTCGGTGCCGCTGGCCTTACAAGCTTCAATTTCCTCCGCTTTAATCGGGCGTGAGGCGTTAGAGATATCGGTTTCTCCAGCGCAGAATCGTTTAAAGCCACCGCCTGTACCGGAAATACCAACCGTTACTCTAGCATTGGGGTTTTGTTTCTGAAATTCTTCTGCAACGGCTTCGCTGATGGGGTAGACCGTGCTTGACCCATCAATTTGGATATCGCTGCTCTGGGAAAACACCGCAGGCGCAGAGAGAACCAGTGCCGCAGTTGCAATGACCAAGGCCAAAAAAGTTTTCCAACTCCCGAACTTCCAGCGCTTAAACTGGGAACGCACTCCGTTTGACACCATACAAATACTCCCGACGCTTTTGTTGAACACGCAATCTGCGTCGAGTATCAGCGTATCCAGCTCAGGTTAAGGAGGCTTAATCAAAAGCGCCATGCCGGGTTAAGAAAAGATAGTTGTCAGATTAAGTGCAGTATTGAAATGTCTCACGAGGTCGTCTTAAAAGCCTGAATGGCCTGTCGCAAATCTCCCTGGTGCTGAGCCAAAAGCCGATCGCCCTCCAGCCGATCCAGCCCAGTCCAGTGCATCAGCAAGGCTAGCTTGACCTGGCGATCGCTCTGTTCCAGTAGGGCGATCGCCTGTTCTCGGCTCAGATCGGTCAGATCTTGAATGATTCGTACAGCCCGATCATGCAGCTTGGTATTGGTGACGGCGACATCCACCATGCGATTGCCATAAACTTTGCCCAGCTTGACCATCACGCCTGTCGAAAGAATGTTGAGCGCCAGCTTGGTTGCAGTTCCGGCCTTGAGGCGCGTGGAGCCTGCCAACACTTCTGCACCCACCAGCAGGCGAATGTCAATATCCACCGTATCTAAGCTGACCTGATGGCGCGGCACACAGGCGATGAATACTGTTGTGGCTCCCCGCTGACGGGCAGCCCGCAGCGCGCCCTGCACATAGGGGGTCGTGCCCCCAGCCGTAATGCCGACCACCACATCTCGATCGGTGACTTGGCGTTGGGCGATCGCCTCGGCTCCATCTTCTGGGCGATCCTCTAAACCTTCTGAGCTGCGAACGAGTGCCTCTGCCCCTCCGGCAATGATGCCCTGCACTAGCTCTGGCGAGGTGCAAAACGTGGGCGGGCATTCGGCGGCATCTAGCACCCCCAGGCGGCCGCTAGTGCCTGCCCCAATGTAAAACAGTCGCCCGCCCTGATGAAGTGCCTTTGCCGTCCGATCGATCGCCTCAGCCAATTCGACTCGCGCCGCCGCAATAGCCGCGATCGTCTGGGCATCTTCGCGGTTAAACAAATCGACGATTTCCAAGGCCGTCATCTGATCAAGCGTCTGGCTATTGGGGTTTGCCTGTTCCGTCAGGAGATGCCCTCTTTCGACAAAATCTGGTTTCATTCTGCTTGCTTTTTGTTGAGATCCATACCCTTGCAATACATGCGCTCACAGAAGCCCTTCAAACCTTCGCCGCAGCCGCTCTAGCTCCGAAAGCGGCATTTCATCTGTCTCATCAGCCGGATCAGGGGTGGCTTTATCAGTCGATCGCTGTCCTTCTGGACTCCAGTCTAGTTCTTCAACCGTAGTTTCAGGCGGAACCGCCAACATGCCTTCAGGCACAAGCTTGCATTCATAGTTGGCACTGTTGCAAAACTCTTCAATTTCTTCGGTTTCAAAAGCTTCTACGGTGGGGTTAGAAAAGTCTTGAGCCTCTAACAGCACGCCGTAGCGAATCGCATCGTCTTCTGACTCAAACATCAGCACAACGTTGCGATCGTCCATCTTCAGCGTATGGATTCCCTCATTCTCAGTACGGGCATTAAATAGCAAAACGAACACGCGCATGGGACGTCGAGAAAATAGCGTCTTGTCTATCCTACTGGGGAATGGGGATCGAGGGGATAAGGTATATTCTGTTAGGGGCGCGCTGGAATCCTTTAGTTGGGGCATAACGTCATGCTAAAGATCAGGCTGTCTGCAAAATCAGGCTGTCCTCAAGAGAAGGCTATTGGATGAAGGTATGAGGTCATGACGAATTCTCCCCATTCGGACAATCAGCCAGAGCAGCAGCCGGAACAGCAACCAGAACGTCAGCCAGAACCCCGCTCTGGCAATCGGCGGATTTGGCTGTGGGCAGGTGCCGCCTTAAGTGGAGTTGTCTTGGTGGGTGCTACTGCGGGCGGCTGGTGGGCTTGGCGCTACGTCAACAATGAACTGGCTCCACAGGTTTCCAGTAGCCTGAGCGATTTGCTCAACCGCCCCGTAAATGTGGGTCAACTTGAGCAGATTACCCTCACTCGTTTGAAGTTTGGTGCTTCTAGCCTGCCGCCCACCGCCAGCGATGCAGACGAAGCCCAAGTGGAATCGGTTCTCGTCAATTTCAATCCCTGGGAAGTGTTGTGGGATCGATCGCTCAGCCTTAACGTCACGTTGGTCAACCCAACCGTCTACATTGATCAGGACGAAGAGGGGCAGTGGATCACGACAAAGCTCAAAGAGCAGCCGCCGACCGATGATCTGGTTAAGCTCAAGCTCGATACGCTGCGAGTGCAGAATGCAGTGCTTAAGCTGGCTCCCTATGGCAAAGAGGTGGAGCAATCCGCGATCGTCTCAGATCAGCCTGCTGAAGCGCCCTCACCCACCTCCCAAAACAGCCCTCCCACCGAGAAAGCCCGGATTAAGCCGCTCCTCACCTTCCAGGACGTGAACGGCTCAGCCACCTTCCGAGAAGACAACCAGCTGATTACTTTCGAGGCAAAGGCACAGCCGGAAACGGGGGGTAGCCTGGAACTGTCTGGCAAGTCCGATCAGCGGCTCCCTGAGGTAACGCTTGAAACCAACGGCAACGATCTTTTAGCGGCAGACATTGGCCTATTGATTCCGCTGCCGCTGCAACTCAAGGCCGGGTTGCTAGATGCCGACTTGACGGTGCTGTTCCCCCCCGGCAACCAGCCTCTAGGTTTAGAGGGCACTGTAAGGCTGCAAAACGTCACGGCTGTGGCAGAAGGGGTGCCCAAACTGATTAGTAAGGTCTATGGCGGTTTGCGCTTTCAGGGACAGCAAATTGCCATGCAGGATCTGCGGGGTCGCTATGGCGAGGTCAATCTCCAGGTCGGCGGCAGTTTGAACACGCAAAAGGGCTATGACCTGACGGTACAGGTGCAGCCTACCCGCATTGCAGATGTGCTGCAAACACTCGACGTTGATCCACAAACCTTACCGATCGCCCTAGCAGGAACCTTTCGCGCCAATGCCACGGTTAAAGGCCGCACCGATAGCCCCCTCATTGTTGGAGTTGTTGAAAATACCCAACCTGTTCAGATAGACAAAGTGGCCTTCAACTCGGCGCGGGCGCAATTCAATGCCACGCTACAGTCCATTTTTATTAGCGAGTTTCGGGCGGTTCCTGAAGCGGGCGGGCTGCTCACGGGCAAAGGTGAAGTGAAACTGGGCGATCGGGGAGGGCTAGCTTTTGATTTAGACGCGCAGGGGTTGCCTGCCGATTCTATTGCTCGCGCCTATGGTGCCAATCTGGGCAACATTACCCTCGGCAACGTCAACGCTACAGCTCAAGTCTTTGGCCCATTTGACAATGTGCAGACGATTACCCGGTGGGAAGCGCCAGAAGGCACCTATCCAGGGCGGGGTACGGTGGCAAGCGCCGGAAACGCGATTCGCTTTCAGGACACGCTGCTGTTGGTGGCCGGGGGCATCGTTCGGGGCAAAGGGGCGATCGTTCAAAATCGCTGGACTGCTGATTTGGACACCTCCGGCATTGAACTCAGCCAGTTTTCCGCCGATCTGCGGGGGCTGCTGAGCGGCAATTTTGTCTTGGGCGGCAGTCTAGATAACCTCAGCCCAGCGGCCATTCAAGCCGAAGGCCAGGTGCGCCTGTCGCAGGGCATTTCGCTGATTACCGATCCGCTGACGGCTTCAGTTAAATGGCTGGGCGATCGCCTACAAATTCAGCAGGCTTCTGCGCCCGGATTTGACGCGAACGGATTTGTATTTGCCTCCTTAGAGGGAACGCCTGCGCTCACCAGTCTGGATCTGAACGTCAATTTGCGGGACTATGACATTAATCGACTGCCTATCCCGATTCCCCAGCAGATTCAGGTGGCCGGAACCACAGACTTTAACGGACGGCTAACCGGGGCATTAGAGGCGCTGACGATCGCCGGACGGGTGGGCGTCAATGGCCTTGTGGTGAATGACACTGCCTTCGAACCCAGCTTGAATGGCGATCTTCAGTATGTTACCAATCGATCGCTGAATTTGAATGTAGCCGGAGTGCAAGACCGCATTGGCTTACAGCTAGACAGCCGCAATCGCCCGATTGCTTTCTTTGTGCAGCAGGGTGAGGCGATCGCGCAGGGCAAAGGCAATGGCGATCGCCTCGTGGCCGACCTGCAAAACTTTCCGATCGCCATCCTCAATCTGTCTCCGGCTGCCGACTATGGGCTGGGGCGAGTCACGGGTACCGTCAACGGCAATTTCAACATCAACCTAGCCAATTTGGCGCAGCCCGATGTGGTAGGCGAAGTGGCGATCGCCAACCCGGCACTAGGCTACATCAGAGCCGACTCCTTCACAGGCCGCTTTCGCTACGTTCAGGGCATTGGCGTTTTAGATGAGGGAGAACTGCGTCAGGGCAACAGTCGCTATCTGCTGTCAGGCAGCTTTAGCCCCGGAGCCGATCCGCAGCTTCAGGGCAAAGTCACCGCCGATTCGGGCAGAGTCGAAGATATCTTGACAGCACTGCAAATCTTTGAGCTAGCGGATCTAGGACGGGGAATTGGTTCTCCTAGTTTTGCCTCCGCGATCGATGTGCTGCCGACTTCTTTGAGTACCAACAACCTGAGCCTGCTGAATCAGCTCCGCCGCTATTCTGAAATCACCGCCTTACGCGATCAGCAAATTGCCCAACGCGAAGATCAGGCTTTCTTACCCGATCTGGCCGATCTAAGGGGCGTCTTTACCGGAGACATCAATATTGCTTTTTCGCCCAGAACCGGGGCGACTCTGGGCTTTGAACTCAACGGGCAAGACTGGCAATGGGGACAGTACCAGGTCAACCAGGTGGTGGCCTCAGGAGGGCTAGAAAACGGGATTTTGACCCTGCTGCCGCTGCGCTTGCAGACCAATGACTCCTTCCTCAACTTTTCTGGCACATTGGGGGGCGATCAACAGTCGGGGCAGCTCTTGGCGCAAAACATTCCGGTGGCTGCTCTGCGCGACTTGTTTAAGCTACCTGTCGAGATTGACGGCAAACTCAACGCCAATGTCTCTGTGGCGGGTAGCGTGGGCAATCCTCAGGTAACAGGAGAACTCGTTCTGGCTGAGGCAACGGTCAACAATCAGACGGTGCCGCCTTTAAGAAGTCTATTTGGCTATGCCAATGCGCGACTCGACTTTGATGGCAAGGTGATTGGCGATCAGGTAAATGCTTTTCAGCTCAATGGCAGCGTCCCTTACGCCTTTCCGTTTATGTCGGTTAAGCCCAACAATACGGATCTGAGCCTAGATGTTGATATTCGCAATAACGGCATTGCCCTGCTCAGCCTGTTTACCGATTTAGTCGCCTGGAAAGGCGGCGAGGGAGATGTTCAGGTTCAGGTTCGAGGCACGTTTGATCCAGCCCTCTCTAGCCCCATTCGTTTAAATGCCTCCGGTAAGGCCACTTTTAAAGACGGAATCTTTTCGGCCAAGGCGCTACCCGAAGATTTGACCAATGTGAATGGCAATATTTTATTTAATAACGATCGCATCCAGGTTCAAGATCTCCAGGGGCAGTTCAGCAAGGGGCAGGTCTTAGCTCGGGGTACTTTGCCGATTATTTCGCCCCTGGCAACCAACGATCCAGATGCCGCTACGCCCTTAATCGTCACCCTTGACGAAATTGCCCTCAACCTAGAAGACCGCTTTGAAGGCGGCGTAGATGGCAATATTTTGGTTTCCGGAACGGCGCTAGCGCCCCAGGTGGGCGGGGAAATTACCCTCAGCAATGGGCGAATTATCTTGCCCAATGACGACAGCAGTTCGCCTGTGGCACAGGCTGCCGCCGCTCCACAAACCCCTGGCTTCTTCACGCCACCCCAGTTCAACGACTTGCAGGTGAGCTTGGGCAACCGGATGCGCGTCACCAGCGATCCCATCCTGAGCTTTGTCGCAACGGGTGATCTGCTGATTAATGGCACAATTAACGAGACGTTTGATGACATTAGCCCCAATGGCACAATTTACCTGAAGCAGGGACAGGTCAACCTGTTTGCCACCCAGTTTGACCTGCTGCGAGACTATGACAACCGCGCTGTATTTTCGCCCACTCGCGGGCTAGATCCCTATATCGATGTCCGCTTAATTACCTCTGTGCCTGAGGTGGTGCGTCCGCCTGTGGCCAACAGCACCTCGCCGTTTGGTGTAGCAGAGCTGGCAGATAACACAGCCTCGCCATCGACCGATTTTGGCTCTCTGCAAACTATCCGAGTCCAGGCCAGCGTTAATGGCCCTGCCAGCCAAATCTATAACAACTTAGAGTTGTCTAGCAGCCCCAGCCGTACCGAATCAGAAATTGTGGCCCTGATTGGCGGCAATTTTCTGGGCGGCATTGGGCAAGCAGCCGACAACCCCACGCTGGCACTCGCTAGCGTAGCCGGATCGACGCTGTTGACAGGGCTGCAAAACCTGATCAGCGATGCCACCGGACTGACGGACTTTCGCCTCTTTCCCACCAGCGTTTCTTCCGAAAATGCTCGTTCTTCGACGTTGGCTCTGGCTGCCGAACTCGGCTATGACATTACGGATAACCTCTCGGTGTCTGTCTTGCAATTGCTGACTGCCGCCGAACCCACTCGCTACAGCATTCGCTATCGAATTAACGACGAGCTTTTGCTGCGGGGTTCTACCAACCTGGAGGGAGATAGTCGGGCCGTGCTAGAGTTTGAAACCCGATTTTAGGGCGTATGGCGCAGCATCTGTGAGCGAACAAATCTGGAATAGTTTTATTTTGTGGCCGATCCCTAGAGAGTCCAGTCTGTTGATTTCACCACCTGCATTCCCGCCTCAGCAAAGCGTTGATATGCCTGCTCGGCTGGGTCGGTGAAATCCACGACGCCCGGAACGACGACCGCGGAGGAACAGTCCCCTAACAGATAAATTTTTTGAGCTAGGCTCGGATCGATCGCCTGAATATCTGTCAGCAAATCATCGATTGTCCAGGCGACGCAGTGGCTTTTGGCTTGTCCTGCAATCAAGATGACATCGAAGTTAAGCAGAGTTTGAATCAAGGCCGTGTTTTTGTGGGCGATCGCCCCTTGCTGTTCATCTGCCAAGACTTCGGGCTTCAGCACCGAATAGTTTTCTGTTAGAGGATTATTGCCCTTGATCTCAAACCGGGTCTGGCTACCGCGCGCCATATTGTGAAAGAAACAGGCTTCTTCGACGGCAGAAACGATCGCATGACCAATGCCGCCCAGCATGGAGTGATAAGGCCAGATCGTCAGCGGATATTTGCCTGCTGCATCGAGCTGACGCACATAGTGCAGCGCATAGGCTTGCAGGCGATCGGCGCTGTGCTGCTCCAGGCTCACTGCTGGATTAGCGCGCCAGATGCCTTGCTCCACATCGGCTAGATGAATCATCGTCATAGCAGGCGGATGCTGCCCAGCCGCGTTGACCCAAAACACTGGATGAAAGATTTGCGCTGCCGTATGCGTATCCATCGTTAAGACAATTTCGCTGATCACCCCCAAGTTGCGATAGATAAACGCACAGAGCCGCTCGTTATCTTCTACGGCTCCCTTGCCCGATCGCCCTGCCACAAACAGCTCAAATCCTGGAATACAGAAAGTGTTCTGGACATCGATCGCCAGTAGGCAGATGCGAGTTTTGTCTTGGGCAGCAGGTGAGATATGGTGCTGCTGCGCCCAAATTTTGGCTTCAGCGGCTCGACTTTGGTAAGGAACAGGCCAGACTTCGCCCACCGTTGACGGATTAAAATGGGCTGGGGTGGGAAGTTGGCTCAAAGCGTTCTGGGTCGAAGCATTCATGGAGATTGTCTCCCGATTAAGGATTGTGAGGATCGGTAAAGATTAGGTTTTTGGCAAGCTTGCTACTTGTTAGGGGTAAAGCCGCTGCGGTTTCAGCCAGACCTCTAGAGACTGCTGCACAGGGGTTTTGCTTCACTGCCGTATATTGGTAAGCTGTATATTGGTAAATTATACCATAAATTATAGTGAAAAACACCAAAAATAAACGCTGTTATAAAAACGAGGGGCTGCTGAGAAGAGAAAGGCGATCGCCCCACAGAATTCATCTAATATTCGCTGACTTGAGTGAATATTAGATGAATGTTCTAATGGAACCATAGCGCCTCCCGATATCTGCAATTTTGCTTAAAGTAGAGACTTAATTTCTAAATTTTTGGCTTAAAAAGAACTCCCTATGAAATGGACATGGCGCATCGTTTGGATAACAAGTTTGGTAGCGCTGTGGCTATTTTGTAGTGGCGTCGCCCAGGCTGATCCGCTTAGCCTTTATCAAATGGGTGAAATCGGCGAAACCAGCCTTCAAGAAGCGTCTCCTTTGGCCTCCCGCTTAGCCCAATATCCCAATTGGCGAGGCAAGCCTCTGGTGCAGCCCTCTCGCGGAGACTTGGTTTATCCTGAGTGGTTTCAGGGGAACTGGACAGTCACCACGACGCTGCTAGACATGACGGCTCCTTTAGCGCCTGATATCACCACGCCTGGGTTCGAGAGCAACCGTCAATTTTTGAACCAGCCGATCGCCTTCAAAGTTCGCTTTGTCGAGGCAGAAGCCAAAGGGATCGACGCCCTGAATGCCCTTTTTGCTCTGGTGCTCAATCGCGGAGAGAAGCAAATTGTGTCCGATCGCGCCTTTAACGGCATGAGTTTGGCCAAAGCCTATCTGGGCGATCGCGCCATTCTGGCAGTGAAGGTTGACCCTAACAATCCCAATCGCCAAATTACGCTGCTGCGCGGCGATTCGCCCGATGCGCTCTTTAGCGAACGTCAACTAGTTTCTACGGTGATTGGCAGAGCGGTAGAAGCGCCCACGAGCGATCGCTTCATTACCACCGAGGTGTTTCAGCAAGAGTTTCGAGGCACGCCGCAAATTTACTTTAATGAAGTGGAAAACACCACGGCCTATTCACATCACACGGCTGAGCTTGACGCTGGAGTAGCGATCGAGGCTGATCAGGTGACAGCCATTTACCTTTCTCCTCAAGACCCCAACTACTTTAAGACGATTCCCAACGGCAGTTTTTTGGGTGAGCCGCAGCCTGTGGCGCTCTATCGCTATCGGCTAGAGTTCACTAGAGATAGCGAGTAATTCATCGACATCATAAGGGCTAGCCCGGATTTGAACCGGGGAATGTCGGTTTTGCAGACCGAAGCGTTAGACCACTTCGCCACTAGCCCAGACCGTAAAGGGTAACATAAATTAGCCGACAGCAGCAACAAGAGCTTGAGGCACAGGCAATTCTCATCATAGGAAAAAGCGGTTCAAGCACCTGCAATATCAGTATTGTAAGGATCGCAAATTAATTTGCGATCTTAAGGACATCTGAGAGAGCCAGAATCGTTGAGCGTGCGGGGAGATTTGCTCGATCCGTAGAACTAGAGCAAGTGTTTCCTGTCTTTATAGTCGCTGAGAATTATGGTCGCTGAGAATTGCAGGTGTAGATCACCGTTTTAATTCTGAATCGCAAAGCTGAGGATCTGGTAGCGCAACAGACCAAGCCGACTGAGCAACCCCGCCGTCGCAGTCGCTTTAACTGCTTTAGAATAATTCATCTGCTCAAACACATGACACACAACCGGGTAAGTGGGCAGCGTGTTGCGCGTGATGTCTTCTTGCAACCTCAGAGAAAAGCCAGTTTCACAGGCTAAGATCTTGTAGTCAGACAGGGTAAAGGAGCTGTCTACCCGTCCATAAACAGGATTTGCCAGCTTTACCCCAAGTTGGGCAGTGACATTTTGGAGCGCTTGAAAGAAAGGGGTAGACACAAAATCACAAAGACCCAAACGTCCACCGGGTCGCAGGACACGGCGCGCTTCCTGGAAAAAGGTGACTCGACTGGGAAAGTGAAAAATGCACTCCACGGCCAACACCACATCCATTGACGCATCAGCAAACGGCATCTGGCAGGCATCTGCTTCAACAAATTCAATTTGGTTCTGGTTGAGGGGCTTTATCGTTTGGCGTGCTCTGGCAAGTTGGCGAGGGTCGATGTTGAGTCCCGTCAGGTTAACGGTGTGAAACTGTTCGTTGAGGCTGGCGATCGTGCCGCCAAAGCCACAGCCGACATCCAACACGCGATCGCCTTCCTTGACTCCTGCTGCGGCAATGACCCGTTGGCAAAGACGTTCAGAGGCGATCGCAAAATCTTCGACTGAGCCATCGGCCTGCTTGGGATACGGCCAATATCCCCAATGCACATGGCGACCAAAGGCTTGCTGCACCATCGGCTCACCCTGATTGAGTTGCTCTAGCAAAAAATCAAAGTAGGGCAAGGGAATGTTGGCAGGTCGCAGGGACATTGGCTTCATTGAGGTACGGGGATTGAGTAGTATGGCTTCACGCAATTAGGTTAGGACAATATTTTTTCTAAAAGCCTCGCTCCGCGAGGCTTTTAGAAAAAATATTTATTGAATTTAAGCGCGTAGCGGTTGACCCACGGAGTCATTATCCGTCTACTGACGCCTACTGCGCGCATATTTTTTACCCGTTTTATGGTCACTCGCAAAACCTTCTTCGGTGACTTGCGGACGTTAACGCGCTATCTCTATTTTGACAGTTAGGACATCTGCTCACCTTTGTGTTTGACGGGCTAGAGCTACACATCCCAGCCAATACCCGTTGAATTTTCAGACTGAGAGTTGCTGTTGAGGCGCAGAAAATAAATGATGCGCACTTTTGCTGCCCACAGCTTTATGCTTAAAGTAAAAACGCTTAAAGCAAAGTAAAAGAGCTTCACGTAAACACCTATGGCAACCAGTAACTCCTCCAATCCATACAGGCTCGAACCTGAAGAGACTGGAGCACTGCCCCGCATCACCTTATTTACGATGTTTCGACTGGGGTTATTTCAAATCGCGCTGGGCATGATGTCAGTGCTCATGTTTGGTGTGCTCAACCGGGTGCTGATTCGGGAGCTAGGCGTTCCTGGAACGATCGGCGGCATCATCTTGGCGCTAACGCTATTTGTGGCTCCGGCTCGGGTCTGGTTTGGCCAACTGTCTGATACTAAAAGGCTGTGGGGCTATCACCGTACAGGCTATGTTTGGATTGGCGCATTCTGTCTGGCGCTTTTGGCGGCAGTCTCAGTTCAGGTTATGTGGAAAGTAGGCGACAGCCTAGGCACGGTAGGCTGGACAACTCCGACCTATCTTTGGACAGGCTTATTGGCACTCATCTTTGCGCTCTACGGTTTGGCGGTTAGCGCTTGTTCTACCCCTTTTACCACGCTGTTGGTGGATGTGTCGGATGAAGACAACCGATCGAAGCTGGTGGGCATGGACTGGTCAATGCTGATTGGTGGCACGATCATTGGAGCCATCACCATTGGCGTTTTGCTGAAAAAATTAACGTTAAATGCGCCGATCGCTGAGCTGCAAGCCTCAATTAACCGTCTGTTTGCGATCGTGCCTATTGTGGTTTTAGTGTTGGCATTCTTAGCGACCTGGGGCATTGAGAAGAAATATTCTCGCTATGCTTCACGGCTGGCGGCACTCCAGGCAGAGACGGCATCGGCTCCTGCGGGATCTCCTGAGCCTCGGATTGGGCTAGGACGCGCCTGGCAAATTTTGACGGCTAGCCGCCAGACGCGCCTGTTCTTCACCTTTCTAGGGCTAATGACGATTGGGCTGTTTATGCAAGATCCTGTCCTAGAGAATTATGGCGGCGATGTGTTTGCGATGGAAATTGGCGCAACAGCCAGCCTTAACGCCTTTTGGGGGACGGGCACCCTGATTGGACTGCTGATTTCCGGCTTTCTGCTCACGCCTCGCATCGGCAAGCGCAATACCGCGAAGCTCGGCGGACTTCTAGTAGTTGCCTCGCTGGTGGGGGTAATCGGTATTGGGTTTACCCATAGCCAGGTTGGGCTAAAGCTGGCGCTGCTCATGTTTGGTCTAGCGTCTGGCATTGTCACCACTGGAGCATTGAGTCTGATGCTCGATCTAACGGCTGCGGCCACAGCAGGAACGTTCATAGGCGCATGGGGATTGGCACAGGCATTTGCCAGAGGCATTGCAACCGTTTCAGGGGGAGTTTTGATCGATTTAGGCAAGCGGCTGTTTTCCGATCCGGTCTTGTCCTACGGTCTAGTCTTTGTGATGCAGGGTGTCGCCATGCTGTTTGCAGTTTGGTGCCTGCGTCAGGTCAATGTTCAAGAGTTTCGCACCAGTGCCAAACAGGCGATCGCCGCCGTTTTAGAAGCTGAGATAGATTAAACATGGACTGGACAGAAATTCTGACCTTTGCTGAGACCACGACCGATCGCGTCGGCCAGCGGCTCCTCAAAGACTTTGGGCAAACGCTGGGACAAACGCCCGGACAAGTCGAGGCTGCCGAAAAAAGTGACGGTAGCCTCGTCACCGCTTCTGATCAGTGGGCCGATGCAGCGCTGAGAGCGGCGATCGCCCAAGCCTTTCCCCAACACGGCGTTTTGAGTGAAGAAGCCGCGCATATTTTTCCAGAAACCGATTGGTGCTGGGTGATTGATCCGATCGATGGCACCACCAACTTTGCCCGAGGCTTACCGCTCTGGGGCATTTCTCTGGGGCTGCTTTACCAGGGCACGCCAGTTTTTGGCTATGTGCATTTGCCGCCCTTAAAGCAATCGTTTCATGGATTTTGGCCAGGGACATCGGCACTAGACATGCCTACGGGTGCGTTTCTCAATCATCAGCCGATTGCGACCCGTGCCGAGCCACCGTCTGGGAACCAGATATTTAATGTCTGTGCTCGCAGCACGGCAGTCTTGCAAAAGCCTTTTCCCTGCAAGATTCGTATGCTGGGCGTAGCTACCTACAATCTGCTCACCGTAGCGGCAGGAATCTCTCTAGGCGGCGTAGAGGCAACCCCAAAAATTTGGGATATTGCAGCCGTTTGGGCGATCGTTCAGGCTGCGGGTGGAGCTTGGGTTGCCCTAGAACCCAATCCGATCTTTCCGCTACAGGTGGGAGAAAACTATGGCAGTCGCTCTTACCCCACGCTGGTGACAAGTCGGGCGGAACTCGTGCCTGTCTTTCAACCACTCGTACAGTTTTTGGGTAAGCCCTCCTAAAAGCAGATCGGACAAGGTTTTCGCTAGGATTTAGGCAACGACCTCGCTAGATTTCTCTGCTAGATTTCTCTATGAGTACTCTTGCTCTGTTGCCAACGATTTTGGCTGTCATCATTGTGTTCTGTATTTATCTGCTGTTGCGGCAGTTTGCACCGCAGTTGCGGCGATCGCGCAGAGGCTCAGTCCCGACCCGCTCTAGATCTGGGCGATCGCCCAGATCTCTAGGTTCAGCCAGTCCCGCGTCGCGTCGCAAGCTTTTGAGGCTGGTGAACGGTAATGAGAAAGTTGCAATTCGGCTAGTGTCAAACTTGAGAGCGACTCATCCTGACCGTACCGAACAGTGGTGTTGGGAGAAAGCTATTTATGATCTAGAGAGGGACAGAAGGGCATAATTCAGAGCCAATCCCAGGCGCATCTAGCAGTTGGGGGATACGAAAGCGGGAGAGTAGGATGATGCGATCGCCCTTGTTCGTTCTCCCATCATCCCACTCTTCCCTAACGACGAGATGCACCCGTCAATTTCCTTTCAACCCTATCTTTCCCATCTCTTCCTCAACTATGCTGCGATCGCAACTTCACCGCTCTTTCCACCCAACGTTGCAAACCTTGGGCAAGCTGGCAGTCCTTACCCTCATCCTGCTTGGACTTTGGCTGAGTCAGCCCTTGGCAAGCTGGGCTGAGGCACCCGCCGATCCTGAAGCTGAAGTGACAAAGCCGACGCTTAACCATTCGGGGTTAGATACAGATGCCATTTCGCCAGAGAAAGTGAGTCAATTTATCCGCGCTTATCTGCATGTCGTCAATTTAATTGAACAGCGGGAGGGCGAGCTTCAGGGTGCAGAGACGGATGCAGAATCGCTGCGAATTCAGCAGGATATTGAGGCCGAAGCGCTCAGCCTGATTGAGTCGGAAGGGTTAACGCTGCAAGAATATATGCAGCTCTTAAGCCTAGCTAACCTTGATCCAGAATTTGGCGATCGCATTGCCCTACAGCTCCAAGAAGCGATCGATTAGGTATCTTTTAAGGGGTGGCGCTCTGATATCACGCTTTTTGGCACTGCCCCCTCTGTAGATACCCCAAAGCCCCCGATTGCATATGACCGATCCTCGCGTTCTCTGCCTTGGCGAAATCCTCTGGGATTGCTTGGCCGACCAGCCTGCCGCATCTGTGGCTCAGGTGCAGTCTTGGACACCCTACGCAGGCGGGGCACCTGCCAATGTTGCCTGTGCCCTGGCCAAGCTAGGAACTGCCGCAGGCTTTATCGGCTGCATTGGGGAAGATACGGCTGGAGAACATTTGGTGGAACTGCTGCAAGCCATAGGTGTCGATCAGCGTGGGGTGCAGCGCCACGCCCTTCATCCCACCCGCAAGGTGGAAGTCTTGCGCAATGAGCAGGGCGATCGGCAGTTTGCAGGCTTTGGCGGACGTCAAGCCACAGAATTTGCCGATGCTTTTCTTCAGGCACCGCTGATGCCTGAAGCGCTCTTTGCCACCGCCGATTTTTTAGTGTTAGGCACATTGGGCTTGGCCTATGCCGACACCGCAGCGGCGATCGCCCATGCCCTTGCTCTTGCTAAGCAGCAGGGTCTCAAAGTCATCATTGATGTCAACTGGCGACCGATGTTTTGGTCAGATCCAGCCTTGGCCAAACCGATTATTTTAGATTTTGTGCAGCAAGCCGATTTTCTTAAGCTTTCAATCGAAGAGGCCGCATGGCTGTTTGGTACTGACGAGGCTGGCGCGATCGCTCAGTCCCTAAACATCCAGTCTCTAAACACAGACAGGAACCAGCCAGCAGGCAAAATAGGCGTGTTAATCACGGCTGGAGAGCAAGGTTGTAGCTACTATTTGCAGGATCACAAAGGCAGTGTTGCTGCTTTTCCGGTAGAGGTCGAGGATACAACGGGCGCTGGAGATGGATTTGTTGCCGGGTTTGTCCATCGGCTCTGTCAGCAAGGAATCTCGGCCCTCAGCGATCCAGCAAGCGCCCAGCAAATCGTCTCCTACGCCAGCGCGGTTGGCTCACTTACTACGACCCGAGCCGGAGCAATCGCCGCTCAGCCTTCAGCCGCTGAGGTTCAGGCATTTCTTTACCTCAACCCTCCGCTAGGGTAGGTTTCACAAACTCCGCCACCACCCGGTCTAGCCCTACTGCCCGCGAAGCCTTGAACAAAATGCGATCGCCTGACTGCACCTGCTCTCGCAAGCGTACCACCACCTCGGCAGGGCTAGAAAACTGCTCTGTAGGCAAGGTGCCTGCGCCCGCAGCCATCGCCTGACTTTCGGCAGCATCCGCCAAAATGAGCAGTGCATCTAAATTGAGCTGTTGCGCCAGTGCGCCCACCTGCTGATGAAACTCTGGAGAGCGATCGCCCAGCTCTTTCATGGTACCTAAAACCGCAATGTGACGCTTACCCGGCGTTTCAGCCAAGAGGTGTAGCGAGGCAATCATCGACTCCAGACCCGCATTATAGGTTTCGTCCAAAACCACAATATCGTTGGGCAACTCTAATCGGCGCGATCGCCCTTGAGGCATTTCGACCGACAAACCCTGCGTCAACCCAGCCCAATCGATCTGCAACACTTTTGCTACCGCCAGTGCTGCCAAATAGTTGAGGGCATTATGCCGACCGGGCAACGGCAGCAAAAAGTCCATGTCACCCACGCGCAGCGTGGAGGCATCCACCAGCTCTCCTCGCAGATCCCCTCCCTCTAGGCCATAGGTTAGGGTTTTGCCCTGCCAGACCTCTGCGGCAGTCTGGATTAAGCGATCGTTATCGTGGTTGAGGATAGCGATGCCTGTAGGCTGAAGCTGTTGCAGCATCTCGCATTTGGCGTTGGCGATCGCCTGCTCCGATCCCAGTCTGCCGATATGTGCGGTTCCCACATTGGTAATCAAGGCAATGTCAGGACGGGCAATCTGCGTCAGCAGAGCAATTTCGCCAGCGGCTCGCATGCCCATTTCAATCACAGCAAACCTGTGCTCAGTTTCCAACTCTAGCAAGGTTTTGGGCACCCCGATTTCATTGTTGTAGTTGGCCTGGGTTTTCAGCACAGCCCCTTGGGTGTGCAACACGGCGGCAACCAGCTCTTTAGTGGTCGTCTTGCCTACCGAGCCAGTGATGGCAACCACTGGAATTTTGAACTGATCGCGCCACCAACGCGCGATCGTCTGGTAAGCTTGCAGCGTGTCTTCAACCTGTAGCAAAGGATATTCGGGTAGGGCAACAGGGCTGTCTACAATGGCGGCCAGCGCCCCCTGTTGCATGGCTCCAGCCACAAATCCATGTCCATCAAAGCGATCGCCTCGGAGCGCTAAAAACACTTCACCCGGATGAATGCTGCGGCTGTCGGTCACAATGCCGATCGCCCTCTGCGACAGCAGCTCTGGCGCTAAATTGACGGGTTTAGCCCCCAAAATTTCGATTAATTGCTTTAGCGGAACCTGACAAGCCATGCTGGATAAGTTTGCTTGGGGATTAAGAAAGTAAACAACATATCTAAAACATCACCGAATTAGCAGATATCATACTCCTGCAAGCAGTGCGATCGATCTCGCTTCACGCCCGCACTCAATGAGCGGTGTCGGAGCAGAAGTACTGATTTAAATCTACGATTAAGTAGAACCACGTATAACGCCAACGGCTCTCCTAGAGTATCACCAGCCTTAAACCATCGTAGAAACTACCTAACTTAGTCAAAGCTTTAAACTCTCAGTGATTTCGATCACCAGATCTAGCCATTGATTCTGGGTATTATTAGATACTCTGAAGTTAAATCGGGAATCCTGCCCAACTGTAAAACTACGCCTTGACACAGCGCACATTCGGTAGAGCTTTTGCATAATACAGCCCGTATCAGCAGATGAGAAGAGTACAGGGTTAAATTTTAGAGAAACTGGGGGCTTAGGACATTCACACCTGAAATCAGCACCTGAACATTGAAAAGCCTGAAAATCGATGCTTTACGTAGGGACTTTAGGTGCATAACAAAGCCATCTTCCTACCTAAAAAATTGCATATTTATAAACTCACAGCCCTAAATTTAAGTATCCGTCTTTAACCAATACTGGAATTTTCAACCGTGGTTACCGAGCACCAGATGAGTCGCTACAATCGCCCCATCATGCGGGAAGAGCAAATGATCTATGATCACTTGCTTTACTGGATTGAGCAAGAGTCGCCCACTGAGATGATTGCCCGCTTCCAAACGCTTTTCATCAATGGAGTTGGTTATCCAGATCACGAGATCTCCCAGGCGCTAAAAAAAATTGTGGGTTCCGATCTGGCAACCGAAGATTTTCGCTACATTCTTAATCGCTGTTGCCACATTTTGATCAACCGCTGGCAAACCCGCCCGCAGTCGCAGTTAGCGATTCCACAACTTGTAAAACTGTTTGAGACACCGCCACAGGCGTTTGGCATCAGCGCGACCCATTCTCACTCCGTCAAACGACTGCACAGCCTCACGAGTCAATTTACTGAAACAGAGCAATACCTAACGCTGCGTCGTTTGGCGCAGGTGTTAACCGAAGCCGCCGAATCTCAGGGCAACCGTTCTCTGGGGACGCTGATTCGTCGCTATCCTTACCTTTATGAACACTGCTTGCTGAGTGACGAAAGCACACATGAGCAGCAGGTCACGGTACAAAAAATCCAGCTGATTCGGCAAAAGCAATTTGAGATTGATTTGTCGCAATATGTCACCTATCAGGTGCGGCGATCGCATTCGACCCAGTGCCCTAACCCTGCTAACCCCCAGCGCATTATTGTTCCGGTAACCAATCCCACCCTGCTCTCTGAGCAAGATTTGAGTCAGGCGCTACGCCACTATGTCGGCAAAGTAGAAGGCTCGCGCACGCATAAAGACCTTGCGCTTAACTTCATGATCCATGTGGGAACCTCGCCCTCTATCCGATCGTTCAAAGACGATTTATATCAATACATTACGGCTTCGGTTGATCCAGCCTACGGCAACCGCAAATTTAACAACCAGCTTTACTACTACCTGCAAGATGTTTTGCCCGATAGCAGCCATCAGCGGCTCAACGACTTTTGGCTCATTCGCATCTGCAACCACCTGCTTAACTTCCTGGTTGCCGACAAGCCGCAAAGCCCCAACCACTTCATGTTTATCGACTTGATCACCAACCTAGGCCCGATCGCCACGATCGCTATCCTGCTGAAAATTGTCTTAATCTGCCGCAAGGTCAGACCCTGCCTAGAGCGACGGCTCTCTATTTTATTCAGCCACTATGAAATGTCTGCCCGTGAAGCAGTGGAGTGGCTGGTTCAAGCCTTAGAAACCCTGAATGTTGCCCTCACGACTAACTTTGGGTCGATGAATATAGCTTTAATTCACTAAAACTCAATCTAACTCTCTTAGATTTACCTTAAGATCTGTATTGCCGAAGAGGCTCATAATTCCTAAAATGTCATAGTTAGCTATAGATGCCATAGTGAGCAGTTTTGCGTATGGCTAGTTTTGTGTGGCTAGCTCAAATACTCTACATCCCTCAAGCAAAGGAGAACTTAGCATGACCCAAGTGGTCTTAGGCGAAAACGAAGGAATTGAATCTGCCCTGCGTCGATTTAAGCGTCAGGTGTCTAAGGCAGGCATCTTGGCAGATGTTAAAAGCCATCGCCATTTTGAAACACCGCTAGAAAAGCACAAGCGTAAAGCAATCATGGCTCGCCGTAAGCGCCGTTTTCGTTAAGGTAAGGTGAGGCGCTAAAGCGTTTAGCCGCGCGATCGCCTAGTGGCTGAATGTTAGCGATTCTTAAGAGTCTGCGGCAAAGCTGGGTGACGATAGGCTAAGTAACAGTAGGCTAGGGGCTAGCAGGATGGGTAGAGCTTAAACAATCAGCCTTAAAAAATCAGCAATGCTTCTGTGATTGCTGTCAAACAATATTTGATAGATCAAAACTTTGGTAGATGAAAGGGTTGGGGACGCAGCTGGGCTGTGTCCCCAATGATTTTGGGCTATGCCTCGTCAAATATCTAGCTATGTTATTTCAGGTCATTTTGCTGTCATAGCGTTAGAACTGAATCAAAAGTGTCAAGACTAGGAGAGAGGCCGGATGAAATTGGCTCCTGTATTGAAGTTAGAATCCAGTACCGTTTGACCAGACCCACCCGTTCCTGTGAACTTCAAACCTCTCAGACCTAGCTTTGCAGAAGTGCAGTTTTATGAGTAGTGCCCTTTCAGAATTTCCCGCCGTCAGTCCTATGAGTTTAGAGCGCCCCAAAAAACCCAAGATGCTTGTTGTGGACGATGAACCCGATAATCTTGATTTGCTCTATCGCACATTTCGACGTGATTTCAATGTCTTGCGAGCTGAGAGCGGCTTTGCTGCCCTAGAAGTTTTGGCAACTGAAGGTGAAGTTGCCGTCATTATTTCTGACCAGCGGATGCCGGAAATGAAGGGGACTGAGTTTCTCAGCAAGACGGTGCCCCAGTTTCCTGACACCATGCGGATTATTCTCACGGGCTTTACCGATGTTGAAGATCTGGTAGAAGCGATTAACTCTGGGCAAGTCTATAAGTACATCACCAAGCCTTGGGATCCTACCGAGCTAAAGGGCGTGGTGCAAAGAGCAGCTGAAACCTATGAGCTATTGAAGCAGCGGACAGAAGAGCTGCATCGTGCTCAAGCGCTGACAACCTTACTCGGCACTATTGTGACAGCCGCTTCTGAATCGACTCAAAAAGATGATTGCCTTCAACTCATTGCCGATGCTTGCGGCAAGGTCTTTGGTGCCGATCGCTGCCGGGTGCAAAGAGTGGAGGGAGAGTCTTTGGGCGCACAAGGAAGCTACGGTTTTAACGATGCGTTGCAGCCTCTCGATCAACCCTCAGATGTCGATCCTTTAGTGCAGGCCGCGATCGCCACGCGTAAATTCCAAGCTGCTATGCCAGTGGCGACTGATCCAGCCCTGTCTAACCTGCCTTATTACGCTGATTCCAATATCCAAGCTTGTTTAGTAGCTCCTGTCATATTTAGAGATCAGGTGCTTGCCACGCTATCCCTCCAATGGCGAGAACTGCGATCGCTACAAGCCGATGAGTTTGCTCTGATTGAGCTATCGGCTCAGCAGATTGGGATGGCGCTGGCTTGTGCCCAGTAGCTTTATTCAAGCAACCTTGTAACCCAAGCTATGAGTTCGGGAATCCCCCAAAAATCTGATGTTGCACCCCCAAACTTCCTATCTCCTAGATTGTGTAGGATTAGTTTGTAACCTAACCGCAGTGTTTCTGTGAACTCAGCCCCTACACCTATTGCTCAAGAGATTCAGTCAATATTTAACCGAATTGCGCCTGAATACGATCGCCTTAACGATCAGCTCAGTCTAGGGCTGCATCGAGTCTGGAAGCAGATGGCGGTCAACTGGAGCAACCCGACTCCTGGTTCAGTTTGCCTGGATGTCTGCTGTGGCAGCGGTGATTTGACCCAGATGCTGGCTCGACGAGTGGGAAGCGGTCAGGTCTATGGGCTAGATTTTTCGGCTGCTCTGCTGGCAACGGCCCAGCAACGGGCAGAGCGATCGCTGCCGCTACCGATTACCTGGATAGAAGGAGATGCGCTTCAGCTTCCGTTTGAGCCTGACTTTTTTGATGCGGCGACAATGGGCTATGGTCTGCGAAATGTCACCGATATTCCCCAAAGTCTACAAGAACTGCTGCGTGTTCTGAAACCGGGCGCTAAAGTTGCTATTCTCGACTTTCATCGTCCCCAAAGCCCGTATCTGCGTGCTTTACAGCAGTGGTACCTTGACACCTTAGTGGTGCCAATGGCAGAAGGCATGGGGCTGAAAGAAGAGTATGCCTATATTAGCCCCAGTCTCGATCGCTTTCCCATTGGCTCTGAGCAAGTTGCCCTGGCATATCAGGCTGGGTTTTCTAGCGCGGTGCACTATTCGATCGCCGCTGACATGATGGGAATTTTGGTTGCAACCAAATAAGAGATATAGCTTGGCACCTTTAAACGTACTAGCCCCTTATTTGAGTTCATTCTCCTAAACCTCGCTGTTCAGAACCGTCTCATCCTTAACCTTAATCCTTAACTCCCTTGGATCTTGCGACTCTCTGGCCTCTCGTGGCACCGCCCATAGTGGGCGGCATCATTGGTTATTTCACCAATGATATTGCGATCAAAATGCTGTTTCGTCCCTATCGAGCGCTTTACATAGGCGGTAAGCAGCTACCTTTTACACCTGGCTTGATTCCTAGCAATCAGGAGCGTTTGGCAAAGCGGATTGCAGACACGATTATGGGATCGTTGCTGACGCCCGATGAGCTGAAAAATCTGGCTCGTAAGCTTCTGCAAACAGAGCGTATTCAGGCAGCTATTTACTGGCTGCTGGGTCTAGCCCTTGAGCAGATTCAAGGGGCTAACGAAGAAAAGGCAGTCAAGATTATTGCCAATATCTTGAGAGATTTGCTGGGGCAATCTTTGCCGCGTCTGATTAAAGTGATGGCGCGCCGTGAAGATTTTTTAGAAAGCCAGCTCAATCAAATTTTTGATCAGGTACTGCTCGAACTAAGGTTGACGGAGGCACAGGCTGTTCAGCTTTCAGGCTGGCTGCTGGAGACTGTTCTACCGCCTGATGCCCTGCGTCAGACGCTGGTCGATTTTTTGACCGATCGTAATATTCGCGTTATCGATGAGGGCTTCCGTGAGAAAACCAGCGGCACTTACTGGGTCGTTGCCAATCTCTTTGGGGTACGCAATACCCTCACCCGCCTGCGAACCTATTGCTTGGACGATCGCGAGCAAAGCAACGCCCGCATTGCAGAACTTGTGGCGTCGTTAGGCGTGCAAGATCGACTGAAAGAGCTGCTCCAAAATCTCTCTTTGCAAAATTTGCCCGTCTCGACGGTACGACAGTTGCGGAAAACCATGCGTGACAGCGTCCGGGACTACCTTCAACTCAAGGGTTCCGATGTGTTGCAAGGACTCAGTGACTCGATCGACTGGAACAATGTAGCCGCCTTGCTGCTCAATCGCCTCCGAACTTCGGATGCGGTAACAAGCGCCCTTGAGCCTGTGAGCCAGGAGCTAGCTTTGGTGCTAGAACGTTACCTAGAGCGGGATCTGGAGGCGATTGTGGCTCAAGCAATCCCTATTTTGAACATTGACCAAGTCATCATCGATCGCGTCCGGGCGACCTCTCCCAAAGACTTAGAGATGGCGATTCAGGGCATTGTCAAGAGCGAACTGCAAGCGATTGTTAATTTAGGGGGCGTTTTAGGGCTGGTTATTGGTCTACTGCAAACCATCAGCTTACTGCTTCAGTGACAAGCACTTCCAAGTTAGCGTAGGACAAAAAAACGATCGCTTCGAGAGATCTTGGAATAAGACATCTCAGAAGCGATCGCGCCTAGGAGTTACAACAATTTGACTCACATCAAATTAGTGAAAGACTTTCAGTTTTTCGATCGCAAAACAAATTCTCTAGCTCAAGCTGACTCAGCAATAAAGCCTTGCTTCGCAATCTTACTTATCAATAAAGTCTTTGCCTTGCTTCAAAGCAGCCTGACCGATATTCTTGAACACCCAACCCAGCGCCAGTGCCAACGGCAACACCACAATCAGAATACGCCAGTCCATAGTTGAGTTCCTCCTCTAAAGAATTATAAATAGCTCTCATCTTTACGCTCTATTTTGCTCTGAAATGGCGGGTTTTGCTAGAGTTGCTGTTACATTTATTTACACAAATCCCAAATCTGTTCCCCGCCCTGCATGGACTAGCGCTAGTTTTTCATATTTGTGGGCATGCTCGATCAAATCAGCTACTTCTGTGGTGGAAAGAGTCCGAGTGACTTTGGCAGGGACGCCCACAACGAGCGATCGCTCTGGCACATCTTTGGTCACTACTGCCCCTGCGCCAATGATGCTGCCTGCCCCCACTTTTACCCCATCTAAGACGATCGCCCCAATCCCAATCAGGCATCCTTGCCCAATCTGAGCGCTATGAATCACCGCTCGGTGGCCAATTGTCACATGAGACGCCAAAATAGTTGGCTGACCCGGATCACCATGAAGGACGGCACCATCCTGAATATTGCTACATTCCCCAATAATGATGCGCTCAACATCGCCACGCACGACAGCACCGTACCAGATGCTTGCCCCTGAGCCTACTTCTACCTGTCCTACGATCGTGGCATTGGGGGCGACAAAAGCTGCTTGCGATAGGTCAGGAGGCTGCCAATAGGCCGGGGCGTTAGGGGAATCAGGAAGCTGGCTCATAAAATATAGTCAAGGAAGAAAAAAGAAATATATTGCAACAATACTCCGATAAACCTATCCACTTCTGAAAGACTCCAGATTTGTTACGGACTATAATGGAGTGACTGGAATTGGCTTAGGTCGCGTATGCTGATAGCAAATTAATGATGAACCCCGCTTTACAGTATCCAATCTTTGGTCCAGAAATTCAGTGTCCTCACTGCCGTCAAACGATCCAGGCGCTTACCCTGACCGATACCTATCTCTGTCAGCGTCATGGTGCTTTTGAAGCAGATCCCAAAACCGCTGAGCTGGTTCATCTTCAGTCGGGGCGACACTGGAGACAGTGGAACAACGAGTGGTATCGTCAACATACCCACCCGGATGGTATCCGCTTTGAGATTCATGAAGCACTCGATCGCCTTTATACTCAGGGCTATCGAGCTACACGCGTTATTATCGCGCAGCGCTATAAAGATTTGATTAGCACCTATCTAGAGCGCAGCGCCCCCTGGCGAGGCCAGCCAGATACACCGCGACCCCGGCTGTATGGGCTTCCGGTCGAGTTTAGCCCAGACTCGACTGAGGAATCCTGCTGGGATGTCATCAATTTTGATTTGGAAAAGGAGCCAGGCGCACCTGTCCGCTATCCCTATTTCCGTCTATTTGAATAGATTGTCTCGATCGCCTTAAAATCTCATCTACTCAAATAGAGTGCTTGAAAGCTGGTTAGCAGTCAATTCTTCGAGCATACAGCGCTTGGAAGAATGGCTTCTAGAACAGACCCCAACCTTAGACTATGCATCACGTTTCAATTCGGACATCTGATATTTACCGAGCGATCGCTTTTTACGAACAGCTTGGCTTTCAGGTCTGTGAACGCTTTACGGCAGGCATTACATTGGCCTGTTGGATGGAAGGGCTAAGCGGACGCATTGAGTTACTGCAAGTACCTCAGCCTCGTCCAGCAGCAGATGCCTTTGGAGATGAGCATTACACAGGTTACTATCATCTATCGTTTGATTTGACAGATGCTGTTGCTGATCTGCCTGCATGGCTGGCAGGTTTAAGAGATAAATTTGATCAAGCTGCTCAAACCTCAGAACAGGTGAAGCCCTTAAAGGTCTTGCTAGAGCCAAGGCAGCAAATAATTGGGGATTGCGTCTATGAGGTGGTCTTCCTGGCGGATGCGGATGGATTGCCGCTAGAGTTTCTGCGCCAGATGAAGCGCCTGCAAGATGTCTAAAGCGCCCTAAACATTGGCTTTGTTTCAGACTTTTCGGGTGTGCTGCACCCAAGCCTCTGAAGCTGGCTTATAACTTTTAACTTACCGAGCAACTTTACAATATGGAACCTGGTAGTCCAGCTAGCCCCTCTACCCCAGTCCCTCGACCGCTAGCGAACCTCATGGGTACTCTAATCGCCCTGTTGACGTTAACTGCCCCTATGGTGGCGATCGTTTATTTTTCCGCCGAGAATGCTCAAGACTGGCCAGCGTTGCCTCAGATATTAGGAAATAGAGAATAATTTTTGCGTGATTCTCTGTAGTTGAGCTGATAATCGTTTAGCCGTAAGTTTTAGAGGCTCTCATTCCCCTAAAATGCTCTCGGGGGGTAGCTAAAATGGGTTAGAGTTTCGCATGCCCCTAGCTACACCCCAGTTCTGTCATTTGGAGAAACGCTGTGGATTTAACGCTCATTCCTGCCCAGCCTAAGCCGGGAATTATCAACGTTCTGATTGAAATTCCAGCAGGCAGCAAGAACAAGTATGAATTTGACAAAGATATGAATGCTTTTGCGCTGGATCGAGTCCTGTTTTCTTCGGTGCAGTACCCTTACGATTACGGATTTGTGCCCAATACGCTAGCAGATGATGGCGATCCGCTAGATGGCATGGTGCTCATTGACCAGCCAACCTTCCCAGGCTGTGTGATTGCAGCTCGCCCGATTGGCATGCTAGAGATGATTGATGGGGGCGATCGCGATGAAAAAATTCTGTGTGTTCCTGACAAAGATCCGCGCTACGTCGGCGTCAAGTCTCTGAAGGATGTATCCCCTCACCGCCTAGAAGAAATTGCTGAATTCTTCAGAAGCTACAAGAATTTGGAAAAAAAGGTGACTGAAATTTTAGGTTGGAAGGATGTTGACCAGGTGATGCCCCTGGTTGAGGCTTGCGTCAAAGCAGCGCAGAAATAGGCCATTGATGGGTCTAATGCTGTTTCACTATAAACGGCTTTAGACCCATCTATACCTAGAAATTTGCTTACATTAAGTTCAGATTGGGGAACTATGGACTTAGAATCATGGAAATGTTACTGATTTGAGGGATGAATGGCTCTGTTCATCTTCCAATTGAGTAGTATTCATGGACATAGAGAATGCAAAACTGTAACGGTTGGCAGCGCAAGGGTTAAATCGGCTAAAAATGTCAGGCTTTGACTTTTCAATGAATCGCTCTCAATTGCTCAATGGAACCCTGCCCAAAGAGGCTGGCGATCGCCCATCGGAATTTACAGTGAAATTCTGGGGTGTGCGGGGTGACATCCCCACGCCAGGATTAGAGACCTTGCGCTACGGCGGAAACACAGCTTGTGTAGAAATCGGGGTTGGCGGTAAGTGTCTGATTTTTGACGGTGGTACGGGTCTGCGGGCATTAGGGAAGCATTTGGTTCAGGAAGCCTCCTTTTGCGAGATACCCCGGCATGAGCTAATCAAGCGGGAGCCATCTCCTGTACAGGCGCATCTATTTTTCACGCATACCCACTGGGATCGAATTCAAGGATTTCCATTTTTTGCGCCCGCTTTTCTAGAAGGCAACCGTTTTGATATTTATGGTGCAGTCGGCGCAAATGGCGCATCCATCAAGCAGCGCCTTTACGATCAGATGCTGCGTCCGCATTTTCCATTGCCCATTCAGACCATGCGATCGCACTTACAGTTTCATGACATCGCGCCTGGATCAGTCATCCAGCTTGACGATGTTGTTGTTGAGACAATCGCACTTAACCGCTCTAACGGAGCCTTGGGATACCGCATCACCTGGAATGGACATTCAGTGGTCTACGCCACTGACATTGAAACCTTGCCTAATCAAATTGATCACGGCTTGCTATATTTGGCAAGCCAAGCTGATCTACTTATCTATGATACGGCTCCTCATCATCGGCCGCGCAGCGATAAGCTGGAGAGCTTTGAGCAAAAGCCAGTCTGGTGCCTGGGTGTAGAAGCGGCAATCGCTGCTCAGGTCAAGCAGCTCGCTTTGTTCCATCACGATCCAGACTGTTCAGATGATTTTTTAGATCGGGTTGAGGCAGAAGCTCAAGGGCTATTTCCTAATCTACGGTTTGCCCGCGAAGGCGTTGTTATTCCCATGCCAGCTTCTACGAGTAGTTCGCTCAAGGTCTGACCAGTGAAACTACATTGCAGCGTTGCGACTAGGCAATCGCACAATAAAGCGGCTGCCTTGCCCCAAAGCTGACTTCACTGCAATGGTGCCGTTGTGCGCTTCTACAATCCTGCGGGACAAATACATGCCCAGACCGCTCCCCGATCGCTTGTGATTGCCCTGACGGAAGCGATCGAATAAGGTCGCCTGATCTTCTGGAGAAATTCCTGCTCCTGTGTCTTCCACTTCAATAACGGCTGCTTTTGTTGATGGATCAGCTGCACCTGTTGCCTCAACTTCACTCAGGCGAACGGTAATCGAGCCGCGATCGGTAAACTTAATGGCATTGCCTATCAAGTTGACGAGCAATCGACGAATTTCCATGCAGTCAGCCGCGATCACTCCCTTAGACTGAGCAGGGAAATCCACAGAGATCTTCAAATCTTGCTCCTGAATCAGGGGTCGAAGCTCCTCTATTACCTCTTCGATCATATTGCGCAATTCACAAGGCTCAAAAGACATTGTTTTGCGCCCTGCATCATGACGATAGACTTCCAATATGGTGTTGACCATATGGAGTAGGTTCTTGTTGCTGCGAATCATCACAGTCAAGATGTCCTGCATGTCTGATGTCGGTTCACCAAATGCTCCGTCTTGAAATAAATTCAGCGTTCGATCGGCAGCCACCAAAGGCGTGCGTAGGTCATGGGTCAACCGAGACACAAAATCTTCGCGCTGGCGAGCCAACTGCTCTTTCTGGCGTTCGGCTGAGGCGGCCAGCATTTCCGCTTGATAAACGCGAACGGCATTGCGTAACACCTGGGCCAAAGCTTCAGGCGAGAGTCGCCCTTTCGCAATATAGTCCGATGCGCCCGCTTTCATCAGCTCTACCGCAATTTGTTCGTCACCTTGCCCGGTAAGAATGATCAGCGGGATTTTGATGTTGTCTCTTCGCAAGAGCTGCACTAGCTCTAGGCCATCCATATCGGGCAAACGATAATCAACAAATGCACAGTCAAAAGGCTGCTCTTTGAGGGCAGCGATCGCGACTCCACAGTCACAGGCTTCTACTGCTTCTATCTGCACACCCGCCATCTTGAGAAGACGACGCAATGCCATGCGATCGACTTCATCATCATCAACAATTAAAATTTTGAGAATTTCATCCATAGAGCCACTCACAAATTAGGAAACTAAAAACGCCATCCTCCCAATCCAGTCGTTAAGCTAAATTCGGTCTTTATGCCTTGTGATCTTTTAAGCCTGTGATTTTTCAAGCTTATAATATTTCAAAAACTATGGTTACTCCAGCTCAAATGCTTTCAATCCATAATCTTGTCATCTTAAAGCGGTAAATTTTTCACTTCGTTATTCACTTCCAAAAGGACGAAAACCAATACCTAATCACCCTTGGTCGCCTGATCAAAATCGAACATACAATCTATGCAAAACCTTGACTTACATACCTTTCAAGGTTTACATTTTTAGCGATTTGAGGAAACTGAAATCTGCAATGTTCAGTTTTAGCCATCCTGGACAAACTTGTACAAAGGCGCTCTTAACAAGCCAGGTATCTGTACTCGATTCATTTTCTCAAGAACCTCACCCTTAGTAATTGGGGGATATCCCTACAAAACTACTATCGCTTTTAAGGTTTGTCTCATAAATAACTATTAACTTAATGGTCGTTGAATGGCATCTCACACAATGCCCAGTAGTTATTTAAGGCAACCATCACCTCTGCGAATTTCGAGAAAGTAACGGGTTTAAGAATGTATCCTGCCACATTGAGATTGTAAGCTTCCACACGATCTTGGTCTTGGTTAGAGGTCGTTAGAACAATAACAGGAGTCATTCGCAACTCTGGATCTGCACGCAATGCATGCAAAAACTCAATGCCGCCCATCCTTGGCATATTAAGATCGAGCAAAATCAAGCGCCGACTATTAGGGAGTGCACCACTACCTTTGCTGCGCAACATTTCTAAAGCTTTTAGGCCATTGGAGGCAATGTAAAGAGGGCTGGCGATGTTGTTTCTTTTGAATGCTCGCTGCACATTCATGACGTCAACCTCATCATCCTCTACTAAAAGGATATTCATAGTTCGATCTTGCATTTCTTTGACCGGAGCAAACATGAGGACTACGCTTCTGAAAAGTTTAGAAAGTTTTGTGATATATGCACCAAATTCTATCTGAAGAAATTACGGTTTTCCTCATCCAAGAGTTTGATGTTTGATTCTTTTCGCTACTCAATCATAGAATGATTGGCATTTTCAGACAAAATGCAACGGGCTAAAGGCTTATACCAATCTGAAATGAGGTTAAGTAGAATAGAAGGAGAGGGAACAAGGAAATAGTCAAGATGGCCAGACAACTGGTGCTGGAGATCAGCGAAACTGCCGAATATTTGGAGAAGAGCCTGAAGCAGGCAAAGAGCGGTTCTCAAAAAGAACGACTCCAGATGCTCTGGTGGCTCAAAACTGGACAAGTCACTCAGCATCAGCAGTTGAGTCAACGACTCGGTCGCAGTCCCGCCAGCATCACCCGGTGGTTGAGCAGATACCGTCAGGGAGGATTAGCCTGCCTATTAGAGGTCAAAA
>DATNPL010000020.1:0-26824 GCA_036703255.1 Coleofasciculaceae cyanobacterium
TTTGTGGCGCGCACTGCGCGCCACAAAACCCTAAAAGCTGGATTTCCAAACTTAAAGTCCTCCATTCTGGAGGACTTTGAGCCACAAGAAAACTTTGATAGCTTTATCACTCTCAATTCTGCACAAACCTTTTATGACAAACGAACTCTCTCTCTTTTCTCCGGTCAAGCTAGGTCGCTATGAGCTGCCCAACCGTATCGTGATGGCTCCTTTGACCCGCAATCGGGCAGGTGAGGGCAATGTGCCCCAAGTGCTGAATGCTGAGTACTATGCACAGAGGGCTTCTGCGGGGCTAATTGTGTCTGAAGCCACACAAATTTCTCCTCAAGGGTTGGGCTATCCGCTGACGCCGGGTATCCATTCCTCTGAACAGATTGCAGGCTGGAAGCTTGTGACGCAGGCTGTTCATGAAAAGGGAGGACGGATCTTCCTGCAACTCTGGCATGTGGGGCGGATTTCGCATCCATCTTTGCAACCCAACGGCGAACTGCCCGTTGCCCCGAGCGCGATCGCGCCTCAAGGCATGGCTAGCACCTTCACAGGCGAACAGCCCTTTGTCACGCCACGCGCCTTAGAGCTTGATGAAATTCCTGGCATTGTGGCTGACTATCGTCAGGCTGCCGAGAACGCTTTGACAGCAGGGTTTGATGGCATAGAGGTGCATGGGGCAAACGGCTATTTGCTCGACCAGTTCCTACAGGATGGCTCGAATCATCGCACGGATGCCTACGGCGGATCGATCGAAAATCGGGCGCGGTTGCTGCTGGAAGTGATGGAAGCGGTGGTAGGAGTTTGGGGAAGCGATCGCGTGGGGGTGCGGCTCTCGCCCAGCGGCACATTCAACGATATGTCGGATTCTGATCCGACAGCGCTATTTAGCTATGTGATCAACGCCCTGAATCGCTTTGATCTGGCCTATCTGCATCTGGTTGAGCCACGCTGGACAAGCGAGACGACTGAGGTAGATTTGGGTGCGTTGGCTGCCAGCGCCTTCCGTCCGCTTTACCAAGGCACGCTAATTGCGGCGGGCGGGTTCGATCGCGATCAGGGCAATGCGGTGATTGCGGCAGGCAAGGCTGATCTAGTGGCCTACGGACGGCTCTATATCTCTAACCCTGATTTGGTTGAACGGTTTGCGGCAAATGCAGCGCTAAACCCTTACGATCGCTCTACGTTTTATGGCGGCGACGAGCGGGGCTACATCGATTACCCAACGCTTGCCCTGCAAACAGCTTAGGATCTGCCAAAAAGTTCTTCGGGTTCTTTTATGCAAGAGAGGTGGAGCTTCCTTTGTATAAAAGAACCTAGAGCGTTGCTGCCTTAAAACGCTAGGGTAGAGGGGTAGAGCCGGGAAACCCTGTGAGTTTAGAGTCTGCCGATCCAATTGAGTTGCCTGTTGAGTCACCTGTTGAGCCATCGGCTCTTGAGTTTGCTCATGTGCCTGTCCTGAGCCACGAGCTGATAGAAGGCTTGGCATTGCAGCCCTACGGACATTATTTGGATGCTACAGTCGGGGGCGGCGGCCATAGCCGTTTGATTTTGGCGGCTTTTCCAGAGGTGACAGTGACGGCGATCGATCAAGATGAGCAGGCGATCGCGGCTGCAACTGCCAATCTGGCTGAGTTTGGCGATCGCGTGCAGTTCTGCCACACCAACTTTGCCGAGTTCCATCCGGGCGATCGCCTGTTTGATGGCATCATCGCCGATTTGGGCGTTAGCTCAGCGCAGTTTGACAGGGGCGATCGGGGCTTTAGCTTTCGCCATGCGGCTCCGCTAGATATGCGAATGAATCAACAGCAAGATCTCACCGCCGCAGAGATCATCAATACTTGGGATGAGATAGAGCTGGCGCGCATTTTCTACACCTACGGCGAGGAGCGGCTGTCTCGCAAGATGGCGCGACGCATTGTGGAAAAGCGCCCGCTGCATACGACCGATCAACTCGCAGAGCTGATTTTTTACTCGGTGCCCCATTCCTATCGATACGGGCGCATCCATCCGGCGACGCGTGTGTTTCAGGCATTGCGGATTGTGGTGAACCGAGAGCTAGAGGTCTTGGAAACGCTGATTCAAACCGCTCCACAGTGGCTGAAGCCAGAGGGTCGGATGGGCATCATCAGCTTTCATAGCTTAGAAGACCGGATTGTCAAACACCGTTTTAGAGAATCTGAAGTCCTGCGGGTGCTAACAAAAAAGCCGATCGTGCCGACAGAGCAAGAGATTAGAGACAACGGGCGATCGCGTTCGGCAAAGCTGCGGATTGCGGCTAGACGCAGCGAGTCGGATTAGCTTGCAACTTTTTTAGCTCACAGACTTGGATGTCGCTCTGGACGCATTCTCCTGCACCATGTGATCCAAATCTGTATCTGTGACCCAGCGCCGCTCAGAGCAGTAGGTCATCAGGTAAATGCCGTTCATCATCCGCACGGTGCTCACCCGCACGCGAAAATCATGGGTGATGAACCAGCAGCGCTCTTGCCCCTGGTTATTGTCGTAATCGGTATCGATCGTCAAAATGCCGTCTTTACCAAACCAGTAGCGGCTGACAACCGGAATTTTCTCGACATAGCCCTGGTTGCGCAGCAGCTTGCCCGATCGCCCACTGGCATCATCTGGCACATCCACTAGCACAGCCGCCTTATCAGGATCAGGATCTTGGGTATCCTCATGGGCTTGCCACATAAAGCTGGCTCCTCCCTGTGCGCTAGCGGGATCAATGCCTTGAGGCTGGCAAATTGCACTAATCCGAGGGTCGTCTGCTGCCACCATGCCCACATAGAGCTTAGATTCGCCCGACTCATCGGCCACCGCATCAAAGTGATGGACTGTGCGCTGGGTAAACCAAACGCCCGCACTCTTCTGAAAAAATTCCATCATGGTCATGGGTGATGCGATCGCGGGGGTGGGCAGCATAAAATCTCCTTAATCAGTTCTCCTCAAGAGGTCAGGGCATATAAAACGCCGCACTCTTCTGATTGTCGCCCATAAGGTGGTGTTGAATCTTTGGGATGAATTTTTGTTGGAGAAGGGCACTCCGTGCCCTTCTCCAACAAAAATTCATCCCCCTATTAAGCAATGCCGCTCACAATTGCCAGAGTGCATCGTCCAGGGATCGCAGACAAAAGATTGTCTATCGCTCACGGTACAATACTCGCAGCCCTACGTTGAATATTGCGATTTCACTTCATGTCAAGTCATGAGACTCCCAAAACCCCTCAGCAGGTTCTGCAAATCCTGGATGCAGGAGGTAGCCTCAGCCATGCCGATCTGAGCTGTATTGATCTGTACCAGTTCAATTTCAGAGGGCTTGATCTGCAAAAGGCGAATTTGCACAAGGCCACCTTAATTCGCGCTAATCTCAACACTGCCAATCTCAACAGTGCCAATCTCAGCGCGGCCGATCTGCGGGGTGCCGATTTGAGCAAAGCACAGCTGCGGCAGGCCAACTTACAGGGTGCCTGCCTGTACCGAGCCGATCTCTGTGGTGCCGATCTCAGCGGTGCTAACTTAACAGAGGCCAAGCTGCAAGGAGCCAGGTATGACAGCCAGACTCTTTTCCCGGAAGGGTTTGCCTACAAGTCTTGTGGCGCGATCGGCTGCTATGCCCATCTCAATGGCGCACCGCTCAATACAGCCAACTTGCGAAACGCTGACTTGCAGGGGGCAAACTTGCTAGGAGCCTACTTGGGAGGTGCTGATCTGACAGGAGCAAACCTGCAAGGGGCAAAGCTGACTCAGGCAGACTTGCGTCGAGCTTGGTTGACGGGCGCTTTTCTGCGTCAGGCACGGCTGAATGGCGCGAACCTAGCCGGGTCAGATCTGCGAGCCGCAGACCTGACCGGAGCAGAGTTTGAGCAATTTGAAAGCATTGCCGGAGCTGACTTTACGCGGGTTCAGGGGATGAGCGAGGAGATGCGATCGCGCCTGCTCAGCCACCCTGATCAACAGCTCGATACGCCTCATCCGCTGACTCGCCGCACCCCCAGAGACAGCTTGAAGAGCTTAGTGATCTGATTTAACGGTTTCCCAGTTTTTCTTGAGCAATGCCATGAAGGTGGCAATTCCCTTAGAAAAGTCTTGTGGATCAGGTAACACGTACTGTGGAAATTCTTCATAGGGTCGCCACGGCTCTGAGGGGTTGTGCCGCAGATGCAGGATGCGATCGGAGCCTTCCCGCTTCCAGAGCATTTGACCGCTAGTCGGTATCGTATTCATAGTTCCTCTCCTAACTAAACGACAAGATTGAGCGAGATAGTCGAATGAGACCGTTGAACGAGACTGTGAGACAAAACGGTAAAGGCTAATGAATTTTTAGCGCTTGCTAGTTCGCTTGTTTCTTACCTTTCCCTGGTTGGCAGTGTAATCGTTACATCCTGTGAAAAAAGTTACAAAAACCCTAGACTTTTTTACCAAGATGTGCATTTGATAAATTCAATATAGAATATTCTCTTTGAAATGGACTACCCCATAAGGGGGAAGAATTTTCTGTGATCGAGCAAATGGTTAGCGGCCTCAATTGGCGATCGTCCAGATCACAGCGCTCTCAGGCACTTGCAGACTTTCATCCGAACAGCGGAGATTTTTGCGAGATGCTTTAAAGGCTTGTCTTTCCGTCAGATTAGCCAGATCGCTAGGCTATTCACAGGCTTGGTCTTAGGTGGCATTTTCTAGCACAGCCAACACGGCCTTGGGCGAAAGCTTGTCTTTGAACCAAATCATTCGGGCAGGCGTATCGGCAACTTTGACCCCCGCCTTCTCTAAATTAAGGCGCTCTGAGATCGCCAGAATCAAGTTATCGCAACCCGACTGCCGTACCTGCGAGAACTTTTTGCGCAGATACTCAGGTCGCCAGTAGCCGACAATCTCTAGCAAAAACGATCGCCCGTCAGGATGCACCAAACGAAAATCGGGGATCATGACGCTACCCGGAATCGGCAGCAAATCAACTTCGCGTTCTAGCATCCATTCGGTATTGAGAGCAGCCCAGCGATCGCTAAACGCAGCCTCTAACATGCTGTCGTAAGGCTTGCCTGGAGGATAGTGGCTCACCAGTCCGCAGCCGCTGTCTAGGCTAAAGCGTCGCATTTTTACGGCTTTGGTATAGGGATCTTTGAGGTGCAGCTCTGCGCCAAGGCTCCACTTGGTCACATGCAACAACGCTGGGATCAGCTTTGCAATGTCTAACCCGTAGCGGGTGCTGGGCTTGAACAAGCTGGTGGGGCCATCAATGGCGATCGTAAAGCCATGATCGGCATCGCCCTCAATGTAGGTCATCAAGCCAAACAGCTTCAGGTAGCGAAACAGCAGCTTGTACTCTCCCGGATCGTTGCGATGCGCCGTAATTTTGATCTGGCTGGCCTTGTAGAAGATGCCCTGCACCTGCGACAGGTTGTAGCGATGCAGGAGAGCCTCTGGCGTCGGAGCCTCAAACTGGGTGAGAATCCGATTCTCCATCAAGTCTGCGTACAGACCGCTCTGAATTTGCGGCGGCAAGACCTCCTGCCCCAGCTCTTGGCTGAGCTGAGCCGCCAATCGGCTCAGGGTAGCTGTGGCCGTTTGGGGCAGGGGAGCCGCCTCAGCCGAGAGGGCAAACACGCGCTGCCGTAGGGCGATCGGATCAAGCGGACTAACGATTTCAAAAGTGCTGAAGGCTTCGCTCTTGAGCAGATGCGCCAGCCCCCGCTTAATGCGGTAGTTGGTTTCTTCGCCCTCTAGCTCCAAAAGCTGGCGATCGAGTTCTCCCTGAGTCTTGCCCTGACAGCCTTGAAATAGGGCAATCAGCTCAGCGGCGATCGCACCATTAGCTTTGTCAATAGACAGCCGTTTTGGCGCAATTTCTTCACCATTTTGACGAGAAATGAGTAGCTCAGTCGGCAGCATTTACCACTCCACTGCCGCCCGCTCATGCAGCACTCTGCCACACACTGCCTCGGTTTGCTGTGCCAGCTTTGCCCAGTTAAAGCGGCGATCGAGGTCATCATACGCATTCTCAGTCAAAAACCTGGCATATTCCGGGTTTTTCAAGACTTCTAAAATGCCCCAGGCGATCGAGTCGGCGTTGCCTGTGCGAGTGACAATTCCCGTTTTGGTATGGCGCACCACCTCGGGTAGACCGCCCGTATCGGACACGACGACGGGTACCCGCGCCGCAAAGCTCTCTAGCGCCACAATACCAAACGGCTCATAAAGGCTGGGAAACACGGAACAGTCGGCAATGCCGCGAAACTGATTCAGATCTTCTTCAGACATAAAGCCTGTGAAATAGCACTTGTGCCAAATGCCCAGATCCCAAGCTAGCCGCTTTAGCCCATCGGCATTGCCGCCGCCGATAATTACAAACTTCGCCTTACCTTCCATTTCCCACAGCACCTTGGGCGCGGCGCACAGCAGCAGATCCACCCCTTTTTCGTAAGTTAGGCGACCGACATAGTAGACAATTTTTTCCTGATCGGCTGCAAAGCTACGACGCAGCCGCCGATAGTCAAACTCTTGTCGGGGCTGTTTTTTCTCCAGACAAATGCCGTTATACACCACGTCGATTTTGTTCCAGGGGCAGGCGAGGGCACGCTCCACTTCTAGCCGCATATAGTTAGTACATACAATCACCCGCCATGCCTCAGCCACAAGGCTGGCTTCTCTCTCATTAATGTAGCGATTGGTTTGGCTGTGAACGCCGTTATAGCGCCCATGCTCAGTGGCGTGGATAGTGGCAATCAGCGGAATCTTGAACAGGTGCTTGAGGGCGATCGCAGCATCAGCCACCAGCCAATCATGGGCATGAATGACATCAAACTCCCCTTCTTCAGCCAGCATCTTGCCGCCATGCCGCCCCATGCTGTCGTTCATGTTGGCGATCCAGTGAAAAAAATCGTCGCCCCCTGTGACGGCAACCCGATGCACCTGCACGCCATCCACAACTTCATAATGGGGAGCCTGACCAAACTCTACGGTCAGCAGATGAATCTCATGCCCAAGTTTGACCATTTCGGGGTAAAGCTCTGAAACATGGCGCGCAATTCCACCCACAATTCGCGGTGGAAATTCCCAAGCCATTGCCAGAATTTTCATTGCCCCTCGCCCCTTTGCTGAATAATGCCCGATCGCTTTACATAGCTTATTCTATTCACCCGGTGCGCTCTCGCATTTTTGCCACATAAAGTTGTACAAATTTGCACAAGTGTAGCTGATTGTTAAGGTTTTCAGCTCCCTCGTTATGCGTAATGACAGCCCTTATAAGAGGAATGCTTGCACCAGATTGCCGACTTGCCCTTCTCTCTAGAACTTACAGCCTGCCTAAAGGCTTTGCCGCTTGTCTTGCCCTGTAATAGAACCTTCGTTTTTAGGAGGTTTTTGGGATGCTCCCAAAAGGCTTACCCGTCTTGACCCTTGTGGCGATCGCTATTATCAATCCCTATTGTGACTTTGCCTACATGGCGCTGCATTGATATCAGGATTTTGCAAAACTTGATGCTAGACAGTTTTTATCGGGAGGGCAAAATATTCCGTTATGCACTCTACCGAAGCTGTAATCACCAAAACACGCTAATCTACTAGTAAATCTGTCAAAATAATTAAGAAATCTAGATGTTCGATGAACTCACTGAACGAAATTTTACAGGATGAGGCTTTACGGCTCTAATCTTGATCGATATTCAGCCCTGACCAGCCTTGACCAGCACTAGCCTCAGTAGGCGCTTATCAATGGGTGACTCAAGCTTATTGGTAACTCAATCAGTCGGTGACTCAACAAGAGATAGTCCAGTAGTGTGCTCGAAAGCTTACTCGCGGCCCGTTCTGTAGAGGGCAAGGTTTACTTCACTTACGGTACATCTATGCTCTGGGTTACGCAGCTCTGGAGTACACAGCATCTGTTTCAGCAAGCGCCTAGCTCACAAAACATTTGCCTCTGGCGCGATCGCACAGTCTAGGCTCTAGCGTTTACACCCTAGTTCATGAACCAACTTCATATGGAGGCATCGCAAAACCAAGACTTGGCTGCTGAAGCTCCGCTCCAGCTAGTGTTGTTTGTTGACAAACGCCCTAGCTCGAATGAGAGAATTCGGCAAATTCGCAGCTGCCTGAGGGATCTAGAGCCTGAATGTGGCTACATGCTGCAAGTCGTGGATGTGACCGAACAACCCCATTTGGCAGAGCAGTTTCGGCTAGTGGCAACGCCTTCTTTGATCAAGCTGCATCCCCTCCCTCGCCAGACGTTGGCGGGCAGCAATCTGGTGGCTCAACTCGAAAACTGGCTCCCCCGCTGGCAGCGATCGGTCGAAGAATATCTCAGCAAGATTGATCACGACCCAGAAGAAGCCAAAGCAGCGGCAGCAACTGAACAGATTCAGTCGGTAACACGCACCGCAGAGCTGGTTCAGCTATCAGATGAAATATTTCGTTTACAAAAAGAAAAAGAGGCGCTGTTGGCTCAGCTGCAATTTAAAGATAATTTGATTGCCATGCTGGCTCACGATCTGCGAAATCCTTTAACGGCTGTGTCGATGGCGCTAGAAACCCTGGAGATGGGCAACAGCTCTAAAGACGAGCAGGTGCGATCGCGCCTTAACCCCAAGCTGATTACCCAGCTTTTGCGCCATGCTCGGACGCAGACCAAGGCGATCGATCGGATGATTACTGATATTCTTCAGGCCGCCAGAGAGCGCAGTGCCGAAATCCGCATCCATCCTCAAGAGCTAGATTTGGTTGATCTATGCGCTGAAATTGTCGATCGGCTCCAAAGTCAGTTTCAGGTCAAGTCGCAGCAGATTTGTACCGATCTGCCTTCCGACTTACCCAAGGTCTATGCCGATCCAGAGCGCGTTCGCCAGGTCATCATCAATTTGTTAGACAACGCTATTAAGTACACGCCCGAAAATGGTGTGATTCAGGTTGCCGTTTTACATCGCACAACGCAAAAAGTGCAGGTCAGCGTCAGCGATAACGGGCTGGGCATTCCGCTAGAAAATCAGCAGCGCATCTTCGAGGATCGATTTCGGCTTAAGCGGGATGAAGCTAAAGACGGCTATGGCATTGGGTTGGCACTCTGCCGCCGAGTCGTGCAGGCTCACTATGGGCAGATCTGGGTAGATTCGCAGCCCAACCAAGGGAGTAACTTTCACTTCACGCTGCCTGTGTTTCGGGAAAGTCTGTTCGCCTGAATCCATTTACCTAATCTAGAGGGTAAGCCGTTGCCGGAGGTTGCGCCTGCCCTCAGTGGTGAATCTCTAAATTCATAACGTACTGACCGATTTGGATCTTGTCTGACCACAGCTCATACTCAATCCGCAGATGTTCTGGCAAATGGTCTGGCAGATTGCTTTGTCGCAAGACCAAGCTGCGGGTATAGTTTCGCAGACGGATTTGACCGCTGTTGTTGATGTTTCGGGTGGAAAGCATTCCAACCATCGTCTCTGTTTGCAGCCAGTAGCGGCTGACGCCGTATACGCCTTGCTCCCAAAAGTGCCGATAGCTAAACTTGCCGTTGCCCTGCATCGTCATGATGACGCGATAGGGAGACACTTCGAGCCAGAGTAATCGGGGGGTAGCGGGGCTGCCGCTTACCGAGGTTTCCCAGGCGGCAATCTGCTGAGCAAAAGGCTGAGCTTCTTCGACCAAAGGCTCGGTAAGCAGGATGTGAAAGCGATCGCTCTCTTTTTGATAAAGGGTGGCACTGGTTTCTAAGGTTGACCCGATCGGCAGATCAAACGAGGTCAGAGACAGGCAAACAAATTTGTGATGTTGGGTAAGCACTGGAAAAACGGTAGGATGACTAACGCTACGCTTGATTCATGTCTGAGTGGGTTTGAGTCCTGAAGACTGATGTCAGATCGCTTATTCAAAACCCTGATTGGTTTCAATCTCCCTAGCCAGTTTATCCCAATGCCAAGCGCCATCATCACCCTGAATTCTACTGAAACTCACCATTCCCTCACAATTGAGCCACCCTCAACCGGGCTGGCTTTGCAGGGATCGATCAAAATTCCTGGAGACAAATCAATCTCCCACCGGGCGCTGATGCTAGGGGCGATCGCTCAGGGAGAAACCCGGATTCAGGGGCTGCTGCTAGGCGAAGATCCCCACAGTACGGCTCACTGTTTTCGCGCGATGGGAGCCGACATTTCGCCGCTCAATTCAGAGCTAGTTACGGTGCAGGGTATTGGCTTAGGGCAGCTTCAAGAACCCGCCAACGTTCTAGACACAGGCAACTCAGGTACTACCACTCGGCTGATGCTGGGGCTACTGGCCTCGCAGCCCGATCGCTTTTTTACGGTCACAGGAGATGCCTCGATTCGATCGCGCCCCATGTCGCGGGTCATTCAGCCTTTGCAGCAGATGGGCGCACAGATTTGGCATCGCACCGGAGGGCTAGCACCGTTAGCGATTCAGGGACAGAGGCTCCAGCCTATTCACTACCAGTCACCGATCGCTTCTGCCCAAGTCAAGTCCTGTATTTTGCTGGCAGGATTGCTGACCGAGGGCAAAACCACCGTTACCGAACCCTCTCTCTCGCGTGACCACAGCGAACGCATGCTGAAAGCGTTTGGAGCCGAGATTGCGGTCGATCCCGAAACCTGTAGCGCTACGGTCACGGGTGGCTCATTGCTCTACGGGCAAACGGTGATTGTGCCGGGAGACATTAGCTCTGCGGCCTTCTGGCTTGTGGCTGGGGCGATCGTCCCTGGCTCGGATTTGACGATTTTGAATGTGGGCGTTAATCCCACCCGCACGGGCGTTTTAGATGCGCTGATGGCGATGGAGGCTGACGTGACGCTGGAGAATCGACGAGATGTGGCAGGAGAGCCTGTGGCCGATCTGCGCGTGCGGCACAGCGCCCTCAAAGCTTGTACGATCGCCGGAGACTTGATCCCCCGCCTGATTGACGAGATTCCTATCCTGGCGGTGGCTGCTGCCTTTGCCAAAGGCACGACTGTGATTCGGGATGCGGCAGAGCTGCGGGTTAAGGAGAGCGATCGCCTCAGCGTGATGGCCACTCAGCTGAGCCGCATGGGAGCCGCCATTACGGAGCTGCCAGACGGGCTGGAAATTACGGGTGGCAAATCCCTGACGGGTACTGCCGTAGATAGCCATACCGATCACCGCATTGCTATGAGTCTGGCGATCGCCGCCCTCGCCGCCCAGGGCACCACGACGATTCACCGAGCCGAAGCCGCTGCCGTTTCTTATCCAGACTTTACAGCCACCCTGCGACAGAGCTGCGGCTGAGCTGCGATGATTACGCAAATTAGGATTTTGTGGCGCGCTCCGCGCGCCACAAAATCCTAAAAGCTGGATTTCAAATGCGCGAAGCGCATTTGAAATCCAGCTTTTAGAAAAAATAGAAGGGCTTAGCGATCTACTGAATATCTTTGAAGGACGACCGAGAATTACTCATGGGCTGGGAATACTGGAGAAAATGCTCAGTCATTAGGCTCCGAGCGGTCATCTCTTCAGTGGTTTATGTGGCACAGGCTTAAAAATTATCTCTCTAGCCTTTGGACTTATAACGCCTTAAGTCCAGACCTTAGGGTGCGGCGACGGGTGAAGCGATCGCTGCATCATCGCCCTGTCCTAACTCAGGATGAATGGTTCACCGTCCATTACAAGCTGCAAGACATTGCCCCCGTCATTGCGGCTTTCGCTTACGAACATTTAGAAAACTATTCTGGGCTAAAAATGGGCAGGATTCTGCCGAGCGATCGCCTTGAGGAAGATTTGCACTGGACACAAGTCTGCTGGTTTGACTGGGAGCTGAGTCTTTGTGAAGATTTCTATGACTGCTTTGAGGTGGATATTAGCGATCGCTTAGATGTCTCCTGCCTCTCTACGCTGCAAGATTTGATGGATTTTCTCAATCAAAACAGGACAGATCCAGCCCTGGATCGGTCAGATCAGTTGAATAAATTAGATCGGTTGGATAAATAAGAACAGACAGGCTGAGACTGCCGAATTTTGAGTAGGTTCAATTTTTTCTAAAAGCTAGATTTCAGGGTTTTGTGGCGCGCACCACAGAACCCGAATTGACGAGGCTGTACCGAGGCAGATGTTTTGCAGGAAGAGGACTCTCCCAGGTTCTCTTGCACAACTCTTCTAAAATCAGCAGCGCCCAATTTTCCCCCTAATTTTCAAAAAGGCAAATTTTATATTAAGCTAATATAAATCACTATTGAGAAAGAAACTCAATAGTAGAGCCAGTGTTTAGGATAAATAAAGCCGTCATCCCCTTCACATACAGCAAGTTGACCTTTTGATAACAAGAAAATTTACTTCAAACCCTCTCTAACTGAGACCCTTAACTTTATGAGCAAATTCAACCGCGCCTTGCATCTTCAACCCTCCGATCGCCAACGGGACTCCCACAGCCCTGACCATCCATCAGAATTTCAGCTAGAGGGCAGGTTTCTAGGCTTTGCCGCTGAAGAGGGAAGCTACAAGCTCAAGTATCTCCGCATTGCTGCCGCTACAGGAGAACTGCGGATTAAGCTAGTCAAAGAGCTGCGATCGTCCCTCTTGAGAGAGCTGACGCCGGGAGAATGGATTCAGGTGCGGGGCTACCAAAAGCTCAAAGCCGAACAGGGCACGGTGAAACTCAAAGCCTATGAAGTGACGGTGGCCGTCTCTCAAGAAGCGCTCAAAGAAGCGCCTTTACCCACCAATCTCTATCCGATGACGCAGTTTGAGATCGCGCCTGTCGGCTCTAAACCCTCAACGGCTCCTCAAATAGCTTCTCCGACGGCTTGCATTTTGATGTGTCAGAAATCAGACTGCTGCAAGCGGGGCAGTCGTGAAGTTGCTAAGGCGCTGCAAGCTGAATTAAGCGATCGCGGCTTGGCACAAGTCACCGTTAAGCCAACAGGCTGCATGAAGCGCTGTAAAGAGGGCGCTAATGTGGTGATGCCTGACAAAACGCGCTATACGCGGGTGCGCCCTGAGGAAGTTTCGGCACTGGTCGATCGGCACTTCTCAGAAACCTTAGTGGCGATCGAATCTAAATCAGCCTAGTGCTCTGTTATATCTGTACCTGTAGCGGTTAAGACCGGGACATTTTTGTAGAGCGCGCCTCACAAAATGTCTTTGATGATTGCAAGGGTAATAATTTTGGGGAGGGTGCGAAATGCACCCTCCCCAAAATTATGGCTGTGCGTTAAACAAATTTGACGCAGTTTGTGTTGATAGCGACAGAATCCAAGCCAAAGTTCTCCATAGGCAAGGCTACACTCACCCGAAGCCCTAAACTGAGGAATTTTTGAACTATAGGGTAGACAATAAAGAGTCAGAACCTTGAGAGAAAATAGAAAAACAAGATACTCTTCTGGTGACTGTTGATGGAGCCGTGAGAGGGTCAATTCTCTGACCTCTTGTTGAAAATATTGAGTCAAATGAAGCAACCAAACCTACGTTCTCGATGGATGCTGGTGCTGTTAGCAACGCTGGTGTTGGGTATTTTTTTTCGTGTCACCCATATCGACCGAAAAGTTTACTGGCACGATGAAGTTTTCACCTCCATACGGGCATCCGGCTATGTTGAGGAAGAAATTGTAGCGCAAGCCTTTTCAGGACTGCCGATCGCCCCCAGTGACCTGTTGCAGTACCAGAAACTCACACCCGATCGCGGTTGGCGAGAAACCTGGCATGCCCTGACGACCCACCCAGAACACCCACCGCTCTATTACCTGCTGTCTCGCCTCTGGATGGAAGGGTTTGGCAGCAACCCTACCGCCACACGTAGCCTATCTGTCCTGTTTAGCCTGCTTGCGTTTCCGGCTCTGTACTGGCTGTGCCAAGAACTATTGGGTAGCGCTGAAGTTGGGTGGACGGCGATCGCCCTCTTTGCCGTCTCTCCCTTTCATCTGCTCTATGCGCAAGAGGCTCGCCAATCGAGCCTGTGGACGTTGGTGATTTTGCTATCAACGGCCTTGCTGTTGCGTGCCCTACGCCGTCAGACTTGGGCAGATTGGGGGCTGTATGCTCTAACTGTTGCCCTTAGCCTTTACACCTTTCTGCTATCGGTGCTTTTGCTGCTCTGTCACGGCCTGATTGTGCTTCTAGCGCGTCCTTTTGTGGGGCGATCGCTCCAGCGGTTTCTGCTGGCGCTGGGAATGGGCGTGATCGCGTTTGTCCCTTGGCTGAGGGTGATGATTCAAAATCAGTCTGAGATGCAATCCAAGACCTTATGGATGAAGGCATCACCGCCTAAGTCATTGCTGATCAAGTTTTGGGGGCTGCATTTCAGCAGTGATTTTGTCGATCTAGGATTGTCACTAGATCACTTTTATACCTATGCGGTGCCACCTTTGATTCTCATCCTGTTGGGTGTCTCCCTTTGGGTGCTTTGCCGTCATCAGCCTTTTCAGACCTGGCTTCCAGTTGTTTTGCTGATTGGGGTGCCAGCGATCGCGCTTATGCTGCCCGATCTGCTGCTGGGAGGACAGCGATCGATTACAACGCGCTATTTTGCCCCTACCTTAATTGGCGTGCAGCTAGCAGTTTCCTATCTGCTCATGGACTGGATGCGGCATTCTTCTTATTGGAAGCGACATCTGGGTCGGGGTTTGCTGGCGCTCTTGCTGACCGTGGGCGTGATTTCCTGTAGCCTGAGCTGGCAAGCCAAAGCCTGGTGGAGCAAAGGAGTTAGCAGCGCCAATGTTGAGGTGGCAGAGTTTCTCAACCAGTTGCCTCAGCCTACGGTCATTAGCAGCTTGGGCGACACGACCCTCGGCAATGTGATTTCTCTCAGCTATTTGCTCAACGAGGAAGCCCGCTTGCAGTTGGTGGTCGAACCCAATATTCCTAAGTTAGTGGGTGGAGGCGATCGCTTTCTGTTTCATCCCTCAGAGCAGTTAATCCAGAGACTCCAGGACGCTTATTCTCTCAAACCTGAGCCGATCGCGCAGTATAAGGGAGGATTGCTAAGGCTGGTTGACTTTTAGCCTGCATCGGTCAAAAGCGGGCTGCCCTCTGATACTCAAAGCTAACAGCAGATGAACTTCTGCCCCTCTTGTGAGGAGTCTTGAAAGGCGTATGCTTTAAATTTGGGTCAATTTTTATCTCTGCTCATGACTGATACTCTTCCCCTCACGGGTAAAACAATTCTGATCACACGGGCTGCCGGACAGTCTAGCCAGTTTACGCACCTGTTGCAGCAGCAGGGCGCGACGGTAGTAGAAATGCCTGCCCTAGAAATTTATCCGCCCTCAAGCTGGGAGGCTTTAGATGAAGCGATCGCTCAGCTCCACAGCTTCAATTGGCTGATTCTGACCTCTGTGAATGCCGTAGACTATTTTTTTGAGCGGTTGATGGCTCAGGGTAAAGATCTAGCGCTATTGGCATCCTTAAAGATTGCTGTGGTCGGCCAAAAAACCGCAGCTCGGCTGATGCAGCGAGGCGTTGAGCCAAACTTTATTCCGCCCAGTTTTGTAGCCGATTCTCTGGTGGAAAGCTTTCCCGATCGCCGCCATCTGAGCAAAATGAAGATCCTGTTTCCCCGCGTCGAAACCGGAGGGCGAGAGGTGTTGGTGAAAGAGTTTACGGCGGGTGGCGCAGCGGTGGTTGAGGTGGCGGCCTATCAGTCGGGCTGTGCCCGTGCGATTGCGCCTGAAGTTGCTGAAGCCTTGACGCAAGGCAAAGTTGAAGTGTTGACCTTTGCCAGTTCCAAGACCGTAGAATGCTTTGCTCAGATGGTCAAAGCGGCTTTACCCGATTGGCAGCCTACCCCCTGCATTGCCTCTATTGGCCCACAAACCTCGGCAGCCTGCCAGACGCAGTTTGGCCGGGTGGATATTGAGGCAGCGGAATACACGCTAGAGGGGCTAACCCAAGCGATCGTCGATTGGGCGAGTTTGCATGGGTAGACGAATTATTGGATTAACGGGCGGTGTGAGCATGGGCAAGAGTACGGTTTCAAACTACCTGGCGCGTCATTTGCCTATCTTAGATGCTGACCTCTATGCCCGTGACGCGGTGGCGCTAGGCTCTCCGATCTTGGCAGTCATTGCCGATCGCTATGGAGCTGCCCTTTTGCTAGCAGAGGGGACGCTCAATCGCCGCCGTCTGGGAGAAATTATTTTTAGCGATACAGCCGAGAAACTGTGGCTAGAGCAGCAGATTCACCCCTATGTGCGCGATCGGATTAGCAGCGAACTGCAAAGACTGAGCGATCGACCGATTGTGGTAGTCGTGGTGCCGCTCTTGTTTGAAGCCCAAATGACCGATCTGGTGACTGAGATCTGGGTGGTGCGATCGGATAAGGTGCAGCAGCAGCAGCGGATGATAGAGCGCGATCGCCTCACGCCAGAGCAAGCCCAGATCCGCATCGACAGCCAAATGCCGATCGCGCAGAAGATCGCGCAAGCCGACGTCGTGCTAGATAACTCGACGACGTTGGAAAACCTCTATCAGCAGGTCGATCGGGCGCTCATGTCTGGAGAACAGAACGAGCCATTTCAATGAGCGCAGAATCTTCGAACTTAATCGCAGACATAACTGTGATCCTTCCAGATATGAATCTAGCCATCATTGAGAGTTGATTATTGAAAGGAAGCCTCTACAAACTGTTTACCGCAGTCCTTACAGCGATAGCACTGCTTTCCCCGGCGGTGCCCATTTTTAGACAACTGCTCAGATTGGCAGTGAGGGCAAATCATTACTTTCATTACATTCCCGAACCGATCGCCCTGCATAGATGGCTCTAAATATGACACTAGCAGATCTTCAATTTGTTGAATCAACTGTTGGCGGTACGCCTGATCCGGACTGCGAAGCGCCGCCAGCATCACTGCATTGCTGCTATGAACACAGACTTCTGCGAGTAGGTTGCACTGCTCCTGTGGTAGGGTAGGCGTTCTTTGTTTCAAGATAGCTGCCATGAACTGAATCGCGTCCTGGGTCATGCTTTCATCGATCGATTGAAAAATCTGCCGAGCTAGATAAAATTGCACGAACACAACACGCGAGACAGGTTGCTGAAACAGTTCTACCATCGCCGTGACCAGAGCATGAATCATCTGGCGCAGGGGTAATTGAACGATCGTGGGGATGTCTGCCTGTTCCCAAAAGGCATGGACTCGTTCGGTATGGCGTAGCTCCATTGCCTTAAAAATGGCAGCTTTATCAGGGAAAAACTGGTAGAGAGAGCCGATCGCCGTTCCTGCTTGGGCTGCGATTAAATGCGTCGTTGCCGCCTCATAGCCCACTTCATCAAATACGGCAGCGGCAGCATCCAGAATTTTTTCGACCCTAGCCTTACCGCGCTGCTGCTTGGGCTGACGACGTAGGTTAATGGCCGACTGCATACCAGATGGCTGAATGCTTGACGAATGCGAATGTTCTGTCATATTTTTAAAACACGACGGATCTTTCACAATTTTATCTTTAACGGAGAACACTATGCAGTCGATGCTTCCGGGTGCGCCTTGGTTATTGGCGCATAAGTCGATGCTGAATGTGAATCAACCCCGAAAAATTTCTCTGTACGGGGTTGACTATGTGATGTGGAAAGATGAAGCGGGAGCCATTCAGGCGCTGCCCAATGCCTGTCCTCACATGGGGGCAATGCTGTCAGAAGGCTGGTGTGACGAGCAAAGTAATGGCATGAGTACAGTCGTTTGTCCATTTCATGCCTTACCGTTTGACGCAGCAGGCTGCACAATTTTACCTGGCACTGGCAAGAGAACATTACCTCAGTTAAATCCTCTAGCGCTAATCATTCAGGGCGACTTTATTTGGTCGTATGGGGGATATGAACCGAAAATTCCTATTCCTACCGTGCTGAATGAGATTGCGAACCTATATTCCTTTATTGGACATACGGCCGATCGCAGCATTGAAACAGATTTGTTAACGCTGCTGCTCAATATGCATGATTACAATCATCAGAATGGCACCCATCGAGAGCTGTTTCGCATTACGGATATCGAGTTTCATCAGTTTATCGATCGCGGACATCAGTCCGATGCCTTCTATGACATGCCCACTGCACCTTATAGCCTACTAGAAAAGTTGAGAAAACCAGATTTGTGCTTACTGCCTGCCACGATCAAAGCGCATCTAGAAAATCACTTTCCGTCTCTGGTGATCTTTCATGGAGAAATGCCGTTGGGTAAAGCGGCCCAGTGTCATATCTTTGTGCCGGAAGCTGAGAATCGAACCCGGACTTATATTCTATTATTTGGTCAAGCCAAACATGCCGGATTTAAGCTGCTTGGAAGCACCTATCTCAAATTTGGCAAGGTTGTTGTGGATCAAGATGCAGATATTTTGGGCAAGATTTATCCAGGCACGCCTCAGAAAATTAAGCTAAATAACGAAGTGGGGATGGACTGGGTACGACGAAATTTTGAAAGTTTCCCCGATGTTGTCGCACCTAACCTGAGCCGATCGCTAACGTCCGCGCATTCTCGTAGCAATTGATTATTTGACCGCAAGACCGTCAAGCATCAGACGAGCAACCTGAAAATGTGCTCTTCCTAAAGACAGTTTGGCTGAATATAATATCTCCGCGCCTCAAGACAGATTTGTTCAGGGTGAACTTTATGTTCTGTCTAAAGATGGACGGTCTGAGAAGGTTGACTTTCTAGAGTTGTTTTAACTGACCCATCAATTCATCGATCTTTGTATCGCTTCATTTTTAGTCAGTATTGAACTCAGCTATTCTCAGACAAGGATTTCAGGCATATTTGTATGACTATAGCTTTGACTCCCGATCGCCCGATCAATGGGATCTCAAAAACGTTGCTGTCTTCTGCTCAAACTGCTCATTACACCAAGGCAGAAAAGCAATTTATTCAACTTCTGAGAACTGAAAACTTAGATCAACGGGTGAGCTACCAACCTGAGTTAATGGGCGATTTTTCAGCAGCGCTTACCGATGCTTTAAAAATTGCTTACTCAGAGTCCTCAAGCTCTGACGCTGTGGAGTCCGCACAGCTATTTCTGCAACGTATTCTCTACCAAATTAATCGGCTTAACTTTTTTTGGTACGGCGACTTGTTGCAGTACCAGAATGAGCGTTCCTACTATCTGCAACAGGTGCGCGACAGCATTGAAGCCGTGTGGCAACCCTGGGAACTCGCCCATCTCAATGTTGATCAGCTGCAAAGACTGGATGTCAAACAAGCGTTGATCGATCGCTGTGAGGCTGATTTACAGCCTGCCTTATCCGATAGCAAACGCTACATTCAAGAGCAGATGACGCTAGAAGGATATCGCCACCTGATCGCGATCGCCTCCCTAGATGGGCTGGTAGAATCTAGCCGCCTTTGCAACATTTTGGGAGGTGCCAGTAACGAAATTCAGGCAACGCTGATTCGAGTGCTGATCGAAGAATATGGTAATGGACGCCTGCCCCGAAAGCATTCCACCTTCTTTGCTCAAATGATGAGAGAATTAGAGCTGCGCTCTGAACCTGAAACTTATTTGGATCTCGTTCCCTGGCAAGTTTTGGCTTGTATTAACCACAACTTCCTACTGACTGAATGCAAACGCCATTTCCTGCGCTACATTGGCGGATTTACCTACTTTGAAATTGTCGGGCCGTCTGTCTATCGAGACTACATGAAGGCGGCTCAGCGGTTGAATCTTTCAGATACCGCAATGGGATATTGGGAGCTACACATTCGTGAAGATGAACGACACGGACAATGGATGCTTCACGATGTTGCGCTAGCCCTGGCAGATCACTATCCAGAGCAGGCTTGGGAACTCGTACTGGGCTACGACCAAGATAAATGGATGGGCGATCGCGCTGGCAAAGCGGTCATTCAAATGATTCAACAAGCAGAGCAATCTTCCTGAGCCTATTTGCTTTGCTCTTCGGAGGTGCTGCTGGCTCCTCCTCATTTCTTCATTCCTAAAACTGGATTCTTACTATGAAAGAAGCTTTACTGAGCGCTGGTAATGCAGCCACAGCCTATTCACCTAACGAAGTGTTTTTCTGCCCAGAAGAATCCCAGTTTTATTCTCAATGCATTGAAAAAATGGTTGCTTATCATTGCACCCCGTCTGACTCAGTCGTGGAGTTTGGTGCTGGAGAAGGTAGCCCAGTGATTAACTGTTTGTTGAAAACTAAGTTTGAGGCATCCATTCAAGGCTATGAGCTAAATCCTGCTGCTTGTGAACTGGCAAACTCTAGAATTGAACGGTATCAGCTAGGGCACAAGTATAAGGTTCATAACAAGTGTTTCTTCAACAATTTCTCTGTCGATGCAAATTACCTGATTGCAAATCCCCCCTATCTTCCTGCACCTGATGACGACCTTTACATCCCTGCTTTGCATGGTGGCACTGACGGTGCAACGATCACCAAAAGACTATTGTCAGCAGGATGTGAAAACCTACTGCTGATGATCTCGGCATATTCTAATCCCATTGAAACGATCGAGTATGCTGCTGCTGAAGGCTATCAAGTAGAGGATTTCATGGTTTCGCCTCTGCAATTTGGTTACTACAGCCGTGAACCCAAAGTGAGAGATGCGATAACGCAGCTTCGTACTCAACGTAAGGCGTTTTATTCTAAAAATATCTACTTTCTTGCAGGTGTATTATTCCAGCGGAGAAACCGCTCTAGACCGGATTTGTCTACAGAGCTGCTAAAGGTAATGACGGCTTTGTAGAACACAGTTCTCTATTTCATAGTCTTCAAAGAGTGCTGTATTTCCTACCTACAGCGTCCCTTTGGAGGCTTTTTGAATATCCAGCAGGTGAATGACAAGACTTGGCAGCGGAAGCACTGCGTGGATTGGCTGCGAATCTAGGCGAATGATCTGATCGCGGGTGCAGACTCGTCCCGATCGCCCAAACTCGAAAAAATCAGCGGCGATTTGCCGTTCTTGAAAGGCTCGATCGAAGCGTGTGCTCTCCCGCCACATATCTTCTTCGAGGTGAGTTAAGATCGTGCAGTCTTCTTCACAGAGTGTGTGCGCTAAGCGGCTGGCAACTAGCAGCTCATTCCATAATCACAGCAATTCATCGACAGTGCCGTAAATTTAAGCGTCATTAAGCCCCTTTGCCTAACATTGCAGGGACATCAATCTCTTTGATACAAGTGGCTCGCGATAATGAGAGAACGCAATCCATAATGCGAAGCAGATCTGTCAAAGGAATTGCTTCACCACCCGTCAGATCAGCTGATGCAAGATCAGCCAAAACTTCGGGTGTGCCAACATTGCCGGGATTAATTACGGTTACACCAACTTGCTGCGATCGCAATTCTTCACGCAATGAATGCACCACACCCCGCAACCCAAACTTGGATGCCGTATTGGCAACTTCTCTCCCTGGGAAATTATCTCGACCTGACAGCGCCCCCATAAAAATGATTTTCGGATTATCTGATCTTCGCAGGGCAGGCAGTAAAGCTTTCACCAACCGAATTGGGGCTAACAAATTGACTGCAATCACGCGGGCAATGTCCTCATCAGAACACGCTTCAAAGCGGTACTGGCTGGTAAACGCATGGGCTTCCCAAGTGCCTCCCGTGTATAACAAAGCATCCAGACAATCATTTCCAATCGCCCTTCCCACCGTTTCTACACCTATCAAGTCAGACAAATCTGCCTGAATCCACTCACCGACCGGAGCCGCCGTACGAGATACGGCTAATAAGCGATCGCACTGGGTGATCAAGTGTTCTGCAACGGCAAGCCCAATGCCACGACTCGCACCAGCGACCAGAATAGTCTTAAAAGACATTGCTGTTCTCCCATTTAATTGAGGCGCATTTAATTGAGGCGTAGACCAAACTTGGTAATCCCCGGAAATTCAATGTTGAACTGTTCCGAGAAGTAGTCAGCGTGAAAGGTTTGATAAGGCTTAAACCCAATGGATTCGTAAGTATGTTGAGCTACCTCATTGCCGTTGATTACCATAATGCCTGCATAGGCCTGCTGCTGCGATCGCCCTTCTTCTAGCAAGGCTCTGAGTAACGTTTTGCCAAAGCCCTGCCCTCGCGCCTCTGGCAATACGGCAACATTTTCAATGATCCAAGTCGCCTGGGGTGTGAGGAAAAACGGCTGTAAATCGCCTCCCCAAAGTGCCATATAGCGATCGTGAAAGGCTGCTGTATGTTCTTTAGACCACTTCAAATCTTGCGCGATCGCCTCTAGCCGAGACAGACGCAGCGGACAATAATCCTCTCTGTCGGGTACATAGCCTGCTGCTGCTGCAACTGGCTTTCCCTGAGCTTCCAAAATTAAGAAATCAGCGACGTTACCCCAATTAGAAGCCTCTGCCCTAAGCTCTGCCTCAATGAACTGCAAAGCAGTGGTTTCCGTTCCTTGCAGCATATCTTCCCAAAAGCAGTGATTCAATGGCGGCAAAGAGGCTTCATACTCAATTCTGGCGAGGAATGGAATATCGGCAGTCGTTGCTTTGCGAGTGTTTAGCGTAGATAACATCAGAACCCCTTTGAGGAGAAGCCTCATAAAAGATACAATCTGTATGTATCTCAAAATATCGGGGCTTTTGCTTCCTGTCAAGATACATACTGTCTGAATGTTTATATCGTGTGATGCACTATGTCTGTTAAGGTAACTAAGGCCGAACAAACTCAGCGGACTCGACAAGCCATTCTTGAGCGGGCGCGTTACTTGTTTGCAACCAAGGGGTATGCCGCTACAGGAACCGAGGAAATCATCAGCGAATTGGGGATTACGCGGGGAGCTTTGTACCACCAATTCAACGATAAGCTTGGGGTGTTTAAGGCTGTCATTGTTAAAGCCTATGGCGAAATAACAGACTACATTCAAACTAAAATTCAACCATTGGATGACAATTGGCAGCAGTTAGTAGTCGGTTGCCAAGCATTTCTAGAAGTCGCTCAGCAGGATGAATTGCGGCGTTTGGTCTTTATTGAGGCTCCAGCCGTTTTGGCAGCAGATGACCTGGCTGAAATTGATCAATATGGCTTTGGTTTGCTCCATAAGTCAATTCAGATAGCTGTCGCTGAGCAGCAGCTAAACACAATTGATGCAGAGGGTTTTGCTCACTTAGTCAATGGTTCGTTGAATGAGTTGGCCGCTTGGGTTGCACAGTCTGATGATCCTGAACGGTTGAAAACAGCGCAATGCTTGGTCGAGACATTACTGATGCGGCACCGCAGTTGATGATCCGCTCTAACTTCCGGTGCATTAAGATTGCTGAGCGGTTAACCCGTTAAGCACGCACCCCAGCTATGGCAAGGGATACTCTATCTTTCTTCAGTCCGATAAGGGCTGGCTCAGCGCAATGCAATTGCCTTCACTGTCTTCAAACTCAGCCACCCAGCCAAGCTCACCAATGGATGTTTTGGGATACAGCACCTTTCCACCCGCAGCAACCGCCTTGGCAAGGGTTTCGTCAATGCTCTCAGTGTCAAAGTAAACTCGAACTCCTTGCGTACCTGGGATGTAGCTATCTCCTTTAGCTAAAGCCCCAGATGCACCCGATCCTCCCTCTAATGCTGGAAAGTTAGCCATTTGGTTGCCGTCAACATCAGCGCGATCGAACTCGCAACCCAAAACTGCACTGTAAAATGTGATTGCCCGCTCTAGGTCACTGACGGGAATCTCAAAGTAGTAAACTGTTGGACGCATAACGTCTGACTCCATCAGGATTTACTTGAATTCTAGTTTGTTTTAGCGGGTAGGGTGAAGTGCATCAGGTGAAAACTTCTCTCTGAATGGAGTTTCATGTAACCACCAAATCGGATTTTTGTTCTCATGATTGGACAAAGTTGGTATTTCATCGGAAATATCTGAAAGTAACCGCTCTACTGCTGCCGCTGCTGCTTTCAAATTTTGATTATCTAAATAAGCAAATTCTGCGACAACAAAATCAAGCTCAGGAATTCCTAGTTCTTCACAGATTGCATGAAGTGCAAACTGATATGACCAGTTCCGTGAAGTAACCTGCCAAATTCCATACTTAGCACCGTCATCCCATATCTCTGATGATTCAGCTTCATGGATGTCATGTAAATCTTGCGGTATTTTCTGTTTATCTATATGAAAAAACAGACGGGTGAGTAGTATCCCATCAGTTGAGAGTTTGTAGATAAATAGTGTCTCAACGATCGTTCCAACTTGCCCGCGCCACAGATGACAGCTTCACCAATTACTTCAATACTACGAACATAAGCACGCTTCAGCATTGCATCTTGCACAAATTTTGTCTTATCTAAACTCGCAGAACTCGTCATGATGTAAGTCGTCTCATCAAGCATGTGCTGTAGATATTCACGAGCCGAGAGAGACATACTCGACCTCATCTAAAATACGCGAACTAATATAAGGACTCAATGACTCGACAGTGATGAGGTCAACTGCTCTGCCAAAAAGATCTTCTAGAAAAAAGGATAGGTGTATAAAGTTATCAAACGTCTTCTGGTCTGGCTCAAAAGCAACCAAAATATCAACATCACTTTGGGGGTGAATTGCAGTATCACGGACAAGCGAGCCGAAAACGCTGCAACGTTTCACTTCAAAGCAGTGTAATTCCTGATGATACTCTTGGAGCAGAGCTAGCACTTGGGCTTTGGTTTGTACAAGCATCGCTTGAATAGACTACTCATCTGATGCTGAGTCTATCACAGCACAAGAGGCTCACAGATAGCATTCAAGCACTGTCCTCAACAGGATATGAAGCAGCCCAACGTCGAAGTTATGCGGCGGCAAATAACCTTGAACTCTCACTGATAACCTTTGTGTCGTCCACACCAACGCAGTTATGTTATGCGGCATAGCCAACAAACAAGAGCAATCATTGTAGCCTCAACATATCATCGGTAGATAAAACGCTTTAGAAAGAAGATTATAAATATAACGAGCATAGCTGAAATGCCAACCAGGAAAAGCTCAGCCGAGTTTTCATTTGACGGCAACCATAATGAAAGAGCTTTCCAGAAAGGGCTAACTACTGATCTGGCAAAAGATGCAGAAGCAATCAATCCAAATACTGTTAGAAAAACTCTAAAGCTATCACTTTGTTTAGACTCAGTGAACTTAATCTCACTCTCAAGAATTGACAAGTTTTCAGAAATTTGACTTTGCATTGCTTCTATATTCATTTGTTCCCATCCCTTAGATAGCAAGTCTCTAATCTCGCCATAAGGAGCTGTTTCAAGCATTTTCGATTTCAATTCAACGAGATCTCTTCTGATAGACAGAATATCTGGATATTCTCTCAGTGTTTTTGACTTCTCAACAAGACTTTTATAGAGAATAAAACCATATTCGAGCAATTCAACTTGAACTTGATGCTCGTATATCAAGTTGCCTCTATTAAGATCCATACATTGACTTTGATGCTCTAATCCACTTTTAGACCAAACCCACAAGGTCGCCGCTAGCGTGATATAAGCTGCATAATCTTCAAATTTACGTGAATTTGAAGGTAGGTAGATTGAAAAATCACCGTTTGCTTCTGGAACACGCGCTAGTATTCGACCAAAGAGTTTCTTGTTTGATTCCTCATTACTGGAAGCACTATCTAACTGATTGCTATGCTGAACCAAATGTATATGAGGTCTACCAATCCAATATTCCCCTACTTCTGGCAATTGTGGAATTCCTTTGACTAATAAATTAATAGATGAAGTAGGGCTTTGAGTAATAAACCCTACAATGGTAAATAAGGTGTGTGCTACAGATGTAATAGTCTCTTGCTTCTCTGTACCAAAAAGTGGTGCTACCTCAAATTCAAAATCGCCAAACTTAACTTTTTCGGCTAAAGTTTGAAGTGCTTTTTTCTGTTTCTTCTTCTTCTTTAGAAGATCTAGTCTTTGAAAGATATTAATTTTCGGATTGGAGTAATATTGATAAGCTTCCGGAGCTAAAACACTAATAGCAGTTGGGACTATGGCGAAATCATAGTCATATTCCTGTAAATTGACATAATTACGAATAAAGTCACTAAGCTCAATAGAATCGTCTGGGGCTATCATACGAAACTCAATGAGCAGAACACCACTTTGATACAGAACAATCACTGGATAAAGTCTAGTAATTCTCTCTTCTTTCTTTATTAGACAAATTGGCTCCAAAAAAGCCCGAAGATGTGGTGTTGGGAGTTCTTTGCCTTGAGAGATTTGTCGAGCTTCACCATACAAAAACTGCACTCCAATCAGCCAAGTTTCGCTTGCATACGGAGTAAAATATGCCGATCCTACAGAATTCACCTCAAATTTAGCAGAAACTTTTTTCAAGTCACCTGATAACTCAAGGACTGTTTTGCCTGAGACAATGCCATTATCAGTTCGACAAAAGGTTTCACCGCTAGATATGACGCAACAATCTGCAATTTCAGATTCAACTAGTAATTTAGCTACTATTTCTAAATTGCTTATGTTGGCTTTAAGGTAAGTTGAGAATGTATACCATATTTCCCACTTTTCAAGGTAAAACGAATCCATGCTTAATTAACAGTTGAAAGGCATCTTAATCTTAAACCATGCCAGATGACTCTGTAGCTAAGGCTCTATCCAAAAAGTTGAGCTACATAACTCGTTATTCAATGGAAAGTTTCTGTATATCTACCCCAAGTTAGGTGGGTAGCTAGATGGTTTCTACATATCATTCTAAATCTAGTGGTTCGCAAGAATATTTCCGCACAACATGCCGATCTGGGTGAGTTGTAAGGATTGTTCCGCCTGTTTTCAGGCTCGATCGCAGCCGAAGATCTCCGGTACATCTGCAACACCCATCCGATCGCCCCTCCTCAAACATCAAAGAATCCTGACAAAAGCTGTAACAAATTTCTCAGTACGCTTGCATTGATCCCGCTTTTATTTTATGCTTTCCCGAACTGGTGAGACGCCAGTGAAACGAGCTTAAGGTATGGACGCGGCTGCGGGGGG
>DATNPL010000034.1:0-56509 GCA_036703255.1 Coleofasciculaceae cyanobacterium
ATTCGCAAATATGCCCGTTTGTGCAAACAGTTTGGGTCAGTCAAGTTTCTGTTTCACCTCTTTACCCATTGCCAAATCTTTGCTTTTCCCAAGGCTTTTATGTACGGCTACTGTTCATCTCCTATCTAGGATGGCTGTATGGCGATCGTTCACCAATTATGAGCGGCGTGAGGGGTGGAACCACTGCGTGGGGCAACACCCCCTTGTTCACAAGGCAACGCCCCCTTGTTCACATATGGCTTGCGCCATGAATCAATTTACTGAATCAAAAATTGCTGCCAACTCAGACAAAACTATATTTCTTAACTTCATTGCCCAACATCTGAGGCAAGATCTAAATAAAGGTGAAACCAAACCGCCCCATTCTTAGGGAACTTTATGTCGCAAGCTCAGCCTCCTGACGATCGCCCCACAGAGCCGCCCGCTCAGCCCGCGCAACCGACGCCCTCTGGCAATAAGGTCGCGGCATTCTTCCGCATGATGGGGCAGCTTTTGGCGATTGTGTTTGCCGCCCTGCCGTTGGCATTTAATCTGCTGCGTCGTCTGGCACAGCTCTTATTCAAGGGGCTAAAGGCTATTCAATCTGGGTGGGTGGTAATCTTGCCCAAACTGCGGACAGGATTGCCAGAACCCTGGAAAACCAAGCTGCCCGATCAAGTCTTGACGGCGATCGCACTGCTATTTGTCTTATCTTTCCTTTCCATTACGTTCGCGCTGCTGCCCGGAAAGCCGCCTGCTCTGGTCGAAGCTCCAAACTATTCTGTGCCGTCTAGTGGCTTGCCTAATAGATTGCCCAGTGATTCATCTCCTGCTAAGCCGTCTCAGACCGCTGATTTTAATCGGCTGATCAAAATTCAAGATCAGCTTGCAGAGATTGCTACACCCTATTCTGAAGGTCTGGTGGAATCAGTCCGAACCAGCCGCCATAATCGCCTCAAGGTGAGGCTCAGCAATGCCTGGTATGCCCTAGACCCTGACCAGCAAGACAAATTAGCCAATGAGGTCTTGAAGCGATCGCAAAAGCTCAAGTTCAATCAGCTCGAACTGACCAATTCAGAAGGCGTTCTGCTAGCCCGTAGCCCTGTCGTCGGTTCAGGTGTTCTCATGCTAGAGCGTACCTTAGAGTAGGATTTAGAGGTGAATTGTCTGAAGATGGTTTTTCAAGGCTTCGCGCTAGAAATCCAATCTTCAACACAGAGCCTAGAACAGAAAATAGACCGTTGGCTTAGGATAGAGGCAAGAGCAGTGTTGCATTAGAGATAGTTCTTTGTCAGAGAGTTGTAAAGTTTTCTCTCTCGCTAAAAATTATTTTTAAGACCTGAAAAGCCGAGGAAACTGCCGAGGAACCCCATCAGGGATTCGGTAGGAGATTCGGTAATCCAGCCTTGTCATCCTGGGGCGCGTGCCTCTATCGTAGGTGTAATTGCACTCTTAATCCCCTTTATCCTCGAACTGGCGCTTTATGGCAGGTGACTACTACGAAATCCTTGGCGTTCCTCGCAGTGTAGACAAAGAGGAAATTAAGCGTGCCTACCGCAAGCTAGCGCGTAAATACCACCCGGACATCAACAAAGATCCGGGGGCAGAAGAGCGCTTTAAAGAAATTAACAAAGCTTACGAGGTGCTCTCAGAGCCTGAGACACGCGCCCGATACGATCGCTTTGGCGAAGCAGGTGTCGCTGGCGCTGCCGGAGCTGGGTATCAAGACTTTAGCGACTTGGGCGGCTTTGCCGATATTTTTGAGAGCTTTTTCAGCGGCTTTGGCGGCATGGGCGGCCAGCAGCAAACGCGGCGGCGAGGTGGCCCTGTTCGGGGAGATGATCTGCGCCTCGATCTAAAGCTGGATTTCCGAGAGGCTATTTTTGGTGGCGAAAAAGAAATTCGCATCAGCCATCTAGAAACCTGCACTACCTGCACGGGTTCGGGCGCAAAGCCTGGAACGCAGCCCCGCGTCTGCTCGACTTGCAGCGGCGCTGGGCAAGTTCGTCGTGCCACCCGCACCCCCTTTGGTAGCTTTACGCAGGTTTCGGCTTGCCCAACCTGTAATGGTAGCGGTCAGGTAATCGAAGATAAGTGTGAGGTCTGCGGTGGCGCAGGGCAGAAGCAGGAAGCCAAGAAGCTCAAAATCACTATCCCACCCGGCGTAGACAACGGCACTCGCTTGAGAGTCTCTAATGAAGGAGATTCGGGTCAGCGGGGAGGGCCTGCGGGCGATTTGTACGTCTACTTGTTTGTCAACGAAGATGCAGAGTTCCAGCGCGACGGCATCAATATTCTGTCAGAAGTCAAAATTAGCTATCTGCAAGCGGTCTTGGGCGATCGCATTGAGGTTAGCACGGTAGATGGGGCAGTAGAAGTGACGATCGCGCCCGGTACGCAGCCCAATACTGTGATTACCCTTGAAAACCGAGGAGTGCCTCGACTGGGCAATCCGGTGAGCAGAGGCGATCATCTGATTACGCTCATCGTTGATATTCCGACTCGCATTAGCACTGAAGAGCGAGAGCTATTGGAGAAGCTGGCGAAAATTCGGGGCGATCGCCTTAGCAAGGGAGGCGGCATCAATGAGTTTCTAGGGGGGCTGTTTCGCGGATGAGCCAAGTCTCTTCACCCGATGGTCAGCTTGATTTACGCGGCACCCCCTGTCCGCTCAATTTTGTCCGCACAAAGCTGCGGCTAGAAAAGATGCCGCCTGGTTCTGTGCTAGAAGTCTGGCTTGATCCTGGAGAACCTATGGAGCAAGTACCCGATAGCCTGACGATGGAAGGCTACAGCATTGAGCACATTGCCGATCGCGCTGACTTTTTTGCCGTTCAGGTTCGCCGTCCTGCTGCCGCTGCTGCCAGCTCTGAATGCTGAGCCGAGATCTCATGAGCCACGATCAGAGCGGAAATGATCTGGAGGCTCAGATTAGCATTCAGCAGGGAGAACCTCAGCAGACAAAATCTCAGGCTTTGTTGGGCATTGTTTTAGCAGTACAGGCCAATTACTACTGGGTGCGCCTGGATACCCGTGAGCTTGATGCCTATGAACAACTCCCTGCGCATGGAGATTTGACCCTGCTCTGCACCCGCCGCACCCGCCTCAAAAAAATGGGTCAGCAGGTGGCAGTGGGCGATCGCGTTCAGGTCGAAGAAGTCGATTGGGCAAATGGCAGGGCGGCCATCTCGCAGGTCTTGCCCCGGCATACAGAACTCGATCGCCCGCCGATTGCCAATGCCGATCAGATCTTGCTGGTCTTTGCTTTAGAGGAGCCGACGATCGATCCATTTCAGCTCAGCCGATTTTTGGTCAAGGCCGAGTCTACAGAGATACCTGTCCTGCTGTGTCTCAACAAGGGCGATCTGGTTACGGCTACTGCCCGTCAGCAGTGGCGCGATCGCCTTCAGGCTTGGGGCTATGACCCGGTAATTGTCAGCCTTCGTGCCAATCTCGGTCTTGATGCGCTACGCAGCCATTTGAGCGATCGGATGACGGTGGTTTGTGGGCCTTCGGGCGTGGGCAAATCCAGCTTGACGAACTATCTCATTCCTGACACCACTCAGCGCGTTAACACCGTTTCGGGCAAGCTGAGCCGAGGTCGCCACACCACCCGGCACGTAGAGCTGTTCCAGCTTCCTTCAGGCGGGCTGATAGCAGATACCCCTGGCTTCAATCAGCCCGATCTGGCCTGCGCTCCGGTTGATCTCGCTCAGTATTTTCCTGAAGCCCGTCAACGGCTAGCGGTAGCCTCCTGTCAATTTAGCAACTGCCTCCACCGAGATGAGCCAAACTGCGTTGTGCGGGGAGAGTGGGAGCGTTACGAGTATTACCTGACGTTTTTAGAAGAGGCGATCGTTTACCAAACGGCAATCAATCGATCGGGCGATGCTGAGTCTACAACAAAGGCAAAGAATCGCAGCGAGGGACAGGTGCAAACAGAACCCATGCTCGATCGGAAAAAATACCGCCGCCCCTCTCGTCGGACGACCAAACAAGATCTGCGGGATTTATACCGAGATGTAAATGAATCAGCAATAGACAGCGAATCTCAGTAGCTTGCAAAAAGCCCAAGATTTTTGAAACGGTAGCTACCATTTCAAAAATCTTGGGTTAATTCACCTGCAATCCTAAGGTCTTTGCTCAAGCAGCGCCTGGTATGCTGCCGTAAAATCATCCGTTGTGATGCGAATAGTGCTGGGATCGGTTAGACCTTGAGCACGATAGCGCCGCACGGCTTGCAGAGCTGCCTGATTGCTAAGCAGAGCCAAATCGGCTCCGTTCCAGCCTTCTGTTTGCGCTGCCCAATAGGGCAAATCGACCTGGGTCAGGGGACGATCGCCATTATGTACCTGCAAAATAGCCAAACGGCTGATTTCATCTGGCAAATCAATCTTGAGCTGCAAATCTAAGCGCCCTGACCGCAGCAACGCTGGATCCAGAGCATCCGGGCGATTGGTAGCGGCCACTAGCAGCACATTGGCACAGCCATGCAGCCCATCCAGCTCCGTCAAAAGCTGACCCACCACGCGATCGCTCACGCCTGAATCGCCTTGAAAACTGCCCCGCACGGGTGCAAGGCTATCAATTTCATCCATAAACACCACACAAGGCGCGGACTGTCGGGCTTTAGCAAAGAGTTCACGCACCGCCTGTTCTGCGGCTCCGACCCATTTGCTCAGCAGCTCAGGGCCATTGACCGCAATAAAGTTAGCTTGCGCTTGCGAGGCGATCGCTTTTGCCAACAGCGTTTTACCCGTTCCAGGTGCGCCCCAGAGCAGGATGCCTCGGGGTGCCTTTGCGCCCGTCTGTCGATATAGCTCAGGATAAAGCAAAGCCCCTTCTACCGACTCTTGCAGAATTTGTTTAGCCGCCTCTAGACCACCAATATCCTCCCAGCTCACGTTAGGCGATTCGATCTCTAGCGATCGCAACACTGAAGGCTTAACTTCCCGGATGGCCTGAAGAAAATCTGCCTGCGTCACTGTCATGGTTTCAGGGTGAACTGCCTGCAAATCAGGTACTTGACGACGCAAGGCTGTATAGGCGGCTTTTTGGCAGACGGCTTTTAGATCAGCGCCCACCATGCCTACCGCTAGATCGGCGATCGTCCCCAAATTGACGGTGGCATCCGTCGGCATCAAGCGAGTTTGGATGTTGAGAATTTCCAGTCGGCCATTGCGATCGGGCACCCGAAACTGCACCTCGCGATCGAACCGCCCTGGGCGGCGGAGCGCCGGATCAAGATGATCAGGGCGGTTGGTGGCCGCTAATACGATCACCCCTTTCGTTTTGGCAAATCCATCCATGAGGCTCAAGAACTGCGCCACGACGCGCTTCTCCACTTCGCCCTCAACCTTGGCGCGATCGGGAGCCAAACTGTCAATTTCATCGATGAAGATAATGCAGGGAGCCGCCTTGGTCGCTTTCTCGAAGACGCTGCGCAAACGCGACTCTGCCTCGCCGTAGTATTTACCCATGATTTCAGGGCCGACGATCGCAATGTAGTTTACGCCTAGATCTTCCGCCAGCGTTCGTGCGGTCAGCGTTTTGCCAGTTCCGGGCGCACCCACTAGCAAAACGCCTCGGGGAGGTTCGAGTCCTAGTTTAGAGAGCAATTGGGGGTGCTTCAGGGGAATTTCAACCAGCTCTCGCAACTCATTCAAAACTTCAGATAATCCGCCGATCGTGCGAGAAGACGCACGGGCAGTAGAATCTTGACTGTCGCGATGGTCATCTGTAGGAGGCGAAATGATGACACTATCGTCAGCGGGGGTAGGGGTGCGGGGCGAGGAGGCGCTAGCATAGCCAGGGGGGCGGCTGACATTGTTGCGCGGAATGCTGCCTTGACGTGGAATACTGCTGGTGCGGGCATTAACCTGAAAATCTGACCAAAATTCTCCGCGCTCAACTTTCTCATCCAGGGTAGAGAGAAACTCTACAAATTCTTCAAATCCTTTGAATAAATCACTCATGGGGTCCGGCATACGGGTCCGATCCGCTTCGATCGCATCTGGGTAGTGCATCCAGTCTAGACGCTAGAACTCTGCGTTGGGGATCGCCATTCATACACTGCATTCTTTTGTAAAGAGGCGTACCCTGAAAAATGAGCAGAATCAATCTCTCCAACCTTAAAAGCTGATTCAGAGGCTGAGTTCAGAGATGAATGGGACTTCCTTACCTCGATCGCTGAATTTGAGGCTTTGACTCAAGCGACATCCGATCGAACAAAGGAGGCTGCCGCTCAGCCGCGACAGGCACAAGCGGAATTTTGATCCAAAACTCTGTACCTTGACCCAGTTCAGACACACAGTTCAACGTGCCGCCATGCTTCTCCACAACAATTTGATAGCTAATGTAAAGCCCTAGCCCAGTGCCCTTGCCGATCGGTTTTGTGGTGAAGAACGGGTCAAACAGCCTTGCCTGAACGGATTCAGGCATACCCCCTGCATTATCCGCAATGCAAATGATGACGTGAGAATCTGTCTTTTTTGTTTGAATCTGGATGGTGGGCATCTCAGACGCGCGATAGGGGGCTACAGGCGCTTCTAATAAACGATCGCCCAGATTCATCTCTAGAGCATCGATCGCATTCGACAAAATATTCATAAACACCTGATTGAGCTGCCCCGCATAGCATTCCACCAAGGGCAATGCTTCATAGGTCTTGTGTACCAGAATGCCTGGAAGCTCTGATTTGGACTTGAGGCGATCGCGCAATATCATCAGCGTGCTGTCGATGCCCTCATGAATATCCACAGGCTTCATCTCTGACTCATCATGTCGAGAAAAATTGCGCAGAGACAGGACAATCTGACGGATGCGATTGGTACCCATCTTGAGCGATCGCAACAAATTAGGGATATCTTCTGTGACAAAGGGCAGATCGATCCGGTCAATCTCTGCCTGAATTTCTGAATTGGGATGAGGATAGTGTTGTTGATAAAGCTCAATCAATCCCAGCAGGTCTTGGACGTAAGCCTCAGCAGGGCAAAGATTCCCATGAATGAAGTTAACAGGGTTGTTAATCTCGTGCGCCACTCCCGCGACCAACTGCCCCAAACTAGACATTTTCTCAGTTTGGATAAGCTGGGCTTGCGTCTGTTGCAGTTCTATCAGCGTTTGCTCTAGCTGGTGTGCCTGCTGCCGCGATCGCGCTTCTGATTGGCGCAGCGCATCTTCAGTGGTTTTGATCGTTGTGATGTTGTGGAAAACAGCGACACCCCCTCGCAGGCTGCCATCTTGCTCGCGAATCGGGCGCGCTGTCACCCGCAGCCAAATGCCTTTGGCATCGGATGCTTTCGGTTCTGTGCTCTCCGCAGCAGGCTGCACATAGATTTCGGTGGAGTCTACAGCTTCCCCATGAATCGCCCGAACCAGCGGCAAATCTGCGATCGCGTAAGGCGTCACCCGATCGGGCAAGAATAAACCTTCTACAGGCTCATCTCCTTCTCCACTTTGGCGGAATAGCACATGGCGATCGCCCAAAATCTGCTCAGCAGCCGGATTGACAAACAGCAGCTTGCCCTGGCGATCGGCCACCATTACCCCCTCTCCCATGCTGTCCAAAATAGACTTCAAGACTTGGAGAGCGGCTTCAGAATGAGCCAACTGCTGGGCATGTTCTTGAACCGTTTTCATGGCTCTTTCCAGCCTGTTGGATTGTTCAATGGTCTCCTGCTCGTAGACCTCTAACAACTGTTCTAAGGCATCAATCTGTGCTTTGAGCTGCTCAACTTCGATGCTTTGCCCTGTCTGACTCACGGGGTTGTTTCCTCAGGGGTTTCCTCAAAGTTTCCTGAATAGCCATTTAGCGATCGGTCATTTCCTTCTTCGCCCCCCGCCTGCAAGATCATGAAATAAACTGATCCAGATGGGCTAATTCTCTCGAATAATCCTAATTTCCATAGCTGTAGACAGCGAGGTTAGGGCGGGGAGGTTAGGGCGGCGCGCACCACCCAAAATCTCCCAAGAAAAGTGGCTACGGCTATGGTTAGTAATCCCAATTTCTAAGCGTTTCTGGCATCACGGATTAAAAATAACGCCGCGATCGAACGGCAATACCGCCATCTTGGTATTGAGCGCCAATGTTTTGAACATGTCTGCCGTATCTCTAGGAATATAAATCTTTGAAAAGAGAATAACCACAATAATGTTACCGGAAGGTAACATACCACCAAATCCCAAAACCGACTGAATGCCGTGAGGGATGACGAATTCTTGTTGCGCAGGCACATAAGGACTGGCGATCGCCATTGGCACATGAAAAACATTAAAAGTTTTCTGTTCTAGATCGACTAGCAGATCTGGATCGGGCGACAGCACACTGCTAATTTCTAAGCCAAACTGCTTGATCAGCTGAGAGATCATTGGCGACTGCGCCACAATTTGTTCGCTAGCTAAGGGAATGGCCTGATGCCCTTGTGAGGTTTGTCGAGATTCCCAATGGGGCTGATCTCCCGCAGTGGCCAGGAGCGTCAGGCATTTGAGATTTTGATCGGGCGATTGGGCTGACATGGCGGCGATCGTCTGGGCAACGACCTGTTGCAGCTCGGCTTCAAGCTCACCATAGGGGTGCGTTTTGAAAAAGCGAACGAGGGCGAAAGCGGGCTGCTGGGTTTCTGCATCCACAAAACTCTCATAGAGATAGCGAACAATGCGATTGCTCACTTCTTCCATAGAGCTGGCTCCAGCGCCTAGCTTTCGCAGCTCAGCACCGCACTCCGTCATGCTTTTCAGTGTAAATTTGGTCAGGTCATGCATACGTTGTCCCAACTGAGGCACAGGGTTTGATCATGGAACGTGGCATCTGGCTGTGGTCAAAGGCCGATAGCAGATTCACCCTGAGAAGATTCACCCTGGCATTTCTACTTTGACAAGCTCAAGCTTAATGTTCCCCTTCTTGATGCATTGCTTGCAGATATGACGGCTCAAATCATGCCATTGATTGGCCGTGATTAGCCGTAAAAAACTTGTGGCAGGAAAGGGCGATCGAGTGTTCTATCGGTAGAGTCGCAAGTGTTTAAGATGCGGAAATTTTGTGGTTACGCTCCGCGTAACCACAAAATTTCCTAAGCGTAATGGCTACAGCTATGATTCTCTTTCCAAACCTAAGTACTTGCTCGCAGGGGGATTCTAATCTGAAACTCAGTCCCTTGACTGGGTGCTGAGATACATTTCAAACAGCCGCTATGTTTGTCTACCACAATTTGATAGCTAATATATAGACCCAAGCCTGTGCCTTTGCCGATCGGCTTTGTCGTGAAAAAAGGATCAAACAGATTTTCTTTGACAGCCTCTTCTATCCCTGCCCCATTATCGCGGATGCTAACCAGGACTACCGCAGCACTGGTCATTTCACCCTCTAGGGTTGAGGCGATCGTAATCGTCGGTTGCAAGGACACAGCAGCGTCTTCCAGCGCATCAATAGCGTTGCTGATAATGTTCATAAATACCTGATTCATCTGCCCTGCAAAACACTCGACTAGGGGCAAATTGCCGTATTGTTTGATGACTTGAATCTCAGGACGGTGAGACCTGACCTTTAGCCGACTTTGCAGAATGAGCAATGTGCTGTCGATGCCCTCATGCAAGTTAACAGGCTTCTTTGCGGCTTCATCTAAGCGTGAGAAATTGCGAAGGGACAACACGATCTGGCGAATGCGATCGGCTCCAAGTTTCAGAGATTGCAGCAGGCTGGGCAGATCTTGCTTAAGAAACTCCAGGTCGATTTCTTCAATGGTGTCTTGAATATCGGCAGCCGGACAGGGGTAATGGTGCTGATATAGCTCTACTAGCGTCAGTAAATCTTGAATGTATTGCTCAGCGGGAGAGATATTGCCGTAGATAAAGTTGACAGGGTTGTTGATTTCGTGGGCAACCCCTGCCACCATTTGCCCCAAGCTAGACATTTTCTCGGTTTGCACTAAATGAGCCTGAGCATGCTTGAGTTCATGCAGCGTTTGCGTGAGCTGCTGTGACTGCTGTCTGGAGGCTGCTTCTGAGTGGCGCAGCGCCTGTTCTGAGACAGCTAGCCTCTGCGCATGAGCCTGGAGTGCGGCCATCGTTTTTTCGAGGCGATTGGATTTTTCAATGGTTTCCTGCTCATGCGTTTCTAAAAGCTGCTCTAGAAGCGCAACCTTTGCCTGAAGCTGCTCAAGCTCTCGATCGCGACTAAGGCCTTGTACACCACCGGACTGAGAAAGGTTCAGGGAAAGGTTCATCGGCACGATCGCTCTATGACGCAATTATGGACGCAAGGGTGGGAATAATGAAGACGAACAATAAATACAAGATTTGTGAATGCAAGATCTGCGCGTGCATTCCTGCATATCCTCACGAGAATTACGGTTTGGGTCTTTGTTCAATCATTGCTTAGTTCCATCAGGGTTTCTAAGCGTTGATTGACCGATAAGCCTAAGCTGTGTAGCGGATTCCAGACCCGTAGATTCTCGGAGGACATCTGTTAATAATTTCATCCACTTTTTATCCACCCTATGGATCAACCCTGTGGATCAGCGTCATTGATCAGCCCCTTTCATGAGCCACTTTTATGCATCACTTTGATCCTCTACACCTTGCTCTCTTTAGCGGCAAAGGAGGCGTGGGCAAAACTACTTTATCCTGTGGCTTTGCTCGCAACTGGGCACAGCGTTTTCCAACAGAGCGCATTCTTCTGCTGTCTACCGATCCGGCTCATTCGCTGGGTGATGTTTTGCAGATTGCTGTAGGCGATGTCCCCACGGCACTGTCTGATCTGCCCAACTTGCAGGTGCGATCGCTCGATGCTCAAGCGCTATTGCAAGCCTTCAAAGCCGATTACGGCAAGGTTCTAGAAATTTTGGTGGAGCGGGGCAGCTTTGTGCAAGGCGAAGACCTTAGCCCCATTTGGGATCTGAGCTGGCCGGGGCTAGATGAGCTAATGGGCATCTTAGAGATCCAGCGGCTGCTGCGGGAGCAAGAGGCCGATCGCGTTGTGGTCGATATGGCTCCTAGTGGGCATACCCTCAATCTGTTTGGCCTCATGGATTTTCTAGATGGGTTTCTGGGCGCATTAGATTTATTTCAGGAGAAGCACCGGGTGATGAAGCAGCGCTTTGCCGGACGCTACACCGCCGATGAGAGCGATCGCTTCCTATCCGAGATGAAGGCCGATCTGGCTTCTGGACGGCAGCTTCTACAAGACCCGCTGCAAACGGCCTGCTGTGTTGTAGCCATAGCGGAGCCAATGAGCTATTTGGAAACTCGGCGATTTATTGAGGCGCTGCACCCGCTTCAGATTCCGGTAGGTGGGCTGTTTGTTAATCACCTTAGCCTCGATCGCCCCACCTCAGAACAGCAGGATCTGCTGAAAAAATTTGAGGCGATCGGCGTGCAGCCTAGTTTTGGCATCCCTCAACAGCCTCAAGAACCTGTAGGATTTGCGGCGATCGACCACCTCCTCTCTCAACTCCAGCCGCTGGATGCGGCTCTGCTGGTGGCTCCGGCAGTCAAGCCAGAATTTTCTCTACCGACTAAGCTACTGCCCAGCCTGCCCAATTTCTTGGTTCAAGGGCGACGGCTGATTCTGGTGGGCGGCAAAGGAGGCGTAGGCAAAACAACGGTAGCCGGGGCGATCGCGTGGCGCTTAGCCCAAGATCACCCTGATAAAAAGATTCGCGTCATCTCTATCGATCCCGCTCACTCACTGGGGGATGCTCTGGCAATGCCGCTGGCTCACCAGCCGACCCAAATTACGGCAAACCTTAGCGCCCAAGAAATAGATGCAAAACAGGTTCTGGAGCAGTTTCGCGAAGATTATCTGTGGGAGCTGGCAGAAATGATGAGCGGCGATACAGGCGACGAGTCGCTGCAAATTGCCTATACGCCCCAAGCATGGCGGCAGATTGTGGCACAAGCGCTCCCCGGCATTGATGAAATGCTGTCGCTGATCACGGTTATGGAGCTGCTAGAGCGAGGCGAACAGGATCTGATCGTTTTGGACACTGCACCTACGGGACATTTGCTGCGATTTCTAGAAATGCCGACCGCTCTGGCCGACTGGCTGGCCTGGATTTTCAAACTCTGGATTAAATATCAAGATGTGGTGGGTCGCACCGAACTCATGGGGCGACTGCGCACCCTGCGCCAGCGCGTTATGCAAACCCAAAAGAAGCTCAAAGATGCTGATCACACCGAGTTTGTGGGCGTACTCCAGGCACAGTCAGCGATCGTTTTAGAAGCCGAACGCTTGACGCACTCTTTGGCCACCTTGGGCGTGAGCCAACACTACATTGTCCACAACCGATTTGAGCCGGAGCAAGCGTTATCGACAGATTTCTCAGTCCAGACGATCGTTCGTTTGCCGCAACTGCCCCGAGGAATGCCCTCATTGATGCTGATTGAGCAAGCGGCAGAGCTGCTATTCTAAGTTTTGCATCACTCGCGTGCAAGCTTGGCCGTATCCATCAACCCAATCGCCCCTTGACTCTAAATCCTTCTCAGCCGCATCTCCTGTCTTCTGCCTCCAAGCGCTGGCATGGACAGCTGCAAATAGAATTTAGCCGCAGCCTCAATCAGGACGGTGCAGCCGAAACTGCGATCAGCCGCAGCCAAACGCAGGCTCCGCTCAAAGTGCAGCGCCCGTTTTACCCTGAAGGGAGCCAGGTCTGCCATACTGTACTGCTGCATACAGCAGGTGGCATTGTGGGAGGCGATCGCCTTTCCTTAGATATCCACCTCAATCCGGGCGCATTGGCGTTAATCACGACGGCGGCTGCGGCCAAAGTCTATCGCAGTAGCGGAGCAGAGGCTACCCAAACTGTCCAGATTCACTTGGCTGCTGATGCCTGTCTAGAATGGTTGCCCCAAGAGGCGATCGTCTTTGATGGTGCAATTTATCGTCAAGATTTGCAGGTTGACCTAGCTCCGGGCGCAACTTGGGTTGGGTGGGACATTACGCGATTGGGGCGGACGGCTCGCGGCGAAAAGTTTTTGGGGGGCGAGTGGCGATCGCGCACTCAGGTCTGGCAGCAGGGTCGCCCCCTGTGGATTGATCCTCAGTATTTGGTGGGCGGTAGCGAAATGCTAGTCAGCCCTCACGGCTTAGCAGAATGCCCAGTCATCGGCAGCTTTGCCTTGATCGGCCAAACGGTTTCGCCTGAACTCGTGACCCAAATTCGATCGCTATTCCCGCCTGCGGCATTCCCATCTGGTCAGGCACCCTCTAGCCGAGCCTCCTCTAGCCAGATTGGAGTCACTCGCCTCATGTCTGGCTTGCTCTGTCGCTACCGTGGAAACTCTACCGCTGAAGCCCGTCAGTGGTTTACCCAGGCCTGGAATTTGCTGCGTCCTATCTATTTAGGGCGATCGGTCTGTATGCCTCGCGTCTGGCAAGTTTAGGGTTGGTCTTAGGCCAGTCGTCAGCGTTACTCTGGCTAAATTTTTTAGGGGGTGCTTCGCACCCCCTAAAAAATTGCAAATCGGCTAAGCTTCAGCGACCTCTTCTACAACCGGAGGCTCGGGTTTGAGCGTCAAGAACCGAATCACGTCATCGCTGAGGCGCATAGACCGCTCTAGGGTGGCTACCGTGTTTCCGGCTGCTGTATAGTTCATTTGAACGTAGACGCCTTCACGGTGCTTCTGAATTTCATAGGCTAGACGGCGCTTGCCCCGATGCTGAGTTTCTAACTCTTCAGCTCCCTGCTCTCGCAGGATGGCTTGATATTTCTCGATCGCTTGATCGGTCTGCTCGTCCCCTAAGTCAGGACGCAGAATGTACATGGTTTCGTAAAGCGGCACGGATATTTTCTCCTTATGGACATAAGGCTTTTGCAGCAAGATTTGTTACTCAACCCTTTGACATGCAACCGAAACAACTGAAAATTAGAGCTAACTGCACTAGTTTGTGATTTCCGGCTGTTTGAATGTCTGGGGGGAGGTTCTTGAATCAAAAGCAAGGACTTACAATCATATACCAGGATAGAGATAATTTACTATGGCGCAACGCTACGTTCGGCTTCAAAAGGTTTTGGGAAAGCTCTGCTACGGGCTGCTTCAGCTCGATCGCAAAGTACAGGTATTAGATGCACCTCCCTGGCTGAGCGGGCAGCCCACTGACGAAGTGCTGGAATCCCATGAGTACTATTTGCTAGCTCCCTGCGCGCCTTCCAAGATTGTGGCAGTCGGGCGAAACTATGCCCAACATGCGGCTGAACTGGGCAATGAAGTACCGAAGCAGCCCTTGCTGTTTTTGAAGCCGCCAACGACGGTGATTGCCCCCGATGCCACTATCTACTATCCGCCTCAGTCAGCGCGTGTAGACTACGAAGGAGAACTGGCGCTGGTGATTGGCGATCGCTGCGTAGACTGCACCCCTGAGCAGGCACAAACCAAGATTTGGGGATACACGATCGCTAACGACGTCACCGCCAGAGATCTACAAAAAACTGACGGCCAATGGACCAGGGCAAAAGGCTTTGATACCTTCTGCCCCTTGGGGCCTTGGATTGTGCGAGAGCTAAGCCCTGAAGCGCGACTCCAAACTTTCCTGAATGATGCACTCAAGCCAGCACAGTCTGCAACGCTCAGCACGATGGTGTTCACGCCCCCGGTGCTGGTGTCCTATATTAGCCAGGTGATGACACTCCTGCCCGGAGATGTCGTGCTGACGGGCACCCCCGAAGGGGTGGGGGCACTACAGGTGGGCGATCGCATCCGCGTCGAAATTGAGGGGATCGGCTCTCTAGAAAACACGGTTGCTGCTCGACCTCTGCCTTAGCGGTTGAGGGTCGAGCGATCGTCCAGTCAAATGCTCGTTAAAGAGGGCTTGACCTGCAATTGTCAAACGAGTTGCCGAATAGTTGTCAAAGGCTGAGCCTGACTATCTCACCTGTATGCCTATCTCACCTGCATATAGACTGCATCGGAGATGGTTGGAATTTCTGCGTAGCGTCCCATAGCCGACTGAATTGCCGAATAGACGATCGCAGCTACCGTACCCAAGAAAATAACGTTAAACAGCGTATCGAGCAGCAGTCCTCCGCCCAATATCTGCTTTAGAACGTAATCTACAGTGACGCTGCACACGACCAAGACAATATCGAAAAGGATGGCTTGCATCGCATTGAAGCGGATGAAGTGCGAGATATTCTCGTTTCTAACCACCAGCAAAAATAAGGCAAAGAAAATAATTAGTCCCATAAAAGGAACACCCCGATAGATGCTAAGTAGCGGAATCAGAGGCAAGAGGATAGGCTGAAGAGCAGGAAACTGTTGAAAGAATGGCCCTGCAAAGGTTAATCCATCCAGAAGCGGCAAAAGATAGGGCAAGCAAGCAAAGAAGCGATCGAGGGGAGTCGTAGAACCGGGCAAAGCCATATTGCACTCTCCAGAGGAATAACTTAAAACCTATGTTAATTAAAGCCTGGTCAACAGTGCTAAGCATATAGAATAACGCAATCTAAACCCCGGAGGAGAAACCGGGCATTGCGCATTTTACTTTTGGCAGAGCGGTAGCACCCAGGATCACCAATATCTATCTAAAATGTAGCGATCGAAGCAATTTTTGTTCCCCAATTTTTGATGGGTGCTCTCGGCTACTTTTAGTGACTAGGCCACAAATTAAATATTGATTGCCTGACTAACCCAGCCTATGAGATTCAAGTATTTGGAGATTTGAGGAATTTCAAAAGTTTTGTTAGCCTGCTGCGATCGCCACAAGTTACGAAGTGATGTGCGAAGCGATGCGCCAGCCCTTGGCTTAACTATCAGTCAATATTGGCAATCCGAAAACCCATTTGACACTCATATTGCTCAGGCTGGTTGTCAGTGGTTTGCGTCAGAGCACGGCCGCAGCGAAGTTTTCCGGGCTGCCAACGAGGCTGACCGCTCTGATCGGCCATCAGGCAAGCCTGACACACTTGGTGAGTGGGAAGGAGTTGATTCTCCATGACGATGACCAACATATTGACATCTCCGGCAGCTCTATCGATTCCCTTAACTTCATCTTAAGCCAAAGACCTCAAGCATTCCTGCGATCTTATTGGATCGTTTTATTGGAGATTGCTGAGTTAAAAGATGAATGGGTTTGAAATTACAAACGACTTTTGTTACCAGCTCTATTGCATAGAATAACGGATGCATCCTCCATGAGAGGTATCCTTTGAGTCAGTTTTTACCCTAATTTTTCCCATAGCAATAAACCTTCTTCGTAGGAGCCACTAGCTCTAGCCCATTTGCCTATCGGCTCCTAATAAAGAAGCGAAAGAGTTAAGAGTCAGGCGTTAAGTGGCTGAGAAGGTTGAGTAGATCGTCAATTTGCACCAATTCGCCGCTGACATCGACATCGACCAACTTAGATTCTTGCAGCAGCTTTAGCCAGTAGCGCGTTTCTCGGGCACTCCTAGAGGCAAGCATCACCCGATCGACAAAGATATCTCGATTAGGTTCGGCGATCGCCTCCTCCACGCTGACGCCAATGCCCGTGCCGCTTTTCAGCAATTGAGGAGAGAGAATAAACTCCTGCCGCGCTTGCAATTTTTTATAAAGCCGAATGACGCTGAGCGCAAACTCAAAGCTTTTTCGCTGGACAGTTTGCCGGATCAAGTATTCTCCCATGGCTCAACTTTCAAGCGGCTAAATTTTTAATCCACCCATTTAGATCCTAAATCTACCGCACTCGATGATTCAGTTTTATTTTAGGCTTTGGCTGCACTTTAAAATCCAGAACCTAAGTTCCCTTAAGGGGAATCACATGCACCCAGTCTTTGTAGTCGGCATCCCGATTTTCGGTAATGGCAGAAAGCTTTTCTCGCAGGCTGTTGGTAATTGGGCGATCGGTAGACAGTTCATAGCTTTCAACGCGACGCACAGGGGTGATTTTGGCTGCTGTGCCACTTAAAAACACTTCATCGGCAATCAGCAATTCTGTTTTATCAATGGGGCGCTCAAGCACAGGAATGCCCAGGTTGCGGGCGATCGTCAAAATGCTGTCGCGCGTAATGCCTTCTAGAACATCCTGCTCAAATCCCGGCGTGATCAGCTTGCCTTGCCGCACGATGAAGACATTCATGCCTGAAGCTTCGCAGACTTTGCCCTGAGAATTCATCAAAATCGCTTCGTCAAACCCAGAGTCTACGGCTTCGGTTTTCGCCAGCGATGAGGTGATGTAGGCTCCGCTAATTTTGCCCCGTAGCGGCAGGCTGCGGTCTTCTTGGCGATACCAGGAGCTAATGCGACAGGCCACCCCGTCCGGAGAGAGGTAGTCGCCTAGCTCTAGCCCATAGACAAAAAAGTTTTTCTCAATGTTATGCAGTCGAGGGGCAATGCCCAGATCGGAGGTGTAAACAAAGGGGCGGATGTAGAAGGAGGTAGAAGGCTGATTTTTCTGAACAAATTCAACAATCGTGCTCTGAATCTTATCGGCTGGCAAATCGTACATTAAGAACCGAGCGCTGTCGCTCAGCCGCTGGCAATGGCGATCGAGCCGGAATAACAAAATTTGATCTGGATTTTGAGGGTCAGGAATTCCCCGCATGCCGCCAAATGCCCCTGTGCCGTAGTGCAACGCATGGGTGGCAATGGACACTTTTGCTTCCTCAAATGGAACAAACTGATTTTCAAAATAGGCGATCGGCAAAAAGTTGTGCATTGTGACAAACTCCCATGAGGGGCTAACTTGGCATTTTGGAATGTTAGCCATTATCACACAAGGGTTAGAGGTTGAGAATGAGGGGCGATGTTCTAGCCCTGTTTATTTTTCTACGGATCTTCACAGAAGTAACGGCAAGAACTTTTTGGAGAGCGTGCGGCGGAGCCGCACGCTCTCCAAAAAGTTCCTGATTCTAATGTTGTGAGGAGCCTACTAGGATCGCGCCATGCCCCGATGCCTTGACGCGTTTGAGGCATCACCTATGCACTGCCGCTTTGAGCGCAAAGATTTGCTCAATTACCTGCGCTACCACTTTGTCAGGAGTAGAGGCTCCTGAGGTAATGCCGACTACGATCGCCCCTGCTGGCAGCCAGTTTTCTTGAATCTCCAGATCTCGGTGCAGCGGCTTATGCTCTAGGCGGTTGCCTGAGAGGATGCGATCGGCGCTGTCGATGTGATAGGAAGGAATACCACGTTCGATGGCGATTTCCTGAAGGTGGGTTGTATTGGAGGAATTGTAGCCGCCAATCACCATCATTAGATCGAGCTTTTCATCGACCAGTTGGAACATTGCATCCTGCCGTTCTTGGGTAGCATCGCAAATGGTGTTGAAGCTGAGGAAATGCTGATTGAGCTGATCAGGCCCATATTTCCGCATCATCGTATGCTCAAAGAGCTTGCCGATCTGCTCAGTTTCACCCTTTAGCATCGTGGTCTGGTTGGCAATGCCCACATATTGCAGATCGCGATCGGGATCGAAGCCTTCTGAGCAAGCCCGACTAAACTTAGCCATAAAGGCATCGCGCTGACGCAGCCGCTCTTCTGGAGATCCGCCCTCCTGCAAGATGTAGTCAGCAACATACTGGGCTTCTGCAAGATTGAGGACGATCAGATAAGTTCCGGCAAAAGAGCTAGTGGCGATCGTTTCTTCGTGGTTGTATTTGCCGTGAATGATCGAAGTGTGGCTAACTTTTTTATGTTTCTCAACCGTGTTCCAAACTTTTGAAACCCAGGGGCAAGTGGTATCCACGATCGTACAGCCTTTGTCATTGAGGAGCTGCATTTCCTGAACGCTGGCTCCAAAGGCAGGCAAGATCACGACATCTCCCTGCTCTACCACCCCAAAATCTTTGATGCCTGCCTCAACGGGGATGAATCCCACCTGCATTTGTCGCAAGCGCTGATTCACTGAGGGATTGTGAATAATCTCATTCGTAATCCAAATTCGCTCAGTCGGAAAATGCTGACGCGTTTCGTAGGCCATCGCAACTGCCCGTTCTACCCCCCAGCAAAACCCAAAGGCTTCTGCCAAACGAATGGTCACGTCGCCCTGTTGCAGGGTGTAGCTATTCTCTCGAATCTGTTGGATTAAATCACTCTGATATTCCGACTGCATCTGCCCAGAGACTTCTGCCTCGTGACCAAAGCCTTTACGGTGGTAGAGGTCAGAGCTGTTGAGCGATCGCTTAAAGGCTTTTGTGTCCATCCCGGTTTTTGTGGGTTTCATGATTGGTCAAGTCCTACCAATCTCAGCGTATCAAACCAAGGATGCAGTTTTCGGGTTTTGGTTGGGGAGTTTGCGCCCGCAGGGCGCAAACTCCCCGATATGAAATACAATGCTGAGACTTTGCTCTAGCCCTGTGCCTTTTCGCGATCGGGTTCTAGCACTTCGCGGCTATAGACCTGGAGAGCAATGCTCCAAGTTTGATAGCCTTGGGGGCTAAGGTGCAAACCATCGGTGGTCAGATCGGGCTTTATATTACCCTCGCTATCGGCAAACACAGATTCAAGATCCAGGTAGTAAACCCCTTCTTGGCGGGCAATGGCCTCTAGCTCTTGATTGAGGCTATGAATGCGGCTCGTCGGAATTGCCAAGAGGCGATCGCGCCCTTCCCACTTCACGCGATCGCCTCCGTGAGGCAAGATCGACTGAACCACAATCTGGGCGGTTGAGTGGTTATTTTTCAGATCACGAATTATTTTTTCCTGATTATCCAGCAGGGTTTTGTCATCAATGCCTTTGATCAGGTCGTTGATGCCAATCATCAAAAAGATAGTTTCAGGGACAGTCTGATCAAACAAGCTTAGCCGCTTCAACAGTCCGGCAGAGGTTTCACCCGAAATGCCTTGGTTCAACCACGATCGCTCCGTCGGCAGCAGATCTTGGGGGAACCAGAGGCTAATGGAGTCGCCTGCCAAAACCGTTAAGCGATCGGGTTTTTGATCGGTTGCAATCTTTGCCTCTTGCCGCAACTGGTCAACCCACTGCTGATAGGTGAGCTGATGGCGCTCTCCTAAAACGACTGGCGAGGGAGAGTAGCTCACCTCTGGCTGAGCAGCCACATCGGCAGGAGCCTGATTAGAATTCTGGTTAGAAGTCTGATTTGCGGCAGTGGCGAATAGAGACGATCGCCCCAGAACCATCACCAGTGCTGCCGCCAACAGCCCATTGATGGCTAATGACAAAAACACCCAACCCGGCAAAAGCTGCATTTGCAGCACTAGGGGAGAAAACTTGAAAAAGTTAGTCGCCGAGCGAAGACGGCGATCGCCAAGTCGTTGGGCAGAACGACGATTGCGCACAACTTCAAAACTCATCGGGGACACCCACCAGCATTTGACATCGCCAATCATACCCTGAACTGAATTTTCTGCAAGGTGAAAACTATTTTCATTGCGTTTTACGCAGGGCAACTTGTCCTCGTCCTTACACCTGTGCCTCTAGCCGTACAAAACGACCAAAGACCTAAAACTTAGGGCTTTGCGCCATGTGGTACAAAGCCCTAAGTTAAGGTCTTAAGTAAGGTCTATAGATCTATCGCCTATGGTCTGAGATACGCCTGGAAATCAGCTAGAAATCAGCCAAACCAGAGGCAGTACCTACCGTAGATGAAGCACCAGCAGACCCACTCGCATCTTTGACGAAGCCGCTATAAGCCTCCATACCATGCTCGCTGATATCGAGACCCATGTACTCCTCTTCTGGAGAAACCCGAATGCCGAGCGAAGCCTTGAGCGCTAGCCAGAAAATGGAGGAAAGCAGAACGGTCATACCGCCAACTGCCAAAGTTCCCACAATCTGCGCCCACAACTGACCGAAGCCGCCGCCCAAAAGCAGACCTGCCGCAGGGCCAGCACTGTAAATTGCGTTAGGAGCGTCACTGGGGCCAACAGCAAATAAGCCCAGCGCCAGAGTTCCCCAAATACCGTTGACCAAGTGAACCGAGGTTGCACCTACTGGATCATCGATCCGGATGCGATCGAAAAAGGTGACGGCAAAGACGACCAAAATGCCGCCTATAGCCCCAATGACTGCCGCAGCAGGCAGAGTGACGAAAGCACAAGAAGCTGTGATGGCTACGAGACCTGCCAAGATACCGTTGATGATCATAGACAGGTCAGGCTTACCCAACACCAGCCATGCCGTTGCCGTTGCCGCTACACCGCCAAACGCTCCAGCCATGTTGGTTGTCAGCGCAATGTGAGCGATTGCGGCTCCATTACCTACACTCATAGTTGAGCCAGGGTTAAAGCCAAACCAGCCGAGCCATAAGATGAGACAGCCCAAAGTGGCAATGCTCATGTTGTGCCCTGGTAGAGCATTGGTGCTGCCATCAGCATTGTATTTGCCCAAACGAGGCTTCAAGAAAGCAGCGCCCATCAACGCTGCCCAACCGCCAACCGCATGCACAACGGTCGAGCCAGCAAAGTCAAAAAAGCCCATTTGCGCCAGCCAGCCGCCGCCCCAGATCCAGTGTCCGGTGATGGGGTAAGCAATGCCCACAAGCAGAAGGCTAAAGATCAAAAAGTCGAAGAACTTAATCCGCTCTGCCACAGCACCCGAAACGATCGTGGCTGCGGTTCCAGCAAACGCAAGCTGGAAGAAAAACTTGGCCGCAAGGGGAACCCCTGTCCAGTTCAAAGAACCGTAGGCTCCTTGGTAGGCATCGCCTATAGCCGGACTGTTGTCTACGCCAGTTAAGCCAAAAATACCCTCTAAACCAATAAAACCGTTGCCATTGCCAAACATGAGGCCAAAGCCAATCACCCAGAAGGCGATCGTTGACAGCGCAAACACAATGAGGTTTTTGGATAGGACGTTAACGGCATTTTTCTGCCGACAAAATCCAGTCTCCAACATACAGAACCCAGCGTTCATGAAGATCACCAGCATCGCGGCGATCATCACCCACATGGTGTCCATGCCCACCTTTAGCTCAGACTCTAACTGTTCTACCGTTTTGGTACCCGTTTGAGCTGAAGCAGAGTAAGCAAATACAACTACGATCAAAGCCGCCAAAGGCACGCAGGCTCTCCAAGCTGGCGACAAAGACGGGATCATTTTCAGCTTCTCTAACAGAGTAGAAAAGCTAAATTGGCTTAGCTCTGCCGTTAGCCGACGACTGACTGATCTACGACCCGCTTGCCCCTGAAGCTGCCTTTGAAAGGCTAGCCGTCCTGCCCGTTTTTTGGGCTTCCGGCGCATGAATTGAGACATGTATGGTCAACCCTCCCGAGATGTGCAACTATCCCCAAAAGCCATGACTCAACGAGAAGCCATGCCTTTTGAGCCATTTAATATTAATCAAAATTTGCGTTTGGCTCGATTTTTTTATAAACCCACCCATTCGGCAAATTCTCTCAACCCTTACAGGTTTCCTTAAGAAGCTTTGAGGTCACTCTTGTGCAAATCTAGCCCCGGTTCACCCCGCACAACACCTGCTCTCAAGGTGGCACAAACTGATCTGTAGGCTAAATCAATAAAGCTTGGAGGCCTCAGTAATTTCCCTTTGGAACTGTACTAACTTTCGGTATTAAAGTTCTGTATATTAAAGCATGTTTAAATTTTCATTTCATGCTTCTAGTAAATAATTTCGTCCTCTTTGCGCCATGCGGGATCAACCATGCAAATAAATATCAGCGGCTCTGAGCCATGATTGTGGACAAACTGCTTAGCATGGGGTGGAATGTAAACTGCATCGCCAGGTTCTATAAGCTGTACCTCGTCACCGATGTGCATTTCACCGACCCCGCTCAAAATGTAGTACACCTCAGTGGTGGTCAAAGCATGAGGAAGCGAAGTTTGTCCGGGTGGTACGATCGCATGAGCCAAGCTATAGCCAATAGCCACCGCTTGCTTGTCAGGATGAAGCAGCTCTCGCAGCTGAGTTCCATCTCCAGCCACAAATTCTGGACAATCTAGAAGTTTTTGGATCAGCATAGAGCGGTCATTTGATGTAGAAGAATGCGATCGATCCAGAGATCTTTAAGGATCATGGATGGAATAAAACCCAATAGTTTTCTGAAAGTGTCGAGCTTCCAGAAAACTATTGCAGGAAAAACCTATTACAGACTATTAATTTGCGATCCTTAGCGATCGCTGTTAGAAGAATGAGCGTAGGCTTGTGGCTCAAAGTCAGGGCAGTTAATCGCCGCATCTGAAAGTGCCTTAGAAGGATGCACAGGGCATTTGAGAGCGTAGTTTTGGGTAAAAAACTGACAGTCAGCGCAGGGGATCTGATGCATTTGTCTGGCGCTGGCAACCCCCACCCAAACTGAACTAACGATGCTCCACACCGTCAGCAAAACGATCGCCCAAGCAAAAACAAAGCAAATGGGGACAAGAAAAGGATGTATGGCTCGAACTAACTCATGCACCAGTCGATCGCTCCATAACGTTGACAGTTGAATCATGAGTTGAATCCCATCGTCTGTCAATCTTAGGTTAAGCACTTGTAAGAAAGCTGGACATTCTAGCTGCCCTCAGCAGCAGTGAATTGGACATAGCGCAAAATGCCTTCGGCGATCGCCCGTGCCATACAGCGACGGTATTCAGCATCGCTCAGGTTAATAGCGTCTTCCCGGCCTGTGGCAAAGCCAACCGTAATACAGTTCATAGGCAAAGTAAGCGGGATGGGAGTTGCCCAAGTTGTGTCTGGCTGTACTCCGTGGCTACGGGTATCAATGTGGCGCAGGATGGTTTTGTGGAGTAATTGAGCCAGATGGGCGCTCTCCCGCGAGTCGGCCGGATGAGACACAGCAATGCCGTTGATGTCATCCAGGCTATCCATCTCTGGCGGGCGATCGGGAACCGCCATTTGAAGGCTAATCCAAATCTGGGTCAAATCAGGCAAGGTTGGCTCATCGGTCGATCGCCTCAGCAAAGCTTCTACCCCTTGAAACTGAAGCAAGCTAAGCGTCTCTTGCGCGATCGCTAAAACAATTTCGGTGGCTGACAGCGGAGCCGATGGTTGAGTCGGCAGCTGCGATGTCAGCAAACTGTTGGGAAAGTTAGCAGGAGGAACATTCACCTGCAAAACAATCCCGACAGGAGCACCAGAGCCTCTGGGCTGCTGCTGGTTGGGCTGATCCGGATCAATGAGGTAGGGAGAGGCGATCGCTGCACAAGACCGCAACTGCACCAAAGCCTGATAGCCGATCGCCGCAATTTCAGCTCGTGTAGCAGCCTGATGCGGGTTGAGCTGACGCAGTTGCGGATAGTTAATCACCAACCGTAATTGGGTCGCCAGCGCGATCGTCTCCTGCTCGGATGGCGACAGATCTTTGGCATCTGAGTAGCGATCGAGCAGGTCAAGCGGGGCGACCTGCGGCGGCAATGCGGCCAAAAGCGACTGCCACACCTGAAGTCGTGAAACCATCCGATCCGCCATTGGCAAAGCAACACCAAAGCATGGGTTCAAAGCCTCGGCATACTCCGCCACAGGCATCGGCACATCAGGATTGAACCTGCCTCCGCGATCGCCCCCCAGCCAGCCTTGACTAACGGCACCCTGAATCCACGATTTAGCCCAATGACTTTGGATATCGGCAAAGGCCACCCCATGCGGCGAGGGATAGACAATGTGAGGTGAGGCGATCGCCTGCATCTTGCCCTGCATTACCCAGACTTGGCAGATCATGGCAACTGCTTCAGCTTGGGTTATCGGCGCTAGCGGATTAAGGCGATCGCGCTGCGGAAACAGAACTACCAAACGATTTTGGGTGGCTGCCGCCACTGCGGTCACAGTTTGGCTGGGAATTTGGGCGCGATCGCGGTAGACCGAGAGAATTCCGGGATAGCCTGAAGGTAAGTCTAGCAACTGAGCCAGCGTGACGATCGCCTGTAGCCGAGTCAGAGGCGCTTCAGACTGCAAAAGACCCTCCGCAGGGGGCTGCAAGCTCAGCATATCGCCAAGCATTCTCCGGTAATCTGCTGCTGACAGCGGTGCCGCAGGCTGAAAAGAGCCGTTATCGAAGTCAGCCACCCTGTTCTGGCTGGCTAAAGCCTGCACAAAAGGGTTTGCCCAATGGGGTTGGGCTTTGGCAAAAAGAGCAGGCGATCGCTCACCAATGGGCGCAAACTTTTGCAGAGGCGGAAACTCAACAGAGCCAGTCACCCGAGCCGGGTTGAGCAAATTGCCCACTGAGATCAGGGCGATCGCAGTGTGATTGCACAGGTCATAGCCGCCATTGTTTCTCAAACAGTTCTCTGCGGCATCCTGAGGGTTGCCCAAATCGGGTTGAGCTGCCCCAAACACCGCCAGCCCTTCCTGCACATTTAGCTCGATTGTGTTGTGGCGAAAAACTGGAGAAGCCGTGCCCGACAGCCGCAGCCCTGAGAGATTTTCGGCAAACTGGCTCTCTACGATCAGCGGAGCCGCAGCATCGCTTGCCGCCAGGCCGATGCCATTGTCTAAAACCACGCAGCGCCGCACTTCGCCCTTGGCTTGACGAACAAAGGCAAGACCCGCCGTATTTCCCTGAAATAGGCAGTTGGCGATCGCGGGTTGGGCGGTGCCTGTGACAAAAATGCCTTCTCGTCCACATTGACGCAGGGTACAGCTCACAATCGTTGGCTCAGTCGATTCGATCCAGATGCCCGTTCCTTTGGCGATCGGATTCGTCAGGGTCACGCCTCGCAACTGCGCCCCACCTGCCATCAGCAGCGTTACGGCCTGAAGCGCAAAGGACGGGCTATTAAACTCGCCGCTGCCGACAATGGCAACGCCTCTCCCCCGACTAGCAGGTTGCCCCACTACCGTTACCCCTGCCGCGATCGTAAGGGGAAACACTTCACCACTCTCGATCGTATACACACCAGGACTCAGGTGAATTACGGTTCCTGAAGCCGACTGCTGCAAAGCTGCCGTTAGCGTTTTGAGCGGTTCCAAAGGCTCACCTGTGGCGCGATCGTCTCCTTTGACTGGGTTAACATGCAGTACCGCCGAGAATTGCGCCTCAACTTTCTCCTCAACCATGCCCAAGTTCCTATTGCTTCCGGGTGAAGCATACCGTAGTTCGCCTTGCTGATTCACTTATTTGGCTCATAGCATTTCAGCTCACGGCATTTTGGCTAACCCCATTGGATGGCTCGCACCTTTGCTAGTTCAATCCCGGCGACCGCAGCGTTAAAAAAGCCCCAGCCGCAGCCAGGGTTTGAGGAGCACGGAGTCCGTACTGCTGCTAAGCTATCAACGATTAATTCATGTCTCAGCCCAAAATCGCCCATGAATTCGATCGGCACAGCGATCGCTCTCCATCGGTTAAGCAATTCGGCTGTTTAAATTACGCTACTCTGCCTTCTGGGGGACAATTCTGCAATTGTCACAAGACCGACACAGGCGCGTATTTTGAATGTCATGGGCGATCGATATCTTAAATATAGTTTCAATTACGCACTCCTCACACCAAACAAGTCCCCGGTCATCACGATCGGGGATTTCCATATGTGCGTTCTAGATGCTGATAGCCCATCTTGCGAAGCGGGATAATTTCTGGAGCGATCGCCAAGTCTTACGACTCACTCTTTCCAAAGCGCAATGCCACCTAGCAACCCCAAGACATTGGCAACCACTTTGACATTGTCAGGCAGCGTTAGCTCAACCTTTTTGGTATTGCCCCCGCCAATGTAGAGCATGTCGTAATTAAACAGGTGTTCAAGCGTGGCGATCGCCTTCCCCAGGCGCTCATTCCAGCGCTTTTTGCCGACTTCATCTAAGGCAGCGCGTCCAAGCTGCTGCTCGTAGGTTTCGCCTTTGCGGAAGGGATGATGCCCCATTTCCAGATTGGGAACTAGCTTGCCATTGAGAAACAGAGCTGAACCAAAACCTGTGCCTAGCGTAATCACCATCTCGACGCCATGACCCGAAACTGCCCCTAGCCCTTGCATATCGGCATCGTTGACGATTCGCACAGGCTTGCCCAAATGGCGGGTAAGGGCACTGCCGAGATCAAACCCAATCCACTCTGGGCTAATGTTAGCTGCCGTTTCAGTGATGCCCTGCCGCACAACACCGGGATACCCAACCGACACCCGATCGAACTCCTTCTCTTTTGCCAGCCCTACGATGGCGGCAAGCACTGCATTGGGGGTAGCAGGTTGTGGCGTTTCCACGCGATCGCGATCGGACAGCGGGTTGCCCTGCTCATCTAAAACCATTACTTTGATACCGCTACCGCCAATATCGATCGCCAATGTCTGAAGCAGCTTGCTGTTTTCCCCCATGATGGCTGTTTTTTCCTCTTGAGTCCTTGAATCTACGCGCATTCTACTGTATTAGGTTCCTGAACTCCGGATTTATGAATAATCCTTTTATATCTAAGGCTATGGATCATGGATTAAATAAAATCCAACAGTTTTTTGGAAGTGCCGCTCCGCGCTGCACTTCCAAAAAACTATTACAGGTTAATTAATTTGTAATCCTATGTTAGAGGGCTTTGGGGTTTATTCAGGGTGTGCCGTTCGCCAAGGGCTGACATCGATCGCCAATTTCTCTCCCAGCGCCAGAAACTGTGCCTGAGACGGCAACGTGCTACGGCTCTGCAAATGGCTAAGGTATAGCTCCTGAGCGCGATCGAGCGACAGCGATAAATGCAGCCGATCGCCCAATTCAATCAAGCGCTTCACCCAATCCAGCCCTTCTAGCAGCTCTGCTTCAGAGTCGAGTAGGCTAGAAGCAGGCAAAATCGACCAGAGCGATCGCCAAATTAGCCGCTCCAGAATTTGCTTGATCTGCGGCATTTTAATCTGGCAATGCAGATGATCTGCTTCATGGGCGATCGCCTCTAGCTCGGCTAAGTGGCTCTGGCAAAGCTGCGGATCGTTGAACGGAAAGTCGCTCGTTTCCCGTTCCAGCGTCTGGAGGAAGTCGATAGCGCGATGGCTAATGGCAATGTCTGCTGCCACTTGCAACTCCTGCGGCACTTCCAGCCCATCTCGGTGAAATGCCATTAAAACCCCATAGTTGTCTCGGTAGACCTGGGTATAGAGCTGATCAAGGCGGGTCAGGGTTTCCTGACTGAGCAGGTGCATCATCCGATGCCGCTCTTCGGCAAACAGATCTTGCAGGCCAAAAGACTGACTGCCAAAGATCCGGCTCATTGTCAGGATGGTTTGGGCAGCGCTAGCTTGCCCCAAAGCATTGAATAGGCTTTCTTTGGCTTGGCTGTAGGCACGCCGTCCGCTAAAAGACTGAATACAGCAGTGGAAATCCCAGCCGCCCAGGTGCAGCACCGCAAAAGCCATCTGGCTCGTTTCTCGCGTCATCTCCGATGTGAGCTGAATTTGCCCTACGGCCAGCGTCAGTGCGCCCAGCCGCTGCATCTGATAGTCCAAAGTATGGACGGCATAGCAGTAGACATGCTGATCGCGGGTGCCAAAGAGCGACAAGATGGCATAGTGCGCCGCCACCTGCTCTAGGCTGATCTGAGAAGGCAGCACCAGCTGACGATAGATGTCTGCCCCATTTTGGAAGAACTCCGTCACATTGCTGGGAGCCGAGGCCAGCCTTTTGATAAAGCCCTTTTCCAGCTGAATGCCCGACACATCGCCCGCCAGCTCGATCGCCCTGGCAGCATAACGCAAGATCTGGGTGCCTTCGGGGCGGGAAAGTTCATCAAAAAACCAGCCGCAGCTCGTGTACATCAGATGGGCATGGCGCTGCATTTCGAGCAGCCGCAGGGCATCGGCTCGTTCGGCAATGCTGAGTCTGTGGGTTTGGTGCTGTGATAAAAAGCGGGTGACAGTGCTGGGCGTGCGATCGAGAATCACCTGAATATATTCATCTCGGGTTTTCCAGGGATCACGGAACAGCTTCTTGCCGTTTTCTTCGTAGACTTTGACAAGCTGGTCGCGCAGCCAGTCCAGGCTTTCCCGTAGCGGCTTTCGCCATTTCTGGTGCCAGTCGCCCCCGCCCCCGCAGCCACAGTCGTCTTGCCAGCGATCGACGCCATGAGCGCAGCTCCACGCAGTCACAGGCTTTAGCTCCACTTCCCAGCTTGGCGGATTAAGGCTGAGATAATGGGCAAAGTTGGTGACTGTCCAGCCCCGCCGAGGAAATTCTTCGGTAAAAGCATAGGCGAGCGCCTTTTCAGTGCCACCCCGATGATGCCCAAAGGTTTCGCCATCGGTCGCCACAGATACTAGCTGTGCTAGGCAATCCTGCCGTACAGCCGCACCCACTCTGTCTGCTAGCTGATGAGAGCTGTTGAGCACATCATTGAAACCCATATCGCGCGAGATCGGCCCATCGTAGAAAAAGATGTCGATCGCCCGATCGCCCTCTAGACCTTTGACGTAACAGCGATAGGGTCGGGTCGGGTCGATTTGGTTATCAGCAACCTCTATCCATTCAGCGTCAGGATTTGCGACCTGAGTCAGCGGTCGGCAGCGCTGCGCTTGAGAGGGAGCCAGAACAATAAATTTGATCCCTTCTGCCACCAGAGCCGCTAGGGTCGGGTAGTCAACCGCTGTTTCTGCCAGCCACATGCCTTCGGGATCACGCCCAAACCGCGATCGAAAATCAGCTTTCCCCCAGCGGATTTGGGTTAGCTTATCGCGATCGTTTGCCAGGGGCATGATGATGTGGTTATAGACTTGAGCGATCGCGTTACCATGCCCACCCAGACGTTCAGCACTTTTACGATCGGCTTCTAGAATTCGCTGATACACCTCAAGGTCATGGCGCTCTAGCCAGCTCATCAGCGTCGCCCCAATGTTGAAGCTGAGGTATTCAAAATTATTGACGATGCTCAGCAAAGCGCCCTGTTCGCTGACGACTCGCGCAAAGGCATTGGGGCGATAGCATTCTTGATGAATTCGCTCATTCCAATCATGAAAAGGAGCGGCGCTGGGCTGGCGCTCAATGGCGTTGAGATAGGGATTTTCGCGGGGTGGCTGGTAGAAGTGTCCATGTACTGCCACATACACCCCAGATGTCTCTAAGGAGGCGATCGCGCCCTGAAGCTCGGCTGTACTGATTTCGGCTGTATTGGATAAAGAGTTAGGATTGCCGCTCTTGCCATTGCCAGGATTGAATTCAGCGTCCTGATTTTGTTCAAGTTGAAGAGTCGAGAGTTCTAAATCGGGCGAAGATCCTAGATTGGAAGATTCTAGATTGTGTGAGGAAACCATGCATTATTGTCCAAAGTCAGAGGCGCGATCGAATAGGGATTGTTTTTTGTCAAAACTACAAACCTACCCGCACTTTAACCCAAGCGATTCATCCACCTTGAGATTTTACAGCGTGTCATAAAAACCGTGAACTCTTTACCGTGAGGCAGGTTTCACCTCAGGAAACTAATAATATCGAACAGATTTTTTTAATGATTTCTTAAACTCAACCCATCAACCTCTGGGATGAAATCTGCACTGTAGCTTTAGCAAAATCCTGACCTTGTCCAACGCCCGATCGCCCGAACTGCACGCTAAATTGAGTCAAGGCAACTCAAATAAGTTTTAAACTCAGGCAAGTTTTATAAGAGGGCGACATGGCGGAAAAATCTACTGGGCAAAGTGCTGGGCAAAGTGCTGGACAGAGTTCAGAGGCGCAAGGTTCAGCACCCGATCAAGACCTTTGGCAAAAGCTCAAAGGCTTCGCGAGCACTGCGGGAAAAGAGGTGATCGAAAAAGCGTTGATTCTCTTTTATGCAGCTCAGCGCCCTGAAACACCGCTATGGGCAAAAACCGTCATCTATTCGGCCTTGGCTTACTTCGTCTTGCCCACAGATGCCATCCCCGACTTTATTCCCGTTACAGGCTATGCCGACGATCTGGCGACGCTGGTGACCGCTTTGGGGGCGGTTGCGCTTTGCATCACGCCTGAGGTTAAGGACGCAGCAAAGCAGAAAGTCAACGATTGGTTTGGGGAGAATTCACCGCCGTCAAGTGACTCCAAGGCACCCAGCGAGGATGATCCGATTCGAGTTATTCCTATTGACTAGGGATCTTTCGGAAAGCCATCAGCCTTTCCTATAGCCGTCATCATCGGGCTAGGAACGTTTTGAGCGTGCGTGGAGAGCGCCTTAAAAATGCCTTCGTCCTAACCGTTGTGGACACAGCTATAAAGCATCAGGATACAACTTTTGCCAGAGGGTTAGAGATGGAGTCTTCGTTATTCTGTTACGGGAAGAGGACAAAACTCAGAAGAGTTTAGATTCCACTTTAAGACCCCACAGAGGCATACGGCATGAAAAGTTTTATTTTTGGCGCGATCGATCGCACTTACACGCTGAGCAAGCGTTTTTTCACCGCAATTTTAGCGGTTTCACTGGTAGCAATGACCTGGATGAGTTATCCCAACCTAGCAACTGCATCACCTGTAGCTTCTCCCAAATTACCCCTGAGTAGTGCTAATCCTAATTATTCAGATAACTCACTAGGGCAAAGGATGCGTGACCGGATCGAGGAAACCGATCGCAACTCCGAAAGACCCAAAACAACTGGAGAGTTTGAACAAGAAGCCCGAGACGGTGTACCGCTAGATGAGCGGATCGGCAACATCATTCGGGATTCAGGGGAAGCCTTTAAGCAGTTTGGTCAAGAGTATTCGGTCGGGGCTGAAGAGAGCGTCCGCAGCATCAAGGATAAGGCGTCAGATATTGTTCAATAGGGCATAGCCTCTAGCTTTAACCTTCTGCTTAGTCTCCAAGGTGCAAAGACATACTGGTATACGAAAGACTGATGCACGAGAAGCGGGAGGCAATGCCTCCCGCTTTTTGCTTTGCGCTATCTTACCTCTGCAAATTAGGTTGATGGCGACTGTGCCCCCATTAACCTTAATTCAAAACTCTGATCGAGGTCTTACTGAATCGGACTTAGCACTTTTTCTGTCGAGGCGTTGGGGTTTGCTTCAGGGCTGTCGGCTTCTGAAGGAGGTACCACCTGCCAGAACTGGGGCAAATACTCTGACCAGCGATCGAGAATTTGCTGAGCTTTGGCACTGCCCGTCTTGTCAGCATGCGCTTGAATTAGCTCCTTAAGCTGCTGTTCGCCCGTTGGTGCAACTACCCGCTGCACTTTGACAATCTCAGGGTTAACCTTGGTTGGGAAACTGCCATCTTCATCTAGGAAGTAGGCCAATCCGCCTGTCATGCCTGCACCGACGTTGCGGCCTGCCTTGCCCAATACGACAATGACGCCACCCGTCATGTACTCGCAGCAGTGGTCGCCCGTGCCCTCAATCACGGCTTTGCCGAAAGAGTTGCGGACTGCAAACCGTTCGCCTGCCTGACCTCTGGCAAATAACGTCCCGCCCGTTGCGCCATAGAGGCAAGTATTGCCGACAATGACGTTTTCTGAGGGATCATAGGTTGCCTGTGCCGAGGGGCGAATGATGATTTCGCCGCCATGCATGCCTTTACCCACGTAATCATTGGCTTCTCCTTCGAGGGTCAGCGTCATGCAGGGCAGCAAGAACGCGCCAAAGCTTTGACCTGCCGAACCCTGGAAATTGAGGGTGAGATGTCCGCCAAAGCCGCTGTCACCATAGCGTTTGGCGATCGCTCCCGATACCCGCGTCGCCACAGAGCGATCGGTGTTAACCATTGGCACAGAGACTTCAGCCACGCCTTGATCGTGAATTGCCGCCTGAATCAGCGGATTAGCCAAAATCTCGTCGTCCAAGACATCGCCATTGCTGTGAACCGTTTCATGCTCTAGCCAAGCGCGATCGGTACGGGTATCTGGCAGTTGGGTGAGACAGTCTAGATTGAGAGATTGAGTCTTGGCAATCTTGACGTTTTCCCGCACCTTCAGCAGATCCGCTCGTCCAATGATCTCCTTCAGCGATCGGTAGCCCAATCGCGCCAGCAGCGATCGCACCTCTTCTGCCACAAAGTAGAAGAAGTTCACCACATGCTCAGGGGTGCCCGTAAAGCGCTGCCGCAGTTTTTCCTGCTGTGTGGCTACGCCCACCGGGCAGTTATTGGTATGGCAAATTCTCGCCATGATGCAGCCTTCGGCAATCATAGAAACCGAGCCAAAGCCGTACTCTTCAGCCCCCATCAGAGCCGCCATGATCACGTCCCAGCCCGTCTTCATGCCGCCATCGGCGCGCAGCAGCACGCGATCGCGCAATTTGTTTTCCATCAAGACGCGATGCACTTCTGTTAAGCCTAGCTCCCAGGGCACGCCTGCATGTTTGATCGAGCTGAGGGGCGAGGCTCCTGTGCCGCCATCATGCCCCGAAATTTGGATGATGTCAGCATTGGCCTTGGCAACCCCAGCCGCGATCGTACCGATGCCGACCTCAGCCACGAGCTTCACCGAGACTTTGGCAGCCGGATTGATCTGATGCAGGTCAAAGATCAGCTGAGCCAGATCTTCGATCGAGTAAATGTCATGGTGCGGCGGCGGTGAAATCAGCGTTACGCCCGGTTTTGAGCGACGCAGCATGGCAATATAAGGACTCACCTTTTTACCAGGCAACTGACCGCCTTCACCTGGCTTTGCCCCCTGAGCCATCTTAATTTCGAGCTGTTTACCGCTCATCAGATACTCAGGCGTGACGCCAAATCGACCGGAAGCCACCTGCTTAATCGCAGAGCTGGCCGTATCGCCATTGCGTAAGCCCTTCAGATGGGGGAACTTAGCCGAGAATCCGGCAGCATCCACATCATCTAGCTTGATATAGCGCAGCGGATCTTCGCCACCCTCGCCGCAGTTCGACTTGCCGCCCAGACGGTTCATGGCTACCGCCAGCGTTTCATGCGCCTCGCGGGAGAGAGAGCCTAAGGACATAGCTCCGGTACAAAAACGTTTGACGATTTCCTCCACCGATTCCACCTCGGCTAGGGGCACCGAAGGGCGATCGTTCTTCAAGTCCAGCAGGTCGCGCAATGCCGTCAAAGGACGGCTGGACATGTACTTTTGGTACAGCTCGTAATAGTCGAAGTTTTTGTCGGCAACCGCCTTGTGCAGATACTTCGCCATTTCGGGGCTGTTCATGTGGTGTTCGCCACCGGGCTTGTAATTAAAGAAGCCGAAGTTTTCCAGCTTGCGCGTCAACAGTTCTGGGAAAGCACGGCTGTGCATGATCAGCACTTCCTGCGCTAAATCGGTAACGCTCAAACCGCCCAAGCGAGATGCCGTCCCTTTGAACGCCAGGTTCAGCAAATCAGTGCCAATGCCGATCGCCTCAAAAATCTGTGCCCCTTGATAGCTCGACAGCAGCGAGATGCCCATCTTCGAGAGGATTTTGAGCAACCCGCCCTCGATCGCCTTGCGGTAGTTGTACTGCGCGCCCGTCAGGCTCACCTTATCGAGTTTGCCCCGCTCCATCATGCTCTGGGTCTTGTTGTCTGCCCACCAATGGCGCACCGTTTCCCAGGCCAGATAGGGTGAAACTGCACTGGCTCCAAAGCCCAGCAAGCAGGCAAAATGGTGCGTGCTCCAGCACTGAGCCGTGTCAATTACGATCGAAGCGCGCATCCGTAACCCCTGGCGGATGAGGTGGTGATGTACCGCACCGACCGCCAGCATTGGCGGAATGTAGCTGAAGTCAGCGCTGAGCACCGTGGGTTCGTGGGTAAGACCGAGGCGATCGCTCAAAATTAGCACCTGTTTGCCCTGACGCACGGCTGCGGTTGCCGCCTGACAGAGGTGGGCTACGGCTTCTTGCAGTCCGGCAGAGCCATCGGCGAGGCTAAAGAGCGTCGAAAGATCGGCAGTCTCAAAGCCAGATTGCCGAATCTGCGCCAGGTCGCCATCGTTAAGCACAGGCGTTTGCAGCTTGAGGAGATGAGCATGTTCTGGCTTGGCTTCTAGCAGGTTGCCCCGTGCGCCCAACTGTGTCACCAACGACATCACCAAACTTTCTCGCAGCGGATCGATCGGCGGATTGGTGACTTGAGCAAACCGCTGCTTAAAGTAGTCATACAGCAGGCGAGGCTTGTCCGACAGCACTGCCAAAGGAATGTCATCCCCCATGCAGAAGGTCGGCTCTTTGCCCTGAGAAGCCATATCCTCAATGATCATCTCCACATCTTCTGTGGTGTAGCCAAAGGCTGTCTGCTGGCGCAGCAAGATATCCGCTGGCATTTGAGCCGCATCGGGGTAAGGCTGTGGCTCTAAGGTTTGGCGATGGTCGCGCAGCCACTGTCCATACGGGCGGGTGCTAGCCACCCGCTGCTTAATCTCCCAGTTTTTCAGGACTTCATGACTTTCTAGATCAACCGCGATCGCCTGTCCAGGCCCCAGCCGCCCTTTCTCAATGATGTCGGCCTCAGGCACATCCACCACGCCTGCCTCAGAAGACACCACCACTAACCCATCTCGGGTAATGAAATACCGTGCCGGACGCAGGCCATTGCGATCGAGCGTAGAGCCAACAATTTTGCCATCGCTGAACGCCAGCAGCGCTGGGCCATCCCAAGGTTCCTGGATACCGCTGTGGTACTCATAAAAGTCCACAATCTCAGGATGGTTCGCCAAATCTGGCTGATTGAGATAAGCTTCTGGCACCATGATCATCATGGCTTCTAGCGGGCTGCGACCCGAATGCACCAAAAGCTCCATCGCATTGTCCAGGTTGGCAGAGTCGCTGAGCTGATCATTGACGACAGGCTTCAGATCCTCTAGGCGATCGCCCCAAAAAGGATGCTCCAAATCCGCTTCTCTGGCATGCATCCAGTTGATGTTGCCCAACAGCGTGTTAATTTCGCCATTGTGACCCAGATAGCGCATCGGCTGAGCCAGATGCCACTTGGGCATGGTGTTGGTGCTAAAGCGGCGATGATAAATCACAAACGGGCTGGTATAGGCCGGATTGATTAAATCTTCGTAGAACTGTCCTAAAATCTCCGATCGCACCATGCCCTTATAGACGATCGTGCGGTTAGAAAAAGAGCAGACGTAAAATTCTGGCAGCCCAGGCAACTTTTCAGGAGAGGCGTTGATGGCCGTTTTGACCCGCTTACGGTTCCAATAGAGCAGCTGCTCTAAGTCCTCACCTTTGGCATTAGCAGAATGCACCAAAACTTGCTCAATTTGAGGCTGATTTTCTCGCGCTTGAATGCCCAACACCTCGGGCTTAACGGGCACCTTACGCCAGCCTAGAACTTTCAAATCAGCCTCTGCCAGCACCTGCTCCACAATTTTGCGGCACAGCTCGGCTGCCTCTGCCGACTGCGGCAAAAAGAACATGCCGACGCCCATCTGCTCAACCGCAGGCGGCGTGATGCCTTGAGCATTTAGCCAGTCGCTCAGCAGATCCCAGGGTACGGCAGTCATAATCCCTGCACCATCGCCTGAGTCGCGATCGGCACTACAGCCGCCCCGATGCTCCATGCAGGTCAAAGCGGGCAGCGCCTTGGCGATGATGTCATGACTGGCTCTTCCCTGGAGGTCGGCAATGAAGCCCACGCCGCAGGCATCACGCTCTTCTACCAACCAAGGCTGCCCTGCAAACCCTGCGGTCGATTCTTGATGGCCCTGATTGCCTTGATGGCCCTGATTGCCTTGATAGCTTTGTGTGTCCTGACTCACGCTCTCATTACCCCCGCTGTTAAATCGATTCATGTGATCTCTAAAAGAAACTCGGAAAAATCAAGTGGCTAGAAAAACAAGTGGCTAGAAATTTCTAAATAAGAATCATGGGTACAGACTTCTCATCTCAACTCTATAAATCGCCTTAAAATTTAGTCCGCTACTTGAACAATAGGTTGCAAGAAATAGAAAATTCCGAATCATCTGCTACGAAGCAGAAGAATCGAGACAGCCCAGACGATCTCTCCCAGCCCTAATCGTGGCTAGAGCCTTCGTCTATGCAGTTCAAACCGACAGGCTCTGACCCGAAGGAGTCCTGATCTCAACCCCAATCTCAGCGATCGCCAAAGGAGCCACGATCGCAAATACGATCCTGAAAAGCAGTTTTGCCAGGAAAACTTTTCGAGATGTGAAGGTAAGAGGGCAGAGTAGGATCTTATAGAAAGTGTATCGCGTTGACAATCCCTAGTGGGGCTTTGCAGCCATTAGACTTGCTGCTGCGGTGAATTCAATCCGCAGGGCGATCGCAAAGTCAGCCTTTTATCCAACTCGATTGCAAAAAAATGACGATTAGAGATACTTTCGTAGCCTAGATAGCAGAAATTTTGAGAGGCTTTACCATTAAAAGGCTATTGGACAATCCGCGCTAGGCGATCGCAGCTTGACTAACGATTTGTGAAAATGGGTCGGCAAATGGGCTGAGTTTGAGGAACCCTGAAGCAAGGGATTAAAAAGTGCATCACCTATTCAGCGGTTACTGCTGGTTTCATAACCCTCCTCATCGCCTGTTTAAGGCTTATATCGCTGGTTTCGTTTCACTTTGTACACCATCGCTAGATTTTGTATACCTGTGGTCAGCACTCGCATTCGTAGAAGACGGCGATCGCGCCATCATCGCTTCCAAAAAGCTTATCGCCCTTTCTATCCAACCTTTTCTCGCTTACGGATTGTGCTGCTATCGGCTTTGCTGATCGTCACCCTGCATCTGCTCACCAAGCAGCAAATCAGCGCCGAAGCCCTCACTCAGCCCGCCGCTCTCAGCGCCTCCTGGGTGCCCACTCTGGCTCAAAACGCCATTCCGCTGACGCAGCAAGGCAATCAGATCACGCTCAACGGTAAGACTTTGCCCGTCAATTGGAGCCAACGGCAACAGCAGATCGGCATTTCAGATGCAGGGCTGATTCAAGCCTTTGGCATCAATTTGCTGAGCAATGCCGATGAGGCTCAACAGCCTATCACCTGGTTCTCTGATGCGCCAGCGGCACTCTTGTTGCCGACCTGGCTCACAGGTCAATACCGCTATCTGGATATTACAGAGCTAACGCAACGCTATGGCTGGCAGGTGCAAACCCATCAATCCACACTGCAAATCACTACTCCGGCCGCTCAGGTAATGCAGGTGCGTCAGGGTCGCCAGAGCTGGGGCGATCGCATCGTCATTGATCTTGATAAACCCACGCCTTGGCAGGTGACAGAACAGCGGGGCGAGGCAGTCATTGCCATTGAGGCTCGGATCGATCCGGCTACCCTACGGGGATTTAGCTCCCGTCCAGGCAGTCGGCTGCAATCCGTCAAGGTGGAAAGAAGCGGCGATCGCACCTTGATCAGAGTCGCCTTTCCAGACGAGCTGCGCCCTCGAGTCTGGTCACTCACAAACCCTAATCGTCTGTTAATTGATATCCGACCTGATTCCCTCACAGAGCAAGTCATCCGTTGGGCACCCGGCATTCGTTGGCAGCAGCAGATGGTGTCGCTAGGGAGAACGCAATTTCCCGTTGTTTCGCTAGACATTGATCCTCGCCAGTCGGGCGTATCGCTCAAGCCAGTTCTAGGCAATGCTGCGGCAGTAACGGGCACCACTTCTCTGACCAGTACGGCTCAACGCACTCAGGCTGCGGCTGCCATCAATGGCGGATTTTTTAATCGCAATACAAAAATGCCTCTGGGCGCAATTCGCTCAGAAAATCAGTGGATTTCAGGGCCGATTTTGAACCGGGGGGCGATCGCCTGGAATCCTTCAGGAGAGGCGATCGTCGGACATCTCAGCCTGATAGAAACGGCAACGCTGACGAGTAATTCCGCGACAGGCTCGACTCTGGGCAAACGGTTTCCCATTCTTTCGCTCAACAGCGGCTTTGTAGGGGCAGGGATCTGTCGCTATACCCAGGCTTGGGGGACAAACTACACCTCAATTTTGGATAACGAAGTGCTGATCACCGTGCGTAACCAGCAGGTCACTGACCAGCGTCGCGCAGCCACCGCTGGCAAAACGACCATTCCCATTCCCGCAGATGGCTATCTGCTGGTGGTGCGGGCTAACGCTGAGATCGCCAATGCCTTAACAGTCGGCACTTCCATCCAGCTTGATTCGATCACCCAGCCCGCAGAATTTGACCAATATTCTGAAGTCATGGGAGCAGGGCCGCTGCTCTTGCAGAACGGTCAAAACGTTCTTAACGCAGAATCTGAGGGGTTTTCAACGGCTTTTGTGCAGCAGTCTGCCCCTCGCAGTGTCATTGCCACGACGGCAGCGGGAAACCTAGTCTTAGTGGCCATTCATAATCGACCTGAAGGCCGGGGGCCATCTCTGGCTGAAACCGCTCAGCTCATGCAGCGAATGGGATTTGTCCATGCGCTCAATCTAGATGGGGGCAGTTCAACGGCGCTCTACTTAGGAGGACAGTTGCTCGATCGCCCCAGCAGCACCGCTGCCCTGGTTCACAACGGCATTGGGGTGTTTGTCCGCCCCTGACTTAGCCTGCTTAGTCCGCTCTGAACATTCGGGGCACTTTTGATTCAGTAGCTTATAGGTTAGAGCGCCTTTGAGCAGGAGTACTGCCAAACTTAAAGCTAGTCTAAAATGCGATCGACTCCTGTGAAGAGTGGATATGAATCTGTCTGTTTGAGTAGCGAGAGTCGTGGAAGCGCAGTTGTTTCTGTTATGTTGTCTGAGGTCTCTTCACCTACCACCATTGCTACCTCTGACCTGAGTAGTTGAACTGGATTGACTGAAGCCTAGCTGAACCCGATTAGCTGCCTATTTTTACGACCTGACCCCTGCTGCTCGAGCAAGTCGGGTTTGAGACTAGAAGTTCGTTGACTAGAAGTTCGTTCTACACCTCTCAAGGAGAAACTATTGTGGCTCAACCCAAAGAAGCAACTCAAGCTACCGCTCTCTCGTTAACAAACCCCATGCTCCAAAGCGTAGCAGCAACAGAACTGCGCCCCTGGGGTTCTTTTACGATTCTTGAAGAAGCACAAGGCTATAAAATTAAGCGAATTGAGGTCAAGCCCGGACATCGCCTGAGCCTACAAATGCATCACCACCGCAGTGAGCATTGGATCGTTGTTTGTGGCACGGCAAAAGTAACCTGTGGCGATCAAGAAAAGCTGCTGTTTTGCAACCAGTCCACCTATGTGCCTGCCTGCACGCGGCACCGTCTGGAAAATCCTGGCGTGATTCCTCTTATCTTGATTGAAGTCCAAAACGGTGAATATTTGGGCGAAGATGACATCATCCGCTACCAAGATGACTATGCCCGGACACAAGATTAAGCTGTCCTGGGTTTAGGCTTACTTAAGTTTAGGCCTAGACTAAAGCCATAGCACTTCGCGCTTGGCTAAAACCAAATTGTCTCTTGAAAGCCTCGCAAAGCGAGGCTTTCAAGGTTAAGAGATGCCATAAAATTCTAAATTTACGGATTAAGCCTCTGTTTCGGCTGAAGCCTGCTTAAGTTGAGCACTGTCAGAGGGGTCAACCGCTGTAAAATAGGGTGAAAGACAGCAGAAAATTCTCTTTTATGACCGTGCAACTCAGCCCTGCGGCGATCGCAGAAGTCAACCGAATTCGCTCCAAACATCCCAATCCTGAGACGGTGTTTCGGCTGGGCGTGCAGACGGGCGGCTGTGCAGAGTTCCACTACATTCTGTCGCTAGAAGAAGCCGTGCCCTCGGGCGATCGCCTCATCAATTGCGAGGGCGTGCAGGTCGCGATCGATGCCCAGAGCTGGCCTTATTTAGAAGGTTTAAAGTTAGACTACACCGAAGATCTCATGGGCGGGGGGTTTCGGTTTGACAACCCCAATGCCGCGAGCAGCTGCGGCTGCGGCAATTCATTTGCGGTGGGCGATCGTCCTTCCTGACCGCTAGGGTTTACTCCCAAAACCGCTGCAAGGAGAGTATGAACCCTGGAAGAATCGATTCCCCTGAAATCGTCGCTGGCGACTGCAAGATTTCTACAAGCTGTCCCCGACGGTAGATTTCAACTTGACAATCTTGGCGGTTAATCAACCACCCCAGCTGAGCGCCATTCTCCCTATACTCCTGCATTTTTACCTGCAAAGGTTGCAGAGAATCGCTGGGAGAGCGCAACTTCACTACAGAATCAGGACAAATGGGCGGAAATTTTTCTTGTTGCTCTAGCGTCAGCCTATTCCAGCGCTCGGACGCAACTCAAGCTGCGTCTGGGGAGCGATCGGCACCGTTGGGTAATCGAAAGCAGGTGGAAGAATCAAACACTTCTCCAAGTCGCGCTTGCTCATTCCAGTTCCAGATCTGGGCATTGAGATTAGCGTTATATTTTCCGGTTGCTCCGCCCGTAGGAGGCATGATGATCAGCTCTCCTTGAGGCAATTGCTCAAATTTGACTTCTCGATTAGCCTGACAAATTTGGAAGAACTGCTCGTCTGTTAGGTGAATAAACGGCTCAAGAGCGATCGTGAATGCAGTCATCACAGCCTCCATTGGGGAGTAGTGGTCACATTCTAGGCTTGATTTTGGCTAGACTCATGTCTTGCATCAGAGTGCGCCACACTTAATGTGAGGGTTTCAGCGCCGCGAAGCGGCGCTGAAACCCTCACATTAAGCAAGGTTCAAGAGTGAGTAGATAGGGGCTGTGCCCTGCCGAAAGTCCGCTTAGAGTTTTGCTTCTTCGCGCACTAGTTTGTCCCAACCCAAATCCTTGAGGGAGTTGTTGCGGCGTAAAGGGCGAGTCACCAATTCCAACACGTCACGGGCGTTGGTGAATCCGTGGATTTGGGCGAAGGTAAACTCTACCGACCACTTGGTGTTGATGCCGCGTGCCTCTAGTGGGTTGGCGTGCGCCATGCCTGTGATGACCAAATCGGGCTTTAGCTCATAAATTCGCTGAAGCTGATTGTAGTTGTCAGGTTTCTCCATAATGCGCGGCAGCGGCACGCCCATCTCAGCGCAGGTTTTCTCCAGTAGCGCCAGTTCAGCCGCCTGATAGCGTTTGTCCATGTAAGGAATGCCGATTTCTGGCACCGTCATTCCGCAGCGCACCAAGAACCGCGCTAAAGAAATCTCCAGCAGGTTGTCGCCCATAAAGAACACCGACTTGCCGCGAATTAGCTTGACGTAATCTTCTAGACCCGCCCAAATTTGCGCCTCGCGCTCGTCCAATCCTTGAGGCTCAATGCCAAACACCGAGCAGATTTTCTCGATCCAGGCGCGGGTGCCATCTGGCCCGATCGGGAATGGAGCGCCAATTAGCTTGCACTTGCGGCGACGCATCAGCGTGGTAGCAGTGCGCGATAGGAAGGGGTTAATGCCAGAAACGTAGTAACCTTCCTCTAGCACGGGCAGCTCAGTGAACCGCTTAGCGGGCAGCCAGCCAGAAACTTTGATGCCTTGCCGCTTCAGCTCCATTGTCAACTGCGTCACGACTGGATCAGGCAGAGAGCCAAACAGCACCAGCGGCGGATGCTTGACATAGTCCGACTCATCAGCGGCAACATCTTCTTTCCTCCGGCCAAAGTTGATCAACCGAGAGATGGCATTGCGCTCTTCTTTCTCGGTTTCAGCCACAGGAGCCTTATCCGGACAGCGATGCGCCATAGCGGCCAAGACCGTATCTTCGCCTTGGGTAAAGGCATAGTCCAGTCCATTGGCACGAGCAACGACAATGGGAATACCAATTTCGGCCTCTAGGCGAGGAGCCAGACCTTCTAGATCGGTCTTGATGATCTCGGTGGTGCAGGTGCCAATCCAAACGATGACCGAGGGATTGCGATCGCGTTTAATTTGCGTACAGAGCCGCTTTAGCTCTTCATAGTCGTTGAGTTGGGCTGAGATATCGCCTTCCTCTAATTCCGCCATAGCGTAGCGCGGCTCAGCAAAAATCATTACCCCCATAGCATTTTGCAGAAAATAGCCGCAGGTTTTGGTGCCAATGACCAGAAAAAAGCTATCTTCAATTTTTTGGTATAGCCAAGCAACGCAGCTAATGGGGCAAAAAGTATGGTAATTTCCGGTTTCACACTCAAATTCGAGAGCTTGGGGTTGGGTTTCTGCCAGGGTCATGGCTTAGTAGCTTCCTTCTTAAGTAAGGGACAGGAGATTGATAAAACTTAGGTGCGCTCGGGAGATGCTGGGCGATCGCCTTTTCGCTTGCGGGTTGTGCCCCGGTCGGGCTGTTGTCCTTGGGCGAGTTCTGCGGTATCCATAGGCGGACGCTGCTTAACAACAGGTTCACCATAGGAGGGGGCGGGTGCCTTGGGCTTCTCTAGCAACACGGGCTTGGGCGCGGGGGAAGGTGAAGTAGCGGATATCTCAGGTTTGTCTGGGTTAGATTTTTCCAAACTAGATTTGCCTGAGCCAGATTTATCTGGGCTAAATTTGTCTGGGCTAGGCTTGCCGAAGCTGGGTTTATCTGAACTCGGTTTATCAGGGCTGGATTGACTGGATTTAGCAGAATTGAGGGGTTGGCTAGACTGCGTATCTTGCCGCTTTGCCGATGGATTTGCCGATGGATCAGGCGAGTTAGATGCGGCTTGATGCGGCTCAGGTTGGCTGGGCTGTGTTGGCTTGCTAATCGGCTGACTCAAGGATGAACGGTCGATCGATCGCTCTTTTCGCTGCGCTTCGGGTGCCTGAGCTTCTATAGGCTGTGCCTTGGGAGCCTGGGTTGAAGGCTTTACCTCCGTAGCCTGCGCTTCTATAGATTGAGCCTCCATAGCATGAGCCTCCAGAGGCTGAACCAGTCGGGGCAACGCCACACCAAAAGAGGGCAGCAGCTTGAGTTCTTCGGCAGAGGCTTGTTCGATCGCCGTCAACTCTTCATCAGGGTTGAAGTTCAGCCCTAGCGCCATCACGATGCGATCGGGGTTGCTGCTGAGATCTACCACGAGCGGCAGCATCTGCGTGAGCTGCGGCTCTAGCACAGATAGCGTAGCCAGAATGAAGCTAGAGGAGGGACGGCGATTGCCCTCACAGTTCACCCATACCCCCAATCGCGTCAGCCAGACACGGTTTTCTCGGTAGTAGTCCAGCCACTGAACTTTGAGCGATCGACGCAGGTGTTCAATATTCATAAAATTAACGAGATAAGAGTTGAGAGAGTCACAAGCCACGAATTCTGAGTTTAGCGGCTCATATGAGCATTCAGACCTAAGAATTCAAAACTTTTGACTCCCATCTCCTATCGTCGATCGCCCTACACCATCATCAAATCGTTCTCTTCAGATCTTACCTGGGGCGCAGCCGGGTTGAGATAGAAGTCCGACAGCAGGCTAAACAGATCGCGATCGGGCGTGTCGTTGGGCACAACCCCTTCAGGACGCGCCAAAATCTGGTCGGCAATGTTGAGGTAGTAGTCGCAGACATAGTTGAGCGAAGGGTCAGATTCTGCCATCTCAAACAGAGTCTTGCCTTTGACGCGGGAGACACGAATGTCTTCAATCAGCGGCAAAATCTCCAGCACGGGCATCGGCACTGTTTCAATGTATTTGTCGATCAGGTCACGCTTAGAGGTGCGGTTGCCGATCAGACCTGCCAGACGCAGCGGGTGAGTCCGAGCTTTTTCGCGCACAGAGGCAGCAATCCGGTTGGCGGCAAACAGAGCGTCAAAGCCGTTATCCGTGACAATCATGCAGTAGTCGGCATAGTTGAGCGGAGCCGCAAAGCCGCCGCAAACCACGTCGCCCAATACGTCAAACAAAATCACGTCATATTCATCAAAGGCGTTCAGCTCTTTCAACAGCTTGACGGTTTCGCCAACCACATAGCCACCGCAGCCTGCACCCGCCGGAGGCCCACCCGCCTCGACGCAATCTACGCCGCCGTAGCCTTTATAGATCACATCTTCTGGCCAGACATCTTCGTAGTGATAGTCCTTTTCCTGAAGCGTGTCGATGATGGTAGGAATCAAAAAGCCTGTCAGGGTAAAGGTGCTGTCGTGCTTTGGATCGCAGCCAATTTGCAAAACTTTTTTGCCGCGTCGAGCCAGAGCGACCGAAATATTACAGCTTGTTGTGGATTTACCAATCCCGCCTTTTCCGTAAACAGCTAATTTCACAGCATGTCTCCTAGTAGGTTTGTCTTATAAAGCGATCGGATTAAGCGATCGGGGCAATGCCCTTGTCCGGCTCACGGACGGTTCATGCAAGCATTATTGTCGAATTTTGGGCAGAGGGGAAGGGGGTTGAAGAATAGATCTAGCAGTAAATCGGAGTTAAAGCCTTCAAGATAGAGCATGAGGGTTTAAAGAGACAGCCATTAGCTCTGGAACAAAAATTTACTTCAAAAACTTATTTGGAGTATTTTTATTTAGTTAATGAGGAACAAAAAACAAAAAACAAAGGGCTGCTATCCGATGAAACTAGATGTAAATGTTCAAATCGAAATTAAAGCTTCAAAACGTCTTTGAAGAGATAAAAGCTCTAAAATCGGCTTTTGTGAGGCTTAATCTCTTTTTTTCACTGTATTGCTTCTGTTTACTCAGGTTTTGGTTTTGAGGCAAGGGTATGACTGAGTAGATTTGAGGCTGGGAGCGATCGCTTCGACACTCTAAGCCTAAGAAAATCAGTAAAGTTTAGAGCCAGAGCTGTAGAACTTTCAGGAAGAGAGGATTCTCTAGGGCTTTGTGACAAATCATCAATTTTTTCAAAGGACAGCCTTAAAGCCAGAGCGATCTCGCCCCAGCGAGGCGAATCCAATCCATGATTTGAGAGGCTTTGGGAGGATTTGACCCAAGTAGACATTCTTGACTCTTCTAAGTTAAAGTGGTAGTGAGTTTGATTTAGCGCTTCAATCAGCTTGTCCGTAACCTTGAGAGAACTTACGCAAGTTCTACTGAATTTAAGGTAGAAAGTTATTAAAGATTGAGCCGTGAATCAGCACAGTAAGTTCTTTCAGGATTGGGTTAGGGATGGTAGCTATGCAGATTGAAGCAGAAGGAAGAAAACCGATTCGTTCTCTAGAAGATGCTTTGGATTATTGCCAGACGTTAGGAATGCGTTTGAGCAAGCAACGCCGATTTGTTTTGGAGCTGCTCTGGCAAGAAAAAGAGCACCTGTCGGCGCGCGAAATTTACGATCGCCTCAATCAGCGGGGCAAAGACATTGGGCACACCTCTGTTTATCAGAACCTAGAGGCGCTGTCGGCACAGGGCGTGATTGAATGTGTGGAGCGATCGGACGGTCGGCTATACGGCAACATTAGCGATCCCCATAGCCATGTCAACTGCCTAGACACGCAAAAGATTATGGATGTGCATATTGAGCTACCCGCCGAGCTGCTGCGTCAGGTCGAAGAACAAACAGGCATACGCATCACCAATTACACGATTGATTTCTACGGCCATCGCGCTTCACAACCTGTGGCTGATGCCCAAAGCTAGGTTTAACAGCCTCACATCCCTCACCCAACTGTATTCATCACCCGATCTGCACTTGAGAATCGCAAATTAACCTGAAGAATTTTTTAGTAGGCTCTACCTGCTTCAAAAATCCGTTGGGTTTGCTTAAGTTTGTGATCCCAGGGTTTAGGGACGCTCCATAGAGCGTCCCTACTTTTTTGCGGCTCTGTTTGAGCTAACCTTTCAAAACCGATCTTCCCTGGCACACCACCCGTAGAATTCATCTAGATTTTTGATTCAAATCCTAAATTTGTGAGTAAGCTGGACTAGCTTCGCAGGGACACCCTGCGCGAATCGCAATATCACAAGTTAGTTTAGGCAGAAACTATGGGAAAAAAGCAGCTTGATCAAGCTATAGCTCAAGAAACCCGCAAAATTAACTTGAAATCCCTCAAAAGAACGGGGAATTCCTCACCCATCCAACCTTTGAGGCTGTCTCACACAGGGCATCAAAACCGAGTTTTGCCTGACCATAGCCCCTCTGCTGAAGCGCAAACCAATGCCCAACAGCAGATGCAGATTGCTTTGGAAACTTCTTTTAACGCTACATCTAGCGCTAAATCTTCCCAGCCTGAATCTTTGGCGGCGATCGCTCCTCCTTCCCTCTACCCTTCAGACCTTGAGGGGCAGCCAGAAGCTCAGCCAGAAACTCAGACGGATGCTGCCTCACCCGTTCTAGTGAAGGGGCGATCGTTCCAAATCGCCTCAGTTCAAAAAATCACTTTCCCCTTGCAGTTTCAGCTCAAAAAGACCCAGTGGAACTGGCTAATTTTGTGGCTTAGCGTTCTCTGCATTTTTGGTGGCATGGGCACTTCGGCACTGTTGTGGCTGACAGGACTGCCCCCCTTGCCCAACTGCGGTGATCTTTCAGCAGAAACCTCTGGAATGCCGCGCCTCTATTGCGCTCAACAGACCGCCCGATCGGCCAAGCTGCCTGATTTGCTCAAGGCAATTGCCCTGCTCAAAGACTGGTCGCCCGATCAGCCTTTTTACGGGCAGGCACAGGAACTCGTCAGCGATTGGTCTGAGTTGGTGCTGCTTAGCGCCCAGACCCAAATTGACCAAAATAATCTGCCAGGGGCGATCGCTGCGGCTAGCCAGGTTCCGGTGTCTAGCCCGGTGTATGGCAAAGCGCAGAAAGCGATCGCAGCCTGGAAAGCCCAGTGGCACAAGGGAGATGTGCTGTACGCCAAAGCCGAAATTGCCATTCGGACGCAAAACTGGAAAGAGGCGGCTGCACAGGTCGTTGAGATGGGCTACATGGATCACGAGTATTGGCGGCTTCAGCAAGCAGACGGCTTATCTAAGCGGATTTTGAGAGAAAAAGAGGCAAGACAGGCGCTAACCCAAGCTCAAAAGCTGATCAGAGGTAAGCAGCCTCGCCTTGGCTATGATGCCAATCCCACCCAAGCTGATTCCAATCCTGATTTAGGTAAAGATCTCAGCCAGATTGATCTGAAGCAAGTTGATCCAAACAAGCTGGGAGAAGCGATCGCTCTGGTGCAAAATGTCCCCTCCGGAACACTGGCCTTTCCGGAAGCCAAAGCCGCCCTAACGGACTGGAGTCAGGCGTTGCTCGATTGGGCAATGCAGCAATGGCAGCAGGACAATATTGATCTGGCTCTCGCCACAGCCCAAAAGATTCCGTTTGATCCCAGCCTGCCGATCGCTGGAAAAGACCTCATTCAGTTCAGCCATGCCCAGCAGCGAACCGACAATATTCAGCAGCAGGGGCTAGCCGAGCAGCTCTGGAATTTGCTAGAAGCCACCTCAGCTGTAGAGAAAATTTCGCCCGATAGCCCAGTTTACGCCCTGGCACAAGGGCGATCGCAAACTTGGCAAGCGCGGCTCCAGGATATCACTCAGCTCCAGTATGCAAATGTCTTGGCCAACTTGGGAGACTCGGCCTCGCTGCGGACGGCCATTGACCAAGCCAAAACCGTGACGCCCGATCGCCCAGGGCGACTCTCAGCTCAATCGCTAATTGCTCGCTGGAATCAGGAACTTCAGAAGCTAGAAGACCGACAGTATCTTATCTGGGCACAGGAAATGGCGAAACCGGAAACGGTGGAAGGCTTGAAGCGGGCAATTGCCCAAGCGCAAGAAATTCCCCAGAACCGAGCGCTATGGAAAGAGGCTCAACCGCAAATCGCGGCCTGGGCAGACCAAATTGAAGTGATTGAAGATCAGCCGTTCCTTGATCAAGCCAAGCATTTGGCCAAGCAGGGAAAATATCCCGAAGCGATCGAAGCGGCTGAGAAAATTCATGCCGATCGCGCCCTCTATGCAGCGGCTCAAAATGCGATTGGCTCCTGGCAAGCTCAAATTCGTAAAGTTCAGACGGCTGAAGACCAGCCAATTTTAGACCAAGCAAACGCACTGGCCGCGAGAGGACGGCTCACCCTGGCGATCGAGGCGGCATCCGCAATTGCGCCTAACCACGCCCTTTACGATCAGGCACAGTTTTCTATCAGAAGCTGGGCCGCAGAACGCGCCGAGGTCTGGAGAGCTGAATCACTAGACTCGACAGAGGCAGAAGAGTACTCGACAGAGGCAGGAGACGAATTTGTAGAGTAGCTGAGGTGGAGACGGGGGCGATCGCTAGCCGTAGGAATCATTAGCCTGCGGGTTGAGCAACCCGCTACTTTAGATACCGCAGTTTTCGGGCTAGAAATTCTTAACTAAGCTGAATTGCGCTACAAGTTTCATATATTCCTATGCAATTAATAAACCTAACTCACTTATGTAAATAGTCTGTAGAGAGTAAAAGCCTCAAGGCAATAGCTACTCAAATTGAGAAAAATCAACAATTTCGCAATTCAGCTAATGCTGCAACCGGGCTGTTTATTTTTGGGACACCCCTCCTAAGCAATGAACAGCAGTACCGAGACAATAACGGCAAAACTTGACTTTGCTGCGCTACTGTTAGCTAGGCTGACAGGGCAACAGCCATCTTTTGGAGTGGTGTGGGATTGGATGGACTTTCATGGCTGAACAAAAGTTTGAACCGAGTCCTTTAGAACAGAATCAGACCTCCGAGAACCCAGCTTCAAGGATTTCTCTGCATCGATTGCTGTCTCGCAAGAGTTGGCACATAGGGCGACTAGTAGAGCCATCGGCTCGGCTTGTGGAGGAAGTTCCAGGCGGCATTGCCGCTGACCAGCCTCCTGCTGAACCGTCTTCTTCTGGCAAACCGCCTTCTGGCAAGCCCAAGGCTTGGAATTGGTCATTAGCTTGGCTAGCGATGCTAGGCGTCTTTGGCGGCATGGGCACTGCGGCGCTGCTGTGGCTAGTAACGCTGCCTCCCCCAATTGACTGCCAGAACCCTGCCAAGCTGACTTTAGATGGCGAGCGGCTCTACTGTGCCCGTGAAGCAGCGCGATCGGGCGAATTGCCTCAGCTGATTGCCGGACTCGATCTAGTCAAGACCTGGGACGAAGACCACCCCTTGCAGGGAGAGGCGCAGAACCTGCGAGAAGAATGGTCAAAGCATCTGTTTATGATTGCCCGCAATAAGGTCGATCAGAGCGATATGCCAGGGGCGATGGCCATCATCAGCCATATTCCCAAAAATACCGAAATTTACGCCGATGTTCAGGCAGCCGTAACTCGCTGGAAAAAGCAGTGGGCAGCAGGGGAGGCGATCGCCACCAAAGCCCAGACTGCAATGAAACAGCAGAAATGGGATGAAGCCTACGCGCAAATTGCCATATTGAACGAATCTAACTATGACTATTGGCGGCTGAATCGATCGGTGGCACTCGCCCAGCAGCTGGGAGCCGAAAGGCAGGCATGGCAAGTTCTCAACCAGGCCAAGAAAGTGGCTGCTGGGGGCGAACCCTATCAGCTCAGTCAGGCGATCGCTCTGGCGCAGCAGGTGCCTCCCGATACTTACGCCCAGGCCGAAAACCATATCCAGGTGAAGCAGTGGAGCCAAAAGCTTCTGACAATGGGCATTGCCAAATGGAAGCAGGGCGATACTACCTCTGCTGCGACCCTGCTGCGGCTGCCTGAAAGTGCCACTGTCCTGCCAGAACTGGCTCCTGAGATGGCTGATCTGATGCAGTTTAGCGGAGCCTATCGACTGGCAGGCCGAATTAGCTCTCGCTGGCTGCCCTCTGTGCAGCAGATTTGGGATATGCGAGAGGCGATCGCCGCCATCCAGCAAGTCAAACCCGATAGCCCCTTTTATCAACAGGCAAAAACGCATCAAAGCAACTGGCAAGCGCAGCTCCAGGATATGATTCAGCTTCAATACGCCTCGGCAGCAGCCAGCTTGGGGCAACGCGACAGCCTGCGGTTTGCCATCGGTCAAGCTCAGAAAATTGGCCCTGATCGTCCCCGTCGTGGACAGGCGCAAACGCTGATCTTCTTCTGGACAGGCGAGGTGCAGCGAATTGAAGACCAGCCTTACCTAGCCCGGGCTAAAGCCTTAGCTCAATCGGGGCAAATTCCAGATCTGAGGGCGGCGATCGCTGAAACCAAAAAAGTTGCGGCCAATCGCACCCTCAGCCAACCTTCGCAAGACCTAATTGCCTCTTGGCAAGCCCAGATCGAGACTTTAGAAGATCAGCCAATTCTCAATCAGGCGATCGCCCTGGCAGAGCAAGGAAGTTTGGCTGAAGCGATTGAGCGCGCCAAAAAAATTCAGACGGGTCGAGCGCTCTATGCCCAGGCTCAAACTAAGATTGGCGATTGGCAGTACCAAATCACTGTCAACGCTCAAATCGCCGTTGATCAGCCCATCCTAGACCGCGCCAGTGCTTTAGCCAGCAGGGGCGATCTGTCGCTAGCCATCAGTACAGCAGCTCAAATTTCGCCTGGACGGGTGCTCTTTGGTCAGGCACAAGGGGCGATCGCCCGGTGGCGCGCCGAACGAGACAGCATTCTCAGCCCCAGAGACTACGATCGCCCTTCGTCTGAAGCAGAAGAGTCTTCTGAACCCCAATCTTCTGAATCTGACTCAACCCCTTTGCCCCTTGACGAATCTCCTACACCCAACTCGCCAGAGCCTGAACCTCTGCCCAGTATTGAATTGGTCGATCCCAGCACGCTGCCCCCTGCCTCAGACTATCCCTCAGACTCCGCAGAAGAGGGCGATCGCCCCCCTATTATCGTAGAACCGCAGTCTCCGGAAGAGCCGCCGACTGAAGAACTGCAACCTCTGAGACCGCAAGCCACCTATGACGGCTATTATGATCAGCGATACTATCAAGACTCCCAGTAGATAGTTTTGCGTTGAATGCCCGTTGGTTAGCCCTGAGAGCCGTGCGACCTCTTCTCAAGCCGCCATTCTAAAGCTGGGGATAGTCCTTAAAAAGTAATAATTTTTTGATGTATGAGTTTTGCCTTTACATCAAAAAATTATTACCTAACTGCCATGACTCGATTAGGTAACGAGCCTAAAACATTACCCGCTGTAATGCCTTATCCCCATGAGTGTTGAAGCCCAACCCGTTGCTAGCCGTCCCTATGGACTGATGATCATTGACGAAGATCCGGTGTTTCGTCTGGGGCTACAGGTCTGGCTTGAACGATACGCCGATCTCAGCATCATAGCGGCAGTCGAAACAGGCGAGGCAGCGCAGCACTGGCTGGCAGAAAATTTAGAGCAGGCAGAAAATCTAGAGATTTCTTTAGCGATCCTAGACATCAAATTGGGGCGATCGCATCCCGATCGCATCCAGGGACTCACCCTCTGCCAACGTCTAAGGGCAGACTATCCCACGCTACAGGTTTTAATCCTGAGTGCTACAGCAGAACCTTTGCTGGGGGCAGCCGCTCAGCAAGCCGGAGCAGCGGGCTATTGTCCCAAAAATATCGAGCCAGAGAGTCTGGCAAATATCCTGCGCCGCGTTGCAAGTGGGCGATCGTTTTTCTGGAATATACCCCCTGCAATCCCTCCGGCTCTCCTCACTCCCACCCCTCCAGATCTCCCCACTCCCCTCTCTTCATCACCTGCGCCCCTAGCGTATTTTCGCCGCAGTCTTCGCCAGTCGAGCCTTCAACAAATTGATGCCACCCTAGCCGCCGTCAACGCCGAACTTCGCCGACCAGAACTCTCTCTGGTCGATCGCGCGATTTTGGCCGGAAGGCAACGAGAGCTACGGGTTGCCCGCAAGCTCATGGATTGGATGTGGTCAACGCCAAGCCTCCCCAGTGAAACTGCAACTGGAGCAGGCAGACTGAACTCGAGCAGAACCCCCGCACCCCTAAAGCACCTGACGGACAATCGGAGCGCTTCGAGTCTAGCCCCCGGTTCAGACCTTCTGCCTGATCGATCGCCTAATGCCTTAGAGACAGTCTCATCTTCAGAAAATGCCCTTGTGCGATCGCGCAGACTGCAATCTGTCTTGTTCGACACCGTCCTAGAGAAGCTGCAATCGAGTCTAGACAACGGCACTGAAACGCCGATGGAAATTGACATTTTAAGAGAGGAGAAAAAGCGAGAGCTGCTTTATTTGGTCTTGCGCCAGCTAGAAAATTCCCTTGGCGAGTTGCACCATTCAGCCGTACAGCCAGAGCAGCTTGAGTCAAAGCGATCGACCCTTCTGAACGATCTCTGGCAGGCTGTAACCACAGAGTTTTTTGGCAAATACTATACCCTCACCGTTGATCAAGCGTCTGTAGAAGTTGTGGCAGCCCTGCTCGAAGATGTGGCGATCGTTCAGTTAGAGATTCTTAACAAAATTCCAGGGGTGGTGGAATTGTTGAAGCATTTGCTCTTCCAAATGCCGCTGGCCGTAGACAGCGTGCCCTACGCCCCCGGCAACCCCGAAGCCTTGGGTCGTGCTGGTATTTTGACCGAAAATCTTATCATTCAGCTAGCCAATGCCGTTCTGCAACCTCTGCTCAATCGATTTGCCAGCGTAGAGGGCATCAAGCAAACCCTCTACAGCCGCAAATTGCTCTCTAACCGAGAAATTGAGCGATTTCGCAACGATTTGTCCTGGAAATACCGGATGGAGAAATATTTTCGGGAGCCTCAGAATATCTTTGAGAGCCAATATTCCATCTACGTCTTGTCCTGGAAAGGTATCCAAAAAACCTCAATTTATGCTCCCCGGAACCCAGAGCTAGAGGAGCTTTCGGGCATTCAGCTTGCTGTAACGCTGGCTCTAGAAACGCGAGATGCGATCGCCCCGCGCCTCCAGTCGGTGGTTTCTTTGGTAGGCAATGGTGTGATCTATGTCCTTACAGAAGTGGTCGGACGTGGGCTAGGGTTGATTGGGCGAGGTATTTTGAAAGGGCTGGGGAATGCTTGGCAAGATCCTAGATTGAAGCGTTAGGGTGAAACCTATTCGTGTCTTCCGCCGTACTGTTATAGGTGCAGCATGGGGAGCCGCTAGGATTTATGTCATCCGTATCTGTACCCCTGGATCGATCGCGATTTGGTGCGATCGTCCCCAGATGTTGCAAAATGGCTTAGATAGCATCCTCACACTTTGGGCGCAGTTTAGATGAAGGTTCGTTGTTGGTTCTCTGCGGGTTCGACGGTTTTGAGCACGTCTTTTAAAGAGGTCTTCCGTTTAAAAGATTCATGGGTTAATGGCTGGTCAAATCGCTGGCTAAAACTGGGGGTGCGGTCGATCGCCTGCCTGGTTTTGGGGCTGATCTTCAGCGCTGCTCTGTGGGCAACCCCCGGAGTCTCTCCAGCCTGGGCAGGCTTGAACGACGATCGTTATGAGGGCAATATTTTTCCACTCTATGCTGGCAATGGTTCATTAGTGCCCCCTAGAATCACCCTGGCAGAAGCCCGTCAGCGCCAGTTGCCCGCTTTGCTCGTTTTCTATATTGATGACAGCGCAGATTGCAAAAAGTATTCGTCGGTCGTCTCCCTCCTTGACTCTTTCTATGGACGAGCCGCAGGGTTTATTCCCATTAGTGTCGATGCCATTCCCCCTCAATCGAGCTACGATCCCACTGAAGCAGGCTACTACTACAGTGGCTTTGTGCCACAAACGGTTTTGCTGGATCAAGCGGGCAAGGTGGTCTTGAACCAGAAAGGGGCGATCGCCTTTGAACAGGTAGACGACGCGTTTCGGCAAGTCTTTGATCTATTGCCGCGATCGGAGTCTACAGAGCTGAAGCGACGGCCAGTCAACGAAGTCAATACAGAGCTTGTGCAGTAGCCAGTACAGTAGGTTAAGGTGGGAACTATAAGGTATCCTCGGCAAGATCCCCTGAGTGGGTACTCCTAATCAACAAAGACTAAGATTAGGATGAGGTATAAAAACCTGATCCTCCTAGCTCAGTCTTACGGTAGTGAAGGTTACAGGGTGAGAGCGTTACGAATCCAAATTCCTTCTTTATGCTGGAGTGAGGTTTGCAGGGGTGGTCTATTTCACGCATCTACATTTAAGCGATAGGTTGCCCCACTACAGAGTTAAGTGGGGGCAAAAACTCTAGAACGCCTTTGAGGCTTGATTGTGACTGAACTTCAACAAAGCCAATTCCATCATGAGTCGCTCATTTTCTCTGATCAGCTCAGATAGACCTCTGGGCGGACGGTACAAAATAACTAGCCAGTTGGGAGTAGGCGGGTTCGGTCGAACTTTTCTGGCAGAAGACTTGCATTTGCCAGGTCATCCTCAATGTGTGATCAAGCAGCTCAAGCCTCAGCTTAGCAGCGACGATGCGTTGCAGATGGCAAGGCGCTGCTTTAATACAGAAGCTCAAGTCCTGTACCAGCTTGGAATTCACGATCAGATTCCGCGTCTGCTGGCTCACTTTGAAGATAATCAAGAGTTTTATCTGGCTCAAGAGTTTGTTGAAGGAGAACCGCTAACAAAAGAATTTGTCGAAGGCAAAACCTGGTCAGAGAATCAGGTGGTCTTTTGGATGCAGGATATTTTGAAGGTTTTGGCGTTTGTGCATCAGCGCCAAGTGATTCACCGTGATCTGAAGCCTTCTAACCTGATTCGCCGCCGCCACGATCGCCGCATTGTGCTCATCGACTTTGGTGCCGTCAAGCAAGTCAGCACCCAGGGCGTCGATCCTGAACAGGGCTTGACCAACATTACCATTTCCATTGGCACGCAGGGCTACATGCCCAATGAGCAAGTGGCGGGCAAACCCCGCTTTAGTAGCGATATCTATGCAGTAGGAATTTTGGGCATCCAGGCGCTAACGGGCATTCATCCCCGGCATTTGGGCGAAGACCTGGAGGGCGAAATTGCTTGGCATCATCTGGCACCCGAGCTGCATCCAGAGCTGATTAAAGTGATAGATCAGATGGTGCGCTACGACTTTCGCGAACGCTTTCCAACGGCGATCGAAACATTAGAAGCGCTAGAGCAAGTGCCTGTCGCTGTCACCGACCCGTTTATCCTATTTCCACCCTACGTGGGCACCAACGGCAGCAGCATTGAGGCAGGCACCACAGCCAACCTTAGAGAATTTTCACGCCCTATTCCTGAATTTAGCTCAGCCGATTTCACAATGGCTGACGAAGATTTAATGTCTACGGCTGTTTGGGATCGCTCCGACAACGGCATGGACAGCGAAGCAGCCAAAACCCAGCTTCAAGATGAGACAGTTCCGTCAGAAGAGCCACTGATCCAGGATTCGGCTCTCAATAACAACATTTCCCACAACTCAGGCCTTCACGCAGGGCTTAATACAGGCATTACTCAAGTTGTTAGCCCCCCAACGCCAACGCCCCCCCCGACAAAGGGAGGGAAACGCGTAGTCAGCCCTTGGGTCAAGCTCTCAGCGGCGATCGCCGCGACCGTGGGGCTAGGTTTAGTGCTCACCCAAACGGTTCAACCCCGCAGAGAGACTGTCCAGCCTGGGCTAATCCCAACACCCTTGTCTAGCCCTAATGAGGGTCAGCCTGTCTCTACTGACCCTAACCAAAAGGCGGCAGCTTTGCTCAACCAAGCGAATGACCTGCGGCTGCAATGGAAAAACGAAGAAGCTATTAAGGCTTATGACCAAGCGCTGGCTATTCGATCGAACTATGCTGAAGCCTATGCGGGACGATGCGAAACGTTGAACCAGCTTAAGCGCCCCGAAGAAGCGATCGTTTCTTGCAATGATGCCCTCGCCTATAAGCCTAACTATCCAGAAGCCCTCTGGAGCAAAGGCAATGCCCTGCTTCAGCAAAACCGCACCTATGAAGCCCTAAGCATCTATGAAGAGGTCACGGCAGCTAAGCCTAAGTTTGCCGAAGGCTGGGTCAAGCGTGGAGTAGCCTTACAAAAGCTAGGGCGATCGGCTGAAGCTCTCAATGCTCTTGATGAAGGTATCCGGATTCAGCGTAACTCTGCTGAGGCTTGGCGAACCAAAGGGGAGGCTTTGATTAATCTTCAGCGCTACAACGAGGCAACCGTTGTGCTTGATAAAGCCCTCCAGCTTAAACCTAAAGATCCTGAAGCTCGAAGACTTCGGGAAGAGGTGAAAACCATCTTGGGTGGATAAGGATCATGGATTAAATAAAAGCCAGTAGTTTTTTGGAAGTGCCGCGCTCCGCGCGGCACTT
>DATNPL010000134.1:0-4348 GCA_036703255.1 Coleofasciculaceae cyanobacterium
TTTGGACAAGAGGGCTTGTAGAATATCCATACTGCTATTTCTCAGGTGCTAGTTTTCAATATCTGCACCCTAAACTGAGAGGTAGCTTTTTGTCTACATAGCCCGATTTTTCCCCTTCCAAAACTGTCCGGACTATTGCTACCATAAAACTTAGAGTGTACTCTAAGTCAATAGCATAATCTAAGTTTCAAATTGGCGTGTTGTGGTTGTATAGAGCCTATTTGAAAGGTCAAAGCAACCTATAAGCCAAGTCTGTGGGGTATCAAAACCCTGGAGTCCGGAACATATAGATCGCTGCCCACCCTAGATGTATTGATAAATATTCTTGAATCAGGATTGCTCAAGCATGAGGACAGAAGGAAATACACGCTTGAAGATGCGATGGAAGTTCTTACAGGCAAAATCTAGAGAGTTTTGGGTGAAGAATTCTCCACCTCTAGGGCATCAGCTAATGCTTAGGGGCAGTCTAGATATGCCCAAACAGAACCTGAATCACATGATGAGCATCACGCTTATGGTTCAAGCCTTCAACATCATCATTCATCGATATTGGATTATGCCTAAGTCGATCGCAAGAAGCCCTAAAAGGCTTCCAAAAACAAAGCCTCATTAGCAAATAATCTAAGTTAATAATTGTTATTCGAGTGTTAACAATGTCAAACCCAAGAAGGCATCCCAATATTCACAACAGAGGTTCGGCGGCTGGAAAGATAGCAGCAATTTACCTCGTCTCAGGACTAGCCTGGATCTTCGGCTCAGATCATCTGCTACATCTTGCCTTCCAATATCAGCCAGATACACTTAGAACCCTTCAGACTTTGAAAGGAGGATTTTATGTTGTTGCAACGGCTGCAACGCTCTACTACCTAATCAACAGAGAAATTAAGGCAAATCTCCTAGCAAACGGTAGGCTTAAAAGCACTCTCACGAACCTAATCGAGAGCCAAAGGGAGTTGAAATCCAGCCAAAACCAGTTTGCAGCGTTTATGAAAAATAGCCCAGCAGCAGCCTGGATTTCAGATATCCAAGGGACAATGAAATATGTTAGCCCCAGCTACCTCAAAATGTTCCATGTTGCAGACAGCATAATAGGGCGAAATATATTCGAGCTTTATCCTTCTGACATTGCTCAGGCGTACTTAGATAATATCCAAACAGTCGCTAACAGCAATCAGGCAATGGAAACTATCGAACCCGGCATTCGTTTTGATGGGGAACCGGGCCAGTTCCTCGTTTATAAGTTTCCTCTATCGAAAGCCGATGGAACCATGCAGGTAGGAGGAATGGCGATCGACATTACGGAGCGTAAGGCCAGAGAAGAAGAGTTCAAAGCACTTGCTGAAAATGCCCCAGACATCATATCGCGCTTTGATTCCAGGTTGAGACATCTCTACGTTAATCCTGCCGTAACCAAGGCGACAGGCTTACTGCCACAGGCATTCATCGGCAAAACAAACGCAGAATTAGGAATGCCAGAGGCTCAGCTCATGATGTGGAACCTAGTTTTTAGTCGCGCTTTTATCACAGGTGAGGAGCAGCATTTAGAATTCCAGTTTCCCACTCCTGATGGGTTGAGAGATTTTGATGCGCGATGCGTCCCTGAATTTGCACCAGATAATACAGTCGTATCGGTTTTGGTCGTTGCTCGTGATATAACCGATCAAAAGCAGTTAGAGCGGATGCTACGACAAGAGCTGGCAGAGGCATCGTAGCCCCAAGACATCGTGAACCGTATTTTGTGCGAATCTAAGCAAGGGCATCTGAGGATTAGACGGCTCTGCGATCGACCCTCAGTCTTCATCTCCAGGGTTAGTAAAGCCTTGCAATGTGGCCAGAAATAGGTTTCATCAAAAGAGCTGTCGTGAGGATTGAGCGAGATGTAATTTAGAGCTGTGAGAATGATTTAGCAAAGGTAACGACCTCAAGGACTACCTCTAGATTGATGCCTTTACCAGAAGCTGAAGACATGATGGCATTGAAGCATTATCAAGTATCTAAACATGAAGGCGAAGCGCATTTTTAAACTTGTGAAAGAGACCTTTAGTGAGTGGCAAGAGGATAATGTGCCGCTTTTGGCAGCTGCGCTCGCCTATTACACGATATTCTCTTTGGCTCCTCTACTTGTCATCGCGATCGCTATTGCAGGAGCTTTTTTTGGAGAAGACGCAGCTCAGCGGGAGATTGCTGGACAAATTCAGGGCATAGTGGGCAAAGAAGGAGCAGAAGCGATCCAGGCAATGATCCAAAGCGCCAATAGGCCTAATGCTGGAGGCGCGATCGCCACGCTGTTTGGAGTGGTAACGCTGTTACTGGGCGCTTCTGGTGTCTTTGGTCAACTTCAAACTGCTCTCAATACCATCTGGGAAGTGAAACCGAAGCCAGGTCAGGGACTCAAGAGCTTTCTGCAATCACGATTTCTCTCGTTTGCAATGGTGGTCGTGATTGGTTTTCTCTTGCTGGTATCTCTAGTGCTTTCAGCGATACTGGCAGGAATCAGTAACTTCTTCGGGAGCTTTTTACCTGCCTTAACTGCTTTAGGAGTTGTCCTAAACTTTATCTTGTCGTTTGTTGTAACGACTTTCTTATTTGCAGCTATTTACAAGTTTCTACCCGATGTCAAAGTACCTTGGAGGAATCTTTGGGTGGGCGCAGCGGTCACTTCTTTCTTGTTCTCAATCGGTAGATTTTTGATTGGTCTGTATCTAGGAAATAGTGCCGTTGGGTCAACCTATGGCTCCGCTGGATCACTCATCGTTATTCTCATCTGGGTATTCTACTCAGCTCAGATTTTACTCATTGGGGCGGAATTTACACAGGTTTACTCTAAATATCGAGGAGTACCGATCGAACCTTCACCTCATGCTATTAGAGTCCCTAAGAACTGGTGAAATTCTCATTCGATTGTAGGCTTGCTTCATAGCGGCTTCAGAGAGATAATCCAGAGCATAATGCTGAAAAGCCTACGCCAAGGTCACTCCAGCATTTTAGCCCTCTGGAGACGAAAATTAACAGCAGTGAGATTCTCAAGCTTTTTTCTCTGGATACCCGTATCCTTTCTTTGTTAGAGCATCCAATCTGATGATCATCGTCCACCACTTGAACAACTCCCGCTCCCAGCGCGTGCTTTGGCTGCTGGAAGAACTCGGCTTAGAGTACGAGGTGAAGCGCTATGAGCGCGACCCAAAAACCATGCTGGCTCCCGCATCACTCCGTCAGGTTCATCCGCTCGGCAAGTCACCTGTGATTACAGATGGCGATCTGGTTTTGGCAGAGTCGGGTGCCATTGTGGAATACCTGGTCGATCGCTATGGGCAAGGACGCCTTGCACCTCCACCCGGAACACCAGAGCGACTGCGCTATACCTACTGGCTACATTATGCAGAAGGGTCTGCCATGCCGCCGCTCCTGTTGAAGCTGGTGTTCGATCGCCTTGAACAAGAACCCATGCTATTTCTCGTGCGATCCATTGCCCGCGCTATATCCGGCAGCGTCAAAAGCTCGTTCATTGCCCCTCAGATTACTCAGCACTTAGATTATCTAGAGGCAGAGCTTGGAAAAACCCTCTGGTTCGTGGGCGATGAGTTTACCGCAGCAGATATTCAGATGAGCTTCCCGCTGGAAGCCGCTGCGGCGCGGGCAGGTTTAGATGCGAGTCGCCCCAAACTGATGGCGTTTCTCGATCGCATTCACAGTCGTCCAGCCTACCAGAGGGCGTTGGAGCAGGGCGGCTTGTATGAGCTTCTGAGTTGAACTCAACTCATAGCTGCTGTCGGGAGCAATAGAGGCTTGAACTTGATTCACTCCCCATCCGTGCTGGAGGAAACCCGTTTATCATTTAACGAAACAACGCGATCTAATCGGATAATGGTGCTATCTTCTAACTTCACATAATCAGCGTGATTAGAAGCATACACATCCACAATCCGTCCTTCAATCTCAGCAGTAGCATTTGCGTCAGTGCGATAGACGATCCGGCAAGTCTGGCGCAGCGTGGCGATCGCTTCTAGCTCATCGTGAAAGTCGCAGCTAACGGGCGTATAGTCATTCATTGTTTTACTGGGTGAAATTGTTATTTACTACTTTAGTGCTATTAGAACGCCACCTCAGTCAAAGCGGTCGTTGAAGGAGCCTTTACCAAGGCAACACTTCGCCATTGCTGCGCCAGAAGGTGCCTGTGCTCCTTGACTGACAAAACTAAGAAGCCGGAATGCGGCTGAGGACGGTAAACTCGCGCCTAAAAGAATCCTCTTGTTGTCGCTGGGAAGCAATGGCAGGTTGAGGGTCAGGCAGACTCGATAAGAACTGAAAAACATGAACCTTCCATTGGTGAGTGATAGCAAGGCGAATC
>DATNPL010000007.1:0-17679 GCA_036703255.1 Coleofasciculaceae cyanobacterium
CATTCGCAAATATGCCCGTTTGTGCAAACAGTTTGGGTCAGTCAAGTTTCTGTTTCACCTCTTTACCCATTGCCAAATCTTTGCTTTTCCCAAGGCTTTTATGTACGGCTACTGTTCATCTCCTATCTAGGATGGCTGTATATCCCCTGCACAAAGAATCATTCCTCGATCGAAAGATGAATATCTCAAGACGTGCTCAACACATTCTTCTAGTAATCATCATTCTCAATCTTGTTTCCACTTGGCTACACTACACCGATAACGCTCTATTTTTGGCTCAGTACCCTGGCCCAGATTGGTTTACACCGACTCTTATCTTTGGCGCCATAGCGATAATGACTCCAATTGGACTACTGGGTTACTGGTTATACACCAAGCGATCGTTCTGGTTTGCGTATTTATGGCTAGGAGCTTACTCCATCACCAGTGTTTCGAGTCCAGGTCACTATGTTTTTCCAAGAGTGGCTCCCATGTCGCTCAAAATGCATGGATTGATTTGGCTGGATGGTGTTATTAGGTCTGACGTTAATTGGTTTCTTGTTGTGGTCAGGTGTTGTAGCGCAGGAATGGCGTGGGAGTAAAGCTGTAGATTAAGAACTTGCAGAGTGCAAGTTTCCAGAAAAAAAGAGGAAAGAAACAAGCTTGTTTCTCTCCTCTTTTTCCTTGTTCACTTTCGGCTCCATCTTGCTGCTTCAGCTTTTGCTTCAGCATTCTCATCTGCTTTTGCCGTTGTCGTTGTCTGGCGCTGCCGCCGCGACCCTTATTATTTCTGCCTTCACTGCGGGGAGACTCCCACCGCTTCAAACGCTGAGCCATAAACTCATTTACCTCACGATTTATCTGATGTAACAGCTACGAACTTGCGATCGCGCCCTTAATTGATATACAGAAAGCTAATCACAAGATGACAAATCAGATCGCAAAACCCCCACATTATCTGCGGAGGTTGCTCACTTGATTTAACAATGGGCGGGAAGAGACTCGAACTCTTACGCCTCTCGGCGCCACATTTTGAGTGTGGTGCGTCTACCAATTCCGCCATCCGCCCTTAGATCGCGCCTCACTATTATAGAGCATTCTCTGGCTTTGCAGCAAGGGTGACAGAATCCGATCGCTTCAGGCCGAGTCTAGATCTCTAAAAGCATTGGGGCATCATGTTTTCTTTTATTAAAAGTAAAAGATATCGATCGTAGAATTTTGAGGCAGTTTTTGCCATTTTGGCGCTCCCAAATCTCATGAACCCGATCGATGCCTTGGAAATTGCGGCTTTAAAGAACGTTGAAGCTAAGCTCGATCGCTTCACTCATTTTGGTGTCGAGCTAGGGCTAGAGCGCATCACACGGCTGCTGGAAGCCTTGGACAATCCTCAGCAACAGGTGCCTATCCTGCATGTGGCGGGCAGCAACGGCAAAGGCTCAGTCTGTGCCTATCTATCGTCTGTGCTAACGGAGGCCGGCTATCGGGTTGGGCGCTATACCTCGCCGCACTTGGTGAACTGGTGCGAACGGATTAGCCTCAACGGAGTCGATATTTCTGCGGTTGAGCTAGAGAAGTTGCTGCATCAAGTAATTGAGGCGATCGATCCCAACTACTCCTCTCCGACTCAATTTGAGGTGATTACGGCAGCAGCATGGCTGTACTTTGCTCAGCAGCAGGTGGAGGTTGCCGTGATGGAAGTTGGCTTGGGCGGCAGACTAGATGCGACCAATGTGTGCGATCGCCCTCTTGTTAGCGTCATTACCTCCCTGAGCCGCGAACACTGGCAGCGACTCGGCCCCACTCTAGACAAGATTGCCTATGAAAAAGCGGGCATTTTGAAACCGGGCTGTCCGGCAGTGATTGCGCCTCAGCCGCCAGAAGCCTCGGCCGTTCTGACGCAGAGGTTGGCAGAATTGGACTGTCCGGCAGTGTGGGTACAGCCTGCACGGGAGGCAAAAGAAGGCTGGGCAGCTTATGGCAGTGGCGCAGAAGCTGTTCACTATCCGCTGCCTCTATTGGGATCGCACCAGTTGATTAACTCGGCGGTGGCGATCGCCACGCTTCAGATCTTGCAAGCCCAAGGCTGGTCGATCTCAGAGGCTCAGATTGCGGCAGGCATGGCGAAAACGCGCTGGGCAGGTCGGCTGCAATGGTACGACTGGCAAGGGCAAAAGATTCTGATTGATGGCGCACATAATCCAGCGGGGGCTGAGGTATTGCGGGCTTATCTCGATCGCAGGCACAGCAAAGCGCCGATGCATTGGGTGATGGGGATGATCGCCAACAAAGACCATGCTGAAGTTTTTGCGGCACTGCTGCGTCCGGGAGATTCTCTCTATTTGGTGCCTGTACCAGAGCATTTGCCTGTGGATTTGGAAATATTGGCAACTCTGGTACAGGAAATTTGTCCGGACTTGCAGCATTGCAGAATTTATCTAGATGTCATTGCCGGGTTGAATGCGGCTGCGTCAGATAAGCAAACTGAAGCGGCGATCGTCCTCTGTGGATCGCTTTATTTGATTGGACATTTTTTCAAGTTGCAGGGGAGTTGAGGCTTCTCGATCGTCTTTCGGGCTGAAGTCTGGGGATTCTGTGAACCCAGGTTGTAGGGCAGTTTTGGGGAATGATCCCCCTAAATCCCCCTTAAAAAGGGGGACTTTGAGCGCAAAAAGGGGGCTTTGAGTGTAGAAGAGAGAATTCTGGGTGCAAAAGGGGAATTCTGGGTGCAAAAGGGGAATTCTGAGTATCTTAGCTCGATTCCCCCCTTTTTAAGGGGGGTTAGGGGGGATCGGATCGAATTGTAATAGCGCTCTTTCAAGAAAAAGTGGAGGGATGATATGCAAAACCCCAACATCACTAACTTTCATCTTCCCTATCATCCTCAACTGATTGCCAAAGCCAAGGAATTGCGTCAAAACCCTACCCCTGCGGAGAAAAAACTCTGGCAAAGCTGTCTCAGAACTTTTCCACTGCGAGTATTGCGTCAACGCCCCATCGATCGCTTCATTGTGGATTTCTATTGCGCAGCCTTGAAACTTGTGATCGAGGTGGATGGTGCAGGTCACTTTACGGAGGAAGGTCAAGCCTATGATGAAGAGCGATCGCGAGTTCTAGAAGGCTATGGGTTGAGGGTTGTACGATTTACGAATGATCAGGTGATGAACAATTTTGAGGATGTGTGTGGGCAACTTTGGGAGATGATCCCCCTAAATCCCCCTTAAAAAGGGGGACTTTGAGCGTAAAAGAGGGATTTTGAGTATAAAAGAGAGAATTTTGAGAATTTCAGCTCGATTCCCCCCTTTCTTAAGGGGGGCTAGGGGGGATCGTTAACTTGTTGTGAAACAGTGAAACTCCAATGACTCATCCTCCTCGCAATCTCAAATTTCAATATGGCTATCACGCTACCGTGCGCTGCAACAACCGAGAATTTCGTTTAACGCGATCGGAATGCCGGGAAGTATTGCTATGTGCGATCAAGTGCGCTTAGGAAAGGTAGAGAAAAATAAATGCAGTGCCAGATATCGAATGGCTGAAAGGCAGGGGTTTATGTAGAAAAGAGCGCTGAAACAAAACTTAAAAATACTCAGGACTGGCTCGTGCTACAGACTACAAGTCTCTGCGCGAGAGAAGAGAAACCAAACCATAAGCTAACACCGTACAACCCCAACGTAACTAGCTTAGGTAATTCTCCGGTGAGAGATTTTCTCTGGTCAAAGGTGAGTTGTGAGTAGTTCATCCATTTTCCATGGTTGCGCCATCCAATGCGATAGCCAAACTTTTCCCAATCGTCATTAGGTTTCATTGGGCTTCCGCATTCTTCCCAAATTTTCTTCTGGACGCTGAAGCCAAATTTACCGTCGCTATACTTCACCCAGAGTTGATCGATCGTGCGGAGGTCAGTACAGGGAAACTGCTCAATATCTTCCTCTCGCAGCCAGCCTTCTTCCTGTCGCCCCATGACTTCGCACATCCGCTCCGCCGCTTCCTGATCTGCCTCTTTCCACTTGCCTGCCTTCAGCAGATCTCGTAATGGTTTGTAGTCGATGCCGCGATCGGATTTCACTTCCGCTGCTTCCTGCTCAGCCTGTTTTTTGGCTATTAGCTGATCCACCGTTTCCCGGATTTTTTGAGCCACGATCGTGAATGCATCATCTGGATCTGCCCAGCTCTTAATGGGTTTGGCATGAGTGGGGAGAACATTCAACTTACTAAAGGGCACATGGGGATGATTCCAATCGCATGAGCTGAGAATGATGGGAATCACTCGCGCTGTTCCCTCGTCGTGCCGTGCGATCGCCCGCTTCAGCTCTGTGCCGTAGCAGTATTTAGAAGCAATAAAGTTGCGACTCACCAAGAGCAAAATAATATCTGCCGTGTTGAGCTTATTGAGGATGGCTGGCTCCCACTCTGTTCCCGCTTCCAGTTCAAGATCGTGCCAGGTCTGAATTCTGTTTGCTTCTCTTAGAGCAGCCAGGTGATCTTCTAACGCATTCCGCATATCCAGATCTTTGCGCGAATAAGAGTAAAAGAGCTTGATGATTTCCTCTGACACCAACTCCTCCGGCAAGGTCTGAATAGGGCTTGCGATCGATTATATCCTTGTAATTTCTTCAGGCTCTAGACCTCGGAGGTTTTCAAAACCGAGGTCTGTTGCGAAGGGGCGATCGCGCCAACCGTCAATTTGGATCAAAACAAACAATTACATCTTCAGGTGCGCCGATCAGCCGCCCCAATCTCTGACGGTAATGTTCTGCTTCGTTGCGAGTATTAAAGCGATCGATAAATTTACGCCCTCCGCTGGGCGTGTATAACCAAACTGACCACATGGGTAATGCTCCTTGTAGAAATTCTGGACGGCTGCAAACCGTTTAATGCATCAGATCCTACAATATGATTAATACTAATGCAATATGCATCACATTACATCAGTTAAACTCAATGCAGGATTCTGAGGGTAAGCTTATGGAGAGTTTTGAAAGGCAGAGTAGAGCGGTGGCCGATCGGGTAACGGTTGATATTGAAGGATTGCGAGATGAGATTGAGACTGCATACGCAAGCAATCCACTCTGGGCTGAACTTTCGCTCTCCCAAAAATTGCGGCGATTGATTTCTGAGCGTTTAGAGGAGTTGAAGCAAGACTCAAGCGCTAAAAAGCAAGAGGGCAAGCCATAGACTGCATGAGGCAAATGCTTTTGAGATGATGGGTAAATCATCGTGCCTCAGGCTGTGCTGAAATCAGCAAACGAAAGAGATTGAGCATTGGACGTTGAAGAAGCGATCGTTCTAGGTGCCCGTCTCAAAAATCTGCCCAGCCGTTAACTTTAATTCCGTGAATTCGATCGAGGCGATCGCTCCCTCCCCACTGAATACACCAATTTCCCGGTAGTCTTTGCCCTCTAGTGACAGCACCATTACCGTCTGAGCAACCGGATCAAGCAGCCAATATTCGGGAACGCCGATCGCCGCATATTGCGATCGTTTGTGGAGGTAATCTCGATCGCGGTTGGTTTTACCAGGGCTGACCACTTCGGCAATCAGGCGTGGGGGCGGCATATCCAGCGTGATGGTGAGTCGCTTTTGGGCAAGCTGCAAATGTTCCTGGCGCAACACCACCAGATCAGGAAATCGGTTAGCAGAGTCTTTGGGTTGAAGAATAGGAACTTGAATTTCACAGCCTAAAACGACCACTAACCTGGGCGAAATGATGCCGCTAGTGGCAAAGAAGAGAAATAGGGCACGCCCTATCCAGCTATTTAGCTCTGATTCGGGTGGCAATTCAACTAGCTCCCCATTGATTAATTCACAGCGCCTTTCCCTGTCCATGTCGTTGCTATAGGACAAATACGCCTCAAAGGTCGGGAATTTTGCCTGGGCTTGAGTCATGGTACTCTCTCGGCGGTCGTTGTTTTGATCTTAGGCGTTTTTCGATCAAAAGCTTGGGTGCCCAGATGCTAGAAACTTCCATTTCCCATCCTTGCAGAAGTTCAGGAACGGTAAAGCGATCGCCATTTTGCAAAGTGATAGCCTAATCTCTACCGAATTATGGGCGAGGAGACAAAGTCTGTTTCTCAGAAAACTTTAAAGCGTTTGTTTGGGATTCTAGGAACAGATTTTGATGCTGCGGTGAAAGCTGTTTTGGCTCAGAAGATAGAGCTATGACCCATTTAATTGTCTTGCGTCCAAACGACGCGAACCGTGACGGTGTTACCTAGCATTCTGCGATATTTGGCGGCGATCGCCTCGGCTTCAGCGCGACTGGTGTAGTTGCCGTCAAGCCGTTTGGATTGAATGGAGTTGGGAAAGTTAGCAAAAATAGCCCAGGGCATCAAGTGATGCCCTCCTTGGTGATTGGTTTTCAAACAAAATTGGCCTTCAAGAAAACAGACATAGTAATGCACTATAATGTATAGTCAAGGAAAGTGCATTACTTTATAGGCCAATGCTTTGAAACAATTTGCAAGGAGTACGATCGAGGGTGATGTCAGCAAGTGATGAGATGGCTACGAAAAAGCCTCAAGTTACCGTATATGTGCGCGATCAGGTCAACGAGGCGCTAGACAAAGCGGCGTTGAAAGAACAGCGATCGCGGTCGCAGATGGCGGCGGTTTTAATTGAGGAAGCTTTGCGAACGAGAGGCTACATTGCAGAAGCTGAACTGTCTGAGGGCGAACTTAAGGACTAAAGCATATGGCTAACCCCAACTTTGAATCCAGACTGGATCAAGTAGAAGAGATTGCTGCGATTCTCGTCACTCATATTGAGTCGCTCGACTCTAGGCTCGATCGAATTGCGGCTAACCAAGAGCAGAGCGATCGCCGAATTGAAGCCTTAACGAGCAATGTGGATATGCTGGCAGCCTTGATGGGGCAGCAGTTTCAGCAAGCAGAGCAGGATCGCGCTGAGTTCCGTGCTACGGTTCAGGGAATTTTGGATGTTTTGACTCAGCGATTTAGCACGAATGGCCCTAATGAGTAGGTAAGTTTTAGGCAGCCCCAAATCAATGCTGCTCAATGGCGTAGCATTTAAATCTCATAAATCTCAGTAGAGCGCAAATTAGGATTTTGTGACGCTCAGCCCTCCCTAAATCTAGCTTTTAGAAAAAATAGGAGGACTTTGCGATCTGCTGGATCTATTTCTTTTTGGGGTTGAATAGGTCACTAAGAATGGTAGATTTAGCGGAGTATCTGTAATCTGTACACAGACGGAACTCCGATGAAAGTCCTAGTTATTGGTGGTGATGGCTACTGCGGATGGGCAACCGCACTTTACCTGTCAAATAAAGGCTACGAAGTTGGTATTTTAGACAGCCTTGTTCGGCGGCATTGGGATGCGGAACTCTGTGTTGAAACACTGACCCCGATCGCTCCAATTCAATCTCGAATTCAGCGCTGGAAAGACCTGACAGGCAAAACCATTGACCTGTTCATTGGTGATATTAACAACTACGATTTTCTGAAAAAGGCGATGCTGCAATTCGCCCCTGATGCAGTGGTGCACTTTGGCGAACAGCGATCGGCTCCTTTCTCCATGATCGATCGCGAACATGCGGTCTTGACTCAGGCCAATAACGTAGTGGGCACCTTGAACCTGCTCTACGCGATGCATGAGCATTTCCCCGACTGCCACTTGGTCAAGCTGGGCACGATGGGTGAGTATGGCACGCCCAACATCGACATTGAAGAAGGCTACATTACGATCGAGCACAACGGACGCAAAGACACACTGCCCTATCCCAAGCAGCCCGGATCGTTCTATCACCTCAGCAAAGTTCACGATTCCCACAACATCCACTTTGCCTGCAAGATTTGGGGTTTGCGCGCCACCGACCTCAACCAAGGCGTGGTCTACGGCGTGCTAACGGATGAAACTGGCATGGATGAGCTGCTGATCAACCGCCTCGACTATGACGGCGTGTTTGGTACGGCGCTTAATCGCTTCTGTATTCAGGCGGCGATCGGCCATCCGCTAACGGTCTATGGCTCTGGTGGCCAGACGCGTGCCTTCCTCGACATCCGCGACACCGTGCGCTGTGTAGAAATTGCGATCGCCAATCCGGCAGATTCTGGCGAGTTCCGCGTCTTCAACCAGTTCACTGAAATGTTTAGCGTTGGCGATTTGGCGCTGATGGTGAAAAATGCTGGCAATTCTCTGGGTCTAGGGGTTGAAATCAACTCTATCGAAAATCCCAGAGTCGAGAAAGAAGAACACTACTTTAACGCCAAAAATACGAACCTGCTGAGTCTAGGGTTGCAGCCGCACTTCCTGTCTGATTCTTTGATTGACTCTCTGCTGAATTTCAGCATGAAGTACAAAGATCGGGTGGATAAGGGTCAAATCTTGCCGAAGGTGAAGTGGAAAGGGTAATTGCGGATTGGAGAGATCAGAGTGAACAGCCGCTTCTGGATTCTTCTACTTTGTGTGATGTTACCTGGTGCGGCCTTGGGCGGTGGCAGCGCCTTTTATCTGTTTCCCGATTGGGTAGCTTTGTCGGCTAGCCATCAAAACTATCAAAAGCTGGCGCAAGATCCAAATTCGACCTTGCGTGATTTGGCGATCGCTGAAGCGGCTGAAAACCGTCACCGCCTCAACTGTTTTGCAGAGGGGATTGGCGTTTTGCTTGGGGGCATCATCTTGTCCATTGGGGTTCACGGCGTTTGCACCTTGCCACACCCTGCATCCCAACCTGCGCCAGACCGATCGCCCAGGAATTTCTAGAAACCTTAGGAATCGCTCCGATTTATGCGAATTGCCCTCTTTACTGAAACTTTTCTGCCCAAGGTTGATGGCATTGTGACGCGGCTCAGCCACTCGGTCGATCATCTTCAGCGCTTGGGCGATCAGGTGCTGGTGTTTTCGCCAGATGGCGGCTTGCGCGAATACAAAGGCGCGAAGATCTATGGCGTGCCGGGGTTTCCCTTGCCGCTGTATCCAGAGCTAAAGCTGGCGCTGCCCCGTCCCTCGATGCGGCAGGCGCTTGAGGAGTTTAAGCCCGATCTGATTCACTTGGTCAATCCGGCAGTGCTGGGGTTGGGGGGGCTGTATTACGCCAAATCTCTGGATGTGCCGCTAGTCGCCTCTTATCATACGCACTTGCCCAAGTATTTAGAGCATTACGGCTTAGGCATGCTGGAAGGCGTGATGTGGGAATTGCTCAAGGCGGTTCACAATCAGGCGCAGGTCAATCTCTGTACCTCTACGGCAATGCGGCAAGCGCTGACCGAGCACGGCATTGAGCGGGTCAAGGTCTGGCAGCGCGGCGTCGATACCGAACTCTTTCAGCCAGAATTGGCGAGTTTAGAGATGCGATCGCGCCTGACGCAAGGCCATCCTGAGAGTCCGCTATTGCTCTATGTCGGTCGGCTGTCGGCCGAGAAAGAGATCGATCGGATTAAGCCCGTGCTAGAGGCCATTCCCAACGCTCGGCTGGCGCTAGTGGGCGATGGCCCTTATCGAGCTGAGCTAGAAAAGCATTTTGCAGATACCCCCACCCATTTTGTGGGCTACCTGACGGGCAAAGATTTGGGAGCGGCCTTTGCATCTGCGGATGCTTTCATTTTCCCTTCTCGCACCGAAACTCTCGGCTTGGTTCTGCTAGAGGCAATGGCTGCCGGATGCCCTGTAATTGCTGCAAATGCGGGCGGCATTCCCGATATTGTCACGGATGGCGTCAATGGCTACCTGTTTGATCCAACCGATGAACAAGGGGCGATCGTGGCGACTCGTCGGCTTTTGGGCAACCCCCAAGAACGAGAAGCCCTGCGAACCCATGCCCGCCAAGAGGCAGAGCGCTGGGGCTGGGCGGCAGCAACTCGACAGCTCCAGGATTTTTATCGATCGGTATTGGCTGCCCAGTCTTTTGCCTCAGCAGCATAGAATCTGGCAAGTCTGATGGATAGGATTTGATAGGAGGCCCTACCCATCAGACGGGTCACCCGTGAATCGTGCCGTCTGGCATGGTTGCGCCCTTGAGCAGGGTGCCCGTGAGCTTCACCATAACGCGATCGCCCACCATGACTTTGGCTCCCTTGAGGTTGGCACCGCTCAGGTCAGCACCGCTCAGGTCGGCACCAGTCAGGTTAGCGCCTTGCAGGTTGGCGTTGCTCAAATCGGCTTGCAGCAAATTCGCCCGAAATAAGTTGGCGTTTGACAAATTTGCTCCTGCCAAATTGACTCTGTGCAAGAAAGCATCGCTGAGGTTGGCGTTGCTCAAATCCGCCTGACTTAGGTTCCGCCCCGACAGGTCTTTTTCGCGCAGGTCAACACCGCTCAGGTTCGCTCCGGTTAAATCTGCGGGAGATTTTCGGGTTGAAGGCGGACGCTGCGGCTCGGCAGCACGGGGAGCTTCGGGCGGTTTTTGTGATCCTGCCTGAGATCCGGGCGCAGAGGAGTAGGTGGACTGCTGCTGCGAGGGCTGGTAGTAGTGATAGCGGGGCGGCACCGTATGCGGCGGCGTGTAGGACTGTGAGGTGTGAGGCTGTGAGGTGTGAGCCTGAGAATTTGAGGCGTGAGACTGAGAATTATAAGATTGGGAGTTGTAGGACTGAGAGTTGTAGGACTGGGAGTTATAAGACTGAGAGCTGGAGCGCGAATAGGGGCTGGATGCCGCAGGCGGCTTAGCAGGCGGCTTGGCCGCAGGACGCGAGGGCGGGGTAGCTTTGGCGCTGCTGCGCTGCGATCGCAGATGCTCCCGCGCTAGGTTTAACTCTTTCAGCTTCTCCTGAGCTTTTTCCTGTAAGCGCACGTTGTCCTTCGGCATCCGATCGGGATGCCAAATGAACGCCAAGTCTCGATAGGCTTGGTTAACTTCCTCAAGAGAAGCACCTGGCTCTAATCCTAAAACTGTGTAGTAGCGCTCCAGATCACTCATTTAGTAAAGGCATCTAGGGTGGATAGCTGACTGACAACCAACTCCTTAATGCTACAGGCAGAAAGTAAGAGATGGGGAGGCAGAAAGCATTAAGATACTTATGCTCTAGGGAAAACGTGCCTCTTGGGGAAAAGCGAACAGACGCAAACCCAGTCTCAGCGTGATGAAATCCTGACATAAAATATAGCGCAGTAGGCTACCGGATAGCTCGCCGAAAGTCTCTTCTGAACTGAGTTTAGAGCGATCGACCTTAGCTTTTGGCGATCGCTACATCCTAGACAGAACGGTCGTTGCAGAACTAGACTGGAGTATTAAAATATTTGTGCAAATAGATACAATTTGATCCCCTCTGCCTACCTCTTCTACTTCTATGCGTAAAGCCTTTTCCGCGCCTGCCCAAACTCGTGCGCTGACTCAGAATAGCTCATCCATCCAGAATGGCTCAGCGGCTCATGTGGCCTCAACGACTCAAAATGGTTCGCTTCCTCATACTGTAAGCCCCATTCGGGCAACGGGTGCCTTTGCCCTGATGGACAGCCTGCGGCGGCAGGGGGTGAAACATATTTTTGGCTATCCCGGCGGCGCGATTCTGCCGATTTATGATGAAATCTATCGGTCAGAGGCGGCAGGGCATGTCAAGCATATTCTAGTGCGCCATGAACAGGGGGCGGCTCATGCGGCAGATGGCTACGCCCGTGCTACAGGAAAAGTAGGGGTGTGTTTTGCCACCTCTGGGCCAGGTGCCACCAATCTGGTGACGGGTATTGCCACGGCGCAAATGGACTCGATTCCTATGGTAGTGATTACGGGGCAGGTGCCTCTGGCTGCGATCGGCAGCGATGCCTTTCAGGAAACGGACATTTACGGCATCACCCTGCCGATCGTCAAACATTCCTATGTGGTGCGTGATCCGGCTGACATGGCGCGAATTGTGGCGGAGGCGTTTCACATTGCTAGCTCGGGTCGTCCTGGCCCTGTGCTGATTGATATTCCCAAAGATGTGGGCTTAGGAGAATGTGATTATGTGCCCGTGGAGCCAGGAACCGTAAAGCTGCCGGGATATCGCCCAACGGTGAAAGGTAATCCTCGACAGTTGGTACAGGCGCTTAAGCTGATTCGTCAGGCCCAGCGTCCGCTGCTGTATGTGGGGGGCGGTGCTATCTCAGCCGATGCCCATGCCGAAGTCAAAGAGCTGGCAGAGCGCTATCAGATTCCCGTCACCACGACGCTCATGGGGATTGGCGCATTTGACGAGCATCACCCCCTCTCGGTGGGTATGTTGGGCATGCATGGGACGGCATATGCCAACTTTGCCGTGACCGAATGCGATCTGCTGATTGCGGTTGGTGCCAGGTTTGACGATCGCGTCACAGGCAAGCTAGATGAATTTGCGGCTCATGCCAAAGTCATTCACATCGACATTGACCCAGCTGAAGTAGGCAAAAATCGGACTCCTGAAGTGCCGATCGTGGGCGATGTGCGGCAGGTGCTGATCGAGATGCTGAAGCGCGATCGAGAAGCCCACAAGTCAGCCAATCCTGAACAAACTCAGGGATGGCTGCGTCGGATCGATCGCTGGAAGCACGACTACCCCATGGTTGCTCCCATTTACCCCGATGAACTCTCTCCCCAGGAAGTCATTTCTGAGGTGGGTCGTCAGGCTCCTCATGCCTACTACACCACGGATGTGGGGCAGCACCAAATGTGGGCCGCGCAGTTCCTCAAAAATGGCCCCCGTCGCTGGATTTCGAGCGCCGGACTGGGCACGATGGGTTACGGCATGCCTGCCGCGATGGGTGCAAAGGTTGCAGTTCCCGATGAGCAGGTGATCTGCATTAGCGGTGACTCTAGCTTCCAGATGAACTGCCAGGAGCTAGGCACCCTAGCGCAGTACGGCATTGCCGTCAAAACGGTGATCATCAATAACGGCTGGCAGGGGATGGTGCGCCAATGGCAGCAAGCCTTCTATGGTGAGCGCTACTCCTCGTCAGACATGCAGCCTGGTATGCCTAATTTTGAGCTGTTGGCTCAAGCCTTTGGCGTGAAGGGCATCGTGGTGCGCAGCCGTGACCAATTGCAGGAGGCGATCGCCACAATGCTGGCGCATGATGGCCCTGTGCTGATGGATGTGCGCGTCAAGCGAGACGAAAACTGCTACCCGATGGTGGCTCCTGGCAAGAGCAATGCCCAAATGGTAGGTTTGCCTCAGCCGCCTGAGCTAACCCATGAGCAGCAGCTTGAAGTTATGGTTTGTAGCAATTGCAGTGCAGAAAATGCGGCGACTCACAAGTTCTGCCCAGAGTGCGGCACTAAGCTGTAGACCCAAGGATACGGCAAGTAGGTGTAAGCCTAGGCGCTAAACACCTGGGAATAACTATCGGCATGGAGCGATCGCAAAGGTCATTCCATGCCGCTTTTTATTGACCTATGGAGATAGGAAAGATCTGTTCAGTCAACCAGTCCTATCTGGATAAAGAAAGGTTTCTAGATTTAATAGAACCTTTTCTATACCTGTTGACTAACACATGAATAACAAAGCAGTAGAATAGCCCTCACCAGATCGAGAAGATTTTGTTGGGTACAATCCGTGCACTTAATAAAATCTTTGAAATACCTTAGCAGAGGCGATACTTACGATGAAGAGATGCTAAAGCTGCTCCCGTCATCGATAATCCAGGCTTAAAATTTGAAAGAAATCCCTTGGAGAACTTCAGAGAAAATTCAGGTTGGTATTTTGAACCCCATTCAACCCCATAACCTGATTGGATAGTTCTCAACAGGGTAATGATTGATTTTCGATTATGCAGCAAAATCAGTTCCTATTGAGGGCTACCTCTGATTTTTCGTGCCTGTAAACTTACCGCAAAAAGTTATGTCAATTAGCAACAAAGACAATACTCTGAGAAACGCTCGCAATGTTGGAACCCTAAGTGGAAGCAAGCGTATTGGTGGGTTTGTCGGATCAAGAGATAAAATTGACTTCGCCAAATTCACTTTGTCAGGAGCAAGTGAATTTGGATTAACGCTAGGACGAGTAACGGGCAGAGCTAGCGCTAGAGTTACCTTACGCAACAGTAGAGGTGCCGTTTTAGAGAACTTTAAGAGCGGAGCCAAGCCTAAAACAATTGCAGCCAGCTTAGCCGCAGGCAGCTACTATATTTCAGTGCAGAGCCTCAAGGGCAACATAAACTATAATCTAGCTGCTTCAGCAACTCCGGCGGCTCCCCCGACTCCCCCGACTCCTCCAACTCCTCCCGTTCCTCCGGTAGAAGGGCTGAGTTCAGCCGTTGATATTGGTGTTCTTTCAAGCACCTATACGAATCAAGATTTTGTTGGCACCACTGACCCGGTAGATTTTTACAAATTCACCTTAAATGATGTTGCCAACCTGCAAGCCAGAGTCACAGGCTCCTCTGCAAACACGCGTGTTCAGTTAATTCGGGATGGGAATGGCAATGGACTCGTGGATAACGATGAGATTTTAGCCTCTGGGACTAATTTCAGCTCTACTTTTCTGTCTAGCGTCACGCAAGACTTGCCATCCGGCGCTTACTTCATCAAGGTAGAGCCTTCGAACACCAGCGCCTCTACCGTCTATCAGCTCAACTTAGTCGCAACTCCCTTTGGGGGCAATGTCTCGCCTGATCCAGGCAACACGCTGCCAACCGCGCGCGATCTAGGAGCTTTTTCAGGCACCTTGCTGGCCAAAGATTATGTTGGCCAACTGGATGCAAACGATACCTACAAATTTACCCTCACTGACATTGCAAACCTTCAGATCAATGTGAAAGGCTCTTCTGCAAACACGCGCATTCAGCTAGTCCGAGATATTAACAGTAATGGGCTAATCGACAATGGCGAGGTGTTAGCTTCTGACTCTAATATCAGCTCTACTTTCTTATCTAGCATCACGCAAGACGTGCCATCGGGGGCTTACTTTATTAAGGTAGAAACTTCGAATACCAGTAACTCTAGTCTGTATGAGCTAAATTTAGTCGCAACTCCCTTTGGGGGCAATGGCGCGCCTGATCCAGGCAATACGCTGCCCACTGCGCGGGATATAGGCGTGCTTTCCAGCACTTTTTCGGCCAAAGAACATGTGGGCATCATCGATTCAGATGATTTCTACAAGTTCACGTTGAATAACGTTGCGACTCTTCAGGCCAGAGTGACGGCTACTTCTACCAACACGCGGATTGATTTGATTCGGGACACAAATGGGAATGGTTTGATTGACAACAATGAGGTTGTGGAATCTGATACTAATTCCAGTTCTACCTTCCTTTCTAACATTACCGAAGACTTACAGGCTGGCACTTACTTTATGAGAGTTAGACCGCAAACCACGAGTCGATCTACCAACTACACGCTGAGCTTAACCGTTTAAGCAGGCTCCCTGACATCAGTGTGGGAGCGTGTAGCTCCCACACTAAAGGATCTTTTGGGCTTACGCCTTTGTTCGCTGATCCCAGGCTTTCATCTTGCCCGGATTGAGCAACCCATAGGGATCGATCGCCTCTTTGAACTGGAGCTGGATCGGATCGATCGCCTTCCGACCGCCATCTTCCAACACATAGGTATGGGGATTGGCGATAAAGGCTCCTTGGTCTTCGTGGTACTTGATGATCTCCTGAAGGCGATCGGGCGTGCTAAACCGGACAATTTGCAGAGCGGCTGGGATGGCGGCTCCATGAGAGCGCAGAAACTCTAGATGCATCATCACCTCATCGCCATAGTGATGATACATATGCTCCAGCAGCTTCAGGTCTTTGTCTGGCGGGAACAGCGTTTGTAAATAGGTGAGGGACGGATCGACGCTGCGGGCATGTAGGGTCGTGTGGTTCCAGGTGTACTCACACAGCATGGTGCCTTTGCTGGCTTCCTGTGACGACTTTTGATAGACGATCGCGCCGTTAAATTGTTTTACCAGCTCACCAAAGGGTTCCAGGCTAGATTCGGCAATCATCAGCAGGGCGCAGTGGCTGTCGAGTGGAATGTAGCTTTTGAGGGCGGTGAAGTAGTTGGCGATCGGTGCTGCATGAATGGAGATCAGCTTTTTGATGATGCCGTCGGAGTCGCTAAGGGTTTGCCCAAATCGAGCGGCCGTCATGAAATGTGCAAAGGTGACAATCACTTCTGCCCAGGCATAGGCGGCACCGAGGGGAATCTCTAGCTCGGTAATAATGCCGTTGGTGCCGTAGGCATGGTTCACCTTTTGCACCTCGTCTCCTCGCAGCTCAATCACGCGCGGCTGATCTTCCATCGTCACCACCCGCACAGCATTGAGGTTGCCGCGATCGCGCAATTGTCCGTAGGTAATCGAGCCAATGCCGCCGCTGCCGCCGCTAATGAAGCCGCCGATCGTGGCTGTTCGGTAGGTAGAAGGAGCCATGCGGATTTCCCAGCCGATTTCGCGGGTTTGTTTGTCGATCGCCGATAGCTTTGCTCCTGGCTCGACACAGGCCATTCCAGGCTTCATCCACTTGACGGCCTGCATTTTGGTCATGTCGAGAATGACACCTCCCTGGAGCGGCACACATTGGCCATAGTTGCCTGTGCCTGCTCCCCGCACGGTCAGCGGAATCTTGTACCGGACACAGATTTCTGCCACCTTGAGCACTTCTGCTTCGCTCGCCGGACGCACGACCACATCGCCTACTTTGTTGCTCAACAGCGGCACCAAGATGGGGCTGTAGGTGTAGTAATCTTTTGAGAGTTTGCTGACCTGAGCCGGATCGCGGATAACTTCGATGCCTTCTAGTTCTGCGGCAAATTTATCCCAATCCAAGGCATTCCAGTTAAGTGCGGCTACTGTCATTTGGCTAATCTCCATCCATTAAGCTAAGAGATACTATGACACTACGGCAAAATCTGTATACTGCCGCATCTTAGGCTCATGGAATGCCAGCACGATGTTGAAGGAAACGTTTTTGCAACTGGCAGTGCAGTGGCAACGAGAAACTGGAATGCTGTCAGTCGATGGTAGGGTTGCGAGGGACGATCGCGTTTGCAGTTGGGTATGCGATCGCTTTTCAGCAAAGGTGATTTTTCCCTTGGTGTTCATGCTGTTTGTGGGAGGGGCGTACTAGCGCAGATCAAGGTTTGTACAAGCTAGGATAGCTGTATCTATGGTTTTCGTAATTTAACTTCTTGATTTGCCCATAAGATGACTGATACTCGCAACCCCCTTCCTAAAGCAGACGATAATTCTAGGCTGCAAAGGCAAAGCATTGTAAGTTTTCAAGAAGTTTTGCCAAAGAAGCTCTTCGTTTTTCGTGATGAAAGGATTGATGATGCTGGTGTAGATGGATCTCTAGAAATTTTGATTGATGGTTACTACACCAACATGCGTGCTCAGGTTCAACTTAAAAGCACAATAGAAAGAAATACGAGACAAGATGGGATCCTTACATTTTCAATTGAAACAAGCAATTTCAATTATTTGCTTAATGGGCCACTTGGACTATATGTCCTCTATGTCGATAAAACTCACAAGCTTTATTATGCTTGGGCCGCTGACGAAAATCGACGAAGGATTGAAATTGGCTCTGACTGGAAAACTCAAGAATCTATTTCCATCCCTCTTCAAGAGATAAACGAAACAGAAATCACGAGGATACATGAGAGGATTCGGTTAGAAGCTGGATTACGTCGTGAGATATTAGAAGCCTTGGCACATGCGCCAACCAACGATACAGCCATCCTAGATAGGAGATGAACAGTAGCCGTACATAAAAGCCTTGGGAAAAGCAAAGATTTGGCAATGGGTAAAGAGGTGAAACAGAAACTTGACTGACCCAAACTGTTTGCACAAACGGGCATATTTGCGAATG
>DATNPL010000022.1:0-53161 GCA_036703255.1 Coleofasciculaceae cyanobacterium
TTTGGAAGTGCCGCGCGGCACTTCCAAAAAACTGTTATGGGGAGGCGAAAGGCTTGTCACTCGCTCCATGATTGCCCCATCGATTTAAGGTTGGTGTCAAAAATTCATTGAAAATACTAACTGGATGTAAGCTTGAGGATAAAGAATTCCTAGGGACTCCATTCATTGTTCAAGGGCAATGTCTTCAACCTTACAGATCAGATTGTTCAGCGAACTTTCTATCACCTATGGCGATCGCCCTGTTGTAGACATTAGCTCAGCGCGATCGCAGTCCCTGCTGGCTTATTTGGTCTTACATCGCCACACGCCCCAACCCCGTCAGCGGCTTGCTTTTCATCTCTGGACAGATTCTACCGACACTCAAGCGCGAACCAACCTGCGCAAAGAGCTAACCTACCTGCGCCGCGACTTGCCCGCCGCCGATCAGTTTCTGCTCGTTGAGTCCAAAACGCTGCAATGGTCGCCAGCCTCTGCTTTCACATTAGATGTACTCGAATTTGAGCAAGCCCTCAAAGCCGCAGAGCAAGCTGCCCAGATGGAGGCCAAGCAATCTTTTCTCAAACAGGCCGTCACGCTGTATCGAGGCGACTTGCTGCCTAGCTGCGAGGATGAATGGATCGTTCCCGAACGCGAACGACTTCAGCAAATGCAGCTAAGCGCATTGGAACAATTAATTGGGCTGTTGAAAGGACAGCAAGACTATCGTTCGGCTCTGAACTATGCTCAGCAGCTTTTGCGGATGGATTCTCTCAATGAGGCAACCTACTGCACATTGATGCGGCTCTATCACCTAAGTGGCGATCGCGCCAATGCCTTTCAGGTTTACCACCGCTGCATGACAGTGCTGCGTGAGGATCTGGGCGTTGACCCGAGTGCTACTACCCGCAAGCTGTATGAGCAGCTCTTGCTAGAAGATGAACGGCCGGAAGGCACAGCCTCACAAGGCATTTCGCTACAAGGCATTTCGCCACAAGGCATTTCGCTACAAGAGACATCTGCCCAGCTCTCCCCCCGTTCTCCCCTCGGATTCCCGCAGACTCGCACCTGTGTGGCCTATCCTCTTGTGGGACGCGAGCCAGAATGGCAGTTCATTCAGCAGTGGATTGAATCGATCGATCGTCCCTCTACAACCGAAGTATTACTGCTGGTGGGCGAACCTGGAATTGGTAAAACCCGACTTCTAGAAGAGCTGCGAGAAACTCAGCCGCTGGCTTTGTGGGGTCATGGCTTTGCAGCAGAAATGGTGCGACCCTACGGCATTTGGATTGATGCTTTGCGATCGATCGCGATTCCGCCTTCAGTGAACATTCCGCCAGAGTTGGGCTTTTTGCTGCCCGAGTTGGGACAACCCGCCAAAGCTGCACCCGATCGCAGCCATTTGTTTGATGCCGTAGTGCAGCTCTTGGCTGAATGGGCGAATCAGGAGCCTCTGGTGGTCATTCTGGACGACATTCAGTGGATCGATGAAGCCTCCTCAGCGCTGATGCATTATGCCATTCGGCTGCTGAGCTATTTGCCCATAGGGTTTGCCTGCACGGCTCGCCCTGGGGAACTCAAGGAAAACGAAGCTATCTCGCGGGTAGTGCAAGCCCTTAGGCGCGAGCAGCGGCTTAGAACGCTAGAATTGCCACCTTTCGATCGCGGCAAAACGGCCGAACTGATGCACACTGTAAAATCTGATGCCGCCCTAGAGCTGTCGTTAGAAGTGGTCGATCAGGTGTTTATCGACAGTGGCGGTAATCCTCTGTTTGTCCTAGAAGTTGCACGGGCTTTATCCGCTCAGGCGCTGGCGCACAATTCGTTAGCGCATAATCCATTGACTCATAATCCATTAACTCACGCTGACACGCTAGAAGCTTTAATTGGCGATCGCCTACAGCAGTTAGACAATGCTGCGCGTGAGTTTCTGCCTTGGGCTGCTGCCTTAGGGCGGAGTTTCAAACCAACGCGAGTGGCTCAGGTTGCCAACTATCCGCTGCCCCAATTGCTAATGGTGATCGAGCAGCTAGAGCGGCAAAGCATCATCCGTCCCAGCACATCCGTTGGGAACGAAATGGGCTATGACTTTGCCCATGATATTGTGCGTCAGGTGGTTTATCGGCAGCTCTCAGAACCGCGCCGCCACCTAATCCATTTACAAATTGCCCATCAGCTCCATCAAATCTCTACTCCAGATCACGCTTTAGCAGGAGATATTGCCCACCATGCTGCCCTTGGGGGTGATGATCGGCTGGCGGCTACAACGGCTCTGCTGGCCGCAGAGCGCTGCCTGAAATTATTTGCCTACGCAGAAGCCGCAACCCTTGCCCAACATGGAATTCAGCACAGCCAACAGCTCGATGAGCCAACTCGAATTCACTTGCAGTTTGGCCTGCTGCGGGTTTGGGCAATTGCTGGAGTCACGGGCGATCGCGCCCTGCAATTAGAAGCTGATGTGCATCAGTTAATGAATGATGCCAAGCATCTGGGCTTAAAGGACGAAGAAGCTCTTGGGCTAGAGGTGTTAGGGACACTGTATTTTCAGCAAAGCAACTTTGTCGATGTCCAGCAGCATTCTCTTCGAGCGATTGAGGTAGGCCGCACCGCCAGTCCAGCGACGGCAGCGCGGCTGCTGGCCTTTAGCGGCTCTTGTCTGGCTGAGCTAGGACAAGACATGATTCGGGCAGAAGCCCTTTTGCTGGAGGCGCAATCGCTGGCTGACAGAGTGGGTCTAGAGCTGTGTGATATCTATATGGGGCTGGGCAGTGTGCATCTCCACCATAGTCGCTACGCTGAGGCACGAACCCTAATGCAGCAGGCTTGGAAACGGGCGCGAGTTGAGCAAGATCACTGGCGCGAATGCAACTGTCTGAGCTATTTGGTCATGACTGAACTGGAGATGGGCGATGCGATCGCCGCCTTGTCTCACTGTCAGGAAATGGCCATCATGGCGGCGAAGATTAAAGGAGGTGCCAGTGAAGGTGCAGTGACAGCCGCACTTACCGCTCTGGCAAACTACAGGCTACAAAAACCCGACGCTGAAGCAGCGCTAGAGGCGGCCATTGGTAAGCTGCGACAGATGGATATTAAACGGATGCTGGCTTATGTTTTGCTTGGAGCCGCTGAAGTGGATCTGGAACAGCAGCGGTTTGAGGTGGCAGCCGTTCGAGCCGAGGTGGCCTTACAGTCGGCTCAAGTCATGAACCATCCCAGCGAAGTCGGTCTGTCTCAGGCATTTCTGATTCAGAGCGTTTTAGGATTGGGTGAGCAGGAACAGGCGATCGCCCAATTTGATGCCCTACGCAAGCAAATCGATCGCCATAGGCTGAGCTGCCGCGCCCGCACAGCCGTCGAACAGGCTACGCGAAAAATGCAGCAAAGTTAGCCCATGACTGGCCGACGCATGACGGGCTGACGCAGATTTTTGAGAAGCCTGAATCGATCTAACAGAGGGGATTATGTCTGTCATTATTGTTGAAACCGCCGCCGAACAGCCGCTGACCGACCAATATCTGGACGCCGCCGATCAAATTTTGCTGCCCTGCTTTGAAGTGCGAAACGTCAACTGGATCTATTCGCTTCTGTCCCTCGATCGCCATCGCATGATTTGCGCTTTTGAGGCACCCGATGCCGAATCTTTGCGGGAGTCCTATCGCAGAGTCGGGCTACCCTCTCGTCCAATTTGGGCAGGCGATCGGATTCAGCCAGAAGCTAACGCACCGCAACCAGATTCAAAGGTGCGGCATGTCATGGAGGGCACCTATCTCCCGCTGAGCGAAACCGACTGGAAGGACATAAGCCGCAAACTCTTGCTCTACTGTGCAGAATATGGCATTGCGTGGGTGCAGTCTTATATCTCGCTCGATCGCACCCAAGTCATTTATGAATTGAACGCACCTGACATCGCCCCCCTGCAAGACATAGAGCAAAAATTAGGGATTCCGATCGATCGCGTCTGGTCTGCCAATGTTCTTTATGCATGAACTTGGCCTTGAACTTGACTTTGAACTTGGCTTGAAATGCAGCGATCGGCAGCTTTAAAAGGGGAACGATTTGGGAACGGTTTAGGAACGCTGCGATCGCTATCTTAAGTTCAGATGTAAGAAACAAATCTGCATTGCTTAATAGGGGAATGAATTTTTGTTAGAGAGAGGTGCTCCGCGCCCCTCTCTAACAAAAATCATCCTAGAAATCAGCAACGCCAACAAATCTGCATCAGTTTCTTAGGAGTAAGCCATGACAACCCAAACCTTTGATACAGCTAAAGCCGAAGCATTCGCAGAACGGATGTTAGGCATTCTTAATAGCGGTGCCCTGACCCTAATGACTTCGATCGGGCATCGTACTGAACTCTTTGATACCCTGGCCGAGCTGCCGCCCTCTAGCAGTCAGCAAATTGCCGATGCTGCCGGACTAAACGAACGCTACGTGCGGGAATGGCTGGGCGCAATGGCGACAGGTCGCCTGATAGACTATGACCCGATCAAAAAAACCTATGTTCTACCTGCGGAACATGCAGCCTTCTTGACACGATCGGCAGCGGCTGACAACATTGCTCCCTTCGCCCAATACATTCCGCTGCTGGGAACGGTTGAAGAGCAAATTATCGACTGCTTCTATAAAGGCGGCGGTGTGCCCTATTCTGAGTTCAAACGTTTTCATGCCGTGATGGCAGAAGATAGCGGACAAACGACCGTATCGGCGCTGTTCGATCATGTGCTGCCTCTGGTTCCCGGACTCCCAGACGCATTGCAGCAAGGCATGGCCGTGTTGGATGTGGGCTGTGGCAGTGGCAGAGCGCTGAATCAGCTAGCGGCAGCGTTTCCTAGAAGCCAATTCACAGGCTACGACTTTTCGGGAGAAGCGATCGCCAATGCCAACACCGAAGCCCAATTGCGACGGCTGAATAACATCCGGTTTGAGGTGAAAGATGCGGCTCTATTGCAGGAGAGCGATCGCTACGACCTGATTACCACCTTTGATGCAATTCACGACCAGGCAAAGCCCGATGTTGTCCTGCGAAATATTTACAAGGCGCTGCGTCCTGACGGCGTTTACCTCATGCAGGATATCCATGCCACAACAGAGGTTAGCGGCAACTTAGATCATCCTGTTGCCCCCCTGCTCTATACCGTTTCCTGTATGCACTGCATGACGGTTTCGCTGGCCTATGGCGGTATGGGGCTAGGCGCTATGTGGGGACAGGAAAAGGCATTAGAGCTGCTGGCTTCCGCTGGATTTAAGCAAGTCGAGATCAAGCGGCTAGCGCATGATTTTCAGAACGATTATTACATTCTGCGTAAATGCTAAAGGGAGAAAAGTTGGAATAGAGATTTTGTCTCAAAGATACTTTTTGGCGACTCTACTCTGACTCCAATCGCTTCCGTTCAGCTCTAAATTCCCAAAAACTCAGAAAAAAGATGTGCAAAATTTGTTCGATCGCGGCACGGTACTCCCGTGTTCGCCAGGATTCTCTTGTCTTTAATCTCAGTCAGTTTGCTATCACGACAGAACTGTTGACTGAGCCGTCTCAAAATCAGTTAATTATAACCACGCAGGAGAAATCAACGTGAAAAATAAATGTTTGGATGATCAAGCGCTAGCGTTCCTAAACTGCTCGGAATCTAGTGAATCTAAAAAGGTGGATTTAGTATCAAAACTGAGACAAGTTTGGTACCAATTTTAGAATCAATTATTGCAGTGAATCAACTCAAAGTGCATTCCCTCAAAAACAAGTCTGGCAGTCTCTATTGGGTAATCTACGATCGCTTTCTAGATCGTCGAGTTTACTTTAACTCTGAAGCAGAAGTGCGGCAATGGCTCGATCGCCGCTACCACACCTAGATCCTTGGTCAAACCATAAATTGAGTTTGACTTAACTGCGTCAGTTCATACACCATCCTCAGCCATGCATCAGAATTCATGGCCTGGGATAACTGCGTCCAAATTTTGTTCAAGTTCAATACCCTTATGATTCCCACCCCAATTCCTCCAGGAGATTGAAAAAATGGCACAAGTCTTTGAAACCCCCAACAACGATACGATCGCCACAGCAACCCCGCTCGGCAACATTCGCACCAATCCCTTTGTTCGAGGTTCTCTCTTAACCAACGATACGGCTGACTTTTATGAATTCCAGGTCGATCGCCCCACTAAAGGCGGCATTTCCGTCGTGCCTCAAGGCATCGACGCTAATTTAGAGTTAATGAACAGCAGTGGTCAAATCATCAGGACTTCCCTCAATCCGAATACAGCCACAGAATCGATTGCGTTTGACAACTTGCCTACGGGTGAGTACACCTTGCTGATTAGCAAAAATGGGGGGTTTGGCAGCGGTACCTATGTGCTGAGTGCCAATGGCACTGCCATTACTCGCGCTCAGTTGAGCGTCACGGTCGATCGCGTTAAGGCATTGGAACGCTTTGATACCAAAATTCCATTTACCAACTTTGACCAAGCTGATTTCTACATTGAAACCAGCATTGAAGGGCGCAAGAAAACCAGCAGAGTTTTTGGAAATGACAACGATATCAACCCTAACTTTACAGTTACTCAAGATGTTGATATTAATAAACAGCTCGTCCTTGCCACGATTGGAGTTAAAGATGAAGATCCTGAACTGGACGACATTGCTGACATCAATCCCAATGTTCCAGGAGACACTCTCACGCTCGACTTTGATCCAATCAAAGCTGAGGTCAAAACAAGGGGTTTTAGATCCACATCCCCTTTCCCAGAGGGGCAACTCATTACCTTAGAAGGCAATGGTGACGTTCTTTTTCCAGTACCCATTTTTAATACGCCTAACAAAGGAGCAAGAGCTTCTTTCCGTGTTAACTACGACACCTTTACCTCATCCACGACCTCCTTCAGCAACAGCACGCCCATTATTCGCGGCACCCAAGCCAGCCAAGACTTGACCGGACAGAATTTGGGCGGCATTCTCTGTGGCGAAGGCGGCAACGACAAGCTCTCGGGCATGGGTGGCAACGATGCGCTGTGTGGCGGTACAGGCAACGACAGACTCAGCGGGGATACAGGCAATGACATCAGCTTTGGCGGTGCAGGACGCGATACGCACTTCGGCGGTGCAGGCAATGACACCTTTGTGCTGGCGCTCAACAGCGGATGGGATGTGATTAAAGACTTCCAACGCGGCAAAGACAAGCTAGGACTGTCGCTAGAGCTAGGCTTTGAAGTGCTCGACATCATGCAGCGCGGCCAGGATACCGTGATTGGGGTAGGCAATGAGCGACTTGCCATTCTCTCGAATGTGAAAGCTAACCAGCTCACCGCCTCTGATTTCAGCAGTGTAGATTTCACTCACTTCAAAGGGCTGGAGGTGCCAACATTAGTTTCATAGCAATCTGTCGTTTTGCGATAACGCTACGTGCTTAAATTCAATCCAGGGTTTTCTGAAGGCTTCGCTCTGTGAAGCCTTCAGAAAACCCTTTTCCAATCTGATCTTGTAGCGATAACCAGAATCAGGGGATGATTGAGCGCTGTATTAAGAGTTGCAGTTACAGATATCGCAACACACCGCCATTCCTGCAAAAGTTTTGCCATGCTCAATGGGTAAGTGGTATTTAGGTCAGGCTCTCCTTACCCAGACTACCGCTCAAGGTAATCAGTGAGGTTCATGACGGTTCTGAACTGGCTGGTTTTAACCTGCCCTTTTTGAAACATCGACATCATTTTTCGGTTGAGGAGATGCAGTATGACGCGATACCCCCTTCGTTCTCTCAGGATAGCCCTAGTTGGTGGATTGGTCGGTGGACTCACCTTGGCAAGTTTAGCGACTTGGATGTTCATCAGTCGTTACGCTGCGATCGCCCAACCCAGCCCCATCGAAACCCCTGCCATGTCTCCCTTACCTGTCATCGATCCTCAACTCGTTGCAGCCGACAATCAATTTGGTTTCAAGCTATTCTCGCAGCTCGTGCAGCAAGACGCTACCCAAAATCTCATGATGTCGCCCACCAGTGTGGCGATCGCCCTATCGATGCTCTATAACGGAGCCAGTGGCGAAACCCAGCAGCAAATTGCCACTACGCTGGGGCTGCAAGGCTTAAGCTTAGAGGCTGTGAATCAAGCCAATGCCAACCTGAAAACTGTCCTAGAGAATGCTGACCCCAAAGTGAAGCTAGCGATCGCCAATTCTATCTGGGGCAATCAGCAGTTTGCCTTTAAGCCAGACTTTATCGATCGCAGTCAGACCTTTTACAGCGCCGAAGTAGAAACGCTAGATTTTAACGATCCCGATGCGGTAAACCAGATCAATCGCTGGGTCGATCGCCACACTGAGGGCAAGATTCCCACTATTCTTGACCAGGTACGCCCCGATGATTTGATGTTTTTGATCAATGCAGTTTATTTCAAGGGGCAGTGGCAGCGAGAGTTTGATGCCGCCCATACGAGTGAGCATCCCTTTACCTTGCTGGATGGCAGGACTTCAAATCATCCCCTCATGCAGCAGAGGGGCAAGTATCTCTATCAAGAAAACAGTCAGTTCCAAGCCGTGGGTTTGCCTTACGGGAATGGCAACTTGAGCATGTATGTCTTTTTGCCGCAGCCGGATCTGTCGCTCACCCAGTTCTATCAGCAGGTTCTGGTGGCCGATCGCTGGGAGGCTATGATGAATCGCTTCACCCGTCGCGATGGCACGATTCAACTGCCTCGATTTAAGTATGAATACAAAACTCGCCTCAACGATGCCCTCATAGCGTTGGGGATGCCGTTGGTCTTTGATCCCAAGGCGGCTGATTTGACAGGTATCACAGAAGATGTGGATAGCTATGTCAGCGAAGTTCGCCACAAGACATTCATTGAGGTCAATGAAGAAGGAACCGAAGCTGCTGCCGTCACGTCCGTGGGCGTGCGAACCACCTCAATTCAGATTCCTACAGAACCCTTTGCCATGAAGGTCGATCGCCCCTTTTTCTATGTCATTCGAGATAACGGCAGCGGCGCGATTCTATTCATGGGATCGGTGGTTAATCCTACAGATTCTTGATGCAGCTCAATGAAAATAGATGTAATGCAGTCTATGAAGCAGCCTCATAGGCGATCGCAACTCAGCAGCCTGCCAAAATTGAACTCCAGTCAGGCCACTAGAGATCCGCTTCCCCTAGACCTCTTAGAGGATGTTTGAAAAGTGGTCGGCTGTGATTTTAGGCACCTGTTGATCCCCCCTGCCCCCCTTAAAAGGGGGAAATGAATTCAAAGTCCCCCTTTTTAAGGGGGATTTAGGGGGATCTGAAACGTTTTGCTACCCATAGTTGAACTTTTCAAACATCCACTTAGATCAACGTTTTTAGATCAACTCTTCTAGCGCTCTAGATCTGCTCTCTTCGACATTCATTCGCAATCAAATGAGCTGTTTAAGCCGTGAGTGATGAGACTTTGCCTCATTACTCACGGCCTCAGTTGTTATTTACGCTGGTTTTCTCGTACTGTTTTTTATCTTGAAACTGTAACTGTATAAGTATGAGAATAGCGTTTCATTTGAAAGATCCATTTATTTCGTACTAATACGGGTGTAGAGCCTGTTTTGCGTAGCAAAGCGTTTGATTTAATTTAAGTTTGTTTGATTTAATTTCGAGTTAATTAATAGCTGAAGAAAATTCCTCAACCTTTGTATGATTTTATCAAGAAAAACCTCCTAACATGGAGGGGCGGGTCATGCACCCTATATTTAGAAAAGTTTAGATTTTGAGTTTTAATATGAGCCTTTTGTTTTATGGTCAAGCGATCGCTTCAAGCCTCTCCTTTTGGAATTCAACAGGCTAAACGCGCGTTTGCCATAAAGGGATGGACGCAGGAAAACCTAGCAGGGGAGGTAAACCTAAAAACCCGACAGCCGATTTGGCGGTTTTTTAGCGGGCAGCCCGTTGATCGCCAGGTTTTTTTAGCGGTTTGTGCCGTCCTGGACTTAGATTGGCGAGAGATTGCTGACAATCCTCCCGCAGAATTTCCTGAACTGATCGAGGCAGCCGCGCCTCAAGATATCGATAGCCTGGTGCAAGAGGTGCGATCGCAACGCCGAGACGCCATTCAAAACCAGTGCGGTATCTTGCAGCTCTTGGATATGAACCGTCCGGTCAGCATTGATGATATCTATGTAGATGTCAATATCTTGCAGGGTGTGACCAGCCAGCAATGGCTTGAGATTGCCGACCTGCAAAACTTGCAGCCTGCCGAATTCGATCGCGTTGGGCTAGGAGCCGTTGAGCAGAAGCAGCTACCGGGAATGCAGGTGGTTGAAGCTCACTCAAAGATCAGAGTTTTGGGTAAACCCGGAGTCGGCAAAACGACCTTTTTGCAGCACCTGGCGATTCAGTGCGATCGGGGAGAATTTGCCGCGCATCGAGTGCCCGTCTTTATTGCTCTCAGAGACTTTGCTGAAGAGTCTAGAGACAATGGCAAGTTCAGCCTGACAAACTATCTGCGTCAAGCCTTTCTCATCTCAGGCGTTGCCAATCTATCGGCAGTTGAAACCTTGCTGCAAGCGGGGCGCGTTCTGCTGCTGCTAGATGGCATCGATGAAGTGCTGAAACAGGACATCACAGCCGTTCTCAGGGAGATCCGCAAGTTTTCGGAAAAATACCGCAAGAACCAGTTCGTGGCGACTTGCCGCACAGCCGCGCAAAATTTGCAACTCCAAGGCTTTACCGATGTCGAAATTGCCCCCTTTACCGAGGCCCAAATCACCACATTTTCCCAGAAGTGGTTTGTGGCATTTACCAAAACGACAGCTCAATTGGGTCAGGCTCAATCTGCTCAGTTTATGCAGAAATTGGACTTGCCCGAAAATTGGCAGTTGCGCCAGCTCATGGTCACGCCTCTGTTTCTACATCTCGCCTGCTGGGTGTTTCATGGTCGAGAGAAATTTCCGGCCAACCGGACAGAGTTTTATAAGCAGGGGCTAGATTTGCTGTTGGGCAAATGGGATGAAGCCAGAGGCGTACAGCGGGATGAGGTATACCGAGGGTTTTTATTACCCCAAAAACTAAGGCTGCTGAGCCAGCTTGCAGCCGTCACCTTTGGGCAGGGGCAATACTTTTTTGAGCAGCGTGTGATTGAGCAATATATCGAAGATTACTTGAAAGATTTGCCGGGTGCCACCCTAGAATCTGAAGAACTGCAACTCGAAAGTGAGGCTATGCTGAGAGCGATTGAGGCGCAGCATGGGTTGCTGACAGAGCGGGCACGCGGAATTTTCTCATTTTCCTATCTGGTGTTTCAAGAATACTTCACGGCACGCAATATCGTTGCTAGCCACAACCTTCAGTCTTTAGAACAGTCATTGGGCGGCTTGGTGAGCCACCTCACCGATCCCCACTGGCACGAAATCTTTTTGCTGACGGCAGCCATGCTGCGCAGCGCCGATTCCCTCATGCAGTTGATGAAGCAGCAAATTGATGCGTTAGTGTCTCAAGACCCCTATCTGCAAGAGTTCTTGATGTGGGCTAACCAAAAAACGCAAACTGTGCCAGCCGAAACCAAAGATGCCACCGTTCGCGCCTTTTATCTGGCGCTGGCGCGAGCGCCTCACAAGGTGGCTGACTTTGCTCTGGCTTGCACCCTCGATCAAGGCATGGTTTTGGATGCGGCGCTAGATGCCCTGCTGCTGCAATGTGCGATCGAACAAAGCCCAGATTTTGCCCATGCTCACCTGTGTGGCGATGCCCTTAGCAATATTCTGGGTATCGTTTTGGATGCTGGCTTCCACAAATCGCTACAGCAATTGCGAGATCAACTGCCCAATTCTCAGCACAATCAGGAACGATTTCAGAAATGGTGGCAGGTACACCATGCAACCTGGATGGAACAGTTGAGAAGTACAACGGCTCATTACCGAAATATCAATCATCCCTGGCAGTTTAGCCCCGAACAACAGCAGGTTTTGCAACGCTACTATGATGCCAACCAGCTTTTGGTGGATTGCTTGAATAGCGACTGTGAGGTAACAGCGGCCATCCGAGAGGAGATTGAAGCAACCTTACTGCTGCCCCAAAAAGAGCTGGAAGATCGAGAATGGCAAGGAAATTAAATGACCAGCCTTTCAGGAGTTTTGTCACCCAAGCCGCCCCAAACCCCTTGCCCTCGCCCCACTCATGCATTGGATTAAGATTTATATCGTATTCAATAAACTCACTCAGGAAATCAAACGGCGATCGCGCATAGTACAGGTTCAGTCAGGTGATCTACGCATTACATTTTGAACTAATGGATGATTTACTGACTCATTCAGCGCTATCAAAATCGCCTTCTCCAAAAAAAGCTTTCCCATTGAGTTCCATTGATCCCAGTCAATCCATGCATAACCGATACACCTGCCCATTTTTAACTGGAGTTAAACCATGTCACACGAATTGATTAATTTGACACTGCCAATGGTGCTTCAAGAAATTGGTGACGTCTTGAATGAGTATCCTGAGCATCCTTATCAATCAGCTTTCTCAATTCATGAATATAGACAAAGACTTGTCGCCCATGTTCTCAGTCAAGTTCCCAACCACTACGCGATCGCCGGAGAATATCCGCCAACGAGAACTCCTAGTTCGCGCCACTCTTCCCGTTTAGCAGAACGGCTGCATCTGGAAACGGTCATTCGAGGCGGCATCCTCCACATTCTCCGAGAAAACGCCGATCGCTTGAGCCATGTGCTGCTGACATCGTAGCGATCGCTATCTCATGTTTTCGGGCTTGATTTTGAGAAGTTCCTGCCTGTGGGCGCAAACATCTCGCCTTTGAAATTCATCCAGAGCGCAACGCTGCAACTGTTCTCTTGCTCCATACCCATGTCACAATAGGGGCGGAAACCCACGGCAAAGCCGATGTGGGTTAGCCCCCTGCAATCAGGTCAAGATTACTTTTTCTAAACGCCTCGCGGAGTGAGGCGTTTAGAAAAAATATTGCTTAAATATCTTAGATTTAAGCGCGTAGCGCCATAAACTGTAGGTGCAGAAGCCGAAAATTGTGAACTGTGGGTCGTGAAAGAGTGAGGAATAGAGTGTGAGGCGTTCTCCTAATTTGGGGTTGAGTATTTTTTTATATGCAGCCGGAATGCTGCTCATTTTGATGGCGGGGATCATGCTGGTACAGGCTTTTGGCTGGATCAAAAATGTACCTGAAACTGTAATTTATGCCCTAGTGCTGCTGTCAATCGGTGCTGGCATCATGATGGGCTTGCGGAATCGGTAGAATGGGAGAGGGATTGTGCGATCGCCCCAGTCGGGAACTCGACTCCTGACTGCATCAGTCTCAGCTCCTTAGAGGATGTTTGAAAAGGGGTTGGCTGTGATTTTAGGCACCTGTTGCTCCTCCCTTCTGCCCTTAGAAAGGCTACCGTATACACACATTTCGGAGAAGGTCTCCAAGTGCTGCAAGATCCCCCTAAATCCCCCTTAAAAAGAGGGACTTTGAGTCCGATTCCCCCTTTTTAAGGGGGGTAGGGGGGATCTGAAACGTTTCGCTATCCATAGTTGGACTTTTCAAACATCCTCTTAGAGCGAGTCAATCACCCTAAGCCAAACCATCAGATGATCCGAACCCTCACATCGACAACAACTGTTTTTCTCGCCCTGCTCGGCGTAACTGCCGCTTTGTGGGTGCTGCGTGGCCTGGGTCTGCTGACGTTTTTGCCCGGTGGACTGCTTTGGCTACTGATTTTGTTAACGATCGGAGCAGGGGTTGTCAGCGGGCTGCAATGGACAAAACGCTGAACCATTCCCGATTGCCTGGGGAATTCCAGATCAATTTTTTGTCAGAGCCGCAGAATATTTCTCACAAAAAATTTATCCTGCAACCGCACAATGCTGAAGAAAATGAGGTTTGGACTTTGAGTTTTGGGTTAAAACTCGTAAACTCAAAATTTAAAACTTGAAGCACCGACCCATGATAATTGTGACGCTAGAAGAAATTGAACGCTACCGAGCCGAACTCACAGATGATGCTGTCGCGCTGCGGGCGCTAGACATGATCGAAGACTGTGAGGGCGATATCGAAGATGCGGCGATCGCCCTTGCCCTGCAATCAGGCCAGGAACCCGACGTATCCGATCGCTGGCTAGAAGGATTAGCCAAACGCTGGCGATCGTTTATCTGTCAGGCGGGTCTCAAAGATTATCTTTTATCCGGCTCGATCGCCAACGCCGTTAAGCTATTGGCTTCTGAAACGACAATCCCACCCGCCCTAGCTATTCCCGTAATTTTATATGCCGTCAAAACCGGAATTGAAGACTTCTGCAAACCCCTCCAGGAAAAACTCTAGATCACGGGCAATGTCCTCTCCTGCTATGCCGCCATCCGATACCCTCCCCAACCCGATCGCTGCCCATGTCTTTGTCTCTGGCAGGGTTCAGGGGGTAGGCTACCGCGCTTCTACCTGGGATATGGCGCAGCTGCTAAAGCTGAGGGGCTGGGTACGCAACCTGAAGGATGGGCGCGTTGAGGCCATGTTTGAGGGCGATCGCGCTCAAGTCACAGAAATGATTCGCTGGTGCCACCAAGGCCCTCCGGCAGCCGTAGTCAGCGAGGTCGTGGCAGAGTACAGCCAGCCTGTGGGCTTAAAAGGATTTGAAGTGGAGCGATCGCGCTGACCGCCGCCTCAACTTTCTGTCTCTCATGAATTTTCTGTTTCCCAGGGCTGCTTGCTGCCTGTTCGTGAGCTTCACAAGCCAGGGGCTTATTCGATCGGCTGGAAAGTTGGGAACGCTAAGAGCAAAAGTTGCTCTCTCACAGCTTAGCCCGTTGCCGGAGAGGCCAAGGAACTTTCAGTCTGTTCTAACGGACTTTAGCATTAGCCCAGAACTTGGATTCTGAATCGATTGGCGACATCTGCCCATCTGCTTTTGCCCTTTAATTCACGCTTCTAAAACGTTTAGTATCCCTATGGAAACGCTCCCCGCCACCACCTCAGCCCAAGCCCGCCAAACGCGTCAGCAGTTTGTTAACCCCGAAGATTACCTATCCTACGAGCTAGGAAAAGCCGTAAGGGAGCTGCCGCCGCTCTACACGCGCATGTTGGCAGGCACGCTGTCGGCACTGATCTTTGGGGCGATCGGTTGGGCGTATTTCAGCATTGTTGATGAAGTGGCCGTCACAGAGGGATCGCTCGTGCCATCCGTGCAGGTGCGGCCTGTGCGGGCGCTAGAGGGGGGCGTCATCCGAGAAATTCACGTCAAAGAAGGGCAGCAGGTGAAAAAAGGAGATGTGCTGCTCGAAGAAGATCCCAAGCTCTCGCAAAGTGAAGTCGATCGCCTGGAGAAAAATGCACAGCTGATCCAGCAAGACATCGCCCGCCTAGAGGCAGAAAGCAAAGGGCAGACAGATGCGGGCAGCGCGACTCAAGATCAGCTTTTGGCGGCACGTCTGCAAGAGTTTGATAATCGTCAAGCCTCAGCAACAGCCGATGCTCAGCGACAGCTATCGACGATCGAGCAAAATCGAGTGCAGCTCAACAAGCTACAGGAAAATCTGGTGAATGCCCAATCTACCCTCGCCAACGCCCGTAACCGAGAAGCCAGCTTACGTCAGTTAATTGACGGTGCTGTGCCTCGATTAGACTATCTGCAAGCCCAAGATCAGCTCACCGAAGCTCAGGATCGCGCCTCTTCTCTGGAGCAAGAAATCCTGTCTCAACAGCAGGCGATCGCGCAGGCCGAGCAAGCCTATGAATCGGCTCAACAGGCAGCCGATCGCTTGGGGTCTGAGCGACAAAGCGAAATTTTGACCCAGCTTAATCAGCGTCGGGAAAGTCTGACCGATCTGCAAGGGCAGCTTGCCCAAGCCCGAATTCGAGCGGAAGGGCAAGTGGTGACAGCGCCCATTGACGGCACGATTTACAATATAGAGGCAACTATGGGATCGCGGACGGTGCAGCCGGGTGACGAGCTGCTGTCTATCTTGCCGAGTGGAAATGAACTGCTGCTAGAGGTCAAAGTACTCAACCGCGACATTGGCTTTATTGAAAAAGGTCAGCCCGCTAAAATTAAAATCGCAACGTTTCCCTTTCAGGAATTTGGCACCATTGGCGGTGAGGTGATGAGCATTAGCCCCAACGCCACAGCCGACAGAGATCTGGGACTAGTCTTCAAGGCAACGGTGAAGCTCGATCGCAATACCGTTCGGGTGAATGGCAAAGATGTAGAGCTAGCTCCCGGCATGGCTGGGTCAGCAGAAATTGTTACTCGCAAGCGATCGGTCTTAACCTTCCTCCTAGAGCCAATTACCAAGCGATTTGACGAAGCTTTTTCGACGCGATAAGTCGTATAACGCCATCAAAAATCAGGAAAGTGTTGTCGCGGCTCACAGAGTAGCGACAACATTTTTGCAGGATTTTATATTGAGCCGAGTTGTTCTACAGAGAAACGGAGGTAGTACCCTAAATAACAAGGGCTTTGAGCAACATTGGCTGCTTTTGGCAATATTCTTTGGCAATATTCTAGATGTTGCCCTTCAGACTTGAATTAGCGTTGGTTTGAAAGGGCACTACGCAACCCGCCTAAAAAAAGCAGCCAACGAAGTTGAAATACCCCGGCTTTTCATCAGGTTAACATCCTCAAATAGCATGCCCCCCACCTCCGAAACCCCAACGCGAATTTTAATTGTCGAAGATGATCCCATGATGCAGCTCGGCTTGGAGCAGTCGTTGTCCAATGCTCCCGGTATCCTGGTGGTGGGGCAGGCAGAGGATGGCTATTTAGCCGTTGAAGAAGCCAAGCGGGTAAAGCCAGATGTCATCGTGATGGATATTGGCCTACCGCGTCAGGATGGCATTGCGGCTACGCAGCAAATTAAGCAGGCAATGCCCGCCGTTCGAGTTGTTATGCTCACCTCGCACACGACAGAACATGAAGTGATCGGAGCGTTGTCGAGTGGCGCAGATGCCTACTGTGTGAAAGGAACTAGTGTTGATAATCTGCTGATAGCCATTCGAGCGGCTCGTGAGGGAGCCAGCTATCTCGATCCGCAGGTGGCAAGGCTGGTGATGGAGCATCTCAAACCTACCGTTGCCGTAGAGCATGGCATTGTGGGACAACTCTCGCAGCGAGAGCTAGAGGTGCTTAAGCTCATGGTCGATGGGTTGAGCAATCCTGAAATTGCAGCAGTCTTGTATCTCAGCCCCAATACCGTCAAAACGCATGTACGGGGCATTATGAATAAACTAGCTGTGGACGATCGCGTGCAGGCGGCAGTGGTTGCGCTTAGAGCAGGGCTAATATGAGGATGATCTAACCTTAGCAGGTTGAGAAATGTTCGTTAACCTCCAATGAGTTAGGAAAATTTGCGATCGCCCTTGCTAATATGCGATCGACTTAATCTAACTGAGGGACTAATCTCAATATTTCGACGATTTTATGTTAAATTTTGCAACAAGTTGCGGAATTTAAGCCAATAGTATCGAGTCTGCTAAAGATTAAATAGACGCTATATATAGCGTTTCGCTTTTTTGACTTCAGAAAAACTGAGTCAATGACTCGCTTCAATAAGCAGTATGTGCAGCTATTTAGCGTTGTCTTCTACCTATAGTTAGACAGACAAACCCTAAACGCAATGAGTACAATCTATTATTATCTGGCAACAAGCAATCTGCCCTACCCGCTCAGTTTTTAGCTAAAGCAGGGAAGGCAGCCAGAAGACTCAGTTTCTAAAGGGTGAGCATCTTCTACCTCATCAGGATAGGCAGGGTGCCCATTTTGCAGGAGAGCCATGCAATGAGTTCAGGAAGCGTGAAGTTTAGTAAGCGTGTTTAGAAGGCGAACTGATTCTAGATCAACTGTAGATCTGAGGTTCAGCGAATGCTTTTTTATCGCTTATTTTTGCAATAGAGCACAGTAATGTGGCTATGTTTACCCATCTTGCAGTGGTTCATATCAAGATCATCTGTACAGAGATACCTTTCCTGTTGAAGTGAGTGCATTTATCTACTGACGGTGTGAGCCTTCAGCGTTCATGGAGCCAGTAGAGCTACTCAGCCCTGCCACTCCCAAGCTAGATGATTTCAAAACCTTTACGCAGAGAACTGCCAGCGTCAATTCATTCGCTGAATTGGATGAGCAATATGACTACCTTTGAAGATATCTACAAGTTTTTCCAAAGCCCTCCGCCCTTTTATCTCAATAAAGAGTTGGCGGTTTGCTACGTGCTGGCCGTCTTGCTTCGTCAAGATTCTTATGGCACAGAACTGATCAGCCTATTGGAGCAAGAGCATCCGAGCTATCGGCTTTCAGATACGGTGCTTTACAGCGCTCTCAAATTTCTAGAGGATTCTGATGCTATTACGGGCTATTGGAAGAAGGTAGAAGGGCGAGGGCGACCCCGGCGCATGTATCAAATTTGCCCCGATTGGCAAGGGCGGGCAGAGGAGCTGGCGCAGCTCTGGCAAGGATATGTTGGAGAACCTGTTCATGCAACTCTGCGTTGAGAATTGGGCAGAGTTTTTGGGACTTCATGGAGGACTTCATGGAATTGTGCGATCGCCCCATGCAGCTTTTGCGGCAAGATCAAGAGCAGTCCTTGGTTCACTCTTGAGCAGTAAGTCTTCCACAAATTTCTGATGCAAACCTCTATTCTCTCTTCCACCGCCCTGCTGACTGCTCTCATGTCAATTGGGCTGGTGTTTTTCATCCGAGCTTCTACCAAAGCTCGAATTCAGACTGCAAAGTTGGTCACGCCACAGCAGGGCGATCGCTTGCTGGAAGACCTTCAGCGTTATTTTGTTCAGCGTGCCTATCGCATCGTTTCTGTAGATCAAGCCAAGAATCAAGTCACCTATGAAGGGCTTGTGCGACCTAGCCTGTTTTTAGCTGTTTTCTTGACCCTCTTAGCGGCGATCGGGCTACTTTGTGTGGCTCTCATGCTCTCCTTCCGCTTTTCTAATGCAGCTCAGTTTTTGCCAGGTTTAGCTATTCTCTCACCGCTTGCGGGTCTGTTCTATTGGAAAAAGTCGGCTCGACCTGAGCAAGTCATGCTCCAAGTTGAACCTTGGGCGGTCAACCCCTTGGCTGACCAGCAGCTCAGCCCAGATTTGGCAGCTCAAAGTCTACTGACTGTCACGGCTCACCGCGATGAGCTAGCAGAGCTTGAGCGATCGCTTAAACTAAAGCCGCTAGAGGAAGGGTGAAATCTATTGCCTTTCAAGCTCCCATAGGGCAGATTTTGCGTGTTTTGCACCTTTGAAAATCACCTCTTTGAATAGATTGTTGCACGGCTCCGCCGCGCAACAATCCATCCCTTAAAATTGGCTATGCCAGAAATCCAATTAGCGTTGGGTATTTAATCCCAGATCTTTAGAGAAATTGCGGTCTAACTTGCTGGGTTTGAGTCAACTCGCTTTCTAGCCCTGCCCAATCTTTTTGCTCGATCTGCTGAATCACCTGCCCCAACTGCTGCTGATAAGCCTGGAGCGATCGCAACAGCGCTTCTCGGTTGTAGGTCGCCATCATTAACCCCAATTCTGGGTTGCCGCCCCCTACACGGCTAGTATCTCGAAAGCCTGAGCTGGCAAACTTTTGAGCCAAATCCAGCACGGCAGGATCAGTTTCTGTGAGACAGGCTGCTATTAGGCTAGCGCTTACCATAACGGGCAAATGCGAAATCCAGGCAACGGCGCGGTCATGTTCGGCAGGGTGGCACTGGTAAACCCGACATTGGAGCGATCGCACCAGAGACGTTACGGTTTCTAGAGCGACGGGCGGCGTGGTTTCAATTGGCGTTAGCACATAGGCTTTATCCGTAAATAGCCCAGAGAAGGCGGCATCTAAGCCGCTGTCGGCGGTTCCGGCCATTGGGTGCCCACCAACAAAATTTGGCCAGAGGGGGGCGATCGTTTCCACTACAGTTGTCTTGACCGAGCCAACATCCGTTAAGACTGTCGTAGGCAGGAGGTGGGGAATCAGCTGCTCTGTGGTGGCGGCGATGGCGCTCAGAGGCACGCAGAGAAAGACGACATCGGCGGCTGACATCAGCCTCAGGTCTAAGCTAGCATCGTCTACAATGCCCCGATCGATTGCGGCCTGACAAGTTTTTGGATTGCGGCTCACCCCCAAAATTTTGTGTCCTAACGGGCGGAGATCGATCGCCAGCGATCCGCCGATTAAGCCCAATCCCACAATACCCACCTTCATAGCGCCCACCTTCATAGAGCCAACTTGCATGATTCTATAGCGAGGGGGTGTTTCAGATTTGCAGTTTAGTGTCTGAAAAGGTCGCTTGGCAAGCTTTGCAAACACTAAGCGCTTAGCTTCTATTGTTTTTTGGAAAGGCCAGCCACTTTTTCAAAAAAACACTGCGTTTGATTAAATTTGCGATCCCCAGTCTCCCTTGTGCCGACCTCCATTTCTCCCGTGAGGTTTATGTCACAATGAGACTCAGGCTGCAAAGTCCAGTCCCTATGCGAGACACAAAAGCGCGTGATTGAGGTCGAAGTTCATCAACAGCTCCGTGCCTTTCTGCGAGAGCAGGGAGAGCCTTATTGGCACCATCACTTAACGATGGCGCGACTGGTGGCTCGTGCTTTGCGGATAGGGCGGAGTGCGCTGATTCAGGCGGGTGCTCCTTCGGGCTATCACGGGGGCTATCGTTTGAGTTACTTGATGCCTCTGTTGCTCTGGCCAGAACCGACTGTCCTGGTGGTGACAGAAGCCGTGCAGCAGCGTCTGCTCATGGTCGAGATTCCTAGACTGCACCAATGGATTCCAGCCCAAAAGGCGATTCGGACAGGCGATCGCTGGCCGTCTGACAGCTTCCAAGGTCTGCTGCTCACTTCTCCTGAGGCTTGGTTGGGCGATCGTCTAGCCGGGACAGGACTGTTTCCTGACGACATTCCCACGGTGATTGATAGCGCCGACAATCTAGAAACTTGGGTTTATCAGCAGCTCACCGCTCAGATTCATCCCCATGACTGGGAAGACCTGATGCGGGCTTGCCCTACCCAGGCAGAAGCTATTCGAGATGCGCGCGTGAGGCTAACGCGATCGGTCTTTCAACATCCCGTAAATCCTTACAATGCTTACCTGGTTGAAGCGCCTGAAGAAAGCATTTTGACACAGCTTTATCAGGAACTGCGGCTGACCCATACCCTCAGCGATGCCGAGGCAGAAGATCACTGGTTGAACTGCAATTTCTTACCTGCGGTCTGGCAGCAGTTTGGCAAAGCTCTTCAGCTGAGCGATCGCCTCCTCTGGACAGAGGTCAATCGCCAGCAGGGGCAGTTTTCTCTGCACTGTAGCCCCCTCGAAATTGCGCCCGCCTTAAGCCAGATCTGGTTCCAGCAACCCATTGTGTTAATTGGTGGCTTTCTTGATCTAGAGTCTGAAGCCACAACCTATCGACAGCGCCTTGGATTGCAAGAAGACATGACTTGCCTCAAGTTTTGTCCCGATCGCCAGCATGAGCTGATTCAGCTCTATCTGCCAGATGGCTTGCCCATGCCCAACACCCCGCAGTTTCAGCCTGCTCTGCTGCAAGAGATCCGCACGCTGATTGGCTCAACCCATACGGCTCGGCAGGGATTAACGGTCATTCTAGTCAGCGATACGCCCCTTAAAGCGCAGGTTGGCTCAGTGCTAGCCGCAGAATTTGGTTCGCGCGTTCAGGTCGAGAAGACCTGTTTAGATGAGCAGGGCATTTTGGTTTCGGACTGGGAGTTTTGGCAACAGCACCAGGCCGTTTTGCCTGCGCCTCGACTGCTCATGATTACAACGCTGCCGTTTCCTTCCTTAGAGGAGCCTTGGGTGGCAGGACGAGTGGCCTACTATAAGCGATCGCGCCAAGACTGGTTCCGGCTCTATCTTTTACCGGAGGCTTTGGGAACGCTACAAAGGGCGATCGCGCCTGTGCGAGATGCCCAGGGGGTGGTGGCGCTATTAGACAGCCGAGTCAATCATCGCAGCTACGGTCAGCAGGTTCTAGCGGCACTCAGTCCTATGGCTCGGATTAATTATGTGGATGCCAGTGTCTTCACGCCTTTAGAGGAAATGGGTATGCCCGACTAAAGCCCAAAAAACTCTAGAAGTGTACCTCAAAAGCTAGGCTCAGAAAATCGCCAACAGCATTCGGGGGACAGGCGTTGCCCGTCCCCCAAATGCTGTTGAGTGGAGTTTAGATTTAGCGCTCTCTGACAGACTGCAACTCTGCTGTACGAACCGTCAACTGCTGCGAGCCGTCGCCGCGTCGGATTGTGACCCGCAAAGGCTGACCCACTTGAGTGCGATCGACCAATCCTTGCAACTGGTCGGCTGTGGTCACAGCTTGTCCATCAATTTGCGTGATCACATCTCCCCGGCGAATGCCGCCATTGGCTGCGGGCGAGTTAGGCACTACCCCCATCACCAAAGCCCCATTTAGCTCTGGCAGCATCGCTGTAGAGTTGGGATCGCTGTTGTTTTGCTTCGCCAGATCTGGCGTTAGAGTCGCAATCTGCACGCCTAAGTAAGGATGAGATACCTGCTGCCCTTGAATCAGCTTAGGCATAATTTCCTTGGCTTTGTTGATGGGAATGGCAAAACCGATCCCCATCGCATTGGCACGAATTGCGGTGTTGATGCCAATAACCTCGCCCTGTTCATCGAGCAAAGGCCCGCCCGAATTGCCTGGATTAATCGCAGCATCTGTCTGGATAAAGTCCAAACGCTTGTCTGGAATACCTACCATAGCGCTCGATCGATTCAGGGTGCTGACGATCCCTAAGGTGACAGTGTTGTCTAGCCCTAGCGGATTGCCCACAGCGATCGCCCAATCTCCCACACGCACCTGCTCAGAATCTCCCAAGCTGGCGATCGGCAGATCTTCACCCGAAACGCTGATTTTAACGACAGCGAGGTCTGTGACTTCATCTACACCGAGAACTTTGCCCTCCATGCGTCGTCCGTCCTTAAGGTTGACCGTCACGCGATCGGCCTGATCAACCACATGAGCATTGGTCAAAATGGTGCCATTTTTGTCTACGATAAAGCCAGAACCTTGACCCTGAAGCCGTTCTTCATAAGGAGACATGGACATGCCGCCTTCACCAAAAAAGCGACGAAAGAACGGGTCATTCGAGAATGGATCGGCATTGCGCGTAATCGTGCGTTCAGTATCAATCCTTACCACTGCCGCGCCCACGCGATCGACCACTGCCGCCACAAAGCTAGTGCTGTGAGGGAGGGTGCTGCTAGGAGTTGCTTGCGCTGTAACGACCGACTGTGACAAAGGAAGAGGGGCATTTGAAGCGGCCCACACAGGAGAAATTTGGAGTGGGCATAGAGCTAGCACCGCTCCCAAAAGCATTGCCAAGATGCGAGTGATCATGCGTTCGTAAACCCAAAAAAAACTGAAACTGCTGCTTACATCAACGCAAGCTGAGCTGCTGAATTTTATTCTAGGTCGGCAGAGGAATAGATTAACAGGGTAGATAAGTTCGGTTAGCCACCCCTAAGCCAGAACTTGAATCAGAGCTAAGCCACAAGCTTTACAAGGGAAAATTTTTAGGCCGTGAACCAAACGCCCTAAAAACACAACCCCAACTTTCTCATGTAGAAAATTAGGGTTTATGCAGAACAATTAAAATTTGTGGCTCACAAATGGGAGGCTTATCTCTAGCTGAGTCGCGCTGTGCATTCCAAAATCAGTCGCTGATTTTCTAGAGCATAGGGCTGAATCTCTAGAGCGCGACGAAAGGTTTTAATAGCGGCAAGATAGTCTTCTAGGGCGGCAAGGCAAAGCCCCATCCCGTGAAGTGCGCCAAAATGAGCAGGGTTGAGCCGCAAGACCTGCTGGCAATCTGCCAGAGACTTGTGATATTCACCCTGCAAATAAAACAAGACGGCTCGCCGATTCCAGGCTTCAGAAAAATCTGGCTGGTCTTGAATCAAATCACTTAACACTAATTCTGCTGCTTCGAGCTTTCCCGCTTCCAAAAGAGTTTGGCTCTGTCTGAGCAGATCTAAACCATATCCCCCTTTTTGCTGAAACCAAATGCGCCAAAGCTCTTGAGTAGCTTGATCTCGCACGGCTTCATCCGAGTTTTTGAGGTCTTCAAGCAAGAGGTCAATTGCAGGATTATTCATCAATTCAGGAGCTGAAGTTTAAAATTTGTTGCCTTTTCTGAGATTTTGCCCAACGCCCGGTACAGTGTAAATACATTAGCAAGCGTATTTGAAACTGCTATTTATTTTTCGGCAAGGGTAAATCTTCTCGAAAAATAAATAGCAAGTTCAGAAGTCTGTTGGTTCAAGCTGCTGGCTCAGACCGTTGGTTTGCCCACCTGAAAATCAGTCAGGCTAGGAGTTTCAGTCAGAGCTTAGCAGAAGCTTAACGAAGGGGCTTAGCAGTAAGACTGAATATCTTCACCGCACACATCTACCAAGTAGCACAGTGCCCGGAAGCGTAACCCCACAAGCTGTTCATAAAAAGGATTGAGCTTGCAGAGGGGTGGAATATGAGCCACCGTTCGACCCAGAAATTTTACGTCTCGCTCAAAGGGACATTGGGCAGGGACGAGTTTGGCAATGCGGTGAGCGATCTTGCGATCTTGCACTTCAAAGCGATCGAGCCACTGACGGAGAGGCTTGAAGAAGTCGCATTGAGGTGCGTTGTTTGGTCGTAGCGTAGAAGAAGAACCCATAAAGTGTTGTACCTTTTTAGTTTGCCTGCTGGTGTGTAGGCTATCTAATGCGTTAGTGGTTGACTTACTAACAGACGCGTTAACTAATCGATGCGTTGATGAAGATGCACGGATGACGATGCGTTGACGGTTTATTAGAGGGGCTAGCGCGCTGATGATTTGTAGGCTAGAGCGTTAGCGGATTTTGAGCGTAACAGGGAATCAGCTGTACAGAGAAATCGGAGAGCTAATAGGGGGCGATCGAATAAGGCGAATGCGGCCTTGACGTTGCGTGTACTCGGTAGAAATTTACCCCCTATCCAGGATAGCCATAGATTCATCACATTAGGTAAAGGAATCAAAAATCCCCGATATTTTCCTAGACCCTGATAAATTATTCAACCTCCTAGCCAGTTTTTATGTCGCCAAAATAACTTTGTAAACAGATCTTGGCAAGGATTTCATCTGGATGATGATTTCATTTCACCTTAAAAATATTTTTGTCTTGGCATAGCTCTCAGCGAACAGTGATCATCCACTTGAGGCACTCTGAAGCTGCTCTGAGGTCAGCAGAGCCAGCGTTGCGCTCATTTCGCGTACTTATTTTGCGTCTTGAGGCCGGGCAAAAATTGAAAACGGTTCGCCAAGGCTCTGCTCAGGAGAAAACAGTTTCTCCCGATATCCAGACAGAATGTGGTTATGCTGCAAAGGCTGAAGAGGATTGTACTCCCAGTGAGAGAATGGAATGTTTTGCTGGGAAACCACAAACCCTGGCCGACTAGAGCGGGAACGATTCCAGCGGAATGCCTTTGTCAAAATACTGATCAATTCTGACTGTCTGAAGATTGGCTCGTCTTGAGCCGCAGGATTGTCCTGCCTCACTTCAGCTTGCTGTACATCCTGTACCGCAGGGTTTTGCTGAGCCTGAAACTGATTGACCGTTGCCAATCCGGATAACAGAAGCGTTATGGAAAGGGCACCTAAAAATCTCTCCATGCTTGCACTCCTTTAACCACACCAAGGGAGCTTGCGTTAGGGTCAAAAGTCTTACCTTTGCCTTGATCGATTCGCTTGCTCCAGGAAACAGCCATCGTTCACTCCTACCTTGGTTATGACCTGTAATGAATTGAAACTACAGTTGCGGTGTGCCAGTCTCTCTGCTGTACCTCGATCGCTTGAACCACTGCAAGGCAAAACTTCAAATCTGCCCTTTACCACTTTTTGAGCGGTGCGCTACCCTTATGGCGTCTAAGCAGGTTCATGGGTAGGGGTCGCAGTCTTAACCGCTGTGAATACAGCCATAGAACATCAGCTACAAAATCATCGGGGATCAGGGCATGGTCTGCATCAAGGATGGGGTATGACTTCCTCAACTCATAATCGTTCGACTCATTTCACTTCCACTCAAAAAGCGCTCTATCAGCCTTCAGTCATTGAGTTGGCACAGGCAGGCAATTGCCAAGCGCTGACGTATTGGATGAATAGCTTACTGGCCTCCCAGGGCGTTGGCGTGCAGGTGCAGCCTGCTGCCAAGCATTCCCTCAAAATTTTTGTTGATTTTCAACCACTGACCCGTAAAGAAGTCTGCATCAGTTTGCGCGATCGCCTGGTGCGCTTTATTTGCTATCGCCTGTGGACGCTGAATTCCAGCGAGATTTTTAGCGTACAGATTCTCGCTCGGGTGAGCGGCAGTTCTCGCGTGCTGTGGCAGCAGTCGGTTCGCATCAATACGCCTGCCAACAGTCAGCGGCTGCGCCAGATCCGGGCTTTGCGCCCCAAGTCTCGCCAAGAACCCAGCTTTGGCTTTCAGTTTTTGCGATCGCTTCTGTTAAGCAGCGTCACCTTGGCCGGGTTTTACATCGGCTATCGCTTGCTTTATCTAGAAATTAGCAAGTTACTCAGCAAACCTGTGGCTGCCCAGCCCACGACCTCTGTCTATCTAGCGGTGCCGCCTGGGACTTTACAGATGCTGTCCCATAGCGCCACCTCGGATGTTGGGATCATTAAAGCTGCCTCGGAGGCCAAAGTTGCTTCTGCGAAGCTGATCTCTGCCGAAACTAAGGGTGAGAGTGTGCCACAGCGATTTCAGGGTGAGACTGTGTCGCAGGTGGCTGGCAATCCTGAAAAGGCAATTGCTCTCACCTTCGAGGATGGCCCTTGGCCGGAAGCGACTGAGCAAATTTTGGATATTTTGCAGCAAAATCACGTAAGAGCCACCTTTTTTATGGTGGGTCTACAGATCAAACGCTATCCAGAATTGGCGAAGCAAGTGGCGCAAGCCGGCCATGCCATTGGCAACCATACCTGGAATCATCCGCTGCATGAGGTTAGTCTGGCTGAAGCGGCTAGCGAAATTAACGACATGGAAAAGCTCATTTATGAGATCACTGGCGTCAAGCCAGAGCTATTTCGTCCGCCCGCAGCAGTGAGGGGTGAACTCACAGCCTATGCGCGCCAGCAAAAATATGTAAACACATTGTGGTCGATCGATTCACAAGATCCGTATGTGTCATCGCCAATCTTGATTGACAAGGTGCTCAAGCATGCCCAACCTGGCGGAATTGTCTTGATGCATGATGGGGGTGGCGATCGCTTTGCCACAGTCAAGGCGCTACCGCAGATTATTTCTGCCTTAAAGCAGCAGGGCTATCGGTTGGTCACCGTACCTGAACTTTTGGCAGGGGCTGACACAGCAGGGGCTGGCAGAAAAGTTTAGGAGCGCGGGCGCGTCCCATAGGAATATTGCAAATATCCCCTTGAGCCGATAAGACGGCCAGTATTTTTTGAGGTCGATACCGATGTGCTTTTAAAAACATTGGCCTTCAAAGACTTTGCTCTGCCGATCGCGCTTACCTCTGGTATGGGGGAATCCTTCCATCACCCGCTAGAATTTTTAAGGGTGACTTGCATCCCTGCTCAAAATATTCTTCATTGTTGGCTCCTATGTCTGTTCGCGTTCGCATTGCTCCTAGTCCCACTGGCAAGCTTCACATTGGCACCGCCCGTACCGCCATTTTTAACTGGCTATTTGCCCGCCATAACAATGGCACCTTTGTACTGCGGGTTGAGGATACCGATCTGGAGCGATCGCGCCCTGAGCACACGCAAAACATCATGGAGGGCTTGAGCTGGTTGGGTCTGACTTGGGACGAAGGACCATTCTACCAAACGCAGCGCATGGAGCTGTATCACCAAAAAATCCAAGATTTGTTGGATAAAGGATTGGTATACCGGGCTTACGACACGCCTGAAGAGCTTGATGCCATGCGCGAAGCGCAGAAAGCAAGAAATGAAGCGCCTCGCTATGACAACCGCCACCGTCATCTTACCCCTGAGCAATGTGCTGCTTTTGAGGCAGAAGGGCGCAAGCCCGTGCTTCGCTTTAAGATTGAAGACGATCGCGAGATTTCCTGGAATGACTTGGTACGCGGTACCGTCACCTGGAAAGGGCGAGACTTGGGCGGAGATATGGTCATTGCTCGGGCAGCAGAAGGCAGCAATATCGGTCAGCCGCTCTATAACTTCGTGGTGGTCGTCGATGACATAGACATGCAGATCAGCCATATCATTCGAGGTGAAGATCACATTGGCAACACGCCCAAGCAGATTTTGCTCTATGAAGCACTGGGCGCAACGCTTCCCCTGTTTGGGCATACGCCGCTGATTCTTAACACGGCAGGAGCCAAGTTATCAAAGCGAGATGGCGTCACCTCGATCTCAGACTTTCAGCAGATGGGCTACACCGCAGAGGCGATCGCCAACTACATGACCCTGCTGGGCTGGTCGCCACCAGAAGGCATGGCTGAGATTTTTTCGATTGAAGAGGCTGCCGCAAACTTTGGCTTTGAGCGGGTCAACAAAGCGGGTGCCAAGTTTGACTGGGACAAGCTCAACTGGCTCAATAGCCAATATCTTCACAAGATGCCGATCGATCAGTTGACCGATCGGCTAGTTCCCTACTGGCAGGCCGCAGATTATACGCTTGATCCACAGGATCGCTCTTGGCTAGAGCAGCTTACGGCTTTGCTGGCCCCCAGCTTAGTCCGGCTAGGTGACGCAGTGGCGATGAGCAAATACCTATTCATTGCCGATGTTGGCTTTACCGAAGAGGCGACAACCCAGCTCAAGCAAGACAATGTTGCCACAGCTCTTAAAGGAATTATTGCAGCCCTGGAGGCCACTCCATCGCTCACAGAAGGCAATGTGCAAGAGGTGATTCAGGCCGGAGTCAAGGCGGCCAGCGTCAAAAAAGGGGTGGTGATGCGATCGCTTCGGGCTGCGCTTACGGGCGATATGCATGGCCCTGATCTGGTGCAGTCTTGGCTACTCCTCAACCAGCATCAGATGGATTTGCCGCGACTAAAGCAAGCGCTGGCTCTAAGCCTGGAAGGCTGAGCCTAGAAGACTGAGTATGGGAAACCCATAGGCCAAGAACCCTGAGACTAACATCACTCAATCAACGCTTGAAGAGATTTATAGCCGTAGCTATAGCGCTACGCGCTTAGATCCAAATGGGTTATTTTTTGACAGCCTCGCGTAGCGAGGCTGTCAAAAAATAACCTGGCCTAACCTAATTGCGTAGTGCCATATTACACTTGGAACATTTTGTGGGCGTGCTCCGCGCGCCCACAAAATGTTTTTGTCCTGAACACTTGTGACTCTTTTCTAGGCTCAGCAGCTATAAATTTCTCCTGATGGGAACTCTAGGCTTCTGAAGACTGTCGATACTTCCGCTTTTCTCTCAGATTCACCAGCCAGAGCGCTCTGCACGTAAATCTAATCGAAACTTTGTTGGAGCGCTGCGTGGCTCTCTAGCAAAATGTGCCCGAACCTGATCCTCTATAGCGGTATCCGCCTTTCAGACTGCAAAATCTTGCCCGATTTTCCAGCCTGTATCCCGTTCGCCTGATTAGTTTTATGCCGCTTACATTGGAACTTTATAAAAGTCTGACCTAGTTCAAAGATTAGGCGAATCCACGGACTTTCACTACCAACCTCTTGGGAGTGACCACTATAGTTTCAGTAATGATGACTAGCCCCCAATCGGTTACCTGTAAGGAGCACTGCAACCCGTGATTACCACCTCTGATTTCCTGAAATCCTCGCCACTCGACTCATCTATGCTGGCTCGCCCACAAGAGATTTCCAATACTAAGCAGGTGCATCCTTCGGTTACGAGTAAGGCTAAGCGCGTGATGGACATTGTTGGCGCACTGGTCGGCTTAGCTATCACGACGCTGGTTGCCGTCCCTGTGGCGATCGCCACCCGATTTGACGATCCCGGTCCAATTTTCTACAGCCAAATTCGCTGTGGTCTTAACGGCAAAACTTTCCGCATCTGGAAGTTTCGCTCTATGGTCAAAGATGCCGATCGCCTTAAGCATCTCGTGCATAACGAAGCAAAGGGCAACATTTTCAAAAACCGTAACGATCCCAGAATTACTCGTGTGGGTCGCTTCTTGCGCAAGACCAGCCTGGATGAGCTACCCCAATTTTGGAATGTGCTGAAAGGCGAAATGAGCTTGGTTGGAACTCGCCCCCCCACAGTCGATGAAGTCATGAAATACGAGCGCCATCACTTTCAGCGCCTCGTTGTTAAGCCTGGTATTACAGGTGAATGGCAAGCCAACGGTCGCTCTACCGTAGAAGATTTTGAACAAATCGTACAGATGGATCTGGCTTATCAGGAAAAATGGTCTGTGGCTTACGACTTCATCCTGATTTTCAAGACCATTAAGGCAGTCCTGGTTAAAGACGGAGCCTTCTAAGGTTCTGGAGAGACAGAAACCGATTTAGAAATAAGTTTTGCAGAGTGTGTGGATCTGGCTAGGCTTGAGTCTTCATAACCTCCGTCCCCCAAGATTGGCTAGATCTTGGGGGTTTTTCTATCTAGTCTCAGTAGAGCGAACCACAAAACCCTTAAAGCTGGATTTCAAAGGCGCTCCGCACCTTTGAAATCCAGCTTTAAGAAAAAAAGTCTAAGTTCTTGGAATTAGCTTCTTTTGCAGAGCCACAACAACAGCCTGAGTTCGATCGCGCACTTCTAGCTTGTGCAAAATGGCATGAACGTGAACCCGAACGGTGCCAGGTGTGATGTAAAGCGTAGCGGCAATTTCCTGATTGGTTTTTCCAGTTGCCAGCAGCGTCAAAATCTCTAACTCACGCTGGGTCAGCGGATTAGATAACGCAGCGCCCGTAGGCTGAACGGCTTGACCCTCAACGCGATGGCTCTCAAGGGTGTGGCTCTCAAACGTCAATCGAATTTCCTGGGTGGCAGTTTGATCCCACCAGGAGGCTCCAGCCGCGACCGATCGCATGGCCAGCACCAATTTCTCAGCCGCCACACCTTTGAGGCAGTATCCCTGTGCTCCGGCCTCAATCAACCGAGCGATCAGCGCCGACTGGGAGTAAGAGGTGAGTACGAGAATCGGCAGGTGAGGATGCTGCTGCTTAAGATGGCGACAGGCTTCGATACCGCCAATTCCAGGTAGACCCACATCTAGCAGCACCACGTCAAAGGGCTGCTGGCTGGCTAACTCGATCGCGGTTTCCCCATCTTCTGCCTCAGCGATCGTGGCTACTCCTGGCTCTTTTTGTAGCCGCACTTGTAGCCCTAGCCGAAACAACTCATCATCCTCGACGAGCAAAATGCGCAATCCGGTAGGAGTCATATTGAGCGAAGTGGGTTAACCCCCTAACAATACCAATTGATTGTCTGGGGGTTGATATCCCAAATGCTTCCAGGCGGCAGGCGTGGCAATGCGGCCTCGGGGAGTTCGTTGCAGATAGCCAATTTGCATCAGATAGGGTTCATAAACTTCCTCAATAGTCTGAGGATCTTCGCCCGTGACGGCAGCTAGGGTATCGAGACCCACCGGGCGACCGCCAAAGCTCTCAATCATCACGGTTAACATGCGTCGATCGGTCCAATCTAAGCCGCAGGGATCGACGCTAAATCGCTCTAAAGCTTCGGCTGCGATCGCCCCGGTAATATTGGCTCCATCGACTTTAACTTCTACATAGTCCCGCACACGCCGCAGCAGCCGATTGGCAATTCGCGGCGTGCCTCTGGCGCGCCGCGCAATTTCTGCTGCGCCTTCGGGGGTGATGGCGGTCGAGAGGATGTCTGCTGTACGCAAAACGATCGGCATTAGCTCGTCTAGCTCATAAAAACGCAGACGCTGGATTAAACCAAAGCGATCGCGCAAGGGCGAAGTGAGCGCACCGACTTTGGTGGTTGCCCCCACGAGCGTAAAAGGCTCTAGGGTAAGGCTGCGAGTTTTGGCGCTTTGACCTTTGCCGATCGTAATGTCTAGCCGAAAATCTTCCATTGCCGCATACAAAATTTCTTCTGTCACCATCGGCAACCGATGAATCTCATCAATAAACAGAATGTCTCCGGGCTGCATCCCCACCAAAAGTCCAGCAATATCTCGCGGTCGCTCTAGGGCTGGAGCTGTCGTCACGCGGCAATTGACCTGCATTTCCTCAGCCAAGATCAGCGCCATCGTTGTTTTGCCCAATCCGGGTGGCCCATAGAGCAGCAGATGATCTAACGTCTCGCTACGTTTTTTGGCCGCTTTGATGGCAATCTCTAGGACTTCCTTCAGATCTTTTTGCCCAATGTAGTCAGCAAGGCGCTTGGGGCGCAGACTTTCCTCTGGCTTGCCCACCTCATCTGGACGTGCCGCCGATTGCAGCAAATCGATCTCTTCTGACGGCTCAAACTTGGCTGGCTGATTGTCAAGCGAGTCTTCCGCACCCAATAGAGGAGCATTCTGAGCAGAATTTGCGGGGGACGAGGGCGGCTTTCGCCGTTTGCGATCGCCTTTCGCCTCGTCGCTCCGCTGATCGTCAGGATCGGGCTGCTTGGAGGAAATAATTGCCATAGTTAACATGGTACAGGCGTATTCAGATTTTAGTCGATTCCTCCAGAGAGTTGTGAGAAATCAGCTGTGAGATTTTGCCGTCATGTGTTCGCGTCATGTCTGCCTTGTCCAAACGTCTCGCTTGCGGGCGATCGCCAGAGCCTTGCACGACAAATTCCCACACCTTTGAGAGGATTGCTGTATTGCCTAAAGTACATAAAACTCTGGGCATGTTTTAAAATGGCCAGACGGGGTTATTTTTTCTACACACAGCCAGATTTCTGCACACAGCCATAAAAGATCAACCTTTAAGCTAGAGTCTAGAGTACTCACATAATTCATTGGCTCTTATGGATGACTCTTCAGCAGTGCCCGATGCCATTACCTTTGAGCAGGCGATCGCCCTTACGCAAGCGCTGATGGCAGACATAGAGTTAGGAAATTTATCAGAAGACCAAATTCAATCCACAATCGCATCTTTAGTCGCCAGCGAAAATGGCGCACGCGGATTTTTTGTCACCTACCTGACGGATGATCGAACCTTGGCTGACTCCCCTTCGGCAGCCGTTGTTCGAGCCTTACAATCGGCTCCTGAAACTGTGGCAGAACTGCTAGTGAAAAATTTGGCCATGTCTACCGCTATGGCGATCGCCCATCGACGTAGCCAAAATGAGACTATTGCCCAAGGCTCAGATCGCGTTCAGCAGCGGACTGTCAAGCTGATCGATCTCATAGAATTGCCGGAGGTGAACCAGAAAGCTCAAAAACTTCAGCAAAGTGCCGCCACAGGAACGGGAGACTATCAGGCATTTCTCGATCGCTGGGGCTACGACGATGAGCAGCGCCGACAGATTATGGCGGTGTTTCAAACCGTCAAGAGCTTGCATTTATGAGCCTGGATTGTTGCCACAGATCGAGTTAAACCGATCGAGCCAGCTTCAAAGAAATCTTTGATTTGATCAACCCTACCCGCTTCAATGTAGAAATATAGTGATTTAAAACCTTGGCGATCGAGCCGCTAAGCCCCTATGGAGCAGATACTCAGCAACCGAATTGTCGATCAAGTGTTAAACATTCTGACTGCACCTTTGCAAAAATGGCTGGCCGCTCATCCCGCAGGATATTGGTTGGTTTCTCATCCACTCTGGCTGGTGGGTCTGATCTTGATCGGTTTGCTGCTGCTGTCGGGTTTGTTTGGGGCGATCGCGCAGCTTACCCAAAAGCTGTGGATTTTTGTTCTTCAAGCGCCGTTGCTGCTAACTCGCTGGATCTTTGCTGCAATCTTTCAACTGCTTGGAGCAATTTTTCGCTGGAAGGGCAAGGCTGAAAAGCCTGTAGAAAATGCTCAGCAACAGCGGCTGGATGAAATTCTGTCTCGATTAGAAGTGCTAAAGCAAGAACAGGATGATTTGATGAAAGAGGCAAAAGCTATTCTCACGGCTATTCGGCTGTAGTAGTTAGCCTAAAACCTAATCTCACCTATCTCTTGGAAGGTCGGTTGAGTTGGACAGCGTGAATCCCAGCATTAGAATAGTTTGTGTGAGCGTATGCGAAACTCTGCCTACAAGATTTAGGGATTTTAGCAGCTTTGGCAGTTCGAGCGGGCGATCGCCCCTAAGTCGCCGCTTTGACAACGTACTTTGCGGTAATCTTCCATTTAAAGCTGGATGCGATGGGAGTAAATTTGTATTCTCCACTAGATTCGTTGGGTGCAATCATTTCGCCACGCGCCACAAGATCCTTACCTTGGAAAAGACCCAAACGACCGTCTCCTGCCGTCAGTCGGACTTGCAGCGGCTTTGACTTCTTCGGCTGAAAATCCAATATGCGGTTCTCAGGATCTAAAATAACGGTCTTGACTACGATCCGATCTAGACAAATCTGTAGTGTTATAGCTTGTCTACAATTGTGTTTGATCTGGGTCAACATTAAAACATAGGAAGGCATCGGATTATTCTCAATAGGTAGATTGCAGATTTAGCTTGAGTTGTTCTTAAGTTGTTTCTTAGGATGAGATAAGAACTCACCAATAGTAGAAATATCTTTTAGAATCTTCCTGATTGCTATTCCCCGTATGGGTAATCTATAGTCCTTCTTTGATTGCAAGATAAATCTAAGTTCGGCATTAAAAGTACCCTCAGGGGTGCTTTTACCTAGCGATATTTCTCACCTATACTGGGGCTATTGTTATCTCAAGGTTCTACAGGAAAGAGGCGATTGCCCCGTTCAACCCCATGATTTTCTGAACTATAAATTGCGGGTCATGAATTGCGGGCTATGAATCTATCAGTAAATTTGCAAAACATTATGCAGATATCTACTCCTCGCAGCCTGCCAAAGCATCTCCTGAATATTGCTTTAGCCTCTGCGGTATGCGTCAAAGTTCACCTGCTGGTGTTGTAGTCCAGGGGCGTAGTTTGTCATTTAAGAAATATAGCCGTAATGATCAGGCTTACATTTTGAGGGCGCGTGCCCTCAAAATGTCCCCGTCCTAACCGCTGTGAATACAGCCAACTGTTGATGTTTATAAGTAGAGGCAGGCTGATGCGTCGCACGACTGTAAATTACCAAAACGTAATCGAGATTCTCGTTGCCCGAGAGGTCGATCGCCAAATTCGCCATCTGCCGCCCCAACTCGTGGCCTACATCAAACCTGAAGATGTCATGGCTTATGCGCTTAACCGCCTTCCGCCTTTATATGCCACCAGCCTTGAAGGACGAGAGCGGCAACAACACCATGCAAAAACCCAACTTTTAGAGAAAATTGTGATTGCGGTGCGTCAGGGCATTGCTGCCGTGCAGCAAGATCCCATCAAAGTGAAGACTCCGCTGGAATGACCGCTACAGGCTTTACAAAAAATACTTAATCGCCTGCGCCTGTATTTTGGGAGCGATCGCAAAGAAACGATAAAGTTCTGTCACTGACCCGCCACAAAATAATTAATGTAGCTAAAATCTATATAATTCAGAAAATATCTACGTATAAATACGAGGTTAGATTAGAGGAAATATCAATTTATGCCTTTGTGAAAGGCTTGAGAGCACTGTTATAAAACGGCTGCTTGTTTTTTAGAGATGGCTGCTTTAATTTATCCACGACCTAGTGTGGGATGAAGAATTGAGTCTCAAAGCTTGAGTCTCAAATAACATCTAGGCTAGTGTTTTGTGCTGAACTTCGCGTAGCGCAAAGCACTGGTGAGCTGATTTTTCCAATAGGCTAATTTTTAATGCCTAGAGAGTCTGGAGAAGTGAGCTTACTGTAACATCGTGGAGTCTTTGGGTATGGGTTTAGTTATTTTTTGGAAAATTGTTGCTTAAAAGAGAGTCCCACGGCGACTCTCTTTGCGGCTTAGCTATTGTGAGTGCCACTATGATTGGAGATAAGCCAAAAACAAGGCATCCGGTGCTGTCTGGAGTGCCAGTCCAGCTCAAGAGAAATGTTTCCAAGGCGCAAGAGGCCATCTATCAGCACCTGTTGGAAATGGTGAAAGTCCGATCGCCTGAAGAGGTTTTGGCAGAATTTAAAGGGCTGTTTGTCCACCATACTGACACTGCCAGCGCAGGTTCGCTGACTTACCTGTTTGAAATCGTTTTTTCTAATCAAGAGACAGAGTTTAGAAATACCCTGAAGCGATCGTGCTACATCTTAATCAATAACTGGGAAATCACGCGCAACTTTAAATCTATCCAAGCGTTGATTAATCTATTCTCAGATTCAATCCTGCATCGGCCCACAATTTCTCCAACTCTAAAACGGCTGCGAGGATGGTTGCGTAACTTCATTGGCAGTCAAGATTTTCAAGAACTTAAACTCTTCGCTGCGCGATACGAGGACTGTGAAAAGCTGCATTGGGCAGAACGCTATACTTCTTATCTACTCGTTTCTCAATATATCAATTTAGAGAATCCTGTTGAGCAACGACAGGCAGCGCGTCATTTATCTAAAAAACTCAAGGAACAGTTCAAGTTTGACCTGGCTATGTACACGGCTAGGTCACAATGTGGTCAGATAAAGCGATCGCCCAAAAACCCGACGGGTTTGGGAGATGAGGTGCTACGGTTGATCAGACGAATTGTGGCTAGACGAGGGTTTTTCAGCTATCCCAATCTTGCTAATATCTTTCTCAATCAGATCACAAACCTCACCTATTCTGAGTTCAAGAAAAGCTTACTGGCATACCTGGTATTTTCTGTAGAAAATCAAGCATTTGTCCATCAGTTTCACAAACATCTTTCTGAAAAACTCCAAGGACTTTACAGTGATCATGATGACAAAACGGTAGACAATGCGCTGCTGCTGAGAACGACCAATCGATTGATTGAGGCACTGACGACCGAAGATCATGAGTCGCCTTCACCGCTGTTTGTAGGGCTGCTTTCCTCAGAGAATTCGCTCGCCCTGGTTACGGTTTTGCTAAAGCTGATTTTGATCTGTCCCCATGCGCGCACCTATTTAGAGGTGCAGATTGCTGAGCTAATTCGCTGCTATGAAAAATGTCCTGAAGAAGACTGTCGCTGGGTGATTCATTTCTTTGAAATCTTCAATATCACCATGACTATTTTTACGGAAAATGTGGACTATAACTTGATCATGATGCCGACGGCGGCCTCTCACTCTGCCGATAACTCCTCCGAGTTGAGTGCCGTTACCTATCGGATTTTTTCACAGGCGCGTATTGGGCGATCGCCCAATGCACTCAAACTCATCCAACCTCAGCTCAACTCAGATATTGCGACTTGAGCCTTGGTAAATAGGCAAGCCGTAAAGGTGTCTAAGCTTCAGGAGATGGCAAACAGGGTTTCAGGCTGCACTACGCGCAGCCTGAAACGCTAAAAAGCTGGTTTTCACAGGCGCGAAGCGCCTGTGAAAACCAGCTAAAGAATAAGCAAGCATTTGCTGATCTACTGCGCTTGAGAAAGTTCTGGTAAGCAGACCTTGGTGCCGCCTAGCCCACAGTACCCATTGGGATTTTTCGCCAGATACTGCTGATGATAAGCCTCAGCATAGTAGAACTCAGGTGCATCCAAGATTTCTGTTGTGATCTTGCCGTATCCTGCCGCAGTCAACGCTTGCTGATAAGCAGCTTGCGAAGCTTCTGCGATCGCCTTTTGCGAATCTGAGTAGACATAGATGCCCGAGCGGTACTGCGTGCCTGCATCATTGCCTTGCCGCATGCCTTGGGTGGGGTCATGGCTTTCCCAAAACACCTTCAGCAAGGTTTCATAGCTAATGACTTTGGGGTCAAACACGACCAACACAACCTCGTTGTGCCCCGTCATGCCGCTACAAACTTCCTGATAGGTGGGATTGGGAGTCAGACCTGCCGCATAGCCTACCGCAGTGGTGAACACCCCTTCTTGCTGCCAAAACTTCCGCTCTGCACCCCAAAAGCAGCCCAGACCAAAAACAACTTTTTCTGTACCTTCAGGAAAGGGAGGCTGTAGTGGGTTGCCGTTGACAAAATGTTTCGCAGGAACAGCCATTGCTTCGGCTCTACCCGGTAGCGCTTTGTCCGGTGTAGGCATAGAAGATTTTTTACCAAGACCGAATAGCACCATATTTTTGACTCTACCTTAGTTCATTGATCTTCATCATAACGTAGCGCCACATAGTGACAGATCTGCCTGGGTTTGGCGATGGAGCCGGACTGCCGCAGAATTCAAAGGGCAGATCAAAGCCACTAGCTTGGGCTGTGATAGCCTCATACAGCCATAATTCTCATAGCGGCGTGAACAAGGCGGGATGAATGAATAACAGTAAAGCTAAGCGAAACCCATGAAATCTCGATCGATAGGTTGGCTGGGGGGAATGGCGATCGCGGGTCTGATGCTTGGGCCAGAACCTGGGCGATCGCAAATTTTGCCCGATCGCGCTCAAGGGGCAACTGAGACGGCTATTCAGGGCAACTGCGCCACTGCCTGCACTATTACAGGCGGCATTGCGGCACAGCGCAACCTCTTCCATAGCTTTCAGACTTTTAATGTCAGAGATGGGGCGATCGTGCAATTTGCCGATCCGGGGGTTCGTCATATCCTCGTGCGGGTGACGGGTGGCTCACCTTCGGCAATTCGAGGACGGCTAGAAGTGGTGGGTGACGCCAACTTGTTTTTGCTCAACCCCAGCGGCATTGTCTTTGGTGCCAATGCCAGTCTCGACCTACGCGGCTCCTTTGTGGCTTCTACGGCAGACAGTATTCGCTTTGGCGATCGCGGTAGTTTTAGCGCCGCTCATCCTCAGTCTCCAGCTTTGCTGACGGTCAACCCCTCAGCCGTTTGGTTTAGTGCGGGGAGTGGCACACTCAAGCATCGCTCTACGGCAGGACTGCGGGTGCTGCCAGGGCAAAATCTGCTGCTGCTTGGCGGTGAAGTGCAGATTGAGCGCGGCCAGATCGACTCTCCTGGCAGCCATGTGGATCTGGGTGGATTAGCGAACGCTGGTGAGGTGCAGATTGACGATCGCTCTGCAAATTGGCGGCTACGGTTTTCGTCTCAGGCGGTCAAAGCCAATGTCCGCTTGAGCAGCGGCTTGGTTGAAGTGAGCAGCGGTAGTCTGGAGGTGCAGGCGCGATCGCTCGACCTCAGCGCTGGCTCGATTCTATCTGCTTCTCTATTCTCTGCTGATGCAGCGGCAGGTGGAGAACCTGCGGGCAATATCACGCTCAACGTGCAAGATCGGGTACGCATCACCCAAAACAGCGTTCTCACTAGCGAAACGTTGGGGGCAGGAAATGCCGGAAATATCAGCATCCGAGCCGGAAATGCGATGACGGTCAGACAGGGCAGCACGATTTCAACGGCAACATTGGGCAGCGGCAGCGCTGGACGAATCGAAATTATAGCCAGAACGCTGCGCTTGGAAGATAATGTGCTGCTCACAGCCAAAACTGCTGCATCGGGTGGGGCAGGGCAAATTGTGATCCGGGCGAGCGAGGGCGTGCAGATCACAGGATTCTCGACCCTTTCTACATCCGGCAGCTTTAGCAGCACTTCGTTGGGAGACGCAGGCAGCATTACCCTGCAAACCGATCGGTTGACCCTAACGGACGGTGGCTCCATTGTCACCAAAATTGATGAAACAGGTCGCCAGCAAGGAGAAGGTGGCAATATTGACCTGACGGCACGATCGATTCTTCTCAGCAACCGCAGCGAAATTTCTGCCCAGACGGCTGCAACCAATGGGGGTAATTTGACGTTTCGGGGCGTCAACTTACTCTGGCTCGATCGCCAGAGCCTTTTGTCAGCCAGCGCTGGAGCAGTTCGTGGCTCAGGCAACGGCGGCAATATCGCGATCGCGGCTCAGTTTTTGGTGGCCGACCCCTTTGGCAACAGCGACATTACCGCCAACGCTGACGCAGGGAACGGGGGACAGGTGGTGTTTGCAGGACAACAAATTTTTGGCATCGAACCACGCGATCGCCTGACGCCGCGCAGCGATATCACCGTCACGTCTCGGTTTGGCGCTTCTGGCACCGTCACGCTCAATCGCTTAGCCACTGACCCCAGTCGAGGACTGTCTGCCCTGCCAGCCCAACTCAGAGATGCCTCTGGTTTGATTGCTCCAAACTGCCGCCTGTCGAGCCGCGACCGCAGCGAATTGATCATCACAGGTCAGGGAGGATTGCCCCCGACTCCTGCTGACTTTCGCGGTAGTGATGCGGCTTTGACCGACTGGGCGATGGGCGATGATTTGAGCGATCGAGTCTTACTGCCGCAGCAGGCAGAGCCTGACTTGCCTGCATCCAATGTTCCGACAGAAGCCAAAAGCTGGGTCGTCACCCCAGAAGGTAAGGTGGTTTTGCAAGCGGGTTCAGGGCTATTGCCCTCTTCGTCTAATCCAACTTGTCGGCCGATCCCGCCTGCCTACTCAGCCCAATAGTGGGCGGTCAGCACGGTTGATTTAAGCCGCTTGCACTGCTCTAGAAAACGGCCAAACTCACCCGGATGCTCGTCGTTGTAGGCGGCCAGGTTCTCCATCACCCAGCCCAAACTGCCCGATCGCCACAGCATTGCCAAGTACATCCTGACGATTGGGCTTTGTGCCGCTAAGCTCCAATGGACTTCAGAAGTTGCGTGATCGAGCAGCCAGTCAACATAGCTCAATACGGCAAGCAACTGCTTTTCTTCGGCATCCAGGCTGGGAAACTCCATCGCATCCCAAAATTGCCCTTTGATGCTCTGCCTGCCCTGCTCTAGCGGAGCGACGTTAATACTTTCGATCGCTGCAACCACTTTGTCAACGTTCATCAAAGTTTCCCATCAAATCATAGGTGTCGATCTGCTGTGCGCCATAGGGGCTAAGGGCATTGGCTCTTAGAAGTTTTCTCTAAGCGTGGTTTAGAACGCTTCAGCAATTCTCATTTTGAAACATTTGTACTGAAATCGAGGCTTACAACGGCTTCCAAGCCCTATCATCTGAACGACAGAATGAGGCTTACAGGTGTCTGAAGTAATTGGAATCAGGCATTTCGGTGAGAATTATTCTCATACTGAGAATTGCTGAGAATGCTTCTAAGAGGATGTTTGAAAAGTCCAACTATGGGTAGCGAAACGTTTCAGATCCCCCTAAATCCCCCTTCAAAAGGGGGACTTTGAATTCATTTCCCCCCTTTTTCTAGACGCGAAGCGGCTTCCCGCAGGGTAAGGGGGGATCAACAGGTGCCTAAAATCATAGCCGACCACTTTTCAAACATCCTCTAAGGCTTTGCCCTGACTGACGCGGGTTTAGGCTCCTATGCCTAATAGCGCTTGTGACCAAACAGCGCTTATAAATAGCGCTTACGAACAATAGTACTACAGTATATCGATCGCTAGGGTACTCATGCAGGTTTATTTGTTCTCTGAGCTTATAAAATCTGGTAATTACTCAACTAGGTTGACCTGAGCACAGCTTTGATAGAAGATGGTAAGCTTTTGCCATGAAGGAACTGCCCGCTCTCGATGGACTCAGCCACGCCGAAAAGGATGCCCTGATTGCAGGGCTGTGGCAGGAGTTGCAGACGTTGCGCGCAGAGGTCGAAAAGCTGAAGCAAAAGCGAGTGAAGAAGACCTCGGGCAATTCGAGTTTGCCTCCCTCTAAAGGCTTCAAGCCTAATCAGAGCAGTGCTGGGTCAACTTCCTCCAATCCCCAGGAAACAGAGAGTCACCAGAACGGTGGACGAGACCTGAGTCAACAGCCGGATCAAGTGGTGGTTGCCCAAGCCAAAAGCTGTCCGCACTGTGGGGCGGAAGTTGAGCTATCGACCCAACGCTTGAGCGGAATATACGAGCGCATTGAATTACCCGCAATTACTCCGCATATCACCCGAGTCGAACGCTATGGTGGGAAGTGTAGGTGTTGCCAAAAGGCATATGAAGCCCCTGTTCCGGTTGGATTAGAACCAGGGTCACCCTTTGGCACCAGTATCGCGAGTCTAGTGACGTATCTGCGCTACAGCCATGCCATTAGTTATCAACGGCTGAGCCAGTTAATGAGCGAACTTTACGGTCTGACTCTCTCAGAAGGAGCGATTGCCAATCTCCTGCAACGGGTGCAGAAACAACTGGAAACCCCAGTGGCCAAGATTGTGGAACGTTTACGCAGTGCGCGTCTAGTCGGCAGCGATGAGACGGGGGCACGAGTGAACGGGAAAACCCAGTGGGAATGGGTGTTTCAGAACGACCAGGTGTGTTTGCATGTGATTCGTCCCACGCGTGGCAAAACGGTGATCGATAGCGTCATGGCTGGGCATCAGCCCCAAATCTGGGTGTCTGATTTATTCAGTGCCCAGGCCGCATATCCAGCAAACGAGTGGCAAGTGTGTCTGGCGCATCAACTGCGCGATTGTCAGTATGCCATTGATGCGGGCGATGAATTGTTTGCACCCCGGATGAAACGGCTGTTCCTCAAAGCGATTGCTCTGCAACGCCGACGACACACCTTGGCAGCCTCGACCATTGAGCAGTATTGCGCTCGATTGCGCGGTTCACTGCGGGAGATTTTGAATCTCAAGCCCAAAGCGGTCGAGGGACAGCGGTTGCTCAAACGCTATCAGAAGATTCGGGCTCATCTGTTGCTGTTTTTGACCGATGAGACAATTCCGCCGACCAATAATGCCAGTGAGCAGGCATTGCGCTGGAGTGTCGTCTTTCGCAAGGTGACTAACGGCTTCCGCTCAGACTGGGGGGCAGAGTTATTTGCTCAGGTGCGTTCGCTGGTCAACACCGCCAAACGTCAGGGCATCTCTGCCTTGGATGCCATTTCCCGTGCCCTTACCTCACAGCAGGCTGATTGGCTACTGGGTTGAGCAATTACAAAATCTGAGCTTATAAAATCTGAGCCTTCAAAAATAATTTCTTAAGTCGAGGCTTTGAAGGCGTGAATCGTTGCGCGGCTGAGTAGAGAAACGATTCACGCCAGAGATCTAGGCCATAATCTACCTGAATCTAGAAGTTCGATCGCAGCAAGCGGCCAAACACATTAAATCTCTCGTCAATCCAGCGGAGCAAGCTCAAATCATTGGCGATCGATCGGGGTGGGTTTTGCATCAGCGTGTCGCGTTGGAGCAGGCGGGCAAAGTCGATGGTAATGGCTCCCTGTCGTTCAGTTTTGCCGTCCGGTTGGTAAAACTTAATGCCTGCAAGCTGCATCACCTTAATCAGCTCTTGCGCCATAATGCCATAGCCCACCGTTGTGGGATGGACGCCATCTAGGGCAAAAATGCCGCCCTGAGTCCGACCGTTGGCTCCCGATGAGAAAAAGCGAGAATCTACTTCGGGCTTTAGCGCTTCCAAGGCAGGAGGCAATTCATATTTTCCGCCTACGGCCTCCCACCAAGAGGGGCGAGCCGCCGCCGACTCAGGCGTGATGTAGCGTCGGTAGGCCACCCGATCGAGTAAGCCGCATAGCTCAAACAGATACCAGTCTTTGCCCTCTAACCGAGCTGCTTTGACCACCTCTGCGATCGCTTCGTTGTACTGATCGATAGCGCTATCGATCGCTCTGGCCTCTTGCTCGGTTAAGCGAGGGTGTTTATTAGGATCAAACGCCTGATCGCTGATCCAGGGCAGGGTGTAAAAGGGATAGTAGCGAGAGTCTGGACGAACTTTGTGATCGACGCCTCGGGCATAGGGGGCAATGGTGACATGGGGCACCGTGGAAAAAATGACGTGACGCGCCCGAACTTTCTTAGCCTCTGCGACAAGGCGATCGAGTTCTGCTTTGAAATGTATCGGTCGCCAAACCGTATACTTATCGTTCTCCTCCATTTCGGTATAGTCATCTCCACTCCAGGCAACTCTAAAGGTGAGGATGCTGCCCAAAGCGTTGTTTGCACCCACCATGACAATGAGCGTTTCTATGCCGTCACCGTCACCCGTTTCTTGATTGCCTTCAGATCCTAGAGCGATCGCAGCTTGTATCGGAGACAGCGCTACACCTTCTGAGTTACGAGCAGAATTCAGCACGCGCAGGGCGGCTCGCTCGTTGTGGTAAGAGGTAATTTGCCCGATCGGATCGGTAATCCGTTCTCCAAGGTCATTCTTAGGCAAATTTTTGTCTAACACAGCTTGGACATTATCGGCGGTACGGGAGAGCGTATTGCGTAAATCCCAGCCGTAGACCGCTAAATTATGGTTAATTGCGCCTTTGGGATCAGGCGGAATGGAGCCAGCTTCCCGCTCCCAGAAATTTTCAATATTGTTGAGATAATTATTGGCAAAAAGAACGGCTCCAGGAATCTCGAACCAGTCTATTTTGTCGCCAAATTTGCTCTCTAGCGATCGCGCCAAGCTTTCTAGATTGAGGGGTAGCCCATCGCCTGGACTCTTGTAGGTGGGGTAGCGAAACTGGCTCTGCCAGCCGAGTTCTTGAGCAATGAGGCTGGGGTAAGACAAACTTGTATTAAAGATTGCGGCACTTTGAAAGCCGTGAGTCAGGGAGTCTCCTAGCGTTACTAAGCGATGCCGGGGTGTGCCTGTGCGATCGACAGTAACGGGGATGCCAAGCGTAGGATCAGTTTCGGGACGACGAGGCTCTGCCTGAATAATGACATCGGGCGGAGTTTGCTCATCTAACATGCGACGGGTAACGGCTTTAAACATGAAGTTTGACCTCGGTGGGGGTTAGGGGTTGCTTCAAGTTTGACTGATGAAATTCAGGACGGGAAAGAATTTGAGTTTTGTAACGAACTCAACAATTTGGCACACTAATCCGGCGATCGAAGCGCGTCTCTAGAATCTGGCGTGCGTCATTTCTAAAGAAGTTCAGCGCTTTCCATGCGAGACCCTACAAGTTGCGTCAGGATAGAGAGACAGTAACGTAGCGATAGAAACCTGGACATGATTGAGCATGATGTCGTAATTGTGGGCGGTGGTTTGGCAGGCACACGCGCAGCCGTAGAGATTGCCAGAACCGACCCAAGCCTCAGCATCGCCGTAGTGGCTAAGACTCACCCCATTCGATCGCACTCGGTTGCAGCCCAAGGCGGCATGGCGGCCACACTGAAAAATATTGATCCAGAAGACACCTGGGAAGCCCATGCCTTCGATACAGTAAAAGGCTCTGACTATCTGGCCGATCAGGATGCGGTAGAAATTCTTACCCGCGAAGCCCCTGACGTGGTGATCGACCTAGAGCATATGGGTGTGCTGTTCTCTCGCTTGCCCGACGGACGCATTGCTCAGCGTGCCTTTGGCGGACATTCCCACAAGCGCACCTGCTACGCCGCCGACAAAACCGGACACGCTATTCTGCATGAGCTGGTCAACAATCTACGGCGCTATGGCGTGCAGATTTACGACGAGTGGTATGTGATGCGGCTGATTCTAGAAGAGGGTCAGGCTAAAGGTCTGGTGATGTATCGCATCCGCGATCGCCGCCTAGAAGTTGTGCGCGCCAAAGCCATTATGTTCGCCACAGGCGGCTACGGGCGCGTGTACAACACCACCTCTAATGACTATGCCTCTACCGGAGACGGGCTGGCGATGACCGCCGCTGCCGGATTGCCCTTAGAAGATATGGAGTTTGTTCAGTTTCATCCTACCGGGCTGTATCCTGTAGGCGTGCTGATCTCCGAAGCCGTGCGGGGCGAAGGCGCTTACTTGATCAACAGCGAGGGCGATCGCTTTATGGCAACCTATGCCCCCAGCCGCATGGAGCTAGCCCCCCGCGATATTACCTCCCGCGCCATCACACTTGAAATTCGGGCGGGTCGTGGTGTTCACAAAGATGGCAGTGCGGGCGGGCCTTTTGTCTACCTTGATTTGCGCCATATGGGCAAAGAGCAGATCATGAGTCGGGTGCCCTTTTGCTGGGAAGAAGCCCATCGACTGGTGGGCATTGATGCGGTGACTGAGCCGATGCCTGTGCGTCCTACGGTTCACTACTCTATGGGTGGCATTCCCACCAACACAGATGGGCGAGTGCGGAGCGGCATTGGCGATGGGCTAGTGGAAAGCTTCTTTGCGGCCGGAGAAACAGCCTGTGTGTCGGTGCATGGAGCCAATCGGCTGGGCAGCAACTCGCTGTTGGAATGTGTGGTTTACGGCAAGCGTACCGGAGCGGCGATCGCCCAGTATGTGCAAAACCGCAAGCTGCCGGATATCAATGAACAGCGCTATTTGACCCAGGCAGAACAGCAAATTCAGGAGCTGATTGATTTGCCGGGGCAGTACCGCATCAACGAAGTGCGGCAAGCGTTTCAGGACTGCATGACCGACTACTGCGGCGTGTTTCGGTCTGAGGCTTTGATGCGAGAAGGATTGGAAAAACTGCAAGGCATCCGCCAAAAAGCGCAGCAAATCTACCTCGATGAAAAAGGCACTGTCTGGAATAGCGAACTGGTAGAGGCACTGGAATTGCAGAGTCTGCTGATCGTGGGTGAAATGATCCTCACAGGCGCACTCAACCGCCAGGAAAGCCGAGGGGCACATTGCCGGGAAGATTTCCCCGATCGCAACGATACTGACTTCCTCAAGCACACGATGGCGTTTTACTCTCCGGCAGGCATCAATATCAACTATCGTCCGGTGTCGCTCACCATGTTTGAGCCGCTGGAGCGCAAATACTAAATGTTGAGCGCCATCGATGGCTAAACATCCGATCGCCTGGATACCCCAACCGACGCAAGACGGCTCCTTTACCTTTTTTTCTCCAGAATTTGGTGAAACCTTCCACAGCCGCGAGGGGGCAAAAGCCGAGGCATTTCTCAAATTTGCTGCCGCCACCGATTTGGTGGCGCGATCGCCTCAAGCCTCCCTGCGTCTGCTCGATGTTTGTTATGGGCTAGGCTACAACACGGCAGCAGCGCTAGAAACTATCTGGGCTGCGAACCCCAATTGCCGAATTGAACTGCATGGGCTGGAGCTGGATGCGACCGTACCCCAGGCTGCGATCGCCCTACTCGAATCCTGGTCGCCCAGGGTGCAGGAAGCGCTGAAGGCGATCGCCCAAGACCATCACTACCAAACCCCTCAGCTTCAGGCGAAACTCTGGATTGGCGACGCCCGCCAAACAATTCAGCAGCTTGCTGGCTTTGAGGCAGATGCCATCTTTTTCGATCCCTTTTCGCCCCGCTGCTGTCCGCAGCTCTGGACAGTCGAATTCTTGCACCAGGTGTCCAGAAGGCTATCTCCAGATGGCAAACTGGCCACCTACTCCCGTGCTGCCGCCGTGCGATCGGCATTGCTAGAGGTGGGCTTAAAGATCGGCACAATTCCGATCGGTGGCGATGCTTTGAACAATCCCATCAGCGATCGCCCTTTGTCTCACGAGTGGTCGCAAGGTACCGTTGCAAGTTTTAACGGCGATCGGCTCTGTCCTCTATCCCAACTTGAGCAGGAGCATCTCCAGACCCGTGCCTCTGTTCCCTACCGCGATGCCAATTTGTCAGATACAGCCGAGGTGATTTTGGCACAACACCAGCAAGAGCAAGAGCAGTGTCAGAAAGAATCTACCTCTAGCTGGCGGCGGCGCTGGGGTATTTGGTGAAAAGGGTGGATTTGAGGCGTCACGCCAGCGAGGTCAGAAAATCCTGCACTCGCATTGCATCAATGGGCTGTGAGAAAAAATAGCCTTGCCCAAATTCGCAGTCAAGCCTGTGTAATTGTTCAAGCTGTTCTAACGTCTCAACCCCTTCAGCAATTACATCCATGCCCAGGGTATGCGCCAAACTGACGATCGCCCGCACAATTTCTTGACTGTCCAGATCTGCATTCATTTGAGCCACAAAGGAGCGATCGATCTTGAGCGTATTGATGGGGAGTCGATGCAGATAGCTCAGCGATGAATATCCCGTGCCAAAGTCATCAATGCTGAGTTGAATGTGACGTTGCTTAATACACGCGAGCAGTTGAGAAACGGTATCTAAATCTTCGATCAGCATACTCTCTGTAATCTCTAGCTTGAGGCAGGCTCCATTCAGATGCGTTGCTTCTAGAACTTCATCCAATTGTTGAATGAAATGAGGCTGGCGGAACTGTTGGCTAGAAATATTCACGCTAACCGCCAGATGGTGAGTGTTGGGATATTGAGCCTGCCACTGGCTGAGTTGTTGGCAGGCCTGATGTAAAACATATTGACCCAATCTTGAGATCAGTCCGCTATCTTCGGCCACTGAAATGAATGCATTAGGATACACTAAGCCCTGCTCTGGGTGCTGCCATCGCACGAGCGCCTCAAACCCAACCAAGGTTCGGCTTTTCAGTTCAAAGATCGGTTGATAGTGAAGGATAAACTCTTGACGGTCTAGCGCTTGGCGTAGGGCGTTTTCAAGATGGAGTCGCTCCATAGCTTGAACATGCATGGCGTGATTGAAAATTTCGTAGCGATTTCTCCCTCCTTCCTTGGCGCGATACATGGCAGTATCGGCATCCCGCAGCAGATCAACGGCCTGTTCATAACACTGCAAACCGAACACGATCCCAATGCTGGCCGTCGTAAACACAGTATGTCCTTCTAGCAGCAAAGGAACATTGAGGCGGTGTTGAATCCGATCGACAATTTTGATAACCGTGGTTAAGTCAGGCGTATTGTCTAGCAAAATCGTAAATTCATCCCCCCCCAGCCGAGCCACGATGTCATTGGGGCGCAGGCAGCTTTCGAGGATACGGGCGATCGCCACCAAGAGCTGATCGCCAATCAGATGTCCTAAACTATCGTTGACCAATTTGAAGCGATCGAGGTCAATAAACAGCACTGTAAAGAGATAGTCTGCCCGCTGGGTTGCCTGTTTTAGCGCTAGCTCGACCTGTTTCATAAACAAGACTCGATTGGGTAAATCGGTGAGCGTATCATGGAGGGCATCGTGAGTTAACTGGGCTTGCACCGTCACCCGCTCTGTCACATCGCGCGATGCCGTTTGCATACGAATGACCTGACCTAACGTATTCAGCAGGGGCTTGGCTAGCGTTTCTAGCCAGATATACTCCCCTGATTTTTTACGAAAGCGATAGGTGGTTGAAATCGATTCTCCGCGAAGAATGGGCTGATGGGCTTGTAATCGAATGTGTTCTAAATCGTCTGGATGGAAAAACTGATAGGGACTCAGGCCAATAAGTTCGTCGGAGGAAAATCCTAATAGCGCCTCACAGGATGGACTGACATAGAGATACCTGCCATCTGGCTCATGCAGGCACACCAAATCGCTCATATTCTCAGCGAGCAGCCGAAATCGGGCTTCACTTTCCCGCAAGGCGCTTTCAGCATTTTCCCGTTCTGCAATTTCTCGCATTAGCTGTTGGTTGGTTTGCTCTAGCTGGGCAGTGCGCTGCTGCACCCGTTGTTCTAGGTCTGTATTTAACTCACGAATCTGAATCTTGGCACGCTGGAGCGCCAGGTGGTTCTGAATCCGGGCCAATACCTCTTCTAGTTGAAACGGTTTGGTAATGTAGTCTACTCCGCCCACGCTAAAGGCTCTGACCTTATCTAAAGTGTCATCCAGCGCGCTCAAAAAGATCACGGGAATGTCGCAGGTGCGTGGATCGGCTTTGAGCTGTTGGCAGACCTCGTAGCCTGTGAGATCGGGCAGGCGAATATCAAGCAAGATCAAGTCGGGAGTTGCCGATCGCGCCGCTAACTTTGCCATAGTGCCTGTAACCACACCGCGCACCTCATAGCCCGCATCCGTGAGTGTGCTAGACAGCAGACGCAGGTTCTCTGGCACATCATCCACAATCAAGATTCTTCCGCTGTTCGGATTAATCATGATTCTGTTCACGCCAGCGCTCAACCAAGCTGATAATTTTGTCACAGCGGAAGTTGTTGACCCAACTGAGTAATCCTTGGCGGAGGTGGATCTGCTCAGAGGGGACTTCATCCAACAACCGCAGGATTGCCTGGTTGTCAACTTGGGTAGCGGCTTCGTACAGGTGAGAAATCCACTCGTCAGGCATGGTGCCCAGATCGTTCGGAGCCAGGGCAGACAGCGTAGAGGTTTCAGGCGCAGGCACTTGAGCTAGCTCTTGATAGAGATATTGAACGCCCAGATATTGCGCCATTTTGCTAAAGAGAACTTCTTTGCGAAACGGCTTACGTACAAAGTCATCACACCCCGCAGATAGAACAATTGCCCGCTCTTCGTCAAGCGTGCTGGCGGTTAAGGCAATAATGGCGGTTGCCTGTCCGTTTAAGTGGGCTTTAATGTAGCGGGTCGCCTCATATCCATCCATCACGGGCATGCGCATATCCATCCAAATCAGGTGAGGATGCCAGGTTTGCCACAGGGCGATCGCCTCCTGTCCGTTTGCTGCTTCCTGTACCTCAAACCCCAACGGAGCCAGCAGGTTAACGACCAAGCGGCGGTTTGTCCAGCGATCGTCTACCACCAAAATTCGGTACTGAGGCTGTCCCGGCACTAGACCCACGACCGGGCGCATTGTTTCCGGTTCGCTAGGCTGCTCTATGGCATCAACTGAACGAACCAGAATATCGAAGGTGGCGGTTGTGCCCTCACCGACAGCACTTTGCACGATGAGGCTGCCGCCCATTAAATGCACAAATTTTTGGCTAATGCTCAAGCCTAGCCCCGTTCCTTCCTGAGATTGCCGTCCGGATTCGGATTGCACAAAGGGTTCAAAAATGGTGGCTAATTCTTCAGAGGCGATACCTGGCCCGGTATCTCCTACGTTGAAGTACAGCCTAATCTGCGAGTCTTGGGCTGTGGGTAAGATCAAGTCTTGGTTGTCACTGCTGGAATTATCGGATTCATGATCACCCGATTCACGATTATTGGATTCATCATTGCTATAGGCACTGACGCGAAGCGTTACACCGCCTCGGTCAGTAAATTTAATGGCGTTTCCCACAAGATTGATCAAAATCTGCCGCAGTTTTAGTTCGTCAGTTTGCACGTAGTGCGGTACGTTTGGCTCTCGGATAAAAATGAGCTGTAGTTGCTTGGCCTCTGCCCGTAGGCGCAGCATCTCTTCAACAATGTCAAGCAAATAATACAGATCAAATTTGCTTTCATTTAGGCTCTCCCGCCCAGCTTCAATTTTTGACATCTCTAAAACATCGCTAATTAAATCCAGCAGGTGTTCACCACTTTGATTAATGATGTCTAGTTCACTTTTGACGTTTGATAGGGCAGGGTTTTGCTGAAGCAGTTGGGTAAAACCCAAAATGGCGTTTAGAGGTGTCCGCAGTTCGTGACTCATGCGAGCGAGAAATTCGCTTTTGGCTCGATTTGCATCATCGGCGGTTTTTTTGGCTAATTGAAGCTGTGCAGTGCGTTCATCGACGCGGTGTTCTAAATCTTCAAAGGATGCCCTCAACTGGGCTGCCATTTGGTTAAAAGATTGGGACAAGGTTCCGAGTTCTTGAATTCCCCTGGTGCTTACGGTCTGGTTGAGATCGCCCTCTGCGATCGCCTTTGAGGCTTGGCTCATCCGCAATATGGGGTGAGTGATCCAGCGGGCGGTCAGTAGCCCTAGAAGAATCGCAAACGTGAGCGCCGCTAAGCAGAGCAAGAGGGTGTTGCGTGTGTTGTCATAAATTTGTGCCATAAAGTCCTGTTCTGGAATGGCCACAACAATCAGCCAGTCCAGACCTCGACCATCGGTATAGGGAGACACCTGAACCCACGAGCGTTCGCGGTTATGGCTAAAGCTCAGTTGATAGCTGCGGCGAATTTGGTTCAAGTCTTTAAACTGAGCCTCTAAATCTTGCGCCGTTGCCCGAATGAGTGAATCTTGACTCTCTGAGGCTTTGATGCGATCGGCTTGAGACTGGTCTGGACGGCTTACAAAGGGCGCTTCATCGGCTGAAGAGGCCACAATCGAACCTTGGCGGTCAATGATAAAGGTTTTGCCCGTTTGCCCTACTTTTAATTCTTTGAGAAAATCACTGATCTTGGAAAGATATAAATCGGTGCTGAGAACGCCAACAAAGGTTCCATTGCGATCGTATGCAGGCTGACTCGCAGAGATACCCAAATTTTCTTCAATGTAATACTGATAAATCGCATTCCAAACTGGCTTTTTAGCTGTAGCCGCAGATTGATACCAGGGGCGAACTCGCGGGTCGTAGTCTGGGTAGGTTTCCACTTTTCCGGTTGGCTTTTTCTGCCTGTCAACGTGAATAATGGTGTCAACAAAATTTGTCGAGCGATCGCTGGTTTCAGTCACCAAACTCCCATCTGCGGTTTTGCCTGCCCCTGCATAGTCGGCCTGAGTGCCGCCAAAACTGATGTAGCTAGCATCGGGAAATTGCAGCAGCTGCCAAAACATATAATCACTTAGCTGCTTCATGTCATCAGGATTCCGCAAATTAAAGCGTTGAATTGCATCGGCGTTAATTGCATTAATGCGGTGGGGAACATTAAGCCGCTGATGGAGGTGTTGAGAAATCTGACTCGCTATTTCGTCTCGCAATTGAGCTGTAACGTCATTAATGGCGCGTTGCCCGTTTTGAAAGGACAAGTATCCTGTTATCCCCACAACGGAAATTAGCTGGAGGACAAATGGAACCACTAATATAACTTGAAGCGGTAACTTTTTGGGAACCTTTGAAGACACCGACTCAGGAAAAACCATAGGGGAGCGCGCTGAGAATAGACGCCAGCTTTGAGATCAAGATTCCCTCAATTATACGGAGGGATAGTTTTTTGATATAAAAATCAACGCTTATTTAAATTGCTTCTTAAACATCTAAGGGTCTAGCAGGCTGGGTTTGGCTCAGCATGGGTGAGGCATCGACTACGGTTATTGAAGGTATGCCACCCCTTTTATCCTAAAGGATACAGTTTTGGGATAAAAATAATATCTTGAAGATATTCAAAAGATACTAAACGAGTAAATTCTAGGATGCTATCTGTACGTTCAGGTGTATATCTTTGGATTATGTGAATCAACGCTAAACAAGCGTCATCTAGCGGGGTGAAAAACAACGGGGTGAAAACAACGGGGTGAAAAAAATGTCTCTAAAGCTGAATAGGCTCTAGAGCGGGTAAAACGAGCCACTGGTGAAGCAGCAATTGATAAATCTGCGCAATCCTGAACGGTGACGCTTAGCTATCTACCCAAAGCACCAAGATTTTCTTGGTGCTTTTAAGCTTTCATTCACTTTAGAGCTGCTGCACCGTCAAAAAGACATCAGGGTAGTGTTTCAAATCAATACTCTGGACAGAATTAGGGAGCTATGATGCCGTAGGAGCGTAGGTTTGGGTAGTTAGGATGGGATTTAATCAAAGTCGGGTTCAAGTCTAACATCGAAATAAAGCGCGAAAGCAGATGGTCATTGAAAGCTAGAC
>DATNPL010000036.1:0-62816 GCA_036703255.1 Coleofasciculaceae cyanobacterium
TCGGGAGTTTCGGACTAAATCCGATGAAATTGGGGCTTTCCCTCATGAAACCAGTTGCCTCACTGTCTTCTTCTTGGTGATGGAGCGAGATCACGCTAAACACGAGCGTAAATCTGTGGCGAAAACTTCATGACACTAACACAAATGGAAAAGGCAACCTTTGGAGCTGGATGTTTTTGGGGCGTTGAGGCTGCTTTTCGGAACCTGCGGGGGGTAGTATCGACTTCAGTGGGCTACATGGGGGGACACTTTGAAAATCCCTGCTATCTTGATGTGCTGTCTCGCATTACAGGACATGCTGAAGTCGTACAGGTGGAATATGACTCGTCTGTTGTGAGTTACCCAGAATTGCTCAATCTCTTCTGGAACATTCACGACCCTACTAGCCTCAATCGGCAGGGCGCAGATCGGGGAGAGCAATACCGCTCCGTTATTTTCTGGCACAGCCCCGAACAAGAGAAAGCAGCTAGACGCTCTAAAGATCAGCTCGCACAAACAGGTCAGTATGATAAACCGATCGTGACTCAGATCCAGCCTGCGTCGAGCTATTGGTTGGCAACCGAAGAACACCAGCAATATTTTGAGAAGAAACGGTCAAGCGTTGAAACGCATTAAGTTAGCTTTGCTCTATAGCTCAACCCATTGTCCAATCTGTCGATCAAGGAATATTTCTCACCATGTCTGATCGTCCTTATGACGTTGTTCTCTATGGCGCTAGTGGATTCGTAGGCAAACAGACGGTGCAATACTTTGCCCGTCATGCCTTTGCCCATCCTGCTGAGCCAATTCGTTGGGCGATCGCCGGACGAAATCGCCAGAAGCTAGAAGCAGTTCGGTCTGAGGTCAATGTCAAGGTCGATATCCTGGTGGCCGATAGCCAGGAGCAACAGGCGGTAGATGATATTGTGGCTCAGACGCGGGTGCTGCTCACGACAGCAGGGCCTTTTGCTCTCTATGGCAATGCCCTAGTCGATGCCTGTGTCCGATTCAAAACCCATTATGTAGACATTACGGGAGAAACGCCTTGGATCAAAACCCTGATCGATCGCTACCATGCCCAGGCTGCCTCAGAAGGAACTCGCATCATTCCCGGCTGCGGCTTTGACTCTATTCCATCAGACCTGGGAACCTACTGGGTTGTCCGACATCTGCGGCAGGTGTTGGGGGTGCCCTGCAAAGCTGTAACGGGCTATTTTCAGGCTTACGGTGGATTTAACGGCGGCACATTGGCTTCTGGTTTCAATCTCTATGATTCCGATCAGGCTGCCCAATTCAACGATCCCTTTTTGCTCAATCCACCAGAACCCCATACTGCGGCTGAAATTGAGCAAAACCGAGATCCACAAGCGCCAGTCTTTGCTCCCGATCTCAACACCTGGGTTGCGCCCTTTTTCATGGCACCCGTCAACACCCGCATCGTGCGCCGCAGCAGTAGCCTATTTGCGCAGTGGCAAGAACCCTACGGTGCTGACTTTACTTATCAGGAGTATTACAAGGTGGAGCCACCTCTGGCGTGGCTGAAAGCAACTAGCTTTACCGCAGGACTGGCCCTCTTTTCCGGTGCCCTGCGTCAGCCTCAAGTGCGATCGCTCCTCCAGCCCTTGCTGCCTCAACCCGGCAGTGGTCCTTCTGAACAAACCATGAATCAGGGCTGGTTCTCTTGTGAGCTAATTGGAACGGCGGCAGATGGGCGCAAGGTTCGAGGCTGGGTTCGCGACCAAGGAGATCCAGGCAACCGAGCAACGGTCAAATTCTTGTGTGAATCGGCCTTGAGTCTAGCGCTGCAAGCCGATGAGTTACCCGGTGGTCAGTTGCGAGGCGGCATCCTGACCCCTGCAACTGGGCTAGGTGAAGTTTTAGTGCAACGATTACGTCGAGCAGGCATGACTTTAGAAATTCAAGCTTAGCTGTCTTGCAAGCAAGATCACGCTTCTCAATACAGCGATCGCCTTCTGCTCTAGGCGATGCAGAAACAGGTGATGATTGCCAACGACATTCATCACCTGTTTAATCTAGTAGGGGTCAATTCCCCGCCGCTCTGCGGCGAAACTTCAAGCTTGCAATGTCAGCCATTGGCTGACGAGCAAAACGGGTTCCATACCCCGCTGCTTGCGGCGGGGTCGTTGATTCAGTTGCAAACGCTTGTCAACCTGCGAGAAATCATTAAACCATCTGGGGTTTCGCTAAAAGGTTGCAACTTGTAGCACCTGCCCACGAGCTGGCACTTCTTCAGAATTGGGACTGTCCTGAGGTGCATCCCCGTTCAGTGTAGTCCGCAGCATTGGCGTGACGACATCAGCAGGCATTGGACGACTGAAATAGAAACCCTGACCTTCATGACAGCCTCGCTCATGCAGGTAATCGAGCTGCTCCTGAGTTTCGACGCCCTCAGCCGTGATACTGAGCCGCAGACTTTTTGCCAAGGCGATGATAGCGTTAGTTACGGCAGCACTATCAGGATTTGAGGTAATATCCTGCACAAAAGATCGATCGATCTTGAGCATGTTTACAGGAAAACGCTTTAGATAGTTGAGAGAAGAGTAGCCTGTGCCAAAATCATCTAGCGCCAAGGCAACTCCTAGCGCCCGCAATTGCTCTAGCGTTCTGATCGATCGCTGCATGTCAACCATCAAAAAGCTCTCTGTCACCTCCAATTCTAAATAAGCCGCATCCAGATTGGTTTCTTCAAGAATCCGGCTTACAATATTGACCAAGTTAGGCTGCTCAAACTGTCGGGCAGATAGATTGACGGATATACGAATCGGAGCATATCCGGCCAGCTGCCAAGCTCGGTTTTGGGCGCAAGCCTTGCGCAAAACCCATTCACCAATAGGCACAATCAAACCATTCGCTTCGGCAATGGGAATAAAGGCTGCTGGAGAAATCAAGCCCTCTGTAGGATGTTGCCAACGTACCAGGGCCTCCATTGCCGTCACTTGGCCGCTGTTCAAATCAATCAACGGCTGATAGAACACCATCATTTCATCCCGTTCCAGTGCTCCATGTAGGGCATTCTCTATCATCAAACGCTCCTGTAACCGCGCATTCATCTCAGGCAGATAGAACTGGTACTGGCCGCGACCCTGCTGCCTCACCTGATAGAGCGCCAAGTGAGCCTGTTGTAGGAGCTGATCCATACCGTTGTGATCGTCTAGATCATTAATAACGATGCCGATACTGGCCGTGATATGAATTAAATCACCCTCAATTAAAAATGGTTTTGCCAAGGTGCTGAGAATGGTCTGGGATAAATTGATAACGCTTTCAAACGAGGTGATTTCAATTCGAGCGATCGCAAACTCATCCCCCTTTAGATGTGCCAGCATATCCGATTCGGATACGCAAACGGCTAAACGTTGAGCTACTGCTCTCAACAGTAAATTAGACTTTTCATGCTCTAGCGCATGACTTATAGAATCAAAATCATCAATACCTAGTAAAAGAACAGCAATCAGCCGTTGACTGTTTTGAGGCTGCGACAGAGTTTGATGCAGGCGATCGCAAAATAGATCTCGATTGGGCAATCCAGTTAAGGCGTCATAAGAACTAATGTAGTGAATCAACTCATCTAACTGGTGAATGGCTTGAGATGTGTTTGCCATTAACGCCCCGACTTCATCCGTAAATTCAGTAGGCAGTTCTGGCAAGGCTTGTGTATTGAGATAGTCTTGCAATGCGGTGGAAGTCTCAATCACAGGAGAAAGCAGGCGATGCAGTGCATAAAGGGTGGCTGCTGTGCCTGCCAGGGTCGCCAAAAGAGCAATCCCCAACACCTGTATCGTTGCCTTTCCAGAATTGGTATTAGAAACAAGAAAACTCAGAATTAGGGCAAGCAGGGGAATGTGCGTCCCCAAAAACGCTACCACCATGATTTTGGCAATGTAGCTTTTTCTAAGAAGACCGAAACGATCTAGAAATGCGTATAAGCCAAGTTTAGGATGAAGTTTCATGAGATTTAGACAAGCGTCAAGATTTGAGAACAGGAGCAGATTTTTGGAACAGCAGACAAATCTAGAGAAAACCTCAAATGAGAATCAATCAACCTAACGCAGTTCTGATTAATGCAACGGTTTCCACCAGAAAGAGCACCACGGTGAGTCAGCTCACCTTCTTATGGTCAACTCTACAATCAAAAAATATCATCGTAGAATCACCGACTTACGTGTAAAATGTGCATAAATCAAACGCCTTTTACATTTGAACAAATGCCATCACTTTGCTGAACTTACGAAGTTAACTGATGCCTAGCCTGGGAAAGAATTACAGGGCGATCGCACTATAGAGATGATGACATGCGAAGATGTTGTTATTGGCTATGAAATGCAGTTCTTTACTGAAAGAACACTGAGATTGAAATATTGTGTCTAGGGCTACTAGGCGGAAAACCTATCCGCAATTAGGCCAATCAGTATCAGCCTAAATGACTGAATGCAAACGCTAATTTCAGTAGAGAGTAATTCGTAAGAGTACAAGTATGAACCCTGTCATTCGTAAAGCCAATCTGTTGCTCTACGCATCAGCCCAGTTTGTTGTTTTAACAATTGCCGCCATGTTCCTGTATCCAGGTAGCGCTAAGTATGAGCCACAGAGCGATCGCTACCTATTCTTCCAAAACTTTTTTAGCGATCTGGGCGCAACAAAAACCTACTCAGGTCTTAACAACATCAGTTCAATGGTGCTGTTCATCATTGCCCTATCCTCCATTGGAGTCGCGCTGCTGATATTTTCGACCACCTGGAAAGCGATCGCATCTCATAAATCCGATCGAGTCTTCGGGTATGCGGCTCAAGCCTTTGCGGGATTGAGTGGTCTTTGCTTCATTGGCATTGCTGCAACTCCCTGGAACCTCATGCTTGCCGCCCATAACAGCTTTGTGAAAGCAGCGTTTAGCTTGCTATTGGGATTTATCTTAAGCCTGATTGTTCTGCAACTTAAAAACCACTGGCAGAAACAGTACAGCATCTTTAACCTTATCTATCTCGGTACGCTGTCAATCTATGTTCTAATTTTGTTCTTTGGCCCCGGTCTTGATACCCTTGAAGGTCTGGAATTTCAAGTTGCTGCCCAAAAAATTATTGTTTACGCCTCTGTTCTAAACTTAGGACTTCAGGCTTGGGGAATGCGTCAGAGCGTTTTTAAAAGAATCAGATAAGGCATGAAGTTACATCAGCTTTGAATACTGGTTAAGTCAAATAGTTTTGACGTTGAAATACCAGATTTGATGATGCTTTAGAGAAAACAATCTTCTTTGAGGATGAATTAAAAGATGATTTAAAATATTTGTGGCGAAGCCTGAAAGACAGAGTTAGCTTAGCCGCTGCTTTAGCCAAAAGGCCAGCAAAGGCATGGTGATACGATAACCAAACTTAGCGCCGTAAACCAGCCCTTTTTGCTCCAAACTGCTGAGCGCGCCCTGTAAACCACCCCCTCGGGAGAGCTGATGTTTTTGAATATAGTCTCGGGCATGGGGTTTGTCGGTAGGGTCAAGCGCTAGGCTTTCTAAAACGCGCACCTGGCTGGGAGGCAGCAGCAAAATCAGTGACTCAAACGTAATGGATAAATCTTCAGTGAGCGATAGGGCACTTTGGTGGACATCCTCCGCATAAATGAGACTTTCTAATCCAGGTGCTGTTTGCAAACCTATGCTTTTCTGGTTTCCTTTGCCGCTCACCGCCGCTGCATGATCGAGCCATACTCGCCGCGCTAAGGCGATCGCATCTCCCAAATGACCCTGAACATAGCTCAAAAACCGCTCTAGCGCCTGAGGGTCAAATTGCATGCCCTGAGAGGCCATCGTGCTGACCAGCCAAGCTTTTAGATCGTCTTCGTCTATCGGAGCCAGCGTAATCAGCTTCAGATTGCCCTGCATCCAGGGTTCAGCAATTGTCGAAATTAAGGCATAGCTCACTCGGCTTTGGCGTTGAATTTCCTGTCGCAGGTAGTCTTCCCATTCCCCTGTGCGATCCCATGAGCGGATGTGGGGAAAGTTTTGAAACACAATCACCACACGGCAGTTTAGCCGCTCTGCCAGGATCTGGGGCAGCGATAGCAACGTCCGAAATAACGTCCAGCTTTGAGCCGATGTTGCTTGCCAGACCAATCGTGCCTTGGGCAACGACTGTTCTAAAACGATCGCATGCTCTTGGCTCCAGTCCTGTATCAAAGCTAGCTCATCAGAGTCGGCAAAGGCATCCGTTACCCCATCTGCCAAAAGCCGCAAGAAGCGATCGGCGTTAGTCGTTCTCAAAAAATCGATTTCCACCATCCTGGCACCTACCTGCTGAGCCGCCGCTCGAATCAGCGATCGCCGTCCAATGCCTGGAGCGCCCACTACCAGCAAATCGCCGTCTTGCGCCAAAATCTGGCTGATCTGTTGCAGCTCATGCTGGTGGCTTACCCAATGCTGGGAAAAAAAGGGGTTATTCGACATCCGTTTGTGCCGAGAAGATGAATGTCACAAAGCATCTCTATAGTTTGACATTGACAGTCTTAGCACTATTTAATAGTGCTATACAAGTTTTAACAGCGCTACATAAAAGTCCTGTATCCAAAGTCTGCATCCACAGTATTGTATCCCTTAGTAACTGCCCAAAAGCTTGATCCCTTATGTCGCCCAAACCCTTAACCGACGCTTCTCTCTCCACTCCCATAGCTTGGCACAGCCAAACAGCCGAGCAAGCCACGGATTTGCTGAACAGCGATCGCGCCACTGGTTTAACAGAGAGCCAAGTTGCTGAACGCCTAGAAAAATATGGCTCCAATGAGCTGATCGAAATGGGGGGACGATCGCCCCTAGAGATCCTGTGGGATCAGTTCAAAAACATCATGCTGTTGATGTTGATTGCAGTTGCCATCATCTCTGCAATTTTAGACATCCGGGAAGCGATGGCTTTGGGGCAGTTTATTTTTCCCAAAGATGCCGTTGCTATCTTCGTCATCGTCTTACTCAACGGTATTTTGGGCTATGCCCAGGAAAGCGGTGCTGAAAAAGCGCTAGCCGCCCTCAAAGATCTGGCTACTTCTAAAGTGCGCGTCATTCGTAATGACAAAACCCTCGAAGTTGATTCTAAAGAGTTGGTGCCTGGAGATGTCATGTTGCTAGAGGCAGGCGTCAAAGTCTCTGCCGATGGTCGTCTTCTGGAGGCGTCCAATCTTCAGATCCGAGAATCGGCTCTGACGGGGGAATCTCAGGCTGTTAATAAGCAAACCAACGCCCAGCTTTCAGAAAATGCCTCACTGGGCGATCGCATTAACCTCGTCTTTTCGGGCACCGAAGTGGTTCAAGGGCGCGGAACTGTTTTGGTGACGGGCACAGGCATGCAGACTGAGTTAGGCAAAATTGCCACTGCGCTCCAGGGAGTCGAGACAGAGCCAACTCCGCTGCAAAAGCGCATGACCCAGCTGGGCAACGTCTTGGTAACAGGCTCTCTGATTTTGGTAGCGTTGGTCATCGTTGGGGGCACCATCTTCCGCCCCAGCCTGTTTGAGGAGTTGGTCAAAGTTTCTCTCAGCATGGCTGTAGCGGTTGTTCCAGAAGGTCTGCCTGCCGTCATTACGGTTACGTTGGCGCTGGGCACACAACGCATGGTCAAGCGCAACGCGCTCATTCGCAAGCTGCCTGCTGTAGAAACCCTGGGTTCCGTCACCGTCATTTGTTCTGATAAAACAGGCACGCTGACGCAAAACAAAATGGTGGTGCAGGTGACCAATACGGCCAGCGGCTCTGCCTTCGTCACGGGTCAAGGCTATGCACCCACGGGTGAATTTCAAGTCGCAGGACAGACGATCGCCCCTCACGATCAGCCCGAACTTCAAGCTTTGCTGAGGGCTTGCGTTCTCTGCAACGATGCCATCTTGCAAAAGGAAAATGGCGAATGGGTTATTTTGGGTGATCCGACCGAGGGTGCCCTGCTGTCTGCTGCGGGCAAAGCCAGCCTGCGTAAAGACGAAGAGGAATATCGCTTCCCTCGCGTTGCCGAGTTTCCCTTCTCTTCCGAGCGCAAGCGGATGAGCGTAATTGTCAAAAGCTCTGAGTCTGCTTACTGCATGTTTACCAAAGGCTCACCAGAACTCACGCTAGAGCGCTGTGTTTATGTGCAGATAGGCGATCGCCTAGAGGTGCTATCCCCAGCCCAGCGATCGCATATTCTAGATCAAAACAACCAGTTGGCTAGCCGAGGTTTGCGAGTGCTAGGGTTTGCCAGCAAAGCCCTGACAGAGCTACCGCCCGAAGCTTCTGAAGAAGTCTCTGAAAATGATTTGGTTTGGCTAGGGTTGGTGGGTATGCTGGATGCTCCCCGTCCTGAAGTGCGAGATGCGGTGGCGAAGTGCCGTACTGCCGGAATTCGTGCCGTGATGATCACAGGCGACCACCAGTTGACCGCCCAGGCGATCGCCGCAGATTTGGGCATCGCTCAAACAGGCGAAGCTTCTCTCACCGGACAGCAGCTAGAAAACTTGAGCGATCGAGAGCTAGAAAAGGCGGTTGGAGAAGTCAATGTCTATGCTCGTGTATCCCCTGAGCATAAGCTGCGAATCGTCCGCGCGCTTCAGAAACAGGGAAATGTTGTAGCCATGACTGGAGACGGCGTCAACGACGCCCCAGCGTTGAAGCAGGCCGACATTGGCGTAGCAATGGGCATTACGGGCACAGATGTCAGCAAAGAAGCCAGCGACATGGTGCTGCTAGACGATAACTTTTCCACGATCGTTGCGGCTGTCGAAGAAGGTCGTGTGGTGTACACAAATATTCGGCGCTTCATCAAATACATTCTAGGCAGCAACATTGGTGAAGTCTTGACGATCGCCGCTGCTCCCCTTTTGGGACTGGGAGGCGTGCCCCTCACCCCGCTGCAAATTCTGTGGATGAACCTGGTGACAGATGGTCTGCCTGCTCTGGCGTTGGCCGTAGAGCCGGGACGACCCAGCATCATGCAACAGCCGCCTAAAGATCCCAAAGAGAGCATCTTTGCCCAGGGTTTAGGCTCTTACATGATTCGCATTGGGATTGTCTTGGCTGTCGTCACTATCGCCATGATGGTATGGGCCTATGACTATACTGAGCAGGTACAGGGCAACGGACTCGATCGCGATCGCTGGCAGACTATGGTCTTCACAACGCTCTGTCTGGCACAAATGGGTCATGCCCTAGCGGTGCGATCGAGCAACCGTCTCACGATTGAGGTCAATCCCTTTTCTAATCCCTACGTGCTTGGGTCAGTGGTGGTCACGAGTATTCTGCAAATCCTGCTGATTTACGTTGAGCCGCTGCGCAACTTCTTCAACACCCATTTTTTGAGTGGCACAGAACTGCTGATCTGCTTTGGGTTTAGCTCTTTGATCTTCGTCTGGATTGAGCTAGAGAAACTGTTTATTCGATCGTTTCTGAACAAGCGATAGGCAAATTGAAAGCCGTGCGTAGCACGGCTTTCAAGAAATAACTCATTTGGCTCTAAGCCCGTAAAAAAACGGGTGGCGAACCACCCGGTCATCTTCCTATTCAGTAGGCCAGTCGCAGTAGGTCAGTAGGAACTGATTAGACGATTACGAGTCCTAAACCTTCACCGCCGCTTTTGCAACTACAGCCGCCAATTCTCCCTTGACGTACTTCGCAGCGTAATCTTCTAGGGACACCTGCTTGATCTTGCTGGCGTTGCCTGCGGTGCCAAACTGTTGGTAGCGATCGGAGCAAACCTTCTGCATGTACTTGATCGAAGGCTTGAGGAAAGCGCGAGGATCAAATTCCTTCAGATCTTTGGATAGCGCTTCACGCACGGCAGCCGTGATGGCCAGACGACAGTCTGTATCGATGTTGATCTTGCGAACGCCGCTCTTGATCCCTTTCTGAATTTCTTCAACGGGTACACCGTAGGTTTCAGGAATTGCGCCACCATACTGGTTGATCATGGCCAGCAAATCTTCGGGCACCGAAGAAGAACCATGCATGACCAAGTGGGTGTTAGGCAAGCGGCTGTGAATTTCTTCAATCCGGCTGATGGCCAAGATTTCGCCTGTCGGCTTGCGGGTGAACTTGTATGCACCGTGGCTTGTGCCAATGGCCACCGCCAAAGCATCAACCTGGGTTTGCTCTACAAATTGAACGGCTTCATCCGGATCGGTCAGAAGCTGATCATGGGATAGAACGCCCTCAAAGCCGTGACCATCTTCTGCTTCGCCTTGTCCAGTTTCCAGAGAACCCAAGCAGCCCAACTCGCCTTCAACGCTCACGCCGATCGCATGAGCCACCTTTACCACTTCGCGGGTGGTGTTGACGTTGTACTCAAAGCTTGCAGGAGTCTTGGCATCTGCCTCTAGTGAGCCATCCATCATGACGCTGGTGAAGCCATTCTTCATCGCAGAGTAGCAGGTGGCAGGCTCATTGCCATGATCCTGGTGCATGACAATGGGGATATGGGGGTAGGTTTCGATCGCCGCCAAAATCAGGTGACGGAGGAAGTTTTCGCCCGCATACTTACGAGCACCTCGAGAAGCTTGCAGGATCACGGGGCTGTCGGTTTCATGCGCAGCCTGCATGATGGACTGGATCTGCTCCATGTTGTTGACGTTGAATGCGGGGATGCCATAACCGTTTTCGGCTGCATGATCCAGCAACAATCTCAGTGGCACGATCGCCATGGGGGTTTCTCCTTATAAGTACGGTCAGCTAACTTCGGCTTGAAAAACGAGAATTCTTACGACAATCTTAAGATACTTTCTGCTGCGAAGCGAATTGTATCTGAGATTTCAAATAGCGATTCGGAGTAGACTCGTCAGACTCAGCGGATTAACAGCAATTCTAAGAATAAGTATAAATGCTCAAGGATTTCTTTGTATAGCGGTTATCCCGGTTTTTTGCTGGAAAAGAGCAGCCAATTTCTAAGTTAGTTTAAATTTCCGTTTTGCAAGATACAAAAAACGGGTTTAATAAAATCTTCCTGGCGATGAATTTATAAATCTGACGAAAGCATTACGATCGCGATCTAACGCAATCACGGCGTTATTTAAAAATCAGCAGCTACAAAACAGCAAGCGTAAATAAAAAATTGACCTATGGTTTCATCTAGCGAACGACAAGAGCAAACCCGAGAAGCACAAGCTCAAGAGGGACAACAGTCCCAACAGGGGCAGGGACAACAGTCCCAACAGGGGCAATTGGTCATTATTGGCGGTGGTGAAGATAAAGAAAATAACTGTACCGTGTTACGAGAATTTGTACGACGCGCAGGCGGAACTCAGGCTCGCATCGCCGTCCTGACAGCCGCAACCAGTCTGCCGAGAGAAGTCGGAGACACCTATACTGGTGTATTTAAGCGGCTTGGGGTCGAAGATGTGCGGGTCATTAACACCGAACGCCGGGAAGATTCTGAAAGATCGGAATCTCTGGAATTGGCTGAGCAAGCCACAGGGCTGTTTTTCACCGGAGGCGATCAGGCTCGGATTACTGACTTGATCAAGGGCACTAAGTTAGATCAAGTCATTCATAAGCGCTATGGCGAGGGTGCCGTTGTTGGAGGTACCAGCGCGGGAGCTGCCATGATGCCGGATGTGATGATTGTTGAGGGTGAATCTGAGACAAATCCACGGGCAAATGTGGTTGAGATGGGGCCTGGTATGGGCTTCCTTCCCGGCATTGTGGTCGATCAGCATTTTGCCCAGCGCGGTCGCTTGGGTCGGCTGATCTCAGCACTGATGCTTCAGCCTGCCGTTTTGGGTATCGGCATTGACGAAGACACAGCCGTGATTGTCAGTGGTGATGAGTTTGAAGTGATTGGTCATGGCGCAGTCACAGTCGTGGATGAATCTGCCTCAACCCACAACAATGCCGATGGGACGCTTAAGGACGAAGCCCTAGCCGTCTGTGGCGTGAAGCTGCATATTTTGCCTCAGGGCTATCGGTTTAACCTCAAGACCAAACAGCCTATTGTCAAAGAGTAAAGCGCTTACTCACTTTTTCACCTATAGGATTTCCACTTATGGGGTAGAACGGGCGATCGCCTGTCCTACCCTACTGCCGCTTCCGCCCGATCGCGTGAGCAGAGCGATCGATTGGGCATTGCGCTCCTAGCATGAGTATGACGCTACGCGGCTAGATTCGATCAAGGATTTTCTGAGAGCCTTACTCCGTAAAGTTAAGGATAATAAGGGATGGAGTTTGGTAACTGCCCATGACTCAAGAACTGCTCGACACAGAAGAGATCGTGACTGAGCTTGACATCAGCCATTTGGTTATTGAAGACGATGCGCCTGTGGATAATTTTCAGTCAGAAGAGCAACAACGGTTATTGGTAGAACCTCTGTACAGCTCTAAGGCTCTGCCCGTAACTTTTCTGGCGGCTGCTAATGTGGGGTTGTTCTACAAGCTCAAAGGCGATCCGATCGTCCCCGATATGCTGCTGAGTCTGGGAGTGCAGCGACCTGAGGATTTTTCTCAGCGACAGAACTGCTCCTATTTTGTCTGGGAATTTGGCAAAAACCCCGAAGTTTGCATTGAGATTGTTTCCAACACGGAAGGAGATGAGCTGAGCCTTAGCAAAAAATCACAACAGAAGGGGAAGACTGTCGCAAAGAAAGACCTATACGCTCAGCTCGGCATTCCTTACTATGTCGTGTTTGACCCGCTTCAGCAGGTTCAGGGCAAGGCCGAAATGAATGGGGCGATTTGCGAGTCTGGACAATTTCGCCCGTGGGCTACATAGAGCTGACGGCATCTCCCGGCATTGTTGCGATCGGTCAGTCTGTCTGGTTAGAGGGAGTAGGCTTGGGGCTGACCCTCTGGGAAGGGCAGTTCGAGGAAGAAGTCACTCGGCTATGGTTGCGCTGGTGCGATCGCCAAGGGCAAGTCATTCCTACGGGTGCCGAAGGCAAAGAAATGGAACGGCAGCGGGCAGACGAAGCAGAGTTAAGGGCACAACGATTCGCTGAACGCCTGCAAGCTATGGGAATTAACCCAGACGAGATCTAAACGCTAAATTTAGAGGCGCTCTGAATCACGTCCCTACCTCCCCGCCATCCAATTCCTCTTCCACACTCTGCCCCAGCTCCAACAGAAACTTCAGTGCCTTAGCCACATAGGTGGCGCAGGTAAAAGGAGAAGTGGCATAGAACGATCGCCATGCGGTTCCTTTCTGTTGGTCATAGTGTTCTGCATGGTCGGGGTGCTGGTCTAACCAGGCCAGACGAACGGCATGACCGATCAAGACATCTAGAACGATCGGGTTTTCGATCCGCAAGGTAGGGTTTTGTTCAGCGATCGCTCCTAGCTCCATCAATGCCTCGACATTGACCTGACGGTATTCCGGAGCCTGAATTTTGTTGAGCAAATGCTCAATCCGCAAGGCAAAGTTTTTCTCACCGGGCGTCATTTCGGCTAGGAGCAGCTCGCTATCGAGTCGGTTGCGGCGATCGAGCTTGTCACCAATCACCAGACCTTTGCAATGTTCCATGATCTGCCAGACCTTGGGATAAAAGCCTTTGGGCACGCGATTCACGGCTCCATCGCGCTGGCGTTGTTGCCACCAGTCGGTGACAGCCTCAGCTTCCGCTTCAGCCGCAACAACCCACTCAATCTTTTGCTGTTGGCTCTGCAACGACTCTTGCTGGAACAGCGTTTGGTTAACATCCTCATACTCTGCCAAGACCTGCCGGAGTCGAGTCCGAATCTCAAATGGACTGAGCCGCATCAGGTGTTCATAGGCTTCATCTTGGGTCACCTGTAGCTCCTGCGCTAGGTTGCTGGTGATCAGCAAAATCAGATAGCCCACGCGCAGGGTGAGCATGCCGTCAAACAGTCCCGGCTCCGTTTTGATCAGCACGCTCAGGTACAGAATGATTTCTTGCGTCAGCGGATGTTCGCGCACATCATTGCCGCTAAACTTCTGGATCTTCTCCATAATGTCGATCGGCTGCAACGGGCTGCTGATCAGGGAAGCTTCGCTATAAGACTTGCCCACCGCGATCTGTTTGCCCCGGATCAGAATAGTGGCGACCGCATCCGCTAGACCAATATCTACTTTGTTTAGCAAGCCTGCTGCCTGCCGAATCACCGTCCAGAGCTGCAACTGTCTGGCTTTGTTATAGACTTCGTTGAGCAAGTCTGCCAGACCAACAGGTTTGCCGGGGCCACCCAGCCCTGTGTCAAAGCCAGAACCCTGAAGCTGGCTCAGCGTTTTCAACAGACCAATTTGCTCATAGAGATTGCAAGACTGCTGCAAGCGGCTCAACAGCTGCGGCACCTCGGCGGCATACTCCAGCAAAAACTCTTGCGTGTTGTTGAGCGGTATGGTGCAGTCGAGCGTATTCGACAAATACTGCGGCGCAGACTCCGTTCCTTGCATCGGAGGTTCACCAAACTGAAACTCATGCACAAAATCGATCCGCTCCGTCCCGGCGGTCAGCATGAGCTGGTTGAGGTGTCCTAACTTTACGGTCACGCCATTGCAGGCACCCTCTTTTAGCTCCTTGAGCAGCTTGAGGAAAGGCGATCGATCGATCGCCCCTACCCGTCCCCGATCAAACATTTCATGGGTTAGCAGCAGCGACATGATCGGTCGTCCCAGATGGTACCAATGGCGCTGGATGTAGACGAGTTCGCCCCGAATTTGATCGACGAGAAAGTGGTAGTCGAGCGTGAGATAAAATTGCTGTTGGTCTAGGAACGAGGGCAAAAACACCAGCGTTTCGCCTCGGATGCGGAAAATCCGGGAGGTGGTGAGACTGCGGAGACGACGAATGGGGCGTCCCGTTAGCCCTAGCTTGTCATTGCGCCCGATCTGGTGATAGATCAGGGCTAGCTCATCAGAATCACGTACCTGAATCGGTGCAACTTGAGCGGGAGTTTGCGTCTCAATGCCGTAGGTGGCTAGCTCCGCTTGCAGAGCCTCATCTTCAGCCAGCAGAGCAATTTGCACCAAGGGCAACTGCCGTCCGCCCAGGCGTAGGTGCCGACCCAACGGATCAACATCGCCCACCGCAATCAGGCGATCGCGGATGAGCTGCCCCAAAATATACAGGCTTTGTGCCCAAACCAGGGGCACATTGTCGTTGGGCAGGCGGGGCTGGCTGTAGGGTTCAGCCCGTTCGGCTGCAATGCTTTCGGCAGGCACATAGTAAATCTCTGGCAGCAGCTTAAAGCCATCTCTCTCCACCAATAGCGGCTGAAGACGCTGATAGTAATCATCGGCCTGAGCGCGATCGCCTTGAAACAAGGCATCCAGCATTAAATAGGTAAAAAACAGCGGCCACTCGCACTCGATATGCTCGAACTGCTTTAGCTCCCAAGGCTCATAGTGTAGACGTTGAGCATCTTCAATAACCGCCTGATGCCCATCTCGCAAAAAGCGCTTGCAGCCATATTTTCCCTGAAGCTTGGTGACAATCTTGGTGCGGGTGCGCTCTACCAGCGCCGTATCTTCGACGGCAAATGCTGGAAAGCCAATAACGCTGAGCAGGGCAGCATCCACTTCTTTAGAGCTGGACTCCCTTGGCAGCAGAGATTGCAATGTCGTGCGGGTGCGGGCAATTTCATCTAGCAGCACATGAATCACCGAAGCCTGACTGCCGCGCACACCAAATAAATCCAGCCCGTTCATCGCCTCTAGTGCTGCCTTGGCCATGCCCACCGAGCTAGCATTTAGCTCCGGATTGCCGTGGTTAAGCTTGTTACCCCGCTCCCAGATGCCGTAGTCAGGCGTGCGGTAGGCGCGACCGATGTAGTAAACCAGATTTTGAACAAAATTTACCTCATCGATCGTGAAAATGATTTGCAGCCCCGAAGCCGTCATTTGTGCCAGCATCAGCAGATAAATGGAGGTGGCATCGAGCTGAAGGTGCCCCCATTGGTCGTCGCCGACAACAGTATCTGCGGTAGCGGTGGCATATTTGGCATGGAGGGCGTCAAGCGGGTGCTGGGTTGCCTTAAACCGCTCTACCTTGTTGGCCTGCCGCATCATGGCAAACAGCAGCCCTCGCATCAGTTTGACGACGCTTTGCTCTAGCTCATAGGTGCGCCCCTGATCCGCATCAAGCTTACGATAGGCGATCGCCAGTCCCCAAACGGCTAAGATGCTGTAGACATTGTCTCGCACCCAGGCATCAGTGTAATTGCCGTGGGCATTGATAGCAGTGCTGGCAGGCATTAAGCCTGTAATCGGATTCTGCCGCGACAAAATCACCGCTTGAACTTCCTGGTAGTAGGCATCAAGCTGATTGCGCAGTAGCGTGGGCGAGGGCAGAGAAGACTGAGCGGCAGACGAAATCATGTCAAAAATTTCCTGATCTAGCCCTTAAGCGGGAGTATGAGCAGCGGAGTGAGGCGGATCAACTTGTATCGCTAGTTACCTATCTCCAGTTAACTATTGTCATGGCGTCGCGTCACGGAGTCTGTAGCTTTTCTTGCGGATTGGCAGATTACAACGCAGAGGCGACCGCCCCTCCCTGACCGCAGATTTGCCCATAAACTCAGAGTAGACCTCAGTCATCCAGGATCAGTCGTCTAAGAAATGGCTTCATGACACCCTCCTTAAATCCGAACCTATCTGCCGACTTTGCCACAATTTTGTCACAGGTGGCCGCTGCTGACCTAGCAGGTCAACAGCGTCCCCCCGCCAAAGTGGTGGTGGCCGCTCTGCTAGAGGCCGAAAAAACTGCCAAACAACAGCGGCTTCGCTATCCTTTCTCTTCGCTCCAGGGCACCTGTCGGCTCTGCTTTACGACCGGGACGCGCAAAGCCAAACGCGGCGGTATTGCCTTGGGCAAAGGCTTTTATCTGCCCAAGCTAACGCCTGCCTACATTACCTTTGCGGCGGCTCAGGCGGCAGCATCACCGCCAGATCTAGGAGAAATCACCAATCAGATTCAGGTGGGAACCGTGAAGCTGCGGCTCACGGGTCTGTGTCGCTACAGCAGCCCCAAAAACCTTCTGGCCTTTGACTTTAACCACATGCAAATCGTCGCCCTCGATCGCTCCCTGTACCAAGGTGCCTTTCGGGGCGGCAAAGAGCAGGCCGAAAAGTTTTCTCAGCTTTCGATCGCCAAACTTCCTTTCTTCGCCTTTTTCTGCGTCACTGAGGGCTATATTGCGGCTCGTGGCCGTGGCGGTGGATTAGCCCTCTGGCGTCGAGAGTCGTAGATCAAACGCCGCCTTTTGTAAGGGCTGCAACAGAAGGTCTGATAGATGAAGTTGGTTAAGCCCTGCATGGCGATCGTCCTTCTCGCCTACCTTCGTGCCGTGGTAATCGCTGCCCCCTGTCATCAGCAGTTCATATTCTTGGCAAAAGGCTTCTAGGTGGCGCACTTGGCTGGGCGTGTGGGTGGGGTGATACACTTCCAGACCCAGCAACCCAGCCGCAACCAGTTTGGGTAGCACCGTGGCTACCTCTCCTCCACGAAACAGGTAGGGATGCGCCCACACAGGCACAGCCCCACAGTCTCGCAGCAGCCGAATGCCATCGATCGCCGAAAATTTCTCATATTCTACGTAAGCTGGGCGATCGTCTCCTAGCCAGCGCTCGAACGCCTCCTGAGAAGATTGCACATAGCCTGCCTTGACGAGGGCTGCTGCCACATGGGGTCTTCCGGGAGCCATATTGCCTCGCATCGGCTGTAGCTCGATGGGATAGCCCAGAGCGGCTAGCTTCTCGACCATGAGATTCGCTCGCCGCTGTCGTCCTGCCAGACGCTCCTGCAACGGAGACTGAAGCTTGTCGCGATCGGGATAAAACCCCAAAATATGCATCGATCGCTCATTCCAAACGGTGCTGAGTTCTAGCCCAGGCACAATCTCGATCGGGCGGTGCTCAGCACTCGCAAACGCTTCATCCCAGCCGGATACCGTGTCATGGTCAGTAATCGCCAAAACGCGAACCCCTGCGGCGATCGCGGCCTCTACCAGTTGGGCAGGCGTTAGCGTTCCATCTGAGTGGGTCGTGTGGCAGTGCAGCTCCAGCATGGTCTTTTCCTGTTTTTCTCCAGGGTACCCTCATCTGTCGTGGTTTTGCCGGATGCAGGCATAGCGGCTACAGCCAGAGCGCTAGGCATGGCTTCATCCGGCTATGAAATTATTTTGAGCGCCGCTCAAAATAATTTCATAGATAAAATTAGCAACGCCCGCTATTCCGCCCCACCGTTAAACCAGACTCAATTAAACCAGACTCAATTCAGGCAACTCCAAATCTTTGAACAGCACCGTACTGAGATAGCGTTCGCCAAAGCTAGGCTGAATCATCACAATCAGCTTTCCGGCATTCTCAGGACGCTTACCCACCTCGATCGCCGCCGCTAGAGCTGCCCCCGAAGAGATGCCAGACAGTAACCCTTCTTCGCGCGCCATCCGACGGCTAAAGGCGATCGCGTCGTCATCTTTTACCCGCACGACTTCGTCGATCAGATGGGCTTGCAGCACCTTGGGGATAAAGCCTGCCCCAATGCCCTGAATTTTGTGGGAGCCAGGTAGCCCTCCCGACAACACAGGGCTGCTAGCAGGCTCAACGGCGATCGCCTTAAATCCTGGTTTGCGCTCCTTGAGCACCTCGGCTACGCCCGTTAGGGTGCCGCCTGTGCCAATGCCCGAAACCAAAAAATCCACCTGACCATCGGTGTCTGCCCAGATCTCTTCGGCAGTCGTTTCCCGATGAACTTTAGGATTGGCCGGATTGCTAAACTGTTGCAGCATATAAGCATCAGGCGTTTTTGCCACAATTTCTTCCGCCCGCTGAATGGCTCCCCGCATCCCTTCAGAGCCAGAGGTTAGCTCAAGATAAGCCCCATAGCCGCGCAGCATCGATCGCCGCTCTAAACTCATGGTTTCAGGCATGGTCAAGATCAGGCGATATCCTTTAGCCGCCGCTACCATAGCCAAGGCAATTCCGGTATTGCCCGAGGTTGGCTCCACCAAAATGGTTTTTCCAGGATGAATCAAGCCCTGCTCTTCGGCCACCTGAATCATGCTGATTCCAATCCGGTCTTTGACAGAAGCCGCCGGATTCATGCTCTCTAACTTCACCACAATTTGAGCCACGCAGCCTTCAGCCTGGGGGATTTTGTTCAGCTGCACCAGGGGTGTTCGTCCGATCAGTTCTGTAATATCTTTGGCAATTCGCATAGTCATTGTTCCTTAGCCCTTACCCTTGGGCGCGATCGCATTGGTTTAAGTAGAATCAACTCAGTGATGATTCTGATCATCTTACTCCGGTATCCCGACTGAGCTAGGGGATTGTTATTAGGCTTTAACTAAAGCATATCGATAACCCGGTTCCCCTGAACAAGCTCTGGGAAAAATGCTCGTAAGACGAAGCAAAAATATCCCCGACCTAAACAGGTGGCATAGCAATAGATTTTGGATTCCAGGAAAAAATCTAATACGCTAGGGAAGGTTCCCATTCCCGACCTCGCCCTTAGCGGCTCAAAAGGGATATAAGGATTAATCTAAGATCTAAAACTTCAAAATCGGATGGTTTTTGCTTCTATCGAACTTCCCACCCCTCGAACTTACGCTGTTTTGGGTACAGGTGCGCTAGGCGGCTTTTATGGTGCCAGATTGCAGCAAGCAGGCTCAGAGGTGCATTTTCTGCTGCGGCACGACTATGAATTTGTGCGGCAACATGGCCTAGTCGTAGAGTCGCCAGACGGCAACTTTAGCCTACCTCAGGTGAATGCCTATGCTGACAGTCAGCAGATGCCAGCCTGCGATGTGGTGATCGTCGCTCTCAAAACCACCCAAAATCATCTCTTACCCCAGCTATTGCCGCCCGCCCTCAAGCCTGAAGGCGTCGTGCTGGTGCTGCAAAACGGATTGGGCATTGAGGCCAAAGTTGCCAACATTGTCGGGAGCGATCGCGTCATGGGTGGTTTGTGCTTTCTTTGCTCTAACAAAGTTGCCCCCGGCCATATTCGCCATTTGGACTATAAGCAAATTACGTTGGGCGACTATGGCGTCGGATCTGGTAAAGAAGGCTATGCGCCTCAGGGAGTCACCGATCGCATGCAGCAAATCGCCTCTGACTTTGAACAGGCGGGTATCCCCATCGACTGCTCCGAAGATCTGTTCATTGCGCGCTGGAAAAAGCTGGTGTGGAATATTCCCTTTAACGGCCTGTCAGTGGTGCTAGACGCAACGACGCATCAAATGATGGCAGATGAGCAAACCCGATCTTTGGCTGAGCAACTTATGGAGGAAGTGGTGGCCGCAGCCGCTGCCTGCGTCCAGGCGATCGATCCCGGCAGCAGTCGCGCCGTACCCCCCAGCTTTATCCAAACCATGTTGGACTACACCGCCAAAATGACGCCCTATCGCACCAGCATGAAAATTGACTACGACGATCGCCGTCCGCTCGAAATAGAAGCCATTTTGGGCAATCCGCTGCGGATGGCAAAACAGGCCGGAGTCGAGCTACCGCGCATTGCCATGCTTTATCAGCAGCTCAAGTTTCTGGATACCCGAAATAGATTGTGATCCCGTTTTTTGATCCTGTCTATTTAGACAGGTTAGCCCTGTTCAACCTGTTCCTGAAGCGAACTGAATGGCGATCGTCCGCAAGCCGCCTGTCCTTAAGATTAGACTTCAAGATTTTGTGTCTAGAGATACGATAGAGCTGTTTTTCAACTTCTATGGTGCAGTTACTGAAGCGGTATGCCCGGTCCGGCGATCGCAAAATATTCCCTTCAATATTCTGTCTCTTCACTATAAGGTCAGCCCATGAAAATGCATTACTCCGTTGCTATCATTGGAGGCGGTCAAGCGGGTCTATCTATGAGCTACTGCTTAAAGGAAAGAGGGCTTGACCACATTGTGTTTGAAAAGAACAAAATTGGCTATGCATGGCGTTCAAAACGTTGGGATACATTTTGTTTGGTGACCCCCAATTGGCAATGTCGGCTACCTGGCTATCACTACCCCGGTAGCGATCCCAATGGCTTCATGCAAAGAGATGAAATTGTTCAATACATCGAAGATTACGCCGCATCCTTTGATCCTCCCTTAAAAGAAGGCGTCGAAGTTTCTAAAGTTCGCAGAAACGAAGCTGAAAACGTTTTTGAAATCACAACTTCTATTGGAGATTTCACCGCCGATCAAGTAGTGATTGCAGTCGGCGGCTACCATATTCCCAAGTTGCCCAGACTCGCCGGAAGATTTCCCGAAGAAATTGTTCAATTACATTCTTCAGAATACAAAAATCCCCAGTCGCTACCCGATAAAGCCGTATTGGTCGTGGGTACAGGTCAGTCGGGCTGTCAGATTGCCGAAGATTTACACCTTGCCGGAAAGCAGGTTCATCTTTGCGTGGGGGGGGCACCGCGATCGCCCCGCCGATATCGCGGCCAAGATGTCGTAGACTGGCTTGACCAAATGGGCTATTACGACCTCTCGATTGATGAGCATCCCCAAAAAGAGAAAGCCCGCAGCAACACCAACCATTACGTGACCGGACGGGGCGGTGGCCGCGAAATTGACCTGCGACAGTTTGCCCTCGAAGGCATGCAGCTTCACGGCAAGCTTAAGCAGGTGAGCGGCAAGCAGCTAGAATTTTGGGAAAATTTGAAGCAGAACTTAGATCAGGCAGATGCCGTAGCTGAAAACATTAAGAAAAGCATTGATGCCTTCATTGAGAAGAACCAAATTTCTGCACCCACAGAGCTGCCCTATCAACCTTCCTGGCAGCCTGAAACCGAAATCCTCACCTTAGATTATGAACAGGCCAATATCGGAGCTGTCATCTGGTGTACTGGCTACCAGTCTGACTTTAGCTGGGTCGAAGTTCCAGTTTTTGACGGTAAAGGATATCCCGGCCACGATCGCGGCGTCACAGGCGTCCGCGGACTTTACTTTCTGGGTCTTCCCTGGCTATATACCTGGGGTTCAGGTCGATTTTCAGGCATTGCGCGAGATGCAACTTATCTAGCCGATACGATCGCGGCCAAGAGAAAGTTTTCCTACTCCAACTCTTGGAGCGTTGTCAATGAATTTCTTCTAGGCTCGTAGATTCGCATGACTGCAAAATCGATTTGCCTAAGCTTTGTATGGGTGACCTGGGACTCGAACCCAGAACCAACGGATTAAGAGTCCGATGCGCTACCATTGCGCTAGTCACCCGTTTGCTCTTGCCATGTTAGCAGACTTTGCGTTTCCTTGTGGACTGTTTTTGAGCCAAGTCAGGTTTTGAGCAGAGACAGAAGCGATCGTCTCATCAGAGTGCCTCTCATTATAAATCGCAAAAAATAAAGCTAAAGAAAGCCCAGCGAGCTTTCTTTAGCTTTATTTTTTGCGATGAGATTTTTTGGGGGGAGAAATAATAGCGTTGCCCGATTGCCAGCTCGTTGCCAAGCTGCCTCATGCGCTCCATTCACTCCATTTGAACGGGTTTCTCACTTTGGGGAGATGGCATATTCAGTGCTGCGATCGATTCTTAAGCTAAAGGCATCTATAGATTTAATTGGAACACAGTCTATTTTGCAGATTATTCAAGGTTTTCTTTTGGAAAGGTATGAAATCATGGCAACCGCTACAGCTTTACTCGAAAAGTTAGCCTGGATAGGGCAAATTCCAGTCGCACCTGAAACGACAGATTTAGTCACTCCTGAAGCAACTTCTGTTATTTTTTCAGGGCCACAGTTTTTTATTGCGTTAGTCTCTGGCGTTTTACTAGCCTTTGCCTTTCAGTTGGCACTCACGAATCTCTCGGTCGCAGCCGGAATTTCCTATTTAGGTCGCTCCTCAGATAGCGCTTCCGATTCACACAGTGATGACTCTGATTTGGATGATGCAGGTCATACCGTTCGCAAAATTAGTGCCCGCGTAGGAATTTGGACGGTCATTACCGTGACGCTGGCGCTGTTTTTGGCCTGTTATTTAGCCGTTCAACTGAGCTTACTCGCAACACCTCGGTTGGGTGCGATCGTCGGTTTGGTGATCTGGGCAGCCTACTTTTCTATCCTGGTTTGGGTTAGCTCTACGGCAGTCGGCTCATTGATTGGTTCTGTGGTCGGAGCCGCCACCTCTGGATTTCAGGCCATTTTGGGCACTGCAACTGCGGCGATCGGCGGCAAAGTCGCCCAACAGCAAATGGTTTCAACGGCAGAAGCTATGGCAGCCGCTGTTAAAAATGAAATCGGCTCAGGCATTGACCCCAGCAGCATTCGCAGCTCCCTTGAAGGCTATATTCAACGTCTCAGCCTGCCTGGGTTTGATCTCTCCAAGATTCGGGGAGACTTTGAGCAGTTGTTGAATGATCCTGAAATCGAGGCTCTGGCGAACAGCGATCGCCTCCAAGGGATCGATCGTCAAACTTTTGTGGATTTAATTAGCCGACGCAGCGACTTTACGCCCGAAGAAGTCAATCGATTCGCTGATCTGCTAGAAGGCGTGTGGCGGCAGACGATTGGCCGCAAGCAAAAGCGCAACTCCATGTCAGAGCTGGTGGACTATCTCAAGTCGGCTCAGCCTGGACAAATTAAATCAGATGAATTGAATGCCAAACTCGATCGGCTTTTGGCCGAGCGCAGTCAGACCCAAAGCTCTAGCGGCGGCATCCAGTCGGCGCTTCAGTCTGGCATGAATACGCTGGTGGGTGTATTAGCAGGACGCACCGACCTCTCAGACTTAAAAATTGAGCAAATTCTGGAGCGGCTGAAGACGGCTCCCGATCAGGTGGGCGGACAAACCTCTAAGCTGATGGGGCAACTGACCGGAGGCACAGAGGAATCCCATAGTCCGATCCGCACCGATGTTGAACATTACCTGCTCAACACCTACTCTTGGCAAATGAACGCCGGGACGATCGCCAAAGATTTCCGTAATGTGCTGTACGATGTCGATGCCGATCCCGATGCGGTGATTGTCCCACTTTCGCAGATGAATCGCGCCTACTTTGCTGATCTGCTGCGATCGCGGGGGGTGTTCACGCAAGATAAAATTCAGCAAATTGTCGATCAGCTAGAAGTGGTTCGCTTAGAGGTCTTAGCAGAAGCCCGTGCAGCCAAAGAGCGCGAAACAGCCCTGGAGCTGAGAAAGCATGTTGAAGCCTACCTGACACAAGCTCCCAAATCAGAACTGGCTCTCGACCAAAATCCAGCATTCCAGGCGCTGCTGCAAGATGAGGCCGCAGATTATGACCTGATTAGCGCCCGGTTAATGCCCTACAGCCGGGAAGCGCTGCGGCAAATTCTGCTCAGACGCTCTGACCTGACGTTAGACGAAACCGAAAGTACGCTCAATGCGCTAGAAGCCAACCGCGATCGCGTCCTGTTTGAATCTCAGTCGCTGAATGAGCAAGCCAAACAGCGCCTAGCCGCCACGCAGCAAAAACTTGAAGACTACCTGCGCAATACAGGCAAAGCCGAATTGAATCCCGAAGGCATCAAGCGCGATTTGCAGCTCTTGCTCTCCGATCCGCAATCGGGAGTTTCTGCCCTGCGCCATCGGGCGGCTCATCTCGACCGCGATACAGTCGTGAAGCTGCTGAGCCAGCGTCAAGATATGACCGAAGCTGAAGCCAATCAAGTGGTCGATCAAGTGGAATCAAACTGGCAGTCGCTGCTGAATTCGCCGCGTGCGGCTGTAGAAACGGTCAAAGACCAGGCCGATCAGACGCTTAGCTCCCTCTCGGACTACCTGCGTCGTACTCAGCTTGAAGAACTTGACCCCGACGGAATTCAACGCGATCTCACCCAGCTTTTAGACGATCCCAAAGAAGGTGCAGTCGCCCTCAGACAGCGGCTGTCTAAAGTCGATCGCCAGACGCTCGTGAAGCTTTTGGGTCAGCGTCAAGACTTGTCGGAAGAGCAGGTCAATCAGACCATTGATCAGGTGCAGGAAGCCATTCGTAAGATTCTGCGATCGCCCCGTCGCTTGGCTTTACGAGCACAGCAGCAGGTCGTAGACTTTGAAACCACGATAGAAGACTATCTGCGCAACACCGATAAAGACGAACTTAATCCCGACGGCATCAAGCGCGATCTGCGATTGCTGGTGCAGTCGCCTCAAGTGGGGCTGCAAAACATTGGCGATCGCTTCTCACGGTTCGATCGCAACACCTTAATTGCTCTGCTGTCTCAGCGTCAGGACATGACTCCTGAAGAAGCCGATCGGATTGTCAGTCAGATTGAATCTGCTCGGAACCAAATTCTAGAGCAAGCCCGCCAGATTCAGCATCGGCTTCAAGAAATTGTCGATCGCATCTTTGGCCGCATTCGAGACTACATCAACTCTCTCGATCGCCCTGAACTCAACTACGAAGGCATCACCCAGGATGTTCGCACCCTGTTCGATGACCCCCAAGCCGGATTTGATGCTCTTCGCACTCGCCTAAGCCACTTCGATCGCCAGACTCTGGTGGCGCTGATTAGCTCTCGCAAAGATATGTCAGAAGCCGATGCCAATCGGCTGATTGACCAAATTGACTCTGCCCGCACAGGCGTTTTGCAGCAGGCAGAACGGATTCAAAACGAGGCGCAAAGACGGGTTGAGTCTGTCAAAGCTCAGGCACAGCGCCAGATTGAGGAAACGCGCAAAGCCGCCGAAGCCGCAGCTTGGTGGCTGTTCATTACCGCTCTCATTTCGGCATTAGCCTCTGCCGGAGCTGGAGCGCTAGCCTCTAGCTAAAACCCTGTTTGTCTAGCTAATGACACAAATCAGCGGCGGTAGATCACATTGAACTTAAAACTATTTGATCTTAACCGTCCGCTGTATTTGAAGGTTGGGCTGTGCGGTAACTACGATAGAGCCTTGGATAACACTCAACTCATAGCGTTATTGCTTGGAAAAGATAAGCAAAAGAACAATATTTAGCACAGCAGTTACAAGACCTCCTGAAGCTATACCTTTAATCAAGTTCCACTTTCGTGAGCGTGATGCACAAACCAAGAGTGGAGTAAGATACAGGGCTTGGGATATCCCCATAGAAGTTCCTAGATAGCCAACTATATCTATGTCAATGCGATTGGGACGTGTGGGATTTCCAGGCGTATAGTACGACGCAAAAAGACCCATTCCAAAACAGGCAACAACTAGATTAAACACCACTGTTAGGAAAGCGCCAAGAACAATTTTGCGTTCATCCTCCACTTGCATAAGACTACCAAAAACGATTGCTAACCTTCACTTGTCTTGTCGATTGCTGTAAGCTATATCTTAACGGCGATGCGATCGTAAATATCATCAGGCAAAGCATTTTGCTACTTCTGCACTGCTTTAGGCGTGATGATGGTATAAACATATGCTGAGCGATTTTCTTATTTCGCCATGTATTGCTCATTCTCGCAGTTGCTCATCAGATTCATTAGGGGTGCGACGCTACACAAATCAGGAATGTGCTTGTTCTCGTAAGTCTGAATTAGCCATAAACCAATTCTTTAAATCCGCCATCATCGGCTGACACGAACTGAGCTAGATCTAAAACTTCTATCAGAACTAATTGATCGTCTTGCGAGTAGTGCAAAATCATTTTTCCCTCTTCCTCGGCATAGGCGATCGGCAAATCAGAAAGCTCAATCAATAGGGCATCAACATCCTTACTGTAGTGAATCTTTTTCATACTCGTCTAGCTCAGGAACGTGTTCAGCTTCATAATTTTCGATTAACACACCAATCACATCCATCATTGAGGCAAGAGGATGGGTTTCATCTTCACCAACCTGATCAATCAAACTGTCTAGTAATTCAACTAAACGTTCGTATTCCTGCTCTGTATGAGGAACAAAAACTGTTTCAGCAAGAGAAGACCATGCTTGCATTGTTTTATCTAGATTGAGACTTGGCATTATTATTTCCACCTTTCTTCATCGTATTCTGCATGGGTCAATACAGCCCGAATATAGACTTTCTTACGGTTATAGTGAATTGCAGCAATGAGTCTAACTTTGTTGCCTCCAATGTTGAAAACTGTCAACTTGCCAACTTGATCCGCTGATGGAAATGATGCACGCAGTTCAACGAATGACTCAAATTCATTCTGCTTAATGAGTTTGTACCACTGAGCCAGAGCATTTTTGACATCTGGACGAAGTTTGGCAAATTCATTGAGTCGTTTCCGAGTAATCACATGCATATTAATTTGCTCATACCTCCTCCATTTTCAATTTTTCTAATTGCTCTTGTGCTCATTCTCGCAATTGTTTATCCGGGTCATTGAGGGCGCGATCGCGCAGCAATTCAAGTGTTTTTGGATGGGTAGAGTAGTGAGTGAGAAGTACTTCTAGCGAAGTTTTTCGGGGATTAATATCTCCATGCTAAATAATTTTATGTCGAATAGAGTTACTGCTGATTTTGTTGTAATCCTTTTCACAGCTAAAGGAATTTTTAGTAACAAGATCAGACAAAAAATCAATAGTATCTGATTTATTTTTCCAGCCTTGTATAATTACCCTGATTACTGTATTTGTTGTGTAGAAATCTTCAGTCGATTAAGCATATCGTTTGAGGATAGTTAATGTGTCAGGATCATCTCTCCAATCACCGAATCATTTTGAATAAGTTGAACCAAAGCCAGATCATAATGATCGCGAATTTCATACCCCTTCAGACATCGCATCTACCCCGGCGAGATGCCAGAGCTTGAAGGGTTAAGAACAGATTTATATCAATACACATCATCTACGATCGTCCGACCCAGAGCTTGATGTGAATGAACGTTTGGGAGGGTGGCTACATCCTCCCAAATGTCATCCCTATCGCCAGCGCAGTTCCAAATAGCCTCGCTCCGGACGATTTAGCTCTTCTTCAGTCAGCCAATCGACCTGCTTATAGGTGCCAAAAACGTGATCCCACCAATCTACGGCTAGGCCAAAATTGTGATGCCACATGCCGTACTTATGGTGAACATAGTGAACGGGCATCTTCATCCAAAAGCACTTGACTGGGTTTTCATGCTGGAGCTGATGGGCATAGGCTGAAAAAGCAGCGTAGACGAGCGCGCCTAGAAACCAGCCCAGCCCAGCCTGCCAAGAGACAAAGAACATCAAAAACATGACGATCGCACTGCCTTTAACATAGTCCAAGAATTCCCAAACCACGCCTTGCCCCTCGTTGCGGCGGTGGTGATCTCGGTGACGTTCTCCCACTTTGGGCGAGACATGCATCAACCGATGGAGCCAGTACTCCACAAGGCTTGCCAACACAAACGCAACCCCGAAACAAGCGATCGCAATCATCCACATAAGCTTGCTGCTCTCCTAATCACACCATTTCGATCAGTCTCCCCATCCTCTGCCTCTGACCGCGATCGGGGAGACAAGTTCCTTGCTTCTGATTTTACTTTGGATACTAGATCGCTTGCAGACCAGGATTCTGAGATTATGGCGCTACGCCGCTCAGCCCCAACTGAGTTATTTTTTGAAAGCCTCGCGTAGTGAGGCTTTCAAAAAATAACTTGTCCTAACCTAATAACGTAATGCTGTACTACAGATCCTTAGGTTCGGTGGCATCTGGGGTTGAAGCCTCTTTGGCTGCTAGACCAGGCACAGCCTTGGAGCGATCGAGCTTCAGCATAATCACACCCAGCGGCGGCAGGCAGAGATCGATCGAGTAGGGGCAGTTGTGGTAAGACCATTCTTCTGCCCACTTGCCGCCCAGGTTGCCCATGTTGCTGCCGCCATACTCTCGCGAGTCGCTATTGAACAGCTCGGTATAGAAGCCCAGCTCTGGCACGCCGACCCGGTAATGCGCATGGGGCTGGGGTGTAAAGTTGCAGACTGTAATCACATACTCGCTGGCATCCTCTTTGGCTTTGCGCAGGAAAGCCACCACGCTGTGGCGGTTGTCGCTACAGTCAATCCACTCAAAGCCATCGGCTGAGAAGTCTTGGGTATAGAGCGCAGGCTGGCTCTTATACAGCTCATTCAAGCGGCCAATAAAGTACTTCAGCTTTTGGTGTGGTTCAAATTGCAGCAGATGCCAATCCAAATCACCCCAGACATTCCATTCTGTCCATTGCCCAAACTCCATGCTCATGAACAGCGTTTTCTTGCCGGGATGGGCAAACATATAGGTGTAAAGCGCCCGCAGGTTGGCGAACTTTTGCCACTCATCTCCCGGCATTTTGCCAATCATCGGACTCTTGCCATGCACAACCTCATCGTGAGAGAGCGCCAGCATAAAGTTTTCGCTGAAGGCATACATGATGCTGAAGGTGACATTGTTTTGATGGAACTGGCGGAACCAGGGATCCATGTGGAAGTAATCCAGCATGTCATGCATCCAGCCCATGCTCCACTTCAGGTTGAAGCCCAACCCACCCATGTAGGTTGGCCAGGACACCATCGGCCAGGTGGTGGATTCTTCGGCAATGCTGAGCGCACCCGGAAAATAGCCAAACAACACATGGTTCATCTGGCGCAAAAAGTCCGCCGCCTCAATGTTTTCGCGTCCGCCATATTGGTTGGGCACCCACTCGCCCGTAGGACGCAAATAGTCCAGGTACAGCATCGAGGCCACCGCATCCACCCGGATGCCGTCAATGTGGTACTTGTCGAACCAGAATAGCGCGTTGGCAACAAGGAAGTTACGCACCTCATTGCGCCCATAGTTAAACACCAGCGTGCCCCATTCCTTATGCTCACCTTTGCGGGGGTCAGCATGTTCGTAAAGCGCCGTACCGTCAAAGTTTGCCAGCCCATGTCCGTCTTTGGGGAAGTGACCGGGCACCCAGTCAACAATCACCCCAATATCGTTGGCATGGCACTGATCAACGAAATACATAAAGTCTTCGGGGCTGCCATGTCGAGACGTGCAGGCATAGTATCCCGTGACCTGATAGCCCCAAGAGCCATCAAAGGGATGTTCGGCGATCGGCAAAAGCTCAAGATGGGTAAAGCCTAGCTCCTTTGCATAGGGAATTAGGCGATCGGCCAACTCGCGGTAGGTCAAGAATCGAGCACCTGGCTTCAAATCTGCCACAATCACGGGAGGCAGAGGATTACCTTTGGAATCCAGCCCCGGTTCAGAGGCGGCCCCATGCAGCCAAGAACCCAAATGTACCTCATAGACCGAAATAGGCTTGGTTAACGGCTCCGTGTGGCGGCGTTTCTCCATCCACTCGCTATCGTTCCAGGTGTAGCGATCGAGATCGGCCACGATCGAGGCCGTTTTGGGGCGCACCTCCTGAGAGTAGCCATAGGGATCAGATTTTTCATAAATATGACCCGCCTGATTTTTGACCTCGTACTTATAGCTCGTACCGACTTCTAGCCCAGGGATAAACAGTTCCCAAATGCCGTTGCCTAAGCGCCGCATCTGATGTTCGCGCCCATCCCAATGGTTGAAGTCACCTAAGAGAGAAACGTTGCGAGCGTTAGGTGCCCATACCGCAAAATAAACCCCTTTCACACCCTCAACTTCGCTCAGGTGTGCCCCCAGCTTTTCGTAGATGCGGTGGTGATTGCCTTCGGCAAATAGATGAATATCTAGATCGGTAATTTGGGGAGAGCGGAACGCGTAGGGATCGTAAGACACATAGGAGCGATCGCCCTCTTTCACCCGCAGCTGGTAGTTCTTGATCTCTGGCGTATCCAGCACGCACTCAAAGAAATGAGGATGATGCACGGAAGTCATAGGAAATTCTGTGCGCTCTTCCGGAAAGACGACCCACGCTTCGCTAGCGCGGGGGAGATAGGCTCTCACCACCCAAACTTTTTTGCCCTCTTGTTCTACTTGGTGAGGTCCTAATACTTCAAACGGGTTTTGGTGTTGATTCCAAACAATCCGTTCTATCTGATCCGGCGCAACGGTCATTCCCATGAAACTACCTACCTAAATCGAATTACTAATCACTAAATATGGAATTGTCTGAAAAACTGTGAAAAATCCGATTTTTGCAGTGGAAAATTGCAAAAATGTCATTTCCCTGTCGATGCGGTCTTCCCGTCAGTGCGTTAGCGAGATCATCAAAGTTGATTCTAATGCTTGCTGAACGATCATTTGAATGCGTTGAGTCACCGCTTACAATAGCTGAGATAGCTAAAACAACCTGAACTAGACGCTTTTATAAAGAGCAGATCATAAACCTTAACAAAGCGTAGCAAATTGCGGTTCAACTCTCAAATCTAATTTGAGCTGCCCGGAGGCCATTCAGATACTAGGTCAGATACCAGGCTCTCTACAGAGGGCTGCCATCGATAATCTTTGAGACTGACCTTATCTTCAGCGCTAAAGACGATACCTTCCTGCTCAAGCAGCGATCGCTGTAAGTGGTCGGCTCCTTGCCGAAAAGCAGAATAAGAGATCTCACCCTTGGCATTAATCACACGGTGCCACGGCAAATCAGAAAGCTGCATCTGAAATAAGGCATAACCTACCAGACGCGCTTGCCCTGGCAGATGAGCAAGTTCGGCAACTTGTCCGTAGGTGGCAACCCTGCCCCGAGGAATTTGGCGAACCACAGCATAGATGGCATCGTAGGTAGACATTTAAATCGAGAGATCACTCTGTTATAAATGTTAATGATTTAGAACTATTCGGAGCGGATCAGAAGATGCCGATCGCTGTCCATCTTGGTATGCTCGTAGTCATTGTCCCTTAAGTGTTGCTGTACGGATTGATTGTGTCACAGGCTACTCCCCAGATTGATCAGTTTGTCGCCTGGTTGCAAGGCTCTTCCATAAGTATCGTAGGCGCTCAGCCCCTAAAGCGTGTTAAGCAGTGGCGCGATCGCCTCAAGCCTTCCTGGCGCTTGCTTTTGAGTCTGGCAGTGTTGGGGCTGCTGGTGCTGTGGAATATCTCGCTAGTGCTAGCGCTTGGCTCCGGTCTAGCGCTAGCCATCTGGGTATATCTGACGAGGCTGGGCTGGTGGCAACTGCCTCAGAGAGAGATCTGGCAGAAACTCTGGAGTCAGCCGCATCGATCGCTGTCGCTTGCCGTAGTCAGTGGGGGTGTCACGGTTGTAGGCTGCTATGTCGGATTGGGGATTTGGCAAGAGTCGCAGCATTCTTGGCTAGCTCTAGGCGTGATTATGGAAGGTCTGGTGACGGCTGCTATTTTGCTGCTGCTGATTTGGCAACAGTGGGTTCAGCGGTTGGGGCAAGCGGCACAATTTAGCGATCGCCACTTAACGCTGTTAGAAGATCTAGCGGCGGCTGATCCTCTGAAGCGGCTCATTGCCGTCCGGCGGCTAACACAGCAGGCGGCTCATCCCTTGCCTCTCGAAGCAGCGCATTTGGCAGACTGCTTTCGGCTGATGCTGAATCGGGAAACTGAGCCGCTGGTTTGTAGCGCCCTGCTGGATGGACTGCACCACCTCAACCCCCGATTAAACTCAGGATCGCAGCAAGGCAGTAAGGCGCTGTCGAGCCGCATGGGAACGGGCGATCGACCCAATGCCTAAAGCTCGCACACAAAATCAAACCGAATGGTTTTTTGGAAGTGCAGCGCTGAGCGCTGCACTTCCAAAAAACTATTCCAGGTTAATAATGGGTGATTCTAAGCCTACTATTGGCAAGTATAAAGTCTGCGATTTGCAGCAGAAATCTGATCCGTTATCCTATAGAGTCTCGTTCTAGCCCATTTTTTCGTTCTAGCCCATTTTTTTATGGATCGTTTTTTCACTGTCGAGGTTCTTTCTCAGTCTATTAACCCGCAGCAAGTCATCTATGCGGCTATGCACCAGGACTATGCCGAGGGGTTTGTCTGGGCAGAGCGCGATCGCTTTCCGGACGAAGCCAAGGCGGGTGAGCTAGTGGTCAGGAACCTGCTGTTAGGCAACCGGGGACATTACGGCCCGCTAGAGCACCCTCAAATTGTCCTGAACTGCGGCTTTTTTCCCCACTCCACCATGCAGCAGATCCGCACCCATCGCGTTGGCATCAGCTTTGATGTGCAATGTTTGGCTGGGGATACAGAAGTCACATTTGTGAAGACCTCCGGTGCGCTCCATAAAGTCAAAATCGCTGAACTGTATGACCTGTGGAACAATGGCGAGCAGGCTGTACGAGAACGCAAAATTCGGGGTCGCCAAGGAGAGGCACCGGGCGAGTATCGTCGCGACTGCAAGAAACGGCTGCGTCGGATGAAACTCAGAGTTCTGAATGAAGCCACTGGCGCTTTTGAAATCAGTCGTATTCAGGATGTGATGTGTAGTGGCACTCAGCCTGTTTATCGGTTAACGATGGCGGATGGAAAAACCTTGGACTGCACTACCAACCATCGACTCTTTACGAGCAACGGTTGGCAACACATGGGAGACGCCGTCGGACTAATCACCGATGAGCAGCATCAAGTGCTTGCGATGACCCAGTCTTGCGAGGTGATGTGTAATGGGTTGGTCAGAACGGATGCGCTTTATAGTCAAAAATCTTGGTTTGTTGCCCAAGCCCAGAAGGGGTTAACTGCTCGTGAGCTGGCTGAACTCTGTGGCTGTTCTATTGCGGTCATTGGTCATTGGTCGAAGCGTCATGGGGTGAAATTAGCGTCGGGTCGGCAGCGGGGATTGAAAACCGTTGTGGGAAATGGCCCATATCGCGATCGCGACTGGCTAGAATCCCAGTTAGCTCAAGGTCTCCATGCCGACGAAATTGCGCAACTAGCGAACTGCTCGATCGAAGCCGTGAAAAAATGGGTCTATCATCATGGATTGCCGTTAAATAAGCGTCCCTCTGGCACAACGACTCCTTGGAATAAAGGTCGTGGTGGTTATGAACTCAATCTTTCCGCCGAAAGCCGAGAACTCCGGCAGCGAAATGCTAAGCAATATACCCGCAGAGGCGCTGATTCTAATTTCTGGAAAGGCGGTGCATCCAGCGATCGCACGTTGATCGGAGCTTGGACTCGCCAGATTGCGCCTCAGGTACATGCAAAGTTCGACTACGTCTGCCAATCTTGTCGCAAGAGAGGTGGCGAACTCCATGCCCACCATCTCGTCCCCGTCTTTGCGGATCAATCTCTGGCCTATGAGTTTAATAATCTGGTGACCGTTTGTCAGCAATGTCACGAAGACATCCATAGTCAACATCGTGAAGCTGAATTTGCCCAAAATTTTCAACCGATTCTAGAACCGCAAGGCTGGGTGCCAAAACCTAAACCCAATGGTCGAAAATTGATGGCCCATCCAGTTAAGGTGGCTCATGTAGAATTTCTGGGTCTGCAAACGACCTATGACCTAGAAGTTGCAGGACAATGGCATAACTTTGTGGCCAATGGTGTGGTGGTTCATAACTCTTTCCGCTACACGGGTAGCCGGATTACAGATGTGATCGAGGGCAAACGAGATGTTGAGGAAGTCTTCTATCTGCGCCCCTTGGGAGCCTATACCGATCGCCAGGGCAAGCGCTACGAATACACCGAAGACATTCGACAACAGGATGTAGAGTGGTGTTTGGCCGCCTGCAAGCGCTATCAAGAACGCATTCATCAAGGCTTCTCGGAAGAGCATGCCAGGGGCATTATTCCTTTTGATGTGCGGCAGCATTGGGTGATGTCGGCCAATGTCCGATCGCTGATGCATCTGCTTGACCTGCGCTGGAAGCTAGACGCCCAGTTAGAAGCCCAGCAACTGTGTGAGCTAATCTGGAATTCTTTTGAAAAATGGACACCCGCGATCGCCCAATGGTATGAGAGCAATCGTGCCAAGAAAGCTCGTCTCGCTCCCTAAAGTCCTGTGGCATGGCTCAACCTAGCGATGAAATGTATGGGGGGTCGCGCTCCGCGCAACTCCCCCATACTTGCTGTCTTAAGGGCGCACCGTTAGGGCAGAACCGCCGCCGCGCCGAACGGATTCAGCCGCCGCCAAGATGGCTCCGTCCGGTTGGATCACCAGTCCGGTGGCAGCGCCAATTTCAGGAGAAGGCTCCAGCACATGCCCCAGTGCCGTTAGCGCCTGCCCCAGTGCGCTCGTCTCTAAACCGCTATCTACCTGAGTCACACCCCCATTGCGCTGAGAGATGCGAGGAGCAGCGATCGCCTCATCGATCGGCAACCCTAAATCCATTAAATTCACCGCGATGCCCAATACAGTCGTGATAATCGTAGAGCCACCTGGAGAGCCAAAAGCCAGCACCCGACCATCTCGCGCAAAGGCGATCGTCGGAGCCATGCTGCTACGGGGACGTTTGCCCGGTTCAGGCGCGTTGGGATGCGGGCTAGCAGGGTCAAAATCAGTCAGTTCGTTGTTGAGAATGAAGCCATAGCCCGGTACAACCATGCCCGAACCGCCTGTAGACTCGATCGTTAGCGTATAGGACACGACATTGCCGAAGCGATCGCTCGTGACCAGATGCGTCGTAGACAGCCCTTCCTCGGTCTGTACAGCGGCTGCAACCGGGAGAGCCGTCAAGCTAGGGCTAGGGTCTATGTGATAGGGCAAAGGATTTCCGGCAGCCGCACGAAAGGTCTTTTCATCGGCAGGGGCGCGATCGCTGATCTGCTGCCGTCGCAGGGTGGTAAAGTCCTCACTCCGCATCCCCATCAGAGGCACATCCACATATTCTGGATCGCCCAGATAGGCATTGCGATCGGCAAAGGCCAGCCTCTCTGCTTCGATTACCTGATGCCAGACCTGAGAGCGATCGGTTTGACCTAGATCCTGGCCTCGATCAAAGCCCTCTAAAATCTTCAGCCCTTCACCTGTGGTAATGCCGCCGCTGCTGGGTAAGCCCATGCCGTAAATCTGATAGCCGCGATAGGAAGTCTTGACGGCAGGCCGCACCCGCACCGCATATTGATCGAGATCGGCTAAAGCCATGCCACCCGAAATCACCCGGAAGGGCGGATTGCTGACGGTAGGGGGCTGCTGCACCGTTTGCACGATCGCCCTCCCAATCTCGCCGCGATAAAAAGCATTAACGCCTTGCTCCGCCAGCAGTCGGTAGGTTTTTCCCAGGTCAGGATTTTTGAAGACTTCGCCTACGCCAGGGGGCTGACCTTGGGGCAGATAGAGCGCTTGGGTAGAATCAAACGCCGCAAACCGAGCCTGGTTTTGAGCCGTCTGGCTGGCAAAGGTGGCATCGACTGCAAAACCGTCCTCGGCCAGGGCGATCGCAGGCTGTAGCGCCTGTGCCAGCGTCAGAGTTCCGTAGCGGCTCAGTGCCTCTGACCATTCTGAAGGCGTACCCGGCACGCCTACTGCCGCCCCGTTACTGATGCGGTTGGGCATGAAGGGGAGCAGTTCCCCCGTCGGGCTATCGGGATCTTTGAACATATCCACGGTTGCCGTTGCCGGAGCCTGTTCGCGCCCGTCGATCGTGATGACGCGATCGGCACTTTTCAGGTAAATCACCATAAAGCCCCCGCCGCCGATCCCTGCCGAAAATGGCTCGACTACGCCCAAAGCCGCCGCTGTGGCCACTGCCGCATCAATGGCATTGCCTCCTGCCTTTAGCACATCAATGCCTACCTGAGTCGCGCGCGAATCCACGGTGGCGATCGCGCCCCCATGCCCCTTAGCGACTGCGGGATTGATCGGCTGAGCGGGTGCCTGCGCTAATGTTGGAGAACGCTGCCAGAAAAGCGTCAACACCAAAACGAAAGCCAGCACCCCTACAAAAGTTCGTTTCATCAAGTGATGCTCTCGCAAGAGGGATGAAGAAATCTATTGAAGCGATAGTATCGTCTGTCAGCAGGTGCCGCAAGGGTAGAAAGTTTTGTCCTGTTGCGATCCTTTGGATCGCAAATTAATTTGCAATAGCTTTTGGAAGTGCCGCGCTTCCAAAAACTATTGGTTTTTATTGAGTCCATGCCCCTTACAGCCGATAGAATCGGGACAACGGCTCACTCATGCAGCTTGCCATCAGGCATAATGGCTCCCGTCAAGCAGGCTCCCTCTAGATTGGCATTCCAGAGATTGGCCTGATGCAGATTGGCTTGACTCAAGTTAGCTTTGGTTAAATTTGCCCCCGTTAGGTTCGCCATATTCAAATTCGCTTTGACGAGCTTTGCACCCATGAGATTGGCTTTGCCCAGACTCGCTTCGCGCAAGTCAGCCTCATCGAGTCTTGCCCCCTGAAAATTGGCGGTGTAGAGATTTGCTCCAATTAAATTTGCGCCAATTAAGGTCGATCGCCTCAAGTTAGCATGGCTCAGATTAGCCATACAGAGGTTGGCTAGGCTGAGGTTGGCTTGAGACAAATTGGCCTTGTACAGGGTCGCCCCAATCAGATTGGCCAAGCAGAATATACTCATACTCAGATCGGCTTCTCGCAAATTGGCTTCTCGAAGATTGGCTTGACTCAGAACAGCCTCCCGCAAGTCGGCATGGCTTAAGTTGGCCGCATAAAGCGTGGATTGGCTCAAGTTAGTGGTGTAGAGCTTTGCAGCCGTCAAGTCGGCTTGGGTTAAGTCGGCTCCCGTAAAATCGGCAAGACAGGCATCGGCTTGGCTGAGATTGGCAAAACTAAAGTTGGACTGAAACAGGTTGGCCTCCCGCAAATTAGCCTGTCGCAGGTTCGCCATGCGGAGAGAAGCCTGTTGGAGATTGGCTTTGTATAAATTAGCGGATTGCAGGCAGGCTTCACGTAGATCTGCCCCTTCTAAGTTGGCTTCTCGCAGGTCTGCCGCCTCTAGATTCGTGGTGTAGAACAGCGATGCTCGGAGGTCGGCCTGTTGCAGATTTGCTCGACTCAGATCAGCCATGCAGAGATCAGCATGGCTCAAAATAGCTCCCTGGAGGTTGGTTTTCTCTAGAGCTGCTTCTCGGAGATTAATCTGATTGAGATTTGCCTGACTCAGATCGAGATGAACACCCCGGTGTTGGTTGCGCCAATGATTCCAAACAGAGGTTCCCTGTTTGAGCAGTGTCAAATGCGCCTGATTAACCATCAGAGTTGTCTTTGCATCCTGCTCTTAGGGCGTAAGTAGGGCTGAGATTAATTATTCCCCCTTCTTGAAGTTTTAATGCATTAAGGGAAGAAACCAACGCATAGGGTGCCGCGATCGCCTTTCTAGCCAGCCATAACAAACACCCTGACAGCCTTGTGCATCCTGACAGCCTTGTGCCAGCTCGGTCAGCAGTCATTGAAAAAGCACTCCATAGATCTGGAGTGCTTTCAGCAATTTGCAAAAATCAAGAGATCCTAAAAGGTCATCTCAGCCTCTTGAACCCGCTCCACCTGCTTCTTCTTCAGCACTAGCATGATTTGAGACAGCGTGACAGCCCCCAGGAAGGCCAACAGACCTTTAATCCGGTTGGGGCTTTGCAGAACGATTTCTACGTCTTTTTGTCCAAAGCCGCCCACGTTAGGATTTGAGGTGATGGCAGCACCCGCAGCCACCTCTTCGCCCTGAGACACGATTAGCTCAGGCCCAGCAGGCACTGCATCGGTAGCCGTTGTGCCATCTACCTTGGTGATGGTGACGTCATAGCCGCCGTCATCTTTCTTGGCGATCGCAGACACAACCCCAGACACAGAAGCATTGTAGACAGTATTGTTGCTCTTTTCGCCCGTCGGGTAGACCTGACCGCGACCCCGGTTAGCGCCCAGATGAATCTGGTATTTGCCAAACTGAACCGCTTTGTTGGTGCCTGGGTCAGGAGAGAGCACTGGGAAAACGATTTCCTGATATTGCTCACCGGGTAGAGGCCCAACCAGCACAATGTTTTCTTGGGTTTCGCTGTAGGGTTGGAACAGGTAGCTAGGGCCGACCTCTTCCTTCATTTCTTCAGGAATCCGATCTTCTGGCGCAATTTTGAAGCCTTCTGGCAGCATTAGCACTGCGCCGACATTCAAGCCGCCTTTGTCACCGTTGCTCAAAACCTGTTGGGTGCTGAGGTCGTAGGGAATTTTGACAACTGCCTTGAACACCGTATCGGGCAGCACTGACTGAGGCACTTCGACCTCGGATGGCTTAGCGGCAAGGTGGCAGTTTGCACAAACGATGCGACCTGTGGCTTCACGCGGGGAGGCATAGTTTTGCTGTGCCCAAAAAGGGTAGGCAGCAGCAGATTGGGGCGTAACCAGGTCACTGCCCAAGAAAAGAGTAACCGTAGCCAAGGCAATGCAGAGAATCAGCTTTCGGCTGCGGGTCAAAAGGGTTGACCGAAGGGTTAGTCTCATGGGTAACAGGCGTTCTTTAGACTTTACAAAAGGCTTGACAAAGGATCTAGCAGGCGAGGGTCAGAGGCAGGACATTAAGCCCACCAAGGCTCTTCTTCGGTACGGAAATCGGTTTCAGTCCACTGCGTGAAGGCAACCTTGCCATCTTCGGTAGCCGCAGCATGAACCAAAGCCAGCGACAAAGGTGCAGGGCCGCGCACAACTTTGCCTTCGCTGTTGTACTGAGAACCATGACAAGGGCACATGAACTTGTTCTCGTTCGCGTTCCAAGGAACGACACAGCCCAGGTGAGTGCAAACGGCGTTAAGACCGTAGCTGGCGATCGCATCCGCCCCTTCAACAGTAATGTAGGTCGGGTCGCCCTTCAGTCCCTGAGCCAAAACCCGCTCACCTGTTTTGTGCTCTGCTAAAAACTTGCTTAGCACAATGTCATTGCCCAGAGCATCTTTGGCGGTGACACCGCCGCCTGCTCCGCCGCTGGATGGGGGAATAAAATACTTAACCACAGGATAGAGCGCGCCCAGCGCTGTGCCTGTGACTGCACCAAAAGTGAGCAGGTTCATGAATTGGCGACGACCCAAATCGGGTACATCAGGATTTCCAGAGAGTTGAGTCATGGTTTGACCAGAGAATATCAGTGAGAGGGGTTGTCAGGTCGCTACAGGCGGCAATTAAGTGACGCTATGCGCCCACTTTTTTCTTAAGTCTGCTTCTTAAATTGAGAATTGTGCAGACAGAAACATCAGGCTGTGAGGTTGAGTGAATCGCAAGCGCGATCGCCACTACCATCATTCAGCAAGAAGTTCACAGCTTTTCTACAGATATTATTGCATGGTATGCAGCCGCAATTTGTAGGCAGATCTTTCAGCAATTCTCATTATGAATTTTATATCGGGGATTTCGCGCCCTGCGGGCGCGAAATCCCCCAACAAAGCCTGAAAAAAGACTGCCGCAAGCAGTCTTTTTTCGGGCTTTGTTTACAAAATAAGAATGGGTGCAGATCTTCGCAGTATTGATCAAGAGGTCTACCGTTCTTCTGGCAAAGAATCCTGGCAAAAGAAAATTCAGATGCGCCATACCGCCGACCGGATGATGGCTGTAGGGATTGCGGCTGTAGTATTATGGCTGTGCTTGCCGTTGTCTAGCCTGTACTCCCGTTATGCATAATTCTGATTTGCGATCGCCCCACCGTTTCTTGAGCAAGGCTCATTGGATTCGCCTGTCTGTCGCGCAACTGGCATCGGCTGGATTGTTGGCTGCGGCACTCCCAGCTTCTGCCCTCACTTTTTACGATACCAACCATTCTGACAGCACCTATCGCAGCACGAGCGCTCACTACCGCACCTGTGTGGCTCAGATTACGGGAACAGGCATTGCTGCCGTTGATGCAACTGCTGCCTGTGCTGCTGCCCTCTACCCCAGAGACTTGGCAAAGTGTGTCGTCAATATTGACTCTAAAACGGCGCTGACTGCGGCAGATGCGATCGCTAACTGTACAAAGGTTCGTCGCCCTGTCGAACTCTCTACCTGTGTGGTAGACATCGGTGATATCGACAATCCTACAGAATCGGCTCCCCTGCTGAACATCGTCGATCACTGTCGCCGTAGCCTGCTGCCGCTAAGGTTTTCAGCTTGTGTCGTAGGGTTGAGAAGTCAGGTAGACTTTGCCACAACAGCCGCCCTGTCAGACTGCATCGCTGCCACCAACCGCCCTCGCAACGTGCTACCTAATTTCCTTCCTGGCAGCATGACGCCTACGGAGCCACCTACTGCGCAGCCTGATGCAGTGCCTCTACCTGATGCAGTGCCTCTACCTGAAGCGGCTCCCTCTGACTCAGCAGCGCCTTCTCAGTAATATCAAATCTGCATAGGTATCGTTCATAAGCAAAAATCGCGTGGCGAAGATCGCCACGCGATTTTTGCAGTCTTCTAGAAATCTACTAGAAACCCCAGAAGCCTACTGCCTCTGCTGATTGCCCTGCCAATTAACCGACCCACTGCTGCAAGCATCTGGGTTGCGATTGCGCGACTGCTGGAAGGTGCGGCACCCTTCTCGGCTTAGCTGCCGCACAAGGCTCTCGGGAAAGCGATCGCGCAATGCCCAGGCTTTACGGAAAAAGCGAACGCTGTCTTGACGGGTTTTGCTTTGCTCATCGCCCTGAAGCTTGTCGCTCTTTTGCCGCAGAATTTGTGCCTTGAGGTAAAATAATTCTGGGTTAATGCCCCCAGGCGTCAGCTTGATGGCTTGTTCCACAGCCGTCAGCGCTTGATCGGGCTGCTCCAAATCGCGGTAGCCGATGGCAATCCCTCGCTGTGCCAAATATCCCGGCGCAGCATTGGAGGTGAGGCGCTCGATCGCCTGATCAGGGTTGGCGAAGGGCAGGTTAACGGCCAACATCAGATCCATATAGCCCTTCATCAGGTTTAGCTCTGGATCTTGAGGCGCAATCTTCTCGGCCTGAGACAAGTTATCAAAAACCTGCTGGAGCTTTGCTAGAACCGTCGGTGTTGCAGCCACGGTTCCCTGCGTAGACAGCGTGTAGGCACCTTCGAGGAAATGTCCCGCAGCGACGTAAAGATGCCCTCGCAACGCATCGCTAGCCACCAGCTTTTCAGCCGTTTCGCGCGTGAGGCGAGCGCTTTCGCCCATCGTTTCCCAGTCCTGATCGACATAGGCAAGCGCGGCTAGCATGGCGTGGGCAAGCGGCTCGTCTGGCTCAGCCGCTCGCAGCATTTGCTCTGCCTGCTGATAGTTACCCTGCTCAAATAGCGTCTTGAAGGCTTCTTCGGTCTTGGGTCCAATTGCACGCGCATCGCTACTGCGAAACGGGTCGGCTTGAGCAGGATGGAGCCAAAGACTGAGCATGAGGCTAAGGGCGATCGCCACCCCCATTCTGTTGATCGGGTGTCTGAAGAATTTTGAAAATAAGCGGATTGTCATAGCGGTTTTTGTCGTCGTTGCAAGTCTTTGCTTAAAGTCTTTGAACTCCAATTTAGCCTTTTGTGAATTCACTGGAGTTGGAGGTCAAGAAAAATGCCCTTCTATTGTGCGATCGCCCCTGGCTTTTGCCGTGGAGTCTGGATGACATAAACGATAATTTTTACCCAAATTTTCTCAAAAATTTATTCTGAGAATCTTGGGAATCTTGGAATCGATTGGGGAATAGCAGCATTGACGCGATCGCCTAGTACAGGGTTCCGGCGATCGGCTGACATCGATCCATTCGTAGAGCAGCCACAAAAAATGAGGTGAACTCTGTCCACCTCACTGCATTAGAAAATTACAATCTGCTTAAACTTTGTGCATCTCGTCAAATTTGAGGTGCGAAGCCTCAATGTCTCGCTCCATTTCTTCAATCACGCTTGGGGCTTTCATCCGCAAATACATAAACCAGCCTGCCCCGATCGCCAGGTACACCAGGAAAAAGTAGGGAAAAATATTATACGGCGCAGGGGGAACAGGAAATAGGCTATTTTCGCCAGGGATGCCAATACTGCTGACGACCGGAATCATCATAAACAGGACACCCAAGGCAGAAAACAAGATATGTCGCAGTCGCAGCCGACCTTCACGCGCCAAGTAGCAGGGAGCAGCGATCGAAATCAAAATGTAGGCAACGAGAAACCCATAGGTGGCGATCGTACCAAAGTAGGCAAAACTATCCAGTACTGCCACACCCGATAGCAGTGTTCCCCCCGTGATCGCCAAAATCAGCACTGCCGAGAGAGTGACAGCCACATGGGGCGTTTCGTTGCGGCCATGTGCCCGACCAATCCGCCGATGCAAAACCCCATGCCGCCCCATCGTAAACAAAATCCTGGAGCAGGCATTGATACAGGCAATAGCACAGGCAAACATGCTAATAGCAGCACAGAGCGAAATCAAGATGCCAAAGAAGCCGACTCCCATCGCTTCTGCTAGGTCGCTCATCGGTGCCGTACTTTGGCCTAGCGTGATGGGCATGCCGCTAAAGCCCAGTACTTCAACATAGGACATCACGATAAAGAACAATCCAGACGCCACTGTGCTAAGAATCACGGCTCGAGGGATGGTGCGCAGGGGCGCTTTGGCTTCCTCTCCCAGCGTTGTCGCGCTCTCGAACCCTACGTAGCTCAAGACACCCAACACCAATCCGTACATGATGCCGCTGGGTTGTGCCCCCTGCAACGTGAGCTGTGCCGGATCAATCACGGTACCTTTTTTGAAGACGACGATCGCAGCCAATAGCAAAATCAAGCCAACCGAGACTAGCTCCAGGATTAACATGAGGGCGGCTGAAAGCTGCACATCTTTATAGGCAAAATACCAAGCCAGACCCAAGCCAGCTACCAGCAAAAACAGCGGTGCAAGTGGAATGCCCAGTGGTGCGAAGAGCGCCTGCACAAAGTTGATAAAGCCGCACTGCACCGCCATTGCGGTAAACAAATACGCCAGAATTAGTGACCAGCCTGTGATCACGCCTGCGGTCGCGCCCAGACCTTTGGTGATGTAGGCGTAGAGCGATCCGGGCGTAGCCGAGCGACGTGCAAACTGGTTAATGTTTGTCCCTACGAAAACAAGGCCAATTGTGGCAATTAGATAGGTAAACCAGGTGCCTGTTCCAGAACTGGCAAACACTAAAGCGATCGTCAGGGCAGGAGCAGCCGTAGGGGCAATATTGGCGATCGACTGCGCCAACACTTCTGAAAATGGCAAACATTCAGGTCGCAAACCCGAACGAGATAAAACAGGAACCTCTGATCTGGTTTTAATATCCATAGGGGTTTCAAGGTAGACTGCGGTGAATTAAATAAAAGATTCCACTCAAAGCACAGAGAGTGGAATCTTACGGACGCTCAGCTAAACCTTAATAAACCTCTGGCAATTAGTTTGGGCGGGGGCGCAGCCTCTACCCAAACTCATCCAAAAGCTCTAATCTGCAAGAGATTTAATGACACTTGTGCTTAGAAACCGATGGCGGTACATCATTAGCTGGGTTTAGATCAAAGAAGTTGACAGGCTTGAGCATAAAGCCGATATACGAAGTTGGCATTACAGGCCAATCTTCAGCCCGAGGAACATGGGTGTGCGCCATTGTGTACCACAGCACGATATCGGTATCTTCAACGGATTCATTAGCAGCCGTCCATTGCGGCAAACCCGCCCCCCCTGGATGTTGGTTAGGATACTCCCCGGCTGGATAGCGCTCGGCTGCATCGTAGGGAGTCACCCACAGATGTTTCGTCATGTATCCTGCCCGCTTCATTACACTAGAATTTGGCAGAGCAAACGGCAAACCATTCTCGCCGTGAACCAGTTTGTAGCTGACGGGATACCCCATGCGGTTAGTCTTAGCAGGATTTACGACTTTCCAGTAGCGTGCCTTGAAGGGATCAATCAATCGCTGAGCTTCCTGCTCAGTTTTGAGCAATGTTGACTTAGCATAAAAGGCGTTTCCGTAGGGATTCTCTTCTGGAGGTGCAGGTTCAGTATCGACCTCGTATACCGAGTTGTTCATCCCATCTACCGACATATCCAAACGCACGCTGAAGACATGTTGATGATTTTGAGCATAGAGCTGAGGTGCAATCAGCGTTCCATATTTGGGTACGACATCAGGTGCAACAGCGGTCGTATTCATCATACCCGTCAGCTTTGCCTCGTATTGAATGGAGCCATCCTGATAGAAGTACCAGAAAAAGCCATATTCGTAGTTACCGACAGTCGCAATGAACGAAACAACCAAACGCCGCGATCGCCGCACTTCAGTCTGATCGGTGCGCCAGTCCATATGTTTCCAGAGAATGCCATAGTCTTCTTCATGCAGACAAACGGCATTTTTGATGATGACGGGTTCCCCTTTGCTGTTGGACAGCGTGGCATCAAAATACTGAATGACGCCCAAACAGTCGCAGCCCAGCGTCAAGGAGTTCGCTAGCATACCCACGCCGTATTCACCCACATCAAAGGCATTTTTGCGGTAGCACTGCACCTGCGGATCGCCATAGGGCACCGTCATTTCTGCCAACGACGCCCGATACAAAATGGGACGCACTTGGCCTTGATCTTCGTAGCCCACCGTATGGAGAACTAACCCTTCACGCGGCGTAAAGCCAATCCGCATTCTCCACTTTTGCCAACGCACTTCCTGCCCTTGCACCGTGAAGCTTGGCCCTTCAGGTTGCACAATTTCTAGCGGCTTCAAATCGGGGCGGAAGTTTTTGACATGTTCTGTCGTGTAGTTGCAGTCTTCCGGCGGAACGGGCACAAAGCCGTGATCTTCGACGCGCAGCACCTGCATGGCGTTAAGGTCTACGATTGCCAGCACCCCCTCAACGGGGTGAGCATAAAGGTTATCGGTCGGGTGACTGCGTACCCAGCACAAGGTTCGCACCAAGCGTCGTCCTGTATCCCCTTCGGGTTCGTCACCATAGTACCCGGCTGACCAGGGATCGATCGCCACCAGACTCATATCTGTGATGCCACGCTTCTGAAGCGCCGCCTGAAAATCAGGGTCGGCTCGAACTGCTGCTTCGCACTCAAAGAACTCATCTAGGGCGATCGCAGGCTGCACGCCCGGAATGAGCTTCCAGGAGGTGACAGCGTTAGCGGTGAGGGAGACAATGGCCTCGTAGGTGCCGCGACTGGCGTTATCGAGCAGCACCATTTCCACTTCACGTTCAAAAGGCTGTCCCGATTCAAAGCTCATTACCATGCCCTTGGGAGGCTCATGTAGCGAGACTGAAATAAACCGAACCTGCTCACCTAAATTCTGCTGTGTTTTGACAAGGCTAACGGCTGCTTCAATCTCGGCAGCGCTAAGGGGATCTAGGGGGTGTTTGGGTTCACTTTCTGGTTTCGACAATACAGGCTTTTCCAAACTCGCAGTCATAGTTTCTCCAGGAACTTGGCAGATAACAGAATGAGTTTACCTAAACCTGCCCACACAGAAACCGATCGCCATGACCCGCTACAGATAAGGGCGATCGCCATTCGTAATGTGAGCCGAGCTAGGACAAAATTTAACGCGATGCAAAATAAAGGTACAATCTTGTACCTTTAAAGTAAATGATTTACGGCCACGAGTTCGTAGCCAGAATAACAATTGCTCAGCGGTTAAGCAACAGAGAAAACATATTTCCCTCTCATCAGGTTAATAATCTCAGGATTGGAGATAATAGGCTGCTAGTAGTATCTTCTTCTGTAACCATTCCCTAGTCAGTTGGCGCACAAGTAATCAGTCCTATGACCGCTGGGTATTTTTCGTTTCATGTCATTCCCAAGCGCCCGACGCTCACACCCGCAGAGGCGCTGTTAAGAGGGCTTAAACCGACCACAAATGCCTTTGAAGTCACCATTGAGCGGTTAGGCTCAGTCGTGCGGATGGGGCTATATGAGCCAGGTGCGCGATTGCCCTCGGAGCGAGAAATTGCCGAAATTATGGGTATTAGCCGCACGACCGTGCGCGAAGCAATTCGCGTGTTGTCCGAACAGGGCATTCTCACCGTCAAGCGAGGCAGGGCGGGCGGAACGTTTGTCTCTGAAACGCTCATGCCGCCCAATGTTATGCAATTTCGCCGTCAGTTTCATGATGCAGGGCGATCGCTATCTGATATTCTCGATCACCGCTTGATTGTAGAAGCCGGAATTGCGGAGTTAGCCGCCCAACGCGCCACGGTTGATCATACCGATGAGCTACAGGATTTGATCCATGCCATGCGACAGGTTGAAGATGATTTCACAGCCTATCGCAAACTGGATACAAGATTTCATTTGGTGATTGCTCAAGCCACAAACAATAGCCAACTGCAAGCCGTAATTGCTGACATTCACGCTGATTTATCTGAACTGGCGCTTGTTGTGCCTTACAGCAAAGCAGCGTTGACATACTCTACCAGTAAGCACCAAAAAATTGTTGACGCCATTAAAGCTCGTCGTGCAGGCATGGCGCGTCAGTTAATGCAAGAGCATGTCGAGGCTTCTAATAGTTTTCTCACCGGACTGCTAGGCTAAACGCAACCGATCGCTGGCTCTCTGGCGTTAATCATTGCGTAGCGGATCGGTACAGCAAATCATGTTTTCAAATCACGCTTCAAAAAGCTTTCCTGCAAGAGAGGTCTTAGGTTAGACCTAGTGGAATTACATATTTTTGTAAAGCTTCGTTCACAAGGCGTTTACAAGGCGTTTACAAAAATGTCTCAAATTGGTGTATGCTCCGAAACACCAATTTGCAATTCACTCAGGATACTTCTGTGGATGGGTGCGCAACTCCAAAGATTCCGATAAATTTATGCAAAAGGTTGCAAATTTCGATACCCGAATGTGGGTGTAACTAGGAGCGAATGGATTATGGCATATACAGATGAGCCTTTAGGTAGAGTTGTTGATCGAGTGGTTGTTCCCCCGGCTGATTATCACGATCGCGTGCGTTGGGGTCCCATTTTTGCAGGATTGGTTGTGGCACTCAGCACTCAGCTTGTTTTGAGTGGCATAGGAGCAGCGATCGGCCTCACCTCGATCGCGGGTTCAGGCGCACCCCGCTCAGATGCGGCTGATGTGGGTTCAGCCGTTGGCATTTGGGCAATCATCAGCCTCTTGATCTCCCTGTTTCTGGGGGGTTGGATTACAGCTAGGGCTTGTGGCCCCATGAGCCGCAGCACGGCTTTGCTAAATGGAGCTATCCTTTGGGCAACAACGCTGGCGATTAGTGCATGGTTGTTATCTAGCGGTGTTTCAGGTGCATTTGGCGTTGTGGCACAAAATGCGACGGGCATTGTTGAGCAGGCTCAGCAGAGCGGTGTTGCCGTTCCTGGAGTAGATGCTCCTGTTCCCAGCCCTAGCGTTACAGCTCAGCAAACTCGTGATATTGCGGGCAGTGGGGCGAAAGTCGGCTGGTTCTTTGCTTTGGGTTCACTGCTGGGTTTAATTGCTTCTCTGGTGGGGGCTTCTACAGGTGCTCGGCATCCCCGGACAGTCACGGCAGCTAGAGACGTGGAAAGTTACTCTAGGTAGGCAGACCGCAAAGTTCTCCTAATTGTTTTCTAAAAGCTGGATTCCAGAAGCGCGGAGCGCCTCTGGAATCCAGCTTTTAGGTTTATGTGGTGTGCGGAGCGCACTACAAAACCTAATTTGCGATCAGGCTGGCTAGAGCAGAGTAAAAACTGACTCAACCTTTTCGAGAGACGGCCGGACAATCCGTTAAATACCAGCGCCAGGGAAGCTCTACACCCTGAGTTAAGCCAATGCGGGTGGTTTGCGTGAGAGACAGCTTGCCCTCTGTTATTTGCTGCTGAAACAAAGGATGACGATGCTCTAGCCAGAGCGCCTGACCGGGCTGGAGCGGGGTTTCAGTTAATGTGCGATCGATTTGAAATGCGCGACAGAGTTTTCCAGGGCCAGCCGCCGCACGTTGCAGTTTTTGCGGCTCAAGCCAGCTCGGAAGCGTCTCTATCTGGAGGGCACGAATTAGAACGGCGCTGGGAATCGTGGGCTGATCGGTTACAACGTTAAAGCAATGGTAGATACCATAAATCAAATAGACATAGGCCACGCCTGCCGCGCCAAACATCACCTGATTGCGAGCCGTGGCGCGGCGGTAGGCATGCATGGCTGGATCACCAGGCCCATAGGCTTCGGTTTCTACAATTAATCCGCGCAGGATCGCCCCATCGGGCATCAGCCGAACTAACGTACAGCCAATCAGCTCAGGCGCGACGAGTGTAGAGTCGCGGCTCAGCCATTGAGTCTCAATCGCTTGGGACACTGTATCTGTGGGATCAGCTTTATGAGAATTCGTGTTGGAATCAGTGTTGAGATCAGTGTTGGGATCAGTCGGTGCCTGCAAATCTTCCATCGTCAGATAAAGCCTCTACTTTGCTTCTCCTTGAAACAGGTCCTCTAACAGAGGAGCCAGCTCTTGATTGAGTCGCCCTGCCCGAACAAACTCAGCATAGGTATCTGCCTCGATCGCCAACAGTTCTTCACGCAATTGTTCTGTCATAAATTCTCGGATGTCAGGATATTCATCGCGTAATGTCTCGATTTTGGTCTTCAAGGTGGCGATTTCCCCCTGAATCAGTACCTCCTGATAGCGATAAAACTCTGGCTCAACGCCCGGTCGGCTATCGGCTTGCAAGTACTGGAGCGCTCTTTCTAAGGCAACTTGACGAGCGACCAACTCTAAGTACTGTTCTCGCATCGGCTGCATTCCCAGCAAATTTAGCCCTTTGAGTAAAGGCTTGACCGTCAAACCCTGAGCCAGCAAGGTAAATAAAACTACGCCAAACACCGTCTCAGTTACCGTATCTCGCTCAGGTAGTATCGTAGGCACACTCAAGGCTAAGGCGATCGAGACGGCTCCGCGCAACCCCCCCCACCATAAGACAGTTTGCTGAGCAAAGGAAATGTCCTCAATAGCTGCTAAACGATTGCAAAGGCTGCTAAGAACCCAGGTGGCGATCGCCCGTGCAGCCACCATCCCAGCAATGGCGATCGCGATCGTCCCCCAATTCTCTATCAGGCTATCAAAGTGAATTTGATCGCCAATCAGAAGGAAAACGATCGAGTTAACGAAGAAAGATAAGAACTCCCAAAACTCGGAGACAATGATTCGAGTCCGGGGACTCATGCCAATACGCGAACCAAAATTACCTAAAATTAAACCCACGGTGACAACAGCAATGACACCAGAACCCCCTAACTCTTCGGTGATTAAATAGGTGGCGTAGGCAGAAACTAGAGTGATGGATTGCTCTACCAGAGGCAGATCGAAGCGCTGCGTCAGATAGGAAATGCCAAAACCCACTAAGCTTCCTACTGCAATACCAATACCAACTACCATGAAAAGCTGAACCAGAACCGACTGTACTCCTAGATTGGCTGTGCCTAAAGGTAAGGCAACTAGAAGTCCAAAGGCTACGACTGCCATGCCATCATTGAACAGACTTTCGCCTTCCATGAGAACAGAGAGTCGTTTTGAAACTCCCAATTCTCGGAATAATGCCGTTACTGACACAGGATCGGTTGCCGACAAGCTCGCGCCAATCAGCAAAGCCGTCGTGAGAGGTAGACCAGCTAGCTGGTTGAGTCCTAGAGAGACTCCGGCAATAGAAATACCGACCCCGGCGATCGCATACAGACATATCGGCACCAGATCCCGCTTCAAATCTGGCCATTTAATGTTCCAGGCCGCTTCAAACAAAAGAGGCGGAAGAAAAATTGTCAGGATCAGTTCTGGAGAGAGATCGACCAGTCGGACATTGAGAAATGCCAACCCTGTACCCACGACCACCAGCAGTAAGGTATAAGGTATTTGACGAAACCAGCTAAAAACTTGAGGAAGCGTTGCCACGCTCAAAGAAACCGAAAGCACTAAAAGAAACTGCTTTAAGTGGGTTTCAATTGCCGCTTCACCCATCGTAGACTCGATCGCCATGTTCTGATTCCTAGACTTCACAGGCAATCTTACTGATCTACGACTCAGATAGCAACTTTGAACGCTGGGGATAATCTCAAGAGACAATGATTTTTCACGGTGCTGTAAACCCTATCGCACAGAGCCGTTGCCTGATTTATCCTATCCAATCCTTTCAACGCTAGGATTGCCCACAAAATAAAACCGAAGAGTTTTTTGGAAGTGCCGCGCGGCACTTCCAAAAACTATTACAGATTAATTCGCAATCCTAGCGGCTATTTCTCAATCCAAACGGACACCGATCCGCCATTACAGCGAAACTCGCCCCAGCCATCCGCATTGGTTTGAATAGGTTCCTGAATGTGTTCTGTAATATCATAAAAGGCTGTATTGGGCTTCCCTACTTCCATCCATTTACCGCCACCCGCTCCATCACTCATGATGACAGCCATAGTGCTAGGGTGCTGTTCTGTTCCTAGCCGCGTCCAGCCAATAATATCAGGATGGTCAAAATAGTCATACTGCGGGCCATAGGCGAAATTTTTGCGGGCAAACAGTAAGCGATCGATGATCCATTGATGGGAGTCCATCCAGATTTCATACTCGTTACCATCTCTTCCCTTATCTTTATAGTGAGCACCGTAGTAATCACAATAAAAGATGCAGGGATAGCCCTCTGCGCGCAGCAGCGTAATCGCATAGGCCAGCGGCTTAAACCAGGACTCCACCATAGATTCCAACGCCTGAAGCGGTTGGGTATCATGGTTATCGACAAAGGTGACCGCAAAGAGCGGCAGATTTTTCATCAATGTGCCTTCTAAGATCGATCGCATATCAAAGCTGCCGCCTGCCTTGCTAGCCCGATAGAAGTTGTAGTGCAGCGGCACATCAAATAAGTTCAGTCTGCCCCCTGCGTTGCCGATATACCAGCTCAAAGCGCCAAAATCTTCAGTCCAGTATTCACCCACACAAAACAAGTTTCGCTGGCTGTGGTTTTCTAGGTGATCGAGCCAGTCGTTAAAGAAGTCGCCCTGAATATGTTTGACGGCATCCAGGCGAAAGCCATCGACGCCCACCGTCTCCATAATCCACTCGCCCCAGTACTTTAGCTCACCCCGCACCTGTTCATTGTTCATGTCCAGATCGCAGCCCATCAGGTAATCATAGTTGCCCGATCGCAAATCCACTTTGGTTTCAAAGTTTTTGTCTTTCATCCGGTATACGGCACGGTAACCCGGATCATAGCTGTTGTAGTCTACCGAGTCGAAGTGCCACCAGCGCCATTTCATGCTGGAATAGGTTTCTCCTCGCCCCGGAAAGTTAAACTGCGTCCAAGACTTAATTTTCCGAGGCTCACCTAACGGGCGATTGCGATCGTTAGGATCAAAGGGAATCACCTCAAATTCTTCTTCAGCATCCCCGCCCATCTTGTGGTTAAACACGACATCGGCGTAGACCTGTAGACCTGCCTGCCTAGCGGCCTGCACCGCCGCAATATATTCTGCCTTAGTGCCGTATTTGGTGCGAATGCTGCCCTTTTGATTAAACTCACCCAAGTCAAACAGATCATAAATGCCATACCCGACATCCAATCCGCCACCGTTTGCCTTGTAGGCAGGCGGCATCCAGAGGGCGGTAATCCCCGCATCTGCTAACGCTTTAACATCCTGCTTTAATGCCTTCCAATGATTGCCATCACTGGGGCTATACCAGTGAAACCACTGCATTAAAGTGCCGTTAAATTCAGCATCTGCTTTCTTTGCAGCCAGTTTATCGGCATTTTCTGTCAACCATTCTTTTAAGTATGTTTTGGCATTCTCTAGAACCACAGGTTGCAGTTCTTTACCGAGTGATTTAAATCGTTGCTGTAATTGTTGAAAGGGGCTTGTCATCTTTCTAAGGGGGAATTATTCAAACGATTACAGGAAACTATATACCAAGGCGGTTTCTTCCCAGAGTTCGCTGTTTAACATTCCTCATTCATCCGGGTCAATTTTTGATTGAATTGGATTTAAAATCACTGAGATCCAATCAGATCAAGCGTTACGGAGTCAAAATCAATGAGAAGGCGATCGCCAAATTTCATCCCAAGGTGATCCCCCCACCTCTAGGCCACATAAATGACTTTGGGCTTGCAAAATCACGCCCTGTTTTCCCCGTAGGGTCAAGGTTAAGTCTCCTTGCATGGTATCGCGGCAGCAAAAGGCCAAACCCTCTGTCGTTGGTGCGCGTAACGGTGTTCCAGGATGGTGGGTTGTGCCCACCAGCTCTACGGTATAGTCGGCGTTTTGAGCCTGCATTTGCCAGTATCCCCAAGGATGGATCTGCCAATTCACTTGGGCATTCCAGGGCACAAACTCATAAAACTTGCCCTCGTAATGAATGCCAATCATGGCAACAGACTCCATCCATCCCAGCACTCCCCGGCGACCTCCCCCTGCCGTCAGCGCCAGGTCTGGCTGATCAACAAACGCATTACAGTTGAGCCAAAACCACTTTTGAGGAAAGGCTCCTCCCCAATTTTTTTCACCATAGGCAGGCGCATCGCAAAAGTCATAGCGCTGACCGTTCCATTCGATCCATCCGGTTGCCAACCCATGCGCCATCAAAATCTGCCAGCCCGGTTCAAAAATTTGCAGTTGCGAGAGTATCCCGGCTGTAGATTGCTGCACGCCTGCCTGATCGCCCCACCCGTAGACAGGCCGAATTTGATATTGCCAACGCGCAGTTTGCCCCGTTCCTGGATCGGCAAGCTTGCCTTGATGCCAGGTGGCTGTTGCCTGGTAGCCCTCTGAAATTGAGCGATCGAACTCTTCTGGCTCTAAATACCTGGGCGATAATGGACTGGCGCTTTTGCGCCAATGCCCTAGCCCCAAAGCATTTTGCCAGCCCCAAAACTGCCTGACATCGGGAAAAGTGCGGCAAAGATATTCGTCATTGGCTCCTAAAATTTGAGCCGCACCGCCGCTGTAGGCTTGGCCGCCGATCGGGTCTTCAATGGAATACATGAAGGCAAAAGTCTGCCCACAGTCGGGGAGGGTGACGCGATAGTACCAGCCTTCAAAAAAGCGGCGGCCTGAGCCTGCCCAGTGGTAGCCACTATGGGGAGTTTGCAAGGAGGAGGCTTGCTGTAAGTCAGCCTGTAGAGAATGATTTTGAGGCGATCGGGTCATAGGTTAGCCGCCGTTTGGCAGACTCGTCATAGGATGAAAGAAACCCTTTCATTATTCCTTTCTCTGAGTGAAGTCACCATGCTGCCCGCCCAACAAGCAGAAGCCCTGATCTTAGACTTGGTTCAACCTTTAGATCCCCTGCAAGATGTAGAAACCCTGGATCTTCTGTCGGCTCAAGGGCGAATTTTGGCAGCAGCCGTCAGCGGCGCGTTAGATTTTCCCCATTGGGATAACTCAGCGATGGATGGCTACGCGGTTCGCTATGCCGATGTCAAAACTTGCAGCGCCGAGCAGCCCGTGACGCTCGACATTATTGAAGAAATTCCGGCTGGATATCAGCCACAGCAAACGATCCAACCCGGACAGACAGCTCGGATTCTCACGGGGTCAATGATGCCGCCTGGAGCCGATACGATCGTCATTCAAGAAGAGACGCAGCGAGAGGGCGATCGCGTCATGCTCTTTGCAGCTCCCAAACCCGGTGCCTTTGTGCGGCACCGCGCCGAATTTTATCAGGCAGGCAACCCGCTACTGCCCCCCGGCATTCGGCTCTTTGCTGCGGAGATCGCGGTATTGGCGACAGCGCAGACGGTACAAGTCCCCGTCTATCGGCGGCCTCGCGTGGCGATTTTGTCTACCGGAAGTGAGCTGGTGTCACCAGAACAAACGCTCCAGCCGGGACAAATCGTAGATTCTAATCAATATGCTTTGGCGGCTCTGGTTGCCAGCACCGGAGCCGAGCCAATTTGTCTCGGCATTGTGCCCGATCAGCCAGAGGCTTTGAGCCAGACGATCGCCCAGGCCACAGCCACAGCCGATCTGGTGATCTCGTCGGGAGGAGTCTCAGTCGGAGACTATGACTATGTCGATCGCATTTTGGCAGAGCTGGGGGCGGAAATCCATGTGCGAGCGGTTGCCGTCAAGCCGGGGAAGCCGCTCACGATTGCTACATTCCAAGCGTCAGGCAAAAAAACAGGCCAAAATCCAGAGATGCGGCGATCGGTGCTTTATTTTGGGCTACCGGGCAATCCAGTTTCTGCCCTCGTCACCTTTTGGCGGTTTGTCCAGCCCGCCCTGCGTAAGCTCTCGGGTCTGTCTAGCTCGTGGCAACCCATGTTTGTCAAAGGGCGATCGCGCCAAGAATTGCGATCGGACGGCAAACGGGAAAGCTATCTCTGGGGGCAAACGCACCTGATCAATGGGGAATACGAGTTTCATTTGGCAGGCGGCTCTCATAGCTCTGGCAACCTGATCAACTTGGCACAAACCAACAGCCTTGCCATGCTGCCCATTGGTCAAACCACCCAAAAGGCAGGAGCAGAAATTCAGATTATGTTAGTTAATTTACCGATCGTTTAAGGCGCGATCGGGCTGCGACGACTCGCCTTACGCTTAGGAATATGCATTCAATAATAATGAAAACCTTCTTTTCGAGTGGGTTGTGCGGATAGTGCCTGTCCTCACACTTGGGACTATTGTTTTGCAGTGAGGATGTGCCATGCATCGCTCAGCCCCTCTCCGCTAGTGTGGGACTACCGATTTTTTATATTGTTTTGGTAAATTTCTCTGTTAGATCTTTCAACCTTAAGGGTGAGTGCGGTAAAAAAAGTGCATTCCCGTGATTTTTGAGCGACGTTGCTGAATTTAGGGATAACTCCGTGACGGTGGTGCCATTCGTAGCGGTGTTGCACTACCCTCTCTCCACGAAATTCATCCTTTCGCTCAGCAACGTCTTTTTAAACTGTGATGAATTGTTGTCGCTGGAAGATGCCTTAAGGATAGGGCTTGTTTAGAAAAAGCGATCGTCTTGATTTTCTTAAGCAACCTACTTAGAACAATACCAGTCTAGAACATCATCAGTAAATTGATACGCGATCGGTATAAAAAAGCCCCTATTTTGGCAAATCGTGAAGCCGTTGCATAATGAAAAGCTTTGTCTTTCTATGGGTGGTGGGAACCTAGATGCTGTTTAATTCTATAGAATTTTTAGTATTTCTAGTTATTGTTTATACCCTCTATCGAGTTTTGCCGTTTCGAGGGCAAAACCTGCTGCTGTTGATAGCTAGCTATATCTTTTATGCCTGGTGGGATAAACAATTTCTGTTCTTAATTCTGTTAATTACCTCTATCGATTATTGCTCTGCCCTGATTATTGGCCGAGGCGAATTAACGGTAAAACAAAGACAATTACCGTCTTTGGTTTTGCTCTTGTCTGCATTCTTCTGCGTCACGGTTCAGTGGGAAGCCATCCGCTTTTCACTCAACCCTATGGCAATCGCAATTGAATGGGGGCGCTTGTTTCCCCAGGAAAGTATCGGTTGGGCTGTGTTTTTAGGATCGCTTGCGGCTGTAGCGCTTGCCGACTTTTACTACCCCAAACTGATCGCTTTGCCTGAGCAAAGGCGCAAAAATATTTGCCTGGGGCTGAGCATCACAGTCGATCTCCTCATTCTTGCCTTCTTCAAATACTTTAATTTCTTTGCGGATAGCGCCGTCTCTTTACTGCAATCTATAGGGTTGCCAGCCAACCCCGTAGCGCTCAGTATTTTGCTGCCTGTGGGCATCTCTTTCTACACGTTTCAGACCATGAGTTACACAATCGATGTGTATCGTAGAGAGCTAGAGCCAGCCAGCCGTTTCTCTGATTTCGCCCTTTCGGTTTGCTTTTTCCCTCATTTGGTTGCGGGTCCCATTGTCCGGGCGGCAGACCTGATGCCGCAGTTCATCTTGCCCCGGACTATTACGTTCGACCAGACCATTCGTGGGCTGTATTTGATTTTGTTTGGCCTGTTTAAGAAGGTGGCGATCGCGGATGGTGTGGCGGGTTCTGTCAACGCAGTGTATAACTCCACAGGGGCAGTTTCTTGGATAGATGTTGTGGTCGCAACGCTGTTATTTACGTTCCAAATTTATTGCGACTTCTCTGGATATACAGACATTGCTCGGGGCGTTGCCAAGCTATTTGGCGTTGAGCTAGTGATTAATTTCAATCTGCCCTATTTCTCCAAAACGCCAAGTGAATTTTGGCAACGCTGGCACATTAGTTTATCGACTTGGCTCAGAGATTATCTCTATATTTCATTGGGTGGCAATCGCAAGGGAAGTTTGAATACCTATCGTAATTTAATGGCAACGATGGTGCTAGGCGGACTTTGGCATGGTGCTGCCTGGAACTACGTTTTGTGGGGGTTTTATCAGGGAGCCTTGCTTTGCATCTATCGAGTTTTAGGGATTCGTGATTCTAGAAGATCGACTCAGTCAGATAATCAATCTCCGTTTAATTTAAAGCGATTCCTGAGTTCGGCCGGGGCTATTCTAATTTTCTTTGGGCTAACCTGTTACGGGTGGCTGCTGTTTCGTGCCAATTCTCTAGATCAAATTGTTGTCTTCACGCGAATTCTGTTTACAGATGTGGGCAACTTGTCGTTGAGTATGCCCAAGCCAACCCTCTCAGGGCTGTTCGGACTTGCTGTTCTCATCCTTTACGAATTGACAGAATACAGCATCAATAAGGTGCATTTTTACCGTCAGTATCCCGCTCTGCTGCGCGGTGCTTTCTACGCGATTCTAACTCTGCTGATCTTGATGGGGACAAGCAATGCGCCAGCCCAATTCATTTACTTCCAATTCTAAAGATTCTCCGCTCAGTGCTGTTTTTCAAACCGCTATACGTCAAAGAATTCGAGGTTGCGCCAAAGCCGCGTTGGGATTTGTCCTGACATTGGCGGTCTTAGATGTCGCAATTAATTTACTGTTCCCCTATCCCAGCGATCCGCTCAATACCTCACCCGGAGCGATGAACCTGTATTTTGACTACGGGCGATCGATTGAGGGTAAAGTCACTCGCCAGCTTGGCCCTACCGACGAAACGAGCGCTCCTATTGCCAGACCGGGCTGGCTAGATGATCGGTTGGGCAAGGGACAGCCTGTAGAGCCGATCGGTCAAAACTTATTGATAGCCGTTTACGGCATGTCGTTTGCGGCAAATACGGGTAGAGCAATGGCACAGCTCGATCCCAATCTGACGATCCGTATTATTGCTGGCCCTTCTGCACCCCCCAGCTACTCTTTTGCCGCCTACGAAGGCGATCGTGGCAAACATAAAGCCGATGTTGTGCTGCTGGGCATCTTGGCCTCTAGCCTCAAAGGGATGGGAGCCATGACCGGAATGACTTGGGGGGCAGAGGTGCCTGCCCCCTACACCTTCCCCAAATACAGCCTGGAGCAAGGTCGCCTAAAGGCCGTGCAGCCGCGAGTCACCTCTCTGGCTCAGTTCCGAACCACGATGCGCGATCGCCCCCAGCGAGATGCTTTTGTGGCGCAGCTTCAGCAGCATGATCAGTTTTTCAATTCCTTTGTGTTTGAACAAAACTGGCTCGATCAGTCGGCTCTGGTGCGGATGATCCGCCGCGCCTTGGCCAAATCGCATCAAGACAACATTACCAGCCAAATCCATACGCCAGCAGGATTTAACCCTGAATGGGATCAGGTGCCTGTCTTGGAGAAAATGGTGCAGGAGTTTGCCACAACGGCTCGACAAGATGGAAAACTGCCGATTGTTTTGCTCTTTAACGATCGCGGCTATGATGATCACCTTTATCGGCTGCTGCAACCGACTCTAAAGCAAAATCAGATTCCATTTGTCAGCACCCACGAGATTGCGCCCGCGACAGACGGAACTAATTTTGTTGGCGATGGTCACTTTACCGAGGCGATAGACCGACAGATTGCCCAAAAAGTCTTGGGGTTAATCAATGAGAAGCGCGATCGGACTCCTGCCCAACCTCCGGGTCTGACCCAGGCTCCGTAGAAGGCAATCTCACAAGCGAGGTTTCCAAGGTGTTGCCTTAAGCAATGCTGCCTTAAAGATGTGGGTGCAGCCAGATTGAGCCACACCTAAAACTTGTATCGAGAGAGCAGAGAAGCGATCGCATGTTTGAGCAGGCAAAACTAGCGGAGCTAGCATGGCTTCGCCCAAACGGCTGTGGCTATTCCTGTAATTTTTCTGAATAAACAGGCTAATTTTTTAGGATTTTGATGACACGACTGCCGATTAAGGCTGCTATAATTGATGATCGTTGTGCGTTTGCCGATGTGGCTCAGTGGTAGAGCACTCGATTCGTAATCGAGCGGTCGGGAGTTCAAATCTCCCCATCGGCTTCTAAAAGAAACCCTTGAAACTCTTAAGTTTCAAGGGTTTCTTCCATTATGGGCAAAGTAAGCAGATAGTACATAAATTCTAAAAATAAGTAAATATTGGGTCATGTTAGGGCTAATTGGGTGTAACTTGGGTGTAATCCGGGTGTAAGTTCAAGTGTACTCAAGGGAATACGCCATGTTCTCAAAAACCCCTACGGGTAAAGCTTCTAAAGGCTCCGTTCAAATCGTCACTTCTCACGATCGCCTACAGCTACGATTTAGATTTGGAGGCAAGCGACATTATCTCAGCATAGGTTTGCCAGATACTCAGGTAAACCGGAAGTTAGCAGAAGCAAAGGCTCGGCAAATTGAGCTAGACCTTCTCTCTGGCAACTTTGATGACACCTTGGCAAAGTACAAACCCCAATCAGTACTCAGCACCTTTACACCCGGCACTACACCCAAAGTTGCAATCACCCTACCGGAACTTTGGGCAAAGTACGTTGAGTACAAAACTCCAAGCGCTTCTCCTAAGACAATCAACGGAACCTATGAGCCTGTTTCGGCGCATCTAAAGAAGTGTTTCACTGACGGGCTTGAAGATGCACTGAAATTCCGCATGGAGTTACTGCAAGCAACTACCCAATCTCAAGCCCGCAGAACTTTGATGCAACTTTCAGCAGCTTGTAGATGGGGGAGCAAACATGGATTAATTGCCTCTAACCCACTAGACGGAATGTATAAGGAACTCGAAGCAACAAAGCCAGCTCCCCCGATGTCATTCACAGTGAAGGAGCGCAATCAAATCATCAAAGCGTTTGAAAATGACGCTAGACCGGGAATAAACTACAGGCACTATGCCCCTTTCGTGAAATTCCTATTCTGGACAGGTTGCCGCCCTTGTGAAGCAGTCGGCTTACGATGGGGAAGTGTAGCTCCAAACTGCGGCAAAGTTCATTTCCACGAAAGCATTGTAGAAGTCTCCGGTAAGCTTGTCAGGCGCGAGGAAACTAAAACAGGTGTAAAGCGGTGGTTTAGCTGTACTCCTAAGCTTCAGGCGTTACTAAAAGCCATTAGACCAGAGAATCCTGCTCCTGATGCTCTGGTTTTTCCATCCCCTAAAGGTGGGGCAATTGGCGAGAGTAACTTTAGCGATCGCGCCTGGAGAACGATCCTGACTAGCGTGGGACTGGCAACTAAAGATGGAATCAAAATGACTCCTTATAATTGTCGAGATACTTTCATCACGCTACAAGCAACGCAGGGTAATTCCTCTACGACGATTGCTCGATGGGTGGGTAACTCTAGCAAGGTAATCGAAGAAAAATATTTAGACAAGCTGCAACTAGAACACCTACGACCAACAGAAATCTAGCAGGTTATTCAAAGCGTTAATTTAAACGCTTCCAAGCAGTCCATGCATAGTGATGGTGGACTGCTTATGTTTACTAGCAGTTAAAGACTAAATAAGATCAATCAGTTGTTATTGGGTTATTTTGGAGTAGTAAACCTGTTCATAACTCTAAATCCTCATGCATATTGATGACTCCTTGTATGGTTTGCAGAAAGATGAATACCAGTTTGCTGAGCTTGTGCCAGTAGGTCAACCCGACCAGATTCTTAAAGGCAAACACTGCGAAGTCAAATGTTACCGCCTTTCACATCAAGAAGGGAGATCAACTTGGCACTTTTCGCCTTATACAGTATCGGTCGGTAATCGTTTTAATCCATCAAGTGATGAGGAGCAGATTGCTCATGCCATTTCAAAGACTCCTAACACAGATCACTTTATAAAGTTTACTAGCCTCGACCAAGTGTTTCATTGGATAAAATTCAGGGATCATTCTATAGAATTAGCTCTTTCTTTCTGGTCAGAAAATAATACTCAAAATAAATACTTGCTAGGAAAATTGCAGACTGGTGATATTGATAAGTTCTCTTATGACTATCATCTAGCAGAGGCAAGAATATATAAGAGCTTATGGAAAATTTTAAGGACAAGAGGGGAAAGGATTGAATTAATTTGTAGTAAAAATTGGAGCTATCCGTTCACTTCCATCCGTGAGTTCTATATTGAAATCATTAAGGAGGACTTAGAAGGAGAATTTATTGCTTGTCTTAAAAATCGATTTATCTATAAATCTTCTGAAATTAAACAGGTCGCAAAATTAAAGCGAAAGCAGCATAAAGAAAATATTTCTTTAACCGAGCAGAAGAAGCTATACAGATTAATTGATCAGTATGTTCCGCGAGCAACCTGGTTAAATAATCTTCTCCTAGTCGTTGAACGTATAGCTCAAGAAGATGATTTGATTGAGCAATATTTTTGTGAATTTGGAGAGTGTGTAGATACCCTTTCAAAACTACAAATCCAACGAGATTGTGATCCCAAGGCAAGGCAGCATCTTGCTCCTTCACATACTTGGGAGAAAGGACAATATAGGCAAGGAGTCTTGCCTTGGAACACTTAACAATTGTTTGCATTACGGCATTGTTTACGGCTGTAAGCTCAAAAGTTTAGATAGGGGTTAGTTACTGAACTACCCCATGACTACCCAATTTTGCACAAAACATCAGTTATCTAAAGTAACAGGACTATCTCCTGAAACCTTTAAAAAATACCGTCTTTCAGGTGTTTGGATAGAAGGTATTCATTGGCAAAGAGTTAATGCTCGATGCACACTCTACCATTTGCCTCTTATTCTCGATTGGGTTGCTAATCGAAGCACCCCTGAGAATCATCAGAGAGCGATCGAAGCTTACTTGATTGCACTACCGTCTAATCAGCCTCAGAAACGAGGGCGGAGGGTAGGCAAGTGAGTGATTACCCTCTAGACAAGGGTAAACTTGTTACTTCAAACCAACAGATCTCAAGAGGAGTGGCTGATGTATCTGCCCAAGCTATTTTGGACTGGTTTAACCTCTTTCATCTGTGGGATTTTATAACAGCAGAGGCAACTGAAGATAAACCTAAGTGGACAACCATCAGTGAATTTCCTCTAAGTATTGAAACGCTGTATCAACGTTGGAGGAGTTCTTCTGAGCTAGTTGGTGTACGTTTTAAGTCTGGAAAAGAGGGAACTACCAGCTATGCTCTAGTTGATATAGATATTGATAGTCAATATCATCCTCAACAGGCTTCTTCTGCTATCCGAGCACTCACAGAAGCTTTGGAGGAACTTGGAGTTTGTCGCCATATCAAACTTCGTTCGAGTGCATCTCGTGGATTACACCTTTATCTACCATTACCTAAAAGATTCAACTGCTACAAACTTGCTGTCGCTCTGCAACAAGTTCTTGAGAGGCACAAATTTCAAATCAAGCCAGGGCAATTGGAAATCTTCCCTAATGTAAAAACGCCACGCAGCAACTATGCGGCGCATCGATTGCCATTACAGCTTGGCTCGTTTCTATTGGACGATGACTTCCATCCGCTTCACAACTCTATTGAGAGGCTAATTCAAGTATGGTCTACTGTAGCGGAGAGTCAGGATTCAGTGCGCCTGACGGAGGCGATCGCGTCTGCTAAGTGGAATCGATCATCTCAGCCACGAAACTTAAGAGAATGGCAAGAACGCTTGGAAGCATCACTCAGCCAAGGATTTAGCAGGAGGGGGCAGACTAATGACTTAGTGAAAGAGGTCTGTATCTATCTCCGAGTGTTTCGGGGTATGCCGTGGGACAAAGTGGAAACTCAGGCTCATGCTGCGATTATTAGACTACCTGGATATCAAGAGTATTGTGGGCATAAGCGAGAAATTAAGCGGCGCATTTGGGATTGGGTGGAGACAAATCGAAAGAGCAACCAATACTATCCAGCTAACAGCCTTCCCAGATCCAGTAAAGCCCCCAAAGCGCCATCCAACGAAGCTCGATCTCAGGATGCTTTGCAGCGAATTCAGCAAGCGATCGCCTATCTAGTTGAATCAGGATCTTTGCCAGACGGAGTAAGAGAGCGCCAAAACAGAATTCGTGAGGGTGCCCGATGTGGCATAAAGACCCTTTGGAAATATAGAACCCATTTGAGATCTTAAGGAGAGGCTGCAAGCCGCTTAACCATTAGCCGAATAAAGCAAAGGTTGATTTTCGTCGTGGCATTGGCAAGCGTCCGCTCAAAGTTCTTGACCAGGATTTTACAGCGCTCCATCCA
>DATNPL010000039.1:0-2483 GCA_036703255.1 Coleofasciculaceae cyanobacterium
ACAGTAGGAACCTACCGCTCCATCTCCCGCATCCCTCCGGTTGAAATTGAGAGCTTGGAGCAGATTGGCCTTTATCCTTATCGCAAGGTCAGCCAAAGCAATGTCGCACCTCAACCCTTGTTCACCCGATCGACAGGACAGTGTTCTCAAGGGCAGGGTCAGGGCATTGAATTTGAGCGATTAGCTTGCCAGAGGGTATTGGGCTACCTGAACGAACTCGATCGCATTGCCCAAGGAAATCGCTCCGATGCCCTTACCGCCATTGCGCGTGAGGTGTGGGGCTGGCAGAACTGGCTGCAAGATAGAGGCTACAGGTTAGCCGTTGATCCGGAGGCTTACTTGATGAATATCGGTAGCCGTCTAGGGATTGAAGGCGATCGCGTTAATCGTATCCTCAATAGCCATTCCTATGGCAGAGCCGTTCAGGTTTCCATGCCCTCACTCTGGATGCATGGGGGCGATCGCGCTTGTCAGGCATGGCTCAAACAGGTAGTGTGACACTCTGTTTTCCTTTGCCTTGACTGCGATCGCCCCACAGCAGAGGTGGAGACATCAAGCTTTAGCAGCTCTGCGGCCTCTAGCCGCGCTAGAACGCTGAGTTGCTCCCACCTTGGTCTGTGATGCTGTTTTAGCAGATCGTCCTCGACGGGGCTTTTGCACCTCAGCCTCGACTTCAGGTGGTGCTGCAACAGAGGCAGCCTTACGCCGCCCTTTCGTTGCCTTCGCCACCGGAGTCGCCTCAGGTTTGTCAATGGCCTCAAGTGTCTCTACTTCTGGTTCAGGCGGCACTGCTTCTGAGATTGGCTCAGCGCTGGGTACTTTGGCCTTTCGCTTCGTCTTAGCCTTAGAAGATGTCTGCTTCCGCGTGGTGCGACTGCCATTCGTGAGCACATAGCGCTTCAGCGTAGTGGGGCTGATGACGATCGCCACTTCCGCTAAAAGCGTCGCCACATCCTCGTAGCTGTAGCCTTTGGCGAGTGCAGCCTTGATGATGTCTTGGAGCTGAGACACGGCCTCTCGCAGAGAGATCTGCTCTTTCGTTTTCTCCGGTAAGTCTTGTAGCAGAGATCCCACTTGATTTAATGCAGTCTGAGGAACATTGCCTGCTCTGGTTCGTTTGAGTGTTGCAGTTGCCATATTTGAATCATCAGGGAACTATCATGATTTCCCCATTGTATTCATAGGCTGATCAAGTGAACCCCTAAATCTGGTTATTTCTGTATCTTTACCTGAAACATATTGAGGGCAAGGTTGAGTCATGCTCGATCGCCTCCCTGTGATTGATGACGCCTTGTTCAAAGTTGGCAAAAACGCTGGTAACGGCGATCGGGCTGATTCTAACTCCTTACCAGGTGGGCGGAACAGTGCAGTTGGATTGGAAGTGTACGGATTTCCATCTCTTTTTCCTCATCAAGTAAAAGTCGCGGGGCGCTAAAATTCCTATCCCTCCGCAAGCAGCTGGGCATTACAAAATTTCCCCTTCGGGACGCACTCCCGCTTACACGAACGCCGCAAGCGGCAAGGAGTCTGTTCCACAAGAGATTGAACAACTCAACTCATCGCGTTAGCGTCTCGTTCTGCGAAAACTTCTTTTGCAGCAAAAATCCCATTCAACGCAGCCGGGAAGCCAGCATAAACTGCCATCTGAATGATGACTTCGACAAGTTCTTTGCGGGTGCAGCCCACATTTAGCGCACCGTGAATATGCACTTTTAGTTGTGGTTGAGCATTTCCCATCGCTGTCAGCGCAGCAACCGTAGCGATTTCTCTAGATTTCAAATCTAGCCCTGAACGTGAGTAAATATCTCCAAAAGCAAACTCAATGATGTACCGCGCCAAATCAGGAGCAATGTTCTTTAAGCTTTCAATCACCTGTTCACCAGCATGTCCATCCACTTCTGCAAGTTTTTGCCATCCTTGCTGATAGCGATCAGTGTTTACTTCCTGTACGTAAGTTTGTGTCATGATGTTTTTCCAATTTTCTGTAGTGCTGAATTTTCTCCTGAATGACTTTCAGGTTCTGAATTAGTTCGTCTAGCTGCTGTTGGACATACTGTTGATGGTTTTCAAGCAAGTGTCGTCGTTGAGTCAGGCTGCGGTCGCCCTGTCTCCGTAGTTCAGCAAACTGCTGCATCTCCCGAATTGGCATTCCCGTTGCTCGCAACCGAGTCAAAAAGTCAATCCAAGTAATGTCTTGACCGGAATAGCGACGATGACCGTTCGAAGCCCTTTCAATTGGAGCAAGCAGACCAATTCGCTCGTAATACCGCAAAGTATGCGTACTGAGTTGGGTTACTGCTGCAACCTGCTGAATTGACAGTTCTGTATCCATGTCTCCTACCATCAATACTCTGGACAGAATTAGGGAGCTATGATGCCGTAGGAGCGTAGGTTTGGGTAGTTAGGATGGGATTTAATCAAAGTCGGGTTCAAGTCTAACATCGAAATAAAGCGCGAAAGCAGATGGTCATTGAAAGCTAGAC
>DATNPL010000093.1:0-18828 GCA_036703255.1 Coleofasciculaceae cyanobacterium
GCTTGACGCTGAAACCACAAGTTAATCGTATTGCGACTGATGTTGAACATTTGGCTGGCCTCACTTTTCTTAAAGCCGTTCAACTCGATCGCTTCCATCACCTTTTGTCGGAAATCATCGCTGTAGGGTTGAGCCATCGGACTAGAGTGAGTGCTATGGGAACTCTTATAGTCTATGTCCTAATCTCATTGGCTGCTGCTATACTTTTACAATTGACAAAACAGTCCAGCGTAAAAAAGACAACAACGAAAGGGAAAAGATCCAGAAGTACTTGAAAGTTAGGAGCTGAGGGCGACGCGGCACAACAAATCGACGGAGCCAATCACCGATAAGTAATAGATTGGATGCTCTAGATTATCTGCGGCAGCTCATCTCAGCCGTTGTTTTTAGGTTTTATGGCGCGCTCCGCGCCATAAAACCTAACTTTCAATCGCGACTTTAACGGAATCCGTCCAATTCAGCCGCAGTTGAAAATGGGCATCGCCACCATTGACCGCAATCTCGACCCAGCCATGACTGCCAATGAGCGCCAGGGGCTTTCCGGCAGCGACATCGCCATAGACCCGACAGCCCGGAATCGTCACCCGATTGACGTGAATCGACCAGGACTGATCGCGCACTGCATCGCCCGGAATATTGGTAATGACATTACCAAAGCGATCGATATGCTGAATATTGCCCTCAAAGCCTGTGGAGGTTGGCATACAGGCCGCAAGCGGCAGCTCGACTAGGGTGGCCGGATCGAGCGGTGTGCCCATGTCTTGAATGGGTACACCGCTGGCGAGATGTGCCCCCACAGGCGCAAAAATATCTCGTCCGTGAAAGGTGGCGCTGGGTTCGGTGGCTCTCCAGTAGTGCGGATGGGTCAGCTCAACCGCATGTCGGATTGATTGCCGCTGCGCTAGCTTCGTCAGCAGGCCGTTATCGGCACCGACGAGAAAGCCGTCGGTTAGCTCTAGGGCGATCGCCCGCCGCGTGCCCCCCACTCCCGGATCGACCACCGCCACATGAACGCTGCCCGTCGGGAAATAGGGATAGGCGCTAATCAGGTGAAACTGGGCGGCAGCGATGTTTTGGGGCGGCACCTCATGGGTCAGATCGACGATCGTTATCGCTGGATTGATCTGATAAATCACGCCTTTCATCGTACCGACGTAGGCATCGTTGAGTCCAAAGTCGCTGAGCAGGGTAAGGAGTCGGGTTTGAACCATAGGTTAGGAAGAAGCAAGGGACTGCTGACGAATGTACTCGTAAATGGCGATCGCTGCCGCAGTCTGCACGTTGAGCGATTCCACCATGCCCGCTTGCGGAATGCTGAGGGTGCGATCGCAGATCTCTAGGAGGGATGCCGGAATTCCGGTTAGCTCCTGCCCCAGCACCAAGACCGTTTTTTGCGGAAACACAAATTGGGTCAGCGGCAGGGCGGCAGGGTTTGCATCCAGCGCAATCAGACTATAGCCCAACTGCTGTTGCTGTCTTAGCCATTCCGGTAGGGCATCTGGCGCACAGGCGATGAGCGGCTGCCAGTGATGCGCCGAAGCCGCCAAATTGCGAAAAGGATGGGTTTGGGCGATCGCCAGGTCTGCCAGCACTAGCGCCTCTAGCCGAAAAGCCTCAGCCGTGCGGCACAGCCCACCCAGATTCACAGGACTTTGCACCAGCGCCGCGCAGACAACGAGAGCCTGACGGGGCAGTTGGGTGTAGCGATCGCGGCTAATGTCGCGGCTGACGGGCGTTCGGGACATACCCTTGAGTTAAGTAATAGTGGGTGGGTCGATGAGGGGAGGACGGGATCTTCATCTGCCCATCCATACCTATATGTCAGTAATTGACAGACTCCTAGAGGTCTATTGGCAAAATCCATCTCGATTGATAGATGCTGCCTGGGTGCAGACCCAGCATTCTGAGGATAAGAGCCGATTTTAGCAAGCAGGAACCTATGTTTTTACAGAATAAGCAGACCGGAGTTTTGGTTGAGGTAGAAGATACCGTGGCTCTGATCAATCCCGCAACAGAAAAAATTGTGGGCAGAGTGCAGTCGGGTGAAGAGGAGCAAGACCCGGAGGAAGTTTCCAAGCAGGAGCTGATTTTCCCTTCAGGCGAGGCGTTGCCGCGCTGCTGGGTCGATGCAGAGTATCAGGCATCGCTTTAGTAACAAATGTGTTGAGCTTTTTGCAAAAGGCACACCTTTTGCAAAAAGCCATCTCTATCTTCCGCCGACGACTACATTTTGAATCCGCACATGGGGGCCGCCAACGCTGACGGGCAGGGGAGATTGTCCGCCCTTGCCACAGCCGCCATTGCGGTAAACTGAGTCACTGCCGATCGCATCAATATCTTTGAGCGTCTGAAACACGTTGCCGCTGAGGGTGACATCGCTGACTGGCTCGGCAATTTGCCCGTTGCGGATCATATAACCTTCGGCAGCGGCAAAGGTAAACAGTTCGCCGTTGGTTTGTCCGCCCAGCATCCGCACAGCATAGACGCCTTCTTCAATGTCGCCAATCATGTCGGCAACAGTGCGATCGCCCGATTCAATCCCGGTGTTGGTCATGCGGACGATCGGCGGGTAGGTGGCGCTGAGGGCGCGCGCGTTGCCTGTGGGGGCTTCATGCATTTTCCCGGCGGTTTCGCGGCTGTGCAGGCGCTGGGTAAGAATGCCGTCTTTGATCAAGTATTTGCGCTGGGCTGGCACGCCTTCATCATCATATTTCAGGGAACCTGGCAAGCCGGGAATGGTGCCATCGTCAACCACGTTGAGTTGGGGAATGGCGATCGGTTTGCCCAGCACCAATAGCTCCTGCATACGCGGATTTTCGTAGACAAAATCTGCCTCAGACAAATGCCCGAAGGCTTCGTGAATAAACACACCCGACAGGTAAGGGTCAAGCACTACCGGGTATTGCCCCCCTTTGACGGGCTTTGCGTCTAGCTGCCGCACCGCCCGTTCGGCAGCACTTCTGACCTGCGCCTCTAGCCCTTCTAGCGCGCCGTAGTCTGAGCGGGAATGCACCGACTCAAAGCCTTGGCGCACTACGTTTTCGCCCCGTGCTACGACCCCAAATCTGCCGTTGACATCCAGGCGTTCTTGCACGATGCAGGTGCCGGAAGAGTTGACAAAATAGTTAGTGCGAAAGCGATCGCCATAGCCCACCATTGTGGTTTGAATACGCGGATCGTAATCTAGCAAAATCTGATTATAGGATTCGATTAACTGCCGCTTGCGATCGAGGGAAATGCCGCGCGGATCGTGACCCATCTCGACGGCCACGTAATCCTGAATCGCATCGACTGCCGCCAGCTCTGTGGCTTCTTTGCCGATGAGGTGCGCCTGGGCGATCGCGTCCTCAATGCGATTTTTTAGGTCGCCCAACCCATCAAAGGTGACAAAACTCCAGCCACCCTTGTGGCAGGCGCGGATGCCGCCCGACAGGGAAAAGCTGCGATCGACTGCATCAAGCTGCTTGCCACGATAGGAAATGGCCGTTGCCTCGCCTTGCTCTAGCCGAATTTCCAGATAGTCTACGCGATCGCGGTAGAGGGCGATCGTATCTACCAGCCGATCTTGCAGTGATAGCGCTGTAACCACGGGCTTTTCCTCTGATGCTTGATGAGTTAAAGGCATTTTGGTGGCGCATTAATGGCGCAGGTTTTGCCCATGCCACAAAAATGCATCAGCCTTCAGTTTAGCTTTTCTGAGATTCCTGCTGATCAAGCCAAGCTTGCCATAGGTCGGGACGGCGATCGCGGGTGCGATCTTGCTGTTGCTGCTTGCGCCATTGAGCGATCGCCTGATGGTTGCCCGACAGCAGCACCTCTGGAACCTTGAGGCCGCGAAACTCAGCAGGGCGGGTGTATTGCGGATAGTCTAGCAGTCCGGCCTCAAAGCTTTCTAGCTTCAAGGATTCTTCCTTGCCCACCGTACCGGGCAGCAAGCGAATCACGCCATTGAGCAGGGTCAGCGCCGGAATTTCGCCACAGGTGAGGACAAAATCGCCCAGGGAAACCTCACGGGTGACGAGATCGAGAACGCGATCGTCTACCCCTTCATAATGCCCGCAAATCATCACAAGCTGCTCGAAGCTGCCCAACTCTTGAAACATCTTTTGGTTCATCGTTTGCCCCTGTGGAGTCAGCAAAATCACCTCTCGACGAGGCAGGACAGGCAGCGACTCTACAGCCGCAAAAATCGGTTCGGGTTTCAGCAACATGCCTACACCACCACCATAGGGTTGATCATCGACGCGATGGTGCTTGTCGAACGTGAAGTCACGAGGATTGACCAGATTGACGGTGGCAATCTCTTTGGTTAGCGCTCTGCCCAGCAAACCAGAACTCAGCGGTGAGGCAAAAAAATCGGGAAATAGGGTGATGATGTCGAAGCGCACTGAACCAAGTCTCTGCAAAGGTCGCCTTTGCGATTATCGCTTACCGAGGCGATCGAGAAGCCGTAATCTGTTTTAATCGGCCTCGCTCGACCTCGATTTATCCAAGAAGATATCGCTTTGGCAGATCGTAAATTAGGGTTTTGTGGCGCGTGCCACAAAACTCTAAAAGCTGGATTTCAAAAGCGCGGAGCGCTTTTGAAATCCAGCTTTTAGAAAAAATAGGAGAACTTTGCGATTGGCTACGCTAGAGGTCTAAACGTTCAGAGATATAATCGCTCAGATCGTTAGTGAATGCGGTAGACAAGGGGTATTGCATTCGCGAGTCTAGGCACGGCCTAAACAGAAGTAGAAGCTGGCGTCTTCTCTAGCACCAGTTTCGATCGCTTCACGGGTTCGGGAACGGGGACAGGATAATCGCCCGTGAAACAAGCCGAACAAAAAGTGTTGGTGTCTTCGCGTGTGGCCGTCAACATACCATCCCAGCTCAGATAAGCCAGAGAAGTCACTCCTAGCTGCTCTTGAATTTCAGCGATCGATTTAGTAGCTGCAATCAGCTGATCTTGGCTGTCTGTATCAATGCCGTAAAAGCAAGGATGCGTCACAGGCGGTGAAGAGATTCGCATATGGACTTCGGCAGCTCCGGCCTCGCGCAGAGCCTTGACCAGCTTGCGGCTGGTGGTGCCTCGCACGATCGAATCATCCACAATCACGATGCGTTTGCCTTTCAGCACATCCTTCAGGGGATTAAGCTTCATGCGGATGCCCGCTTCTCGCATGGCCTGAGTCGGCTGGATGAAGGTACGCCCCACATAGCGGTTTTTGATCAACCCTTCTGCGTAGGGAATGCCCGACTGCTGCGAAAACCCGATCGCGGCTGGAATGCCGGAATCTGGCACGCCCATGACCAAATCGACCTCTCCCAGCGGCGGCGACTCTAACGCCAACTGCCGACCCAGCCGCAGCCGATAGCTATAGAGGCTTTCCTCATGCATGACGCTATCGGGGCGCGCGAAATAAATCATTTCCAAGATGCAGAGCTTGCGCTCTGCTTGGGAAGCCCACTGAAAAGAGGCCAGCCCTTGCTCGGTGATCCAAACCAGCTCACCTGGCTCCACATCCCGGACGTACTCTGCCCCAATAATGTCTAGGGCACAAGTCTCTGAAGCAATGACATAGCGATCGGGCGCTGTTTCATCGCTTTTGAGCACTCCCACGACCAGCGGACGAATGCCGTTGGGATCGCGCACACCCATAATGCCGTTAGGGGTGGCGATCGCCAGACTAAAAGCGCCCTGGCAGCGTTTAAACGCGCTAATGGCTCCCTCTAGCCATCCCTTGCCTGCGTTAATTTCCTGGGCAATGGCGATAGCGATCATTTCAGAGTCGGTCGTGGTGACAAACTCCACCTCCGTACTTTGCAGTAGCTCTTCCCGGAGGCTGGGCGTATTCACCAAATTGCCATTGTGCGCCAGCGCCAGCTTTCCTAGCCGCGTATCGACTACGGCAGGTTGGGCATTGACCACGCGGCTCGACCCGGTGGTGGAATAGCGGGTATGACCCACCGCTAAATCACCCGCCATCTCTTGAAAGATCTGCTCGCTAAAGACCTGAGAAACCAGACCCATGCCCTTGTGCAGATGAACGGTATCTCCGGCAAAAGCGGCAATTCCGGCAGATTCTTGACCGCGATGCTGCAAGGCATACAGCCCAAAATAGGTGAGTTTGGCGACATCCGTTTCGGGAGCATAGATACCAAACACGCCACAGGCTTCCTCAGGTTTATCGGATCTTTCGGGTTGGTCAAAATGCTCGACAGAATCTGTAGACCAAGAGTCGGCAGTTGAAGAATGGACGGAGTTTGGCTTCATGGATCGGCTTTACTTTTTTGAGTGCGGTGAGTGGATGAACGTCAGACGAGAGGTCTTCAGACGAAACCTTCAAGCAAGCGAAAATACTTTAATTAATTTTTTCTTAACAATCCCACTCCATAACAGTAGCGTAATCGTTCCGTTTACGGTTGTATCTGGTCAGATCTCTAGACCTGAAGACATCAGTCTAGAGGCGGCGTTCGATCGCCTTTGACCAACAATCACTCATCTCTTCTAGACTGGCGTTGATTAACATCAGGTTATCAGCCGTTAGAGATAAGGTTGTGCCCCCCACCTGTCCTAGTTTTTGCCAGGAGGCCGATAGGTGAGTCTGCATATAGGATTCCCAGGTTTCTATCTGTTCTGCCGCTACCGACACCAGAATACGAGCGCTGCCCTCGGCAAACAGCAGATGATCCCAGCGGGCTTCTGGCTCGGGAGCAGGGAGCTGAATTTCTGCGCCTAGCTGACCGCTGATGCAGCATTCCGCCAAAGCGATCGCCAGCCCCCCTTCAGCACAGTCATGGGCTGACTTAATCCAGCCTTGGCGAATGCCCTGACGACAAACCGACTGCACCTGACGCTCTAGCGTTAGATCGGCGATCGGCGGCTGTCCAGCGATCGTCTGGTGTAGCACCGCCAGGTATTCCGAGCCACCCAGGGTAGTATTGCTATTCTCACTTCCTAGCAGATAGATAGCATCACCAGGCGATCGCCAGCCCTGTCCGCAGACTTGAGTAATGTCTTCGACCAAGCCCACCATACCAATCACCGGAGTGGGATAGATCGATTGCGGTTTGCCTTCAGCATCCAGCGTTTCGTTATAGAGCGAGACATTGCCGCCCGTCACTGGAGTAGCCAGCTCTCGGCAGGCATCGGCAATACCGCGACAAGCTTCCGCCAACTGCCAATAGCCGATCGCCTTCTCAGGGCTGCCAAAATTGAGATTATCCGTAACGGCTAGCGGCTCTGCACCCACACAGCTCAGGTTACGCGCAGCCTCCGCCACCGCCATTTTTGCCCCCTCATAGGGATGCAGGTAGACATATCGGGCATTGCAGTCTACCGTAGCCGCCACACCTTTGGTCGAGTCAACTCCTCCGAGCTGAGGACGGAGCCGAATCACAGCCGCATCGGCACCACCGGGCAGCAAGACCGTATTGTTTTGCACCTGATGATCATATTGGCGGTAGACCCACTGCTTAGAGGCGATCGTTGGGCTATCGAGCAAAGCCAGCAGCACCTCAGTCCAGCTATGAGACTTCCCGGCTAGATCAATTCCTGCGGCTGTGCAACCCGGCAGAGCAGACTCCTGCCACTCCCAGGCTTTGCGGGCGTACTCTGGCGGCTCCTGCAACAGCTCCCGGTGATAAATGGGCGTATTATCGGCCAGCGCCGTCGCCGGAATTTCGGCGGCAATCTCGCCCTTAAAAAGAATGCGGACGATCGCCTCCTCAATTACGGTTCCAGCCACTACGGCATGTAGCCCCCACCGCTCAAAAATCTCGATTAGCTCTTGCTCTCGCCCCTTATGTGCCACAAACAGCATCCGCTCTTGCGACTCAGACAGCAGATACTCATAGGGCACCATGCCCGTTTCCCGCACCGGAACCTTGTCCAGATCTAGCTCAATGCCAACGCCGCCTTTTGCCGCCATTTCTGAAGTCGAGCAGGTGATGCCCGCCGCTCCCATATCCTGAGCTGCCGCCACCGCTCCGGTCTTAAAAGCTTCCAGACAGGCTTCAATTAAGGATTTTTCTAGAAACGGATCGCCAACCTGCACCGCAGGGCGATCGTCCATCGAGGCATCGCTGAGTTCGGCACTCGCAAAGCTAGCTCCCCCCATGCCATCCCGCCCAGTCGTCGAGCCAACATACAGCACCGGATTGCCAATGCCCACCGCCCCTGAAGTGACAATTTCCGGCGTTTCCATCAAGCCTAGCGCCATCGCATTCACCAGCGGATTGCCCGAATAGGAGGGGTCAAAGTAGACCTCACCCCCCACGGTTGGCACGCCCACACAGTTGCCATAGTGGGAAATTCCGGCCACGACGCCATTCACCAGCAGCCGGGTGCGCGACTCGTCTAACGAACCAAACCGCAGCGAATTCAGAATGGCGATCGGGCGTGCCCCCATCGTAAAAATATCCCGTAGAATACCGCCGACACCCGTTGCCGCACCTTGAAACGGCTCCACCGCTGAAGGATGATTGTGCGACTCAATCTTGAAGGCCAACTGCAAGCCATCCCCCATATCCACCACACCCGCATTTTCACCGGGACCTACGAGGATGCGATCGCCCGTGGTGGGAAACTGCTTCAGCAGCGGTCGTGAATTCTTATAGCAGCAGTGTTCTGACCACATGACACCAAACATACCCAGCTCAGCTTTGTTGGGGTGGCGTCCTAGACGACGGAAAATTTCTTCGTACTCGTCAGGCTTAATACCTTCGGATGCAATTTCTTCAAGCGAAAAGGGAGCTTCAGCAAGGGCAGACATGAGCGCAGCGACAAAAAATTTTGGCGGAATCACGACAAGCTCAATTCTATCGGTTTAGGCCGAATTGGGCGATCGCGTCACTTTGCCATCCTTACCCCTTTCCGATTCGAAGAGACAGCCCGCATGAATGCTCTTCTGACAGCCGTTCATCTTCAGAAAAGTCGTCATTGCGGCAAATGCAGCGTGCGCCACTCAATCAGCCTAACTGCGATCGATTTTCACCCAAATGACTAGCGCCTTACTCGCCACAGGTTTGCCTTGAGCGATCGCAGGTTGAAAGGCCCAGTTCCAGTTTTTAACCAGACAAGTCGCCAACTGATTGTTTAGCGAATTCCGGCTGGGCTGCCAGACAGCCGTATCAATCACCTGTCCGACTTCATTGGTTGCCACCTGCACTCCCACTTCTGCCCCCAGCGTCAGCCCTCCTGGCGCATTAAACTGTGCAACTTCAGCCTCTGATATGCAAATTGTGTCCTGAGGATCAGGGGCAAACGTATAGGAGCTTACTGTGGGTTGAGCGATCGCATCAGGGGGCGGCGTCTCTAGCTGTTCTGGCGGCACAGCAGCCACCTGCAAAAAGGCAGTCAGCGTCAGCGGAGTCGGCTGACTTTCAGCAGAATATTGACCCGAAGTATCTGGGACAGCCGCCGAAATCGGTTCTGTAACGACCAGAGGAGACGGCGAACCAGCATCAGAAGGCACAGCTTGTCCGGCCTGCTGTGCTGTAGCAGAAGCCAAAGGCTGAGAGGGCACAGTAGAAGCGCCCGGATCAGGTACAGGAGATTCAGGGATGGGAGAAGGAGACTCAGGCACAGGAGATTCAGGGACGGGAGATTCAGATGCAGAAGGTTCGGGAGAAGGAGACTCAGGTACAGGAGATTCAGGGACGGGAGAAGGATCGATCGACGTCGCAACACTCGGTTCTACGCTCGGTTCTACGCTGGGCGCAATTGGCGGCTCAGGCGATGGCTCAGGTGGCGGAGCAAAACCAATCTCTCCAGAATCACTTTGGCTCACTGGCGCAGACACAGCAGCAGGAGCAGCCGCGATCGCCTTAGAACTTGGAGATTTCTTTGTACTACCTGTACTCGCACTCGGAAGCGCCACAAAATCGATCGGGCTGATCTCCAGAGACTCATTTTGCATAGAAGCCCGACTCACGATCGGCAGCAAAATTACCACAGCCAAAAGATGAAGCGCGATCGACCCGCCCCCCAACGCCAGCCATAACCACGAAGGCTCTGAGGCACGCATTCGTCGCGCAGAAGGCTGAGCCACAGTTGGCTTATTGGTCAGATGCGTCATAGTTGAGAAACTTCATCACTGCTTGAGTCTGCATCACCAGAGGCGATCGCTTGAGCCTGATAGTCATTGGGCAATTAAGTGGCTAGGCAATTAACTGGTTAGGCGAATAACTGACCTAAAAAACTCGCCCAACTCTGTCCGATCATAGCGATCGATCGCTTGGAATTGCGAAGTTCTCATGAAGCAGCCGCTCAACCTCACCTTAACCCGTGACTATACTTTCCCAGCCCAGACCCACAAATTCCGGAAACTCCAGCCCCTCACGCTTATCTCAAGCCAGATTCAGTAGAGCGCAAATGAGGTTTGAATGCGCAAATCAAAACCGTCCCAAACGCCCGATCGCCCCACCGATGCGAAGCGACCCATATCGCCCATCTCACACCTCATGCAGAGGGGTGTGGGGGACGTGCCCGTCCCCCGCCGGGGGTTTGGGGGAGACCCCCAAGGCCGTGCGATCCTAACCCAAACTCCCCTCACTCTCAACGCCAGCATCCGCCTCAACGCCAGCATCCGCAAAAAACCGCTGAGTAATCCACCGCGTTACAACATGCGACAGCAGACCCATAGGCCCCGCAAACAAACAGATGATCAGCGAATGCCTTGTCCAAACCCCAGTCCGCTGCCCCTCCCAGTAAATCCAGCGTCCCACAAACAGATCCATCACCAGAAAATGCACCCAACCCGCTGCCGCCACATTCTCATTCGCAAACAGCCGAGCAATATCCGCCAAAGACGGATTGGCAAACGACTGAGCCGAATCAGGATCTAAGCTCATGCTAAACAGATAAATGTAGACCCCTGCCAACAGCACAAACGGCAAAAAAGACTCCATCACCCTGCGGGTAACGCCCCAGTTGGGCAAGCCAATCATCAGCAACCAGAAAGGCAAAACAAAAAAATTAGCGCTGTCGAACAGGAGAGAAGGGTGCATATGGCGATTTTCAGATGAGTAAATAACGTTGTGAGGGGATGAGGGGGTGAATCGTGGCACAGCAGGGCACCCCGATTCACGCCGAGAGCGCATCCTCAAGTTCTGCGGCTAGCCAGAAAACGGACGAGCCGCAGCCGCAGCATGAGACTGAGCCAACTCAGCAATATCGAGATTTTCGTAAGTCTCAAAAGGCTGATGAATCCAGGGATTATCCGATAAATAGTCCACATAATAGTCTGGAGCGATCGTCGAGCAAGCCTTATACCACAGCACCCCCGTTCGCACTTCCTCAATGTAAAACCCATAGGTGCGATCGAGCCAGGTCAGCGTTTTTTGCAAACTCACCCCCGAATCCACCAGATCATCCACGATTAAAACATGGCTCCCCAGATTAGGCGTAGTCATCGTCAGGTCACGAGAAAACACAATATTGCCTCGAACCTTACCCCCTGCGCCCCGATAGGAAGCCGTAGCCAAAATAGCCAACGGCTGATCAAAAATGCGAGATAGCAGATCTCCAACCCGCAGCCCCCCTCTCGCAAGGCAAATAATCTGGTTAAATTCCCAGTTAGACTGATAAATCTTGACGGCAAGCTGCTCAATCTTGTAGTGATAGTCTGTCCAAGAGACATGCAGGTCTGGCATAGCTGGCTTCTAAGTTGCGGATGGATGACTGATGAAAAGCATCATACAGGGGATTACCAAATGGGTGAAAGTAGGAACCAGGCTGGAGTCCTGCTAAAGCGCTGTTGTTTGTGGGCATTCCCGTGAGCAAACCCGTGAGCAAAAATTAGGGGTTGAATATTTTGCGCCTACGACATCAGCCCTCAAAAAGGCAGCACATCCCGATGTAAAGTACATTAATTACGTCGATATGCAGGGAATCCAGGTAATTTGAGACACGATCCCTCACTCGTTAAAGAGGCTTTCTGTTGTGGGCATTATTGTTGAGCATGTATCCAAGCGATTTGACAATTTTCAGGCTGTCGATCAAATAAACCTGGAGATTAAAACCGGATCTTTAGTGGCGCTCTTAGGCCCTTCTGGATCAGGTAAATCGACCCTCCTGCGCTTAATTGCGGGTTTAGAATTGCCCGACTCCGGCAGAATTTTATTGACCGGGCGCGATGCCACCTACCAAAGCGTGCAAGAGCGCAACATTGGCTTTGTGTTTCAGCACTACGCCTTGTTTAAGCATCTGACCGTGCGAAAAAACATTGCCTTTGGTTTAGAAATCAACAAAGCTCCCAAAGCCAAGATCAAGGCAAGAGTTTCAGAGCTTTTGGAATTGGTGCAGCTAGCCGGATTGGGCGATCGCTATCCCTCTCAGCTCTCCGGCGGTCAGCGCCAGCGCGTTGCCTTAGCGAGAGCCTTAGCCGTAGAACCCAAAGTGCTGCTGCTAGATGAGCCATTTGGGGCGCTCGATGCCAAAGTTCGTAAAGATCTGCGCATCTGGCTGCGGCGGCTGCACGACGAAGTGCATGTCACCACCGTATTTGTCACCCATGACCAAGAAGAAGCGATGGAAGTTGCCGATGAAATTGTGGTGATGAACCAGGGCAAAGTCGAGCAGGTCGGCACCCCCGCCGAAATTTATGACCATCCGGCCAGCGCCTTCGTCATGAGCTTCATTGGCCCCGTGAACGTGCTGTCCAGCGACTCCAAAATTTTTGCAGGCAACGGCTTTGAGTCTCCGCACCCCGAAGTGTTTGTGCGGCCGCAGGACGTGGTGATTGAAATTCAGCCCGGTGAATCTACCGTTCCCGCCCGCGTCAACCGCCTGATTCACCTGGGTTGGGAAATTCAGGCCGAGCTGGCTTTAGACGACGGCCAAGTCGTGACGGCGCACCTCACCCGCGATCGCTATGATCTGCTCAAGATTCAGCCCCAGCAGCGGGTTTACGTTCGCCCTAAAGAAGCCAAAGCCTTTCCGATCTTCTACTCAATCTAGATTGCGTTCTAGAGTGAGCTTCAGACATTACAAGCATAGGGACTCAGACGATGGAGATTTTGCACAGGCTCAAAAGCCGGATATTAGAGAGCGGAGTGAGGCGATCGCTCCTACGGCAGCTTGGCCTCTTTAGCCTCTGTTTGTTGGTGGCCGTCAGCTGTGGCACCCCCAAAACCGCAGCCCCTAATAGCCCCGCAGCCAACAATGGCCGGGTGACAATGGGCACCACCCTCAAAGCCGAGACGGTTGATCCAGCTGATGCCTATGAGCTGTTTTCAGGGATCTTGCTTTCTAACCTGGGCGATCGCCTCTACACCTACAAGACAGGCACCACAGAGCTAGAGCCGCAGTTGGCTAGCGCCCTGCCTGAGATCAGCGCAGATGGGCTGACCTACAAAATTCCCCTGCGCTCTGGCGTCACCTTTCACGACGGCTCTCCGTTTAACGCCGAAGCAATGGCCTTTTCCATCCAGCGATTCATGCAAAACGGCGGTCGTCCTGCCTTTTTGCTGTCCGACAAAATTGCCGAAGTCACGGCCACAGGCGAAGCCGAACTAACGATTACGCTCAAGGCACCCTTCGCTGCTTTCCCGGCTTTGCTGGCTTTCTCAGGCGTGACGCCTGTGCCACCCACAGCCTACGAGATCGGCGCAGGCAAATTTAAGCCCAAGTCCTTTATCGGCACTGGCCCTTACAAGCTGGCAAACTTTGGCACCGACTCGATTCGCCTTGATGCCTACGAAGGCTATTGGGGCGAAAAACCCGTCAACAAAGGGATGGATATTCAGCTCGTCACCAGCCCAGCCAACCTCTACAACTCCTTTCGCACAGGCGGGCTAGACATCGCCTACCAAACCCTCGATCCCGATCAAATCCGCACCCTAGAGCAGGGGGCAAAACAGGGGGGCTGGCAGGTGATTCAGGCAGGCACCAATACCGTCAACTACCTGGTGCTCAACGCCAAAAGCGAGCCGTTGAATAATGTGAAAGTGAGACAGGCAATTGCTGCCCTGATCGATCGCAATCTGTTAAATCAGCGGGTGTTTCAAGGGCAAGCCGAACCGCTTTATAGCCTGCTGCCCACCACTTTTCCCCTGTATAAGCCCGTCTTCAAAGACAAATATGGCGATGGTCAATATGACAAAGCCCGACAGCTTCTGACCGAAGCCGGATTTTCGCCAGCCAAGCCGTTGGCGTTTGAACTCTGGTATTCCTCCAGCTCCACCACGCGCGGTCTGGTCGCCAGTACGATTAAGGCGGCGATCGACGAAAAGCTGCCGGGTCTGGTCAATCTCACGCTCAACAGCGTCGAGTCTGGCACCCTGTTCGACAATTTGGACAAAGGCACCTATCAAGCTACCCTACTCGATTGGTATCCTGACTATTACGATGCCGAAACCTTTATCGATCCCTTCATGAGCTGCGACAAAGGCTCAGTTGAGCAAGGCTGCGAATCGGGGCAAAGTCAGGCAGGCGGTTCGTTTTACTATAGCGATCGCGCCAACACGCTGTTAAAAAAGCAGCGGAGTGAGACCGATCTCAAAGCCAGAGATGCCGACTTTATCCAGCTTCAGGATTTATTAGGCGAAGATGTGCCCTACATCCCCATTTGGCAAAACAGAGACTATGTTTTTGCCCAAGGCACCGTTCAAGGGGTTGCCATCCAGCCCAGCCAGCAGTTTTTGTTTGGGCAAATCAAGAAATAGTTCTCTGCTGCGTTTTGCGGAGGTGCAAAACGCAATAATATTCTTATACATCTCTCGCATGTCTCGCTCTTCTGCGCTTCGCTACTACGTTTTCTCCCGGCTGTTGCTAGCGCCATTGATGATCTGGACGATCACCACCCTGATCTTCCTGATGATGCGCGCTACACCCGGCGATCCCATTGATGTGCTGCTAGGGCCGCGTGCGCCCGAAAGCGCCAAGCAAGACCTGCGGCATACGCTGGGGCTAGATTTACCCCTGTGGCTGCAATACTTTCGCTACATGGGCAACCTGCTGCGGCTAGACTTGGGCACCTCGATCGCCACACAGGGCGAAACGGTTTGGCAAATCATTCAGGCTCATTTTCCAGCAACCGTAGAGTTAACGGTGTTTAGCATGACGGTGGCCGTCATCGTTGGCGTCGGCGTTGGCGCGTTGGCAGCCTCCAGACCCAATACGGGTTTTGACGTAGGCGGCAGGCTGTTTGGCATCTTCACCTATGCGGTGCCCATGTACTGGTTTGGCATGATCCTGCAGCTGATCTTTTCGGTGCAGTTGGGCTGGTTTCCCTTGGGCACGCGGTTTCCGCTCTCTCTCCAGCCGCCGCAGGGCATAACCGGACTGTATGTAGTCGATAGCCTGCTGAGCGTTGACTTCAGCGCTTTTTTCACCAGCCTCTACTACTTGGCGCTGCCCAGCGTGACGCAGGGCGTTTTGATTAGCGGTATTTTTGAGCGCATGGTGCGCGTTAATCTCAAACAAACTCTGAAATCAGATTATGTAGAGGCGGCTAGGGCGCGAGGCATTCCCGAACGGCAAATTGTGGTGGCTCATGCGCTGAAGAATGCGATGATTCCCGTCATCACCATATTAGGGCTAACCTTTGCTGCGCTGTTGGCAGGCGTGGTGCTGACAGAGGTAACTTTTTCATGGCCGGGATTGGGCAGCCGCTTTTATGATGCCATTCTCAAACGCGACTACCCTGTGGTACAGGGCATTATGGTTTTTCTGTCGGTGATTGTGGCGATCGCCAGTATCCTCATCGATATTCTTAATGCCTATATCGATCCGCGCATCCGCTACTAGACCTGCGCTACGGATCGCAAATTAATGAATCTGGAATAGTTTTTTGGCACTCCGTCATTAGGTTAAGACAGGTTATTTTTTGAAAGCTGCGCATTGCGCGGCTTTCAAAAAATAACCCATTTGGATCTAAGCGCGTAGCGCTGTATTTGGTGCAGCGTACACCAAATTTGCCGTTTAGCTCATGGCCAACATGCGCTGAATCGGCTTGAGCGCCGCCAAACGAATCTCTTCAGGTAGGGTAATTTCTGGCGATCGATTTTTCATTGCCAGATACAGTTTCTCTAAAGTGTTGAGCCGCATGTGGGGGCATTCATTGCAGGCGCACTGGTTCATGGGCGGTGCCGGAATAAACGTCTTGTCAGGCGCATGTTTCTGCATCTGATGAATAATTCCTGGCTCTGTTGCCACAATAAAGGCGGAGCTAGCGCTGCTTTGGCAGTACTTCAGCAAAGCTGTGGTAGAGCCAATATAGCGGGCGTGCCGTAAAACCGCAGGTTCGCATTCGGGATGGGCAATCATTTCGGCTTCTGGATGCTGCATCTGAAGCTGCACGATTTTCTTTTCAGAGAAGGTTTCATGCACCATGCAGCTACCTTGCCAGAGAACCATTTCGCGCCCGGTCTGCTCCATGACATAACGCCCCAAATTGCGATCGGGCGCAAAAATAATTGGCTGATCGATCGGGATTTGCTGCACTAGCTTGACCGCATTGGAACTGGTGCAAATGATATCGCTCATGGCTTTGATCTCAGCCGTGCAGTTCACATAAGACACGACGATATGGTGCGGGTGTGCAGCCTTAAACTCAGCAAAAGCCTGAGGCGGGCAGCTATCGGCCAGCGAACATCCTGCATTGAGATCGGGCAGCAAAACCAGCTTGTCGGGATTGAGGATCTTGGCGGTTTCGGCCATAAAATGCACCCCGGCAAACACGATGACATCGGCCTGGGTACTAGCCGCCTGCTGCGCCAGACCCAAAGAGTCGCCAATGTAGTCTGCAATATCTTGAATGTCTGGATCTTGGTAGTAATGCGCCAAAACGACCGCATTCAGCTCTTGCTTTAAGGCTTGAATGGCGGCAAAAAGGTCGATCGGCAGAGTGGATTGAGGAGGATTTTGGTAAGAAAGTGTAGTTGTAAACACGGTCGATGGCGTTTTCCCTAAATTGAGAGTGGAAAAATCATGCTTGTGCTTTCCAATTATAGTTCTTTCTACCAAAAATATTAGAGATTGAAGTGGTAACTTCTCATACAAGCGGCTGCCACAGGCTGCACGCCTTTAAGGCATTAGCTTGTAGACCTTAAGCCTCAAAAAAATGCGAACCGTGGCGCGACGGAGCCGTACCACGATTCACACCCAAGGTCTAAGCCGCGATCGGTAAAGCTATGAGTCTCTAGGGATACCGTCTTCAGGAAAAACCCACTGGGTGGGTGCGCTGGCTTTTTTGCGAAGGGCTTCTTCAGCGATCGCCAACATTTGATCAAGCGAAGTCTCTTGAATAAACTTAGCCGTCTGATCGCGGAACTCCTGATTGGGGCATTTTTCGCCCAAGACACAGCCGTTGGCGCAAGCCGTCGCGCAATCAATTGTCGCCGGATTAAGGTCTGCCGGATTCATCGCTCGATCTCCTCTCTCATGGATTTGGCGGTGGTGTGCAACTGCCACATCCATTATCACCTGGTCGGCAGTTTTTCAAATTGCCAGCTCTGCCAGACCTAAATAACGCACGCCTGCTGGAGTCACCTCAAAGCGACAGGGCAACACCTCTAGACCTTGGGCGATCGCTGCTCTCAGCAGCTTTCCATAGACCGGATCGGCACTGTCGCCGGGGGCAAATTGGGTGCAGTCGCTGCGGTTGATCAGGTAGAGCATGACCGATCGCGCCTGGGGTAACAGTGCCGTTAGCTCTCGCAGATGCTTTTGTCCGCGAGTGGTGACGGTATCGGGAAACAGGGCGATTTCACCCTTTGTCCAGGTCGTGTTTTTCACCTCTACGTAAATCGGGAGGTCTGTCTCTGCGCCCGTCAGCAAAAAATCGATGCGGCTTTTTTTGTCTAGTCCATAGGGCACCTCACCCCGTATTTCGCTGTAGCTGCCCAGCGTAGGAAACAGCTTGTCGATTAGGGCCGCTTTGACCAGTCGATTGGGCAGAGCCGTATTTACCCCAACCCAGGTGGGTTGGATGTCATGGACTTCGATCGCTTCCCAGGTGTAAGGCAACTTGCGCGTTTTACTATCGCTCACAGATACCAAAACGCGATTGCCTGGAAGGTTGATGCCCGTCATAGGTCCTGTGTTGGGACAGTGCGCCACAATTTCGTCGCCTGAGTCGAGCAAGATATCGGCAAAAAACCGCTTATATCGCTTGATCAGCGTTCCAGTCAGCAGCGGCGGATAGGCGTAAACCCAGTCAGTCATGGTAGTTTAGGGGACTTTGAGCTTTGCAAGTCTCCCAGAATATAGCTTTTTGGGCAAATCCTACAGCAAGTTACAAAAAAGGGGGCGGAGCTATCAGCATGTTGAGTTGCAACAAGATGGCTGCTCCGTAGCGCCCCCCTGATTTCTAGCTTTTAGCAGGTTTCTGCGAAGAAATAGGCCGCGTCTTATCGCACCAATATCGTCATGTATTTGCCGTTGCCAAAGGGTAAGGGGATGATGGGCGTGAACTTGGCGCGATCGTCCGTCAATCGCTTGACGTAGCATTCGTTGATCAAATGCGTCACCTGATCGCGGGTGCCAATGAGCCAGATCTGCGATCGGTCGGCAGGATGGTCTGTCAGCAGTTCGTTGAACTCTGTCGTCATGATGGTATTACCTTGCTAATGGGTATTTGTAGAGAAGAAAAGCTTAAGGCGTGGTTCGCCAACCACTTGTTTTTGCATTAGCAAGGCATTCGATGACTTAAAATCAACTACAGCCAGCCTTCTGCCAACCCAGACGGCAGGTTAGCGGTTGTGGGGGTGTGTCAGAAGCCCCCCGCAGCCGCGTCCATACCTTAAGCTCGTTTCACTGGCGTCTCACCAGTTCGGGAAAGCATAAAATAAAAGCGGGATCAATGCAAGCGTACTGAGAAATTTGTTACAGCTTTTGTCAGG
>DATNPL010000041.1:0-12561 GCA_036703255.1 Coleofasciculaceae cyanobacterium
AAGTGCCGCGCGGAGCGCGGCACTTCCAAAAAACTATTCCAGATTAATTGTGTGTGCGATCCTAACTATGCTGCTACTTATTTTAGTAAGCCTTCTGGCGTTTTATCTCGCCTGGAATTTGGGAGCCAATGATGTTGCCAATTCTATGGGCACTTCGGTTGGCTCAGGGGCAATTACCCTGAGGCAGGCGCTCGTAATTGCAGGCATTTTGGAGCTTGCAGGAGCCTTGCTTTTTGGGCAAAAAGTTTCGACGACGCTGGCGACCCAAATTGTGAATCCGGCGCTGTTTGTGCAACATCCAGAGACTTTTGTGCTGGGCATGGTAGCCGTTGTCTTGGCTTGCGGCCTTTGGCTCAACCTGGCGACGCTGCTGGGTCTGCCTGTGTCTTCATCCCATGCGGTAGTGGGGGCGATCGCCGGGTTTGGCAGCTTGGCCGCAGGGCTAGAGTCCGTTGCCTGGAAGTCGATCGGCATCATTACCCTAAGCTGGGTGGTAACGCCCGTCATCAGCGGTGCAATCGCGGCCTTGTTTTATGCCACGATTCAGCACAGCGTTCTCCAGGCATCCGATGCGCGGGTGCGCTGGCAAGAGTTTGTCCCCTGGCTGAGTGGGGCTGTACTCGGGACATTTGGCTGGCTGGTACTGCCCACCGTCGCTCAGCCGTTGCAGGGGCTTTTAGAAAATCTGTCGCTCAAGCTGCCTATCCAAACCCTGGCGCTTACTATGGGTGCGATCGCCACCTTTTGCCTCAGCTGGGTGAGTTTGCGGGGTTGGCAGGCGGAGGCGCAAGAGTCCGATCAAGTCCCCATTGCAGATCTAATTGAGCGCCAGTTGGTGCGGTTTCAAATCCTCAGCGCTTGCTTTGTCGCCTTTGCCCACGGCGCGAATGATGTGGGCAATGCGATCGCTCCGTTGGCTGCTATTGTTTTTGTGCAACAAACCGGATCGGTTCCCCTCGGCAATTTCCAGACGCCGCTATGGGTCTTGCTGCTGGGGGGAGTGGGCATCGTTGCGGGGTTGGCCGTCTGGGGCAAGAAGGTAATCGCCACTGTCGGCACAGGCATCATTCCACTTCAGCCCAGCGGTGGCTTTTGCGCCCAGATGGGAGCCGCTACGACGGTGCTTTTAGCCTCTCAGGTCGGTTTACCCGTTTCCACCTCCCATGCGATCGTGGGTGGGGTGGTGGGCATTGGGCTAGTGCAGGGGTTAGAGACTCTGCGGCTGAAGATGCTCCGCGACATCGCCCTCGCCTGGATCATCACGATTCCGGCCGCCACGGGACTCGCTGCCGGAATTTTTGCGCTATTTAGAGCGATCGGGCAATCGCTGTTTTGAGAGAGCAGGTGGCTTGAGAGCACTTCATCCAAAAGTCGGAAGTTTCGCTTGAACTCTGTGAGCTTGAGAGGTGTTAATTCATCTTTGAGATACCCTATTGAAGATTGAACAACATCAAACTGTGAACCGTCTGGAGTTAATATAATTACTTTTTAAGAATCAATTTTATGATTCTCCTAGTGAACTTTGTTCGGTGCTATTTCTTCCATTAAAATCTAGATAGGGTTAACTGGTGATTTATCCAACGAACCTTAGAAGCGGTAACGAAGCGTGAAGCATTTCTGATAAATAATTCTGAAGATAGATAGACAAGACTAGGTGCGAGACGTTAGTTTCTACTTCAAATACTCTCGTGATTAAAGTCTGCTCCAAGCTTCGCATTCAAGGTTTTGCTCTCAAGGTATAGCGCGTCACTTCAGACTTGTAAAATTTCTGAGACTATTTTCTAAGGCGATGTCATGTAAAACTCATCTGGGCAGATCCCCAATTTGAACGACAAGTCCGTAGCCTACTGAGCTTAAAGTATTGAGCTTAAAGACTGTTCGCCCGCTCATTTGCGCCAGCCTACTGGAACGCTGCTCCTGCGATCGCAACCTCTGCTCTATCCATTTAGGCTTCATTGCAGACCTCAGCCTTGATTGCAAAGGATATGTAGCATTTGAACAATATCAATACGATATCAATCTGGATGATATTAGTTTGAGTAGCACTCGTTTGAACGCTTGCTGCCATTGCTCAGGCTCATGCCTGCACCACAGCTTAGACGTTCATTGCAGTCTTGCTCTGCAAAAGTTTTCATGAGCCGATCGCGCCTCATGCCCATTGTCCCCCAGCCTCCCGAATCTGTTCTTCAACTGAATTGCCCCTAGCCTTATGTCTCCAAGAAAGGTTCGTCTCGTTCCTGCTTTACTGCTATCGCTGATCCTGATCAGTACTTCTGTCTCTCAAGTTCAGCCTGCGATCGCGGCTGAATCGGCGATTTCGCAGACTGCCTCAGAAGCCGTAGGTTCTGTTGTGGATCTGCTGCCTCCCTCGACTGAAAGTGAACTGTTAGAAGCGGTCGAAATTAAGACCCTAAAAATTGACGGGTCTAGCGCCATGACCGTCCTTAATCAAGCTCTGAAGCAGCGCTTTGAGCAAGCCTTTCCGGATACTGAAGTGACGATCGACGCGCAGGGCACCGAGGCCGCTTTGCAGAAGCTGATCGAGGGCGATATCGACTTGGCGGCGATCGGTCGCAGCTTAACGACTGCCGAGAAAGTCAAGGGACTGAAGGAGATTCCCATTAGCCAGGAAAGAATTGCCGTCATTGTCGGCAAAGAAAACCCCTTCAAGGGCGACCTGACGGTTGAGCAATTTACCCAAATCTTTCAGGGCAAGATTACCGATTGGTCTGAGGTCGGCGGTGTGCCAGGTCGGATCTGGGTAATCGATCGCCCAGAAAATAGCGATACTCGGCTAGCGCTCAGTCGGTACGGCATTTCTAGAGCGCTCTTGACAGCGGCCACGGGAGCGATCGCGGACGCAGCCCCTCGGCCTGAGAGTGCGACAGTCGAGCCTACAGACGAATCCTCTAAGACCGCAGACTTGCCCAGCGACTTGCCCAGTGAGAATATTATCCGGCTGGAAACAGATGACACGGCGGCTGTGATTCGGCAGCTGGGCAAAGATGGCATCAGCTATGCGATCGCTAGCCAGTTGGCAGGACAAAACAAAGCCCGGATTGTCAAACTCGCAGTTTTGCATGAAGCCCTCCCGGATGATCCGCTGTATCCCTATGCTCAGACTAGAGGCTATGCCTACAAGCAGGGCAGTGCGGCCACGGCATTTGTAGACTTCGCCACGGCAGAACCGGGTCAGGCCATTGTCACGGCGGCTAAATCGGCGGAGGCGGCTGCGATCGCCTCCGCCCTGAAGCCTGCCCCCAAACTGCCCTCTCTCGGCCTGTTTGGCAAAGATGCGAAGAGCGAGGCGCGCCCTGAGCCGCTGGCTGATCCTCAGGCTAAAGTGCCCGATACTGCTCCAGAGCGATCGCTGTCTGTATGGTGGTGGCTGCTGCCGCTAGTTTTGTTGGGAGCAGTCTTAGGGTGGTTAAGAAGCCAGTGGTTGAGCAGTCAGCAGGCTGACGACGCCCCCGAGGATGCAGCCTCAGAAGCGGCTTCAGAGCCGATCGCTCCTGCTCCGGTTATCGAGCTGCCTGCCGATGCTCAGACGCTATTTGCCCAGGGCATGGCGCTGCTGGGAACCGATCGCCCTACCGAGGCCATTATTTACTTGGCTAAAGCCGTAGAAATTCAGCCTGATTTTCCAGAGGCTTGGGTGGGCAAGGGCAAAACTTTGCTGAAGTTAGAGCGGCTAGAGGAAGCGCTAAGCTGCTTTAACCAGGCGACTGAACTGAACGCGACTTTGCCCGAAGCCTGGATTGGTAAAGGCGATGTTTTAACGAAGTTGGGATTGCCGGAAGAGGCACAGACCAGCTATCGGCGGTCAACTGAGCCAGTGGGTCGCTTAGAGCTAGTTGCGGAGCCTGAGGCTGTTGCAGAACCGGAAGTTGCGGAGCCTGAGGCTACAGAACTTGTGGAACCTGAAGTTGCAGAACCAGTGGCTGTTGCAGAACCATCAGCGATCGCCCCTTTTACGGTTGCCGCGCTCAAGTCGGCCTTTCTCGACAACCTCTCGCGTCTGCAAGGTAAATCGCTAGAGACAGCCACACCGCAAGACTGCTATCTGGCTTTGGCTGCTCTGATCTGCGATCGCCTCTTGCAGTTCACTACGCCAGAGGATCACCTGAAACGGGGCGATCGGCTGGTGGGTGAGTTTTCGGCTGAGTATATGCCAGGGCTACACCTCGCCCATAATCTGCTGAGTTTGGATATTTCTGACTCGGTGGCTCAGGCCATGCGAGAGCTAAACATTGACCTGGATGATCTACTGGAGCAAGAAGAAGAGCCGGGGCTGGGTCGGGGAGGCTTGGGTCGGCTAATGGTGTGCTATCTGGATGCGTTGGCGACGGCAGAAGTTCCGGCGATCGGCTATGGCATTCGCTACGAGTACGGTATTTTTGATCAAGAAATTTCGAGCGGCTGGCAAATTGAAATTGCGGATGAGTGGCTCCGTAACGGCAACCCCTGGGAAGTCGAGCGTCCGGAGGCTGCGGTGCAGGTGCAGTTTGGCGGTCGGACTGAAGCCTACATGGATGCCCAAAACGGCTATCGTGTTCGCTGGGTTGCCGATGAGGTGATTCAGGGGATTCCCTATGACACACCCATTCCGGGATACAAATCTAGCACGGTCAATTTTCTGCGGTTGTGGAAGGCTGAAGCAGCCGAAAACCTCTCGAAGGTGCTCTATCCGAGCGATATGGAGTTTCAGGGCAAGCTGGTGCGCCTGAAACAGCAGTTCTTTTTTGTCTCCTGCTCGCTGCAAGATATTATCCGGATGCATCTCAATACCGGGGCATCGATCGAAACTTTGCCCGATCGCTTTGCTTTGCAGCTGAATGATACCGATCCGCTGATGGCGATCGTAGAGCTAATGCGGTTGCTGATTGACGAGCATGATTTCTCCTGGGAGCAGGCTTGGCACATCACTCAGAGCTGCTTTGCCTACACCAATCACAGCCTGCTGCCCGAAGCCCTCGACTATACGCAATATACGCTCCACCTGGTTGGTTCTCTGCTGCCGCGCCATCTGGAGATCATTTTTGAACTCAACACGCGCTTTTTGGAAGAGGTGCGATCGCGCTATCCCGAAGATGAGGCGCGGGTGCAGCGGCTGTCGCTGATTGATGAAGCGGGCGATCGCTATGTGCGGATGGTGTACCTGGCCTGTCTGGGTAGCCATGCCATTAATGGCGTTTCGTCTTTGCACACTGCCATTCTTCAGCATCTGATCTTGCCAGATTTTTATGAGCTATATCCTGAGAAATTCAGCAGCAAGACCAATGGCGTATCGCTGCGGCGGTTCTTGGCGCTGAGCAATCCGCGCTTGGCTGACCTAATTACCTCCAAGATTGGCGATCGCTGGATAGCTCAACCCGATCAGCTTAGCAACCTGGAAGCTTTTGCGGATGATGCTGAATTTCGCAGCGCTTGGGGACAGGTCAAACAGGCGATGAAGCAAGCCTTGGCCGATCAGATTCAGCAGCAAAACGGCTTGACGATCGATGTTGATTCGCTGTTTGATGTCCAGGCGATCGAGATTCATGAACACAAGCGTCAGCATCTGAATCTGCTGCACATCATTACGCTTTACAACCGCATTAAGGCCAACCCGCATCTGGAAATGCCGTCGCGGACTTTCATCTTTAGCGGTAAGGTGGCTCCTGATTACAGCACTGCCAAGCTAATCATTAAATTAATCCATGCCGTAGCTGAAGTGGTTAACACCGATCCAGCGGTGCAGGGACGCATCAAAGTGGTTTTCCTTAAGGACTTCACTATTCAGCTCAGCCAAAAGATTTATCCGGCAACTGACCTGGCTGAATACATCTCGACTGCCGGAACGGAAGCCTGCGGCATTGGTAATATGATTACCGTGATGAACGGTGGCTTACTGATTGGCACCCGCGATGGTTCCAATTTAGAGATTCGAGATGCGATCGGCACGGATCACTTCTTCCAGTTTGGGCTAACGGTGAATGACATCCTGGCGCAACGCCCCAGCTATGAACCCAGAGATGTTTATAACCGCGAACCGGAACTCAAACAGGCGATCGATCAAATTGCGGGTGGATATTTTTCTAATGGCGATACTGAACTATTTCAGCCCTTGGTGCATCTGATGCTGAATTGGGATGCCCATCTGCTGCTGGCGGACTATGCTTCCTATGTGGCTTGTCAAGAACAGGTGAGCCAGGTTTATGCCGATCGCGATCGCTGGATTCGCATGACGATCTTGAGTGCCGCCCGTATGGGCAAGTTCTCAGCCGACTTTGCCGTTCAGGAATATTGTCGGGATATTTGGGGGATTACGCCGGAGTCCGTTGAGCAATGGCAATATACGCAGGTTTAGCACCCGAACAGCCTCCCTCTTCTAGCTTGCCGCAGGCGCTAGACCTCAATTCTGGGGAACTTTGAACAAAAATTGGCTACGTGCTGCAACCGTTTTTGACACTGCCAAAAACTCTAATAGAGTGCGGTCTTTAGAAAAAATCACCCTCTTGGGGTCGATCGCCGCCTCCGAAATAGGCTAAGGTTGTGGCTGCAAGGTTCTTCAACGTTGACGATCTGATACCTATGAAGCAAATGGCTCTGAGTTTTGCAGTTCTGCTGCCTCTGGGGTTGCTTCAGCTCATGGCTCCTCGGGCTATGGCGGCTGAGGCGATCGGTGCTGGCACTCCCCCACAGCCGATCCAGCCCCTTCTAAATCAGTTGCAGCAATCGGCGGCTCCCAGCTTGCCTGCCTTGGGCGGCTTTGAGGCTTTTTTGCCTGAGCCGCAGCCGTTGGCCTATGTGCATTTGGTGATTAAACTCAGCGATCGCCGGGTTTATGTCTACGATCGCGATCAGCTCACGACAAGCTTTCCGGTGGCGATCGGGCGGGCAGGTTGGGAAACGCCAACAGGCAGCTATAAAGTGCTGCAAATGATGCGCAATCCGGCTTGGCAACATCCGTTTACGGGCGAGGTTATTCCCCCTGGAGCCGATAACCCGCTAGGAACGCGCTGGATAGGCTTTTGGACAGATGGGACGAACTATATCGGCTTTCACGGCACACCTAACACGGAGTCTGTAGGCACTCCGGCCTCCCACGGCTGCATCCGCATGTACGATCGCGATGCGGTCAAGCTATTTGAACTCGTCGAAGTCGGCACCTCTGTCCAGGTGGTGCCTTGAGTTAGGATTGTGAATAAATTAGCCTGAAAGGATTTTTTGCTAGGACGGCCAAAGCTGCTGGCTCAAAAAATCCTCTGGGTGCATTAAATTCGCTATTCTTATGAACCCCAACCTTGAGCAATTCGCTAGCGATAATGCCTCTGGCATCTGTCCTGAAGTTCTGGATTACATGTTACAGGCCAATGTGGGAGATGTACCCGCCTACGGCAATGACGAATGGACACAGCGCGCCTCTGACTACTTCAGAACGCTGTTTGAAACCGACTGCGACGTATTTTTCGTCTTTAACGGTACTGCTGCCAACTCTCTGTCCCTAGCGGCGTTGTGTCAGTCTTACCACAGCGTTATCTGCCACGAAACGGCGCATATCGAAACCGATGAATGCGGTGCGCCAGAATTTGCCTCGAATGGGTCTAAACTGCTGCTGGGAAAAGGCGAACAGGGCAAGCTCTCGCCAGAGTCGATCGCTGCGATCGTCAACAAACGCACTGACATTCACTACCCCAAGCCCAAAGTCATTAGCATCACTCAGCCGACTGAGCTAGGCACGATCTACTCGATCGATGAGCTATTGGCGATTCAAGATATCGCGCAGCGCTACGATCTCAGAATTCATATGGATGGGGCGCGTTTTGCCAATGCCATTGCGGCAACCGACCTTAGCCCCGCCCAAATGACCTGGAAGAGCGGTGTGGATGTGCTCTGCTTTTGCGGTACCAAAAACGGCATGGCGATCGGCGAAGCGATTCTGTTTTTCAACAAAGACCTGGCCGAAGATTTTGCCTATCGCTGCAAGCAGGCGGGTCAGTTGGCCTCCAAGATGCGCTTTATTGCCGCTCCTTGGCTAGGGCTGCTAGAAACGGGGGCATGGCTGAAAAATGCGCGACATGCCAACCGTTGTGCAGCGTATCTAGAGAAAAAGCTGCTGGGAATTGAGGGCGTGACGCTGATGTTTCCCCGCGAAGCCAATGCTGTGTTTGTCAATTTGCCAGAGTTCGTCATTCAGCGATTGAGAGAGAAGCAGTGGCTGTTTTATACCTTTATTGGGGTAGGCGGCGCACGCTTTATGTGCTCCTGGAACTCAACTCAAGACCGGATTGATCAGCTAGTGCAGGATATTCAAGAGGCGATCGCTCTGGCTTGAACTCTCTGGCTTGAACTCTCTGGCTTGAATCTAAGTTCTGGCAGGTTGCCGCCCCGATCGGTTCGGTAAACTTTACTGCTTGAATTTGCGCCTACCCAGTACGATGTAAAGGTATAAGCCCAGTTAACTCAACCCGTTAACTCGAACGTTAAATCCGGTCAGCCATAAGGGGATCACCATGCAAAATCTGTACGATTACGATAAGCGGAAGCTGCTGTCGAGCCTGTGTCATGGCTCTATCTTTCTGAGTGCGCTAGTAGTTTCTATTGGAATCCCTATTGCCATTCTGTTTGTATCAGAAGATCCCGTCGTCAAAGAGAACGCCAAAGAAGCCATTAACTTTCACTTCAATGTTTGGCTCTACAGCATTCTTTTAATTCCCCTGTCTTTCCTGACTTTCGGGTTAGCCAACGGCCTATGGTTCTTGGTGCATTGCAGCCTTTCCATTTGGGCGATCGTCCAGTGCTTGAGCACTCCTGAACAGTCTTTCCGCTATCCTTTCATTTTCCGTTTGCTATAGATTGGGCAAAGCGAAATCAAGTTTGGCATAAGCAATAGAAGAGTAGCGGAGGGGGATGTCTGAATCTGACAGCCTCTCCGCTATTTTTGTGCCGTAACTTGGGCGATCGCCATTACCTTTTGTGGGTCAGGGGTGGGCAACAGCGTGACTCCAAGTGTCGATCGTCCGAAATCCTCGCATATGGGATTCGTGAATCGTCGCTCTCACCGCATCACGAGAGCCGAAAACAAAAAGTTATCTCAGCAACGCGCATTCAGATCCAAGAGTTTGTTGATAACTACTGTGGGACTGGTCGCTCCAAATGGCCTTGAACAGGCGGAAATTATAAATCCAGCCCTTTAAAGTTAGCTGATAGAATTATAAGGAGAAATTAACCCAACGGTAACTTATGCTAAAAACCATTGAAGGCATTTATCAGGATGGGCAAATTCAATTCTCTGAGCTACCGCAAGATGTTAGCGATCGCTCTCAAGTTCTCGTCACTTTTCTCGATCCTGGCAAAATCAATTCTGCCAAACTACGCCAACTGATAGCTCAATTGGAGACCATTGAGGGAATTCAGCAAGGCTTCGAGGAGCTAGACTCTGGTCAAACTCGCCCCATCGGGGATTTCATTCAAGAAATGCAGCAAAAGTATGACATTTCAGGTTGAAATTACCTCAATTGCGGAAGCTCAGATTGAACAAGCCTATCGCTGGTATCGAGAACGTAATCCTGAATTTGCCGATCGCTGGTTTCGAGGATAAACGAATGCTATAGCGACTCTCCAAGAGAACCCCCAGCGTTGTGCATTAGCAGTTGAACATGAGATTTTCCCAGAAGAAGTACGTCAACTTCTTTACGGAAAAGCCAAGAATGTATATCGCGTGCTTTTTGCAATTCGAGATGACACAGTTTATGTTTTGTATGTTCGCCATAGCGCCCAAACACCGCTGACGCTAAATGATATAGAAGAGCTAGAAGGTGGCATTTAGCCGATCGCGTAGGGTTCATGACGAGGCGTATTGAGCCAGAGCAGTTGGCATAGAGATTCCAATGTCTTTTACTTAAAACATATTTGCCCAGACAGCGCGATCGAGTTCTGTGTTCTCAATGTTAATCTTTGCTCAAGCGAAATCAAGTTTAGCATAAGCAATAACGGGAGTAGCGGAGGGGGATGTCTGAATCTGACAGCCGCTCCACTACTTCTACTCTGTCACCTATGAGTTGGGCGATCGTCTAACCGTTTGTCGGGCGATAGTGGGTGCTGATCGCCATTACCTTTTGCGGGTCAGGGGTAGGCAACAGCGGACTCCAGGTGTCGATCGTCCGGAATCCTCGCACATGCGATTCGTGAATCGTGGCTCTCACCGCATCGCGGGAGGCAAAAATAATCACGCGAATCACCTCTCGCTCTGGGTTGGGTTCGTCCCCTGGCTGCAATGCGGGATGGTTGAAGAAGTTGAATTCTCCGGTCATAATCTATTCTCCTTGTTGTTTTGGTTGGGTTCACTCGTTGAGTTCTCGCTTGCGGTAAACACAAGCCGAGAAGGAACCCCAAAAACATGGCTACTCACGATCGATTGAACAAGTAGCGCCAAGGAGTGTAACGAGAAAGCTACACTAGCTTAAGCCCCACGGACTGGACACGTCGGTCTGTAAGGTTAGAGGTATGTCGTAGCTGTAACTACTTCATGCCTCGCCAGAGGTTTTTGGGTGAATTAAGGCTGCTGGGCGCAAAAAACCGAAAAGCAACCTTAGCGGATAACAATATACGGATGAGGGGGCGATCGTCAAGCCATTTGTCGCACAAGTTCATCTGTATTTTGGGAGGTGAGATTGGGGAGGGGCGATCGGGTAGGCGAGATGATGGAGGTTGCAGCATCGCCTAGTGATAGATAACTCCGGCATTCGGGGTGTTATCTTGTGTAAATGACGGATAAGCACCTCATCTCCAGGATTAACCCTCAGATATGACGGATAACACCCCAGAACTCCGGACTTAGACTGCAAAAATTCTATTTAATTCCTTAAGAAGCGGGTGTTATCACGCAAATGGGCTAGATAATCTCGGCAAAGTAGGTACTTATCTAGCAGATGTGACGTTGAATATATAGTTAGCTGGCTTCGTTTCCGTCGTGAAGGTTAGTAGTTTGTAATTGCCGTTTGGGAATTCTAGAGCCTAATGATGTAACGTGTCTAAAAAGTAATATGTTTGACATAGACTGGGATGCCGCAGAGTGGATAGCAATTATTCAGCTTATTGTCATCGTGACTTTCGGTTTTTTCTATTGCACATTAGACCTGTCCGAAAATTTGTAGTCCAAGCTGTGTCTGCTTTTGAGTGTGGTTGCGTTCACCATAGGCTCAACGGCAGAATGCGGCTTGAAGATAGTTTCTGTTAGTTTAGTTGCAAAACATAGGGTTCGCTAATTCATGTCTTCCCTCCGATTCAAGACTGAGGTGAAACGGGCAAAATAATCATGCCTAATCGCAATCTCACTAAACCACAAACCGTCAGAATCACTTGTTCATAGGTGTCAGGATGAAGACGGAATCGCTCCTTTGCAACGCGGAAAATTCGCACTAAGCGGATCATATGCTCCACGAAAATCCGTCGAGTACTGGAGAATTCTTTGTTTTCTGCTGTTTGCTCCGGTGTCAGGGCTTTGCCACGAGGCTTTTTGTGGGGCGTTTGCACGTTTTCTGCTCCCACATAGGCTTTATCACCGTCAAATCCCTGCCCTGGAGCAAACTTTGACTGCCGTTGCCGAAACAGAGAGATATCGCTGGTCGGCCCTTTGGCTCCAGCACTCACATCGACAATATCTCTGCCGCCAGCTAAGGTAACAATCTGCGATTTGAACGTGTGCTGCTGCTTTTTGCCTGAAAAATACGACCGTTGTTCCAGGTTGTTTCCAGGCCGCTCTCTAGCTTGCTCCAGACTATCCACAATCAGTTGGAACTGCGTTAGCCACTCCTGCACCCTGAGGTAATCGCTAGAATGCGATTCCACCTGTTCGAGCAGACTGGCAGGCAGCAGTCCCCGTAGCAACTTCAGCCAGTAATGAAATGTGTCGTTGGCTTCAGTCTTGGACACCCCAAACTGAAGCCCTAGCACCTCGAAGGTAGGATAGTGCCGTAAGTAGAACAGGCATAGGCAGACCTCTTCATCAACCAAGAGGATGGGTTTGCGTCCTCCCCCTGGAGCGTTGACCCGAACTTTTTGGCGTTCCACCTCGGTCTGCTGTTCGGCTTGTTTCAACTGGGCTTGTTCTAGGAGTTTGAGCAGCTGTGGGTAATCAATGCCCAACAGTTGTTGTGTGCGGTGGGGGTACTTGTGAATATAATGTAGTGGATTTTTCATCGTTGGTAGAGCGGCAAAACTCCGTTCTACCATCTTTTTTCTCCATCTTTTATATTTCGGACAGGTCTATTTGTTCAATTGAGGTACCGTGACTCCCCATCCTCTCGGTTCTTCAAGCAAGGTGAGTATACTTCGAGCATTGTTGATAATCCTGAAGTCATATTCCAGACACCTCCAAAGTGGTTTCGATTTGTTGTTGTTCATTATGAGACTAATACTCAAGTTAGCAGTGAGTCCTTCTATAGAACCCATTTGAGATCTTTTAGAATAGGAATTAGGTGCTCCAACTTCCCTCATTGAGATGCCATGCCTTATTCCAGCGACCTCACAGATGCAGAATGGGAAATCTTTGAACCCCTGCTGCTCGACATCTTACCC
>DATNPL010000106.1:0-29573 GCA_036703255.1 Coleofasciculaceae cyanobacterium
CTATTTCGTCTTAGAATTGCTCTATCCCCGATATTGGTCAAATATCGGGGATAAAATCTTAGGAATGAGTATAAATGCTTATTAACAACTGCTTGAAATGAAGTGTTTTCGTTCTCCTTGCCTCGCGCTTTAATCGAAAGGGTTGGGATGCCGCCCCACGTTGTTACCCCGCGATCGCTATGAAACGTCCAGCTATTCCAGAACCTGTGATTGTGCCTCTTGGGGGTGGTCAGGAAACTCCTGCGGTTCCTGCGGTTAGGTCTGCCTCTCTGACAGATTTGAGACAGGCCAAGGTGGATGAGTTTCTTGCGGCGCGATCGCTCAAGCCCAAAAGCGAGCAAGCTTACCGTCGAGATTTGCAATATTTCATGGACTGGACGCAGCAGGCATGGGCCAATGTCACCAGACGGCAGGTGGCACTGTTCAAGCAATATCTTTTGCAAGATCGGGGGCTGGCAGCCAATTCGGTCAATCGTATTTTGCGAACGCTCAAGACCTTTTATAAGTGGATGCTGGAGTCGGAGTACATCACTAGCGATCCGACGACTGGGGTGAAGCAGGAGAAGGTGCCAGAAGCTCAGTCCCAAGAGTTGGAAGATGAAGAGATCGAGCAGATCTATGTTGCGATCGCGGAAGCGAGTCGTGATCCGATGCGCGATCGCGCCCTATTCTCAGTGTTGTTACATGGCTTGCGGGCAGAGGAAGCCATTAACCTCAATTTTGAAGACTACGATGGGCAGCAAGTTGTCATCCGAGAAGCAAAGCATGACAGCGTGGGAGAAGTCCCACTCACTCGACAAGCACAGGTTGATTTGGACACCTATGTACAACAACGGCAGACACAAGCAAAATCAACGAAACAAGAGATTACGCCGCATAGTCCCCTGTTTGTCTCTAACTCTAACCGCAGTAGAGGACAGCGTTTAACCTACTGGGGAGTACAGGAAGTGATGAACCAGCTTGCTGAATACACAGGAATTAACCTACATGCTCATCGTGGGCGGCATACCTTCTGCACTCATTTAATTGTGAAGCTGGAGATGGATACGGCTCTGGCAATGGAGCTATCGCGCCATCGAGATATTCGCAGCTTCAAACGCTACACCAATCGCAAGAGCAAAGTAGCTGCGAAGCGAGCTTTTCTCAAGGCAACTGAACAACTTTAATAAGGTGTGCCTTTTGCATGTAGGCGGTGGCACTAGGAGATGTAAAAATCATCACTGCATAACGTTATGCAGCGAGAGAACGAAAGATCGACAAGCAATTTTAATACTGCATAACGTTATGCAATATTAAACAAGGAGTACAATTGTCCAAAGATCGAGCATCCCGGTAATTGAACTATGGCAAAACGTAAGACCCAGAATCAAGTAATCCTGGGCGTCATGAGCAATTCGGGAGGCGTAGGCAAAACAACGGTCAGTGCTCATCTTGCTTACCCTCTCGCTAAGAAAGGTTATAAGACGCTGCTAATCGAGTTGGATCAACAAGATTCTCTTCGACTGTGGACAGGACTGGGTATTGCTAATCCTGAACACTCCGCAGCGAAAATTTTTCAGCCTACTTTTAAAGGGGATTATCCAATTACCCCTATCTGGCAGGACTATACAGAGAATGCATTTCTAATTCAAGGTGGAGCAGCTTTACGTGAAACACCACGGGAAATTGAAAGTTATAAGCGTCGGTATTACATCCTTCAGGATCGTCTCAAGAAATTCCCGTTAGATTTTGATGTCATCATAATTGATACTCCCGGTGGGCTTGAGCCATTCGGAACTATCATTCTCCCGGCAATTACTCATTTAATTGTGGTTGTTGAACCTGATTTCAAAGCAACGACCAGTGGAGGATTGTTTTTAGAATGGTTCTACTCAAACGCACTAGATCTTGACCTAGATCCACCACCTGAGCTTTTAGGTTTTTTACCCAACACAAGACAGCCAGAGATTGCTGCTCACTCTAAAATCCTGGATCGTAATAATCCAACCGCATTACCTTCAATCTTGAAGGATCATGAGACAGAGTGTTTTCCTCAGGTCAAATTTTCAGCAGAGTTTATCAATGCTTCAGACCCAAATGTAGGGCGACCTGTCTACATTTATCGACCTAAAGCACCTGCCCTTAAAGGTTTTGACCCAGTTATTCAGGCAATTGAAGAGCGTTTGTAAGATGGTAAAACAACCTGTAGATTTAACGGGATCGTTTCAAGGTAGTGCAATTGCTAAACAAGCTCTTGAACTGAAACGGCAAGTCAAGCTAAAGGATGAAGAGCTTCAGCAGTTGCAGGCTGAAATCGCTGCTCTCAAAACAGGTATGCTTAACTCAAATCAAAAAGCCGAGTTGGAGCAACAGATTCAGGCACTTACAGAGCAACTGGTGCAGGCTGGAGGAGTAAAGAAGGTCTGCATTCGCAAAATCCAGCGAAATCCTCAGCAACCTCGACAGGTTATTACAGAGGCGATCGTGCGAGAGAGGGCTGCTAGTTTAGAGGAGCATGGGCAACAGACTCCTATCATTTTGTTTCCTGTCAATGATGAAGGAATATCGCTTATCTTTGATGGAGAGTTGCGTTGGAGAGGCGCATCATTACTAAACTCTAAGAACCCCGATGCTTGGAAAACGCTTGATGCAGTTTATCTACCAGAGGAGTCATCTCCTGATGATCCTCAATTTCTTGAGCGTGCTATCGTTACCAGTCTCCATGCAGAGAAATTGTGCGCTATCGACTTAGCTGAAAATTTGGTCGCTTTGATCGCAAAAAGCTATTCCTTTGAACTTCCTCAAAAAGAGGTTCCTGAGCAACTGAATGCGTTAGTTAATAAGCTAAAAGCAGCAGGTAGAGCACATGAGTTTTCAGATATCAGAGCTGCTGACAAGCAAACCCAAGTGACGTGGATCGAGTCAATTGACTGGCGAACTCATGAGCAGGATGCCATCTTAAAAGTGCTGCTGAAATTTAAGTTGAATCCGGCTTCGGTCAACACTAACATTTTTCCATCTTTAAGTTATCCAAGCGATCTCAGAGACACTATTCGCTCAGTTGGGTTGGAAGATGGCAAAGTCAGGGAATTGGCAAAACTAACGAGCGCTCGATTGGGAATAGACGAACAAAAGGCTGAACAAATTCGTAGTGAGACGACGCAGCAAGTTATTGATCAAAATTTATCAGTACGTGACACTCGCAGCCTGGTAAGCAAAACCATTAAGCAGCATGGGTCTCAACAACCAGTAAATGGAACTAATCCAACAATTAAACTGAGCCGTTCTCTTGAGAAGTTCCCCGTCGATGAAGCTGACCAAGAAAGTTTGCTGATCCTACATAAAACCCTTAAGGCAATGCTTTCTAAGGTCGAAGAGACCTTAGAAAGCTCCAAATAAATAGTGTGAGAGTGGATTATTTAGGAAATGACAGGGAAATTATTTCAAGCCGATGAAGATTACAGTCGCTGGCTCAAGGGACTTAAAGAGCGGATTCGAGCAGCCCAAGTTCGAGCAGCATTAGCTGTCAACCAAGAGCTTGTAATGCTTTATTGGCAGGTTGGGCGATCTATTTTAGAGCAACAGGAACAAGAGGGCTGGGGGACAAAAGTTATTGAGAAGTTAGCGAAAGATTTGAAGAAGGAGTTTCCTGAAATTAAAGGGTTCTCCCGCTCCAATCTTATGTATATGAGGGCATTTGCTGAAGCATACCCTGATGAGCAAATTGTCCAACGCAGCGTTGGACAATTACCCTGGCGACACAATATTGCTCTCCTTGAGAAGCTCAAAGTTCAGGAGCATCGGCTTTGGTACGCTCAACAAGCCGTTGAAAATGGTTGGAGCCGGGACATTTTAGTTATGCAGATCGAGAGCAATTTGCATGTCCGCCAAGGTGGCGCGATTACTAATTTTGAACGCACACTACCTAAGCTTCAATCTGATCTTGCACAGCAACTCGTTAAAGACCCCTACAACCTGGATTTTTTAACTTTAGAGAAGGGTGCTCAAGAGCGAGATTTGGAGCGAGAACTGGTAAGGCATATTCGGGATTTCCTCCTGGAACTAGGTGTAGGGTTTTCCTTTATGGGCAGCCAGTTCCGCTTAGAGGTGGATAGAGACGAGTTTTTTATTGACATGTTGTTTTACCATGTCAAACTACGCTGCTATATAGTGATTGACTTAAAGATGACGGAGTTCAAGCCAGAGTATTCTGGCAAGATGAACTTTTACGTTTCTGCTGTTGATGATTTGCTTCGGCATCCTGATGATCAGCCAACTATTGGAATCATCTTGTGCCGGAATAAGAAGAAGACAATTGCAGAGTATGCCCTTAGAAATGTCAGCTCACCGATCGCCGTTGCAACTCATCGGTTGCCAAAACCACTGGCAGAAAGTTTACCCAGCGTAGAGCAATTGGAAATGGAAGTGGAGTCTGCGATCGCGGAGATTATTGATCAAGATAAAGAGGAATTAGCTTCTGACTCATAGTTTTTCAACAATAAGTGCGCCCTTTTTTCTCGTTTGAGTGAGTAAGTATAGAAAAAATCAAGAGATAGTACAAATGCATCACTCACTAGCAACAACTCAAAGTGCAAAGAGTCTAAATAATTTAATCGGCGTTGCTGAAATTGTAATGAACTAAACTAGCAGAGGAACTTGGAATAAGTTCATGTAGACGGCTCAAACCCTCATTTTCCATAGATCTAGCTCATCCCGACACAACGCATATCAGCTTATTGCAATTCACCCCTGTCTTATTGAGAACGACGATCGCCCAAGCCAAACAGATGGCTGCGGGGGAGAGACACGAAAAAATTGTTCACCTTGTGTGTGCATAGCACGTATCGCCTACGGCGAGAACGAAAGGGCTAAAAAAAAGCCGAGCGCTAAGAGCTAAGGGCTGAAAACTAAGAAGAGAGCCTGGGCGGCACGCAACACACCCGAAAACCGATGATGTTGTCGCCGTCATCGCGCAAGCGGTTGCTGCGATAGGCAGAACGGCAATTCCGAGGAAGGAAGTACCAGGAACCGCCCCGCAGCAGCCTGTCCGTCTCTGTGCGATCGCTTTCTACCCAAGCACTGCCATCGTTGGGCGCACCTTCGTAGCTGTTGTGCCAATCATCTTCGCACCACTCCAAAACATTACCGTGCATGTCATAAAGTCCAAACGGGTTCGCAGGAAACTGACCTACATCAGTGGTTTCTTCGCGGTATTGCCCCAGAATGCCACGACCATATACACCTTTGTATAGCGTGCCGTTAATCTCTCGGTCTTGGGCGCAATAATTTGCTAGTTCATCGCTGAGAGTTTCACCGAAGTGGAAGGGCGTTGTAGTCCCTGCACGGCAGGCATATTCCCACTCGGCTTCGCTGGGCAGTTGGTATGTGCGACCTGTTCGCTGTGAGAGTCGCTGACAGAACTCGGTGGCATCATCCCAGCTCACCTGCTCTACCGGGCGATTATCTCCTTTGAAATGAGAGGGGTTGGCATCTAGGTCGCTCTCTACGATTGGATAGGTTGCTACAGCCTGCCACTGCGCTTGGGTGATGGGGGTGCGAGCCATGAAGAAGGCTGGCACAGTAACTTCGTGTTGGGGCTGTTCATCTGAGTAGTTGTCCAGTTCATCTGGGGGAGAACCCATGAGAAAGGTGCCGCCAGGGATCTGCATCATGTCGAGGCGGGTAGTCTCATTCAGTGGTTCAGGGAAGAACTGCCCCCGATGTCTTTGACGGCTGATGACAAGACGTTTGGTGGGACTAGAGGGGACTTCTCGCATCGATCGATTAAGCAGCGTCATGAATAGAGGTCGCGGCTGAATGACTCTTCGGGAAGCCCCTACCAAGCTATCCAACCGCTGGGTATGTTTGGATGTTGATGCATCACTAGAACAAGTCTGGACTCTTCTTATACTCCCGGCTGATTCCCATCAGCCAGCTCTGATGGTGAAGAGTACTCTCTAGGGGAGACGTTCCGCGAACGGCGTCACGCAACACACCCGAAAACCGAAGCCGTCGTCGCAGTAAGCGCGCGTAATGTTGAAGCGACAGGCAGAACGGCAATTCCCCGGAATAAAGAACCAGGAACCTCCCCGCAGCAGCCTTTCAGCCTTTTTTCGATCGATCTCTACCCATGCACTGCCATCATCGGGAGCACCTTCATAACTACCATGCCAATCATCTTCGCACCATTCCCATACATTGCCATGCAGGTCATGCAATCCCCACTCATTGGCTGGAAAGCTGCCTACATGCGTAGTTGTTTGCCGATATTCCCCTTTCGGGCTGTCGTTATAGGTTTCAGTCGCCCTGTAGTTTGCCAGATTGGGGGCGATCGTCTCACCAAAATGAAAGGGTGTAGTAGTCCCGGATCGGCAGGCATACTCCCACTGGGCTTCACTGGGCAACCGATAGTCTTTTCCGGTTTTTGCAGAGAGCCGCTGGCAGAATTCTTGGGCATCGTCCCAGTTCACGTTCTCCACTGGGCGATTATCCCCTTTGAAGTTTGAAGGATCGGGGTCAAGGTCTTGGACAATGCGGTCATAGCCTGCCACAACTCGCCACTGAGCCTGGGTGACTGGATAACGCCCTAGGTAGAAGGGCTGAAGAGTCACTTCATGTTGGGGCCGTTCGCTATCTCCACTTCCCGGTTCGCTCTTCGGTTCGCCCATCGTAAAGCTGCCGCCAAGGATAGCAATCATGTCAAGTCCAATCTCTTCCCCAGTTTTAGTGCTGAGGGGTTCGGTATAGCCCCAGGTTGCAGCACGACGACGCTGGATTACCCGTTCGCGGCTCAATCCCAGCCAGCGGTTCTCCAGTTTGAACGTGGCAGTTTCGTAGTCGAAGCGATCAAGGATGGCGGAGATGGTGGCAGATTCGTACTCGCATGGTTGCAGGGAGGGGAAGTTGATCAGTTTGGCGACTTCGTATTCCAGATCTTCTAAGTCTTGGGGAGGGAAATCATTTTGCTCCAGATTGGCAGCAGCGGGGTTGTTTTTTCCCTCTGGGTCATAGCGACGAGCCAGAGCCGCATACTCACCCCCCATTCGATGTAATACATCCAAACCCACCCTGGCAAAGGGCAGGGTGGCAGCTCGCAAATCGCCCTCTTCTGAGTCTTTTAGCTCGCTGAGCAATGCCTGAAAGCTCTTTGAAGGGAGGTTTAGCTTCTGGCAAATTACCTCTGACAATACGTTTAACACCTGATTCGTCTTGGAGATCGAAGCATCCCCCAGCAAAATATATCTAACTCGTTCATCCCAATTCGAGGCATCATCGCCCCAAAACTCATAGCGACACACCGCATCGGCTTCCATATCGCAGCGCTGCAAGAGTCCGCTCAGCAAAACCTCTGCTACGTGCGCCTGCTGGATCTCCTCCTCAAAGTCAGCCCGAAAGGCATCCCGCAACAGGTCAATCACGGGCAAACTCACGGGCGTTGCTGCCATCAAATCTGCCAATTGCTGCGCGGTTTTGGATGCCGTTGCCCGAAACAGCGCGACTCGCTCCTGCGCCGTTCTCTGCGATGCCGAGCGGGAACGGTCTGACACTCCTTTTTCAGCCTGCCTGCGGATAAAAGACAGGTCAAACGTGCGTCCGGGGGTGCGGCTGCCAGTCCCAGCGGCAACCTGTGACCAGAGACCCATTGACACCGCATCTAGGGTGATAATTGGGACTGTGACCAATTCCTCACCCCTGCGCCGTTCTAGACGTTGAGGTAAACCTTCAATCTCCAACCGAGCACTCGGCACCCCAGGCGCTAGCGCACTCAGCCGCACAATATGCCCATCGCGCAAGGCAGTGCGTGACCACAGCCGCTCTGGAAACATCTGGACGATCGCAATTGGCTGCACTTTGGCCCAGTCCAACAGCGTCTCGTAGATTAAATCTTGCCGCCACAGCAAAGAAGTACAGTCTGTCACCAGCCAAATCAGCCGCCGCCCCGTGGGGTCAATCAGTTCCCTTGGTGTGTGAGGTCGTTGTCGATTCGCCAAGATAGGTATTGCCTCGGACTGAATTGGGCGATCGTTCCATCGAGAAAACAATTGGACTTTTCCGGCACTAGCGCTCAGCCGCCAAGTGCGGACAGCCCGAAACGCCCCTTGGTATTCCGCCAGATGGTTCAGTTCCGCGATCGCTCGTTCCCAAATCACTGTCGTCTTGGAGTCTTCGACTACTAAATCGAGTTCAAGCCAGCGTTCTTGCCTGGGTCGAACCACAGGCATCCAGACCTCAGTCTCAGCAATTTGCGTCACGGTGGCATCTTCATCCAGATCAAATCGCGTCTGAGATGGCACCTTCCGCATCAGGGGGCGAAGCGATCGAGCCAGATTCATCCGGGTTCGTAATGCGGGCGCTGCCGGAACTGAAAACGGGGTGCCTTTGGATTTCTCGGTCGGTTGCTCAGATTCGGTTGAGGCTTGTCTCGCCTGGGACGGGAGTTGTTCGTCGGGATAGATATCCAGTGCGGGTTCAGTGCTGTCGATTGCCTGAATTGGCTGGCTCTGCAAACCCGTTTTTGGCACGGGTGTGTCTACCTGCACCGAGGCGGCTGGCTCAATGAACTGAGCCAACCAAAGGATATCGGCAAGGTCGATCGCATCAAAGTCTAGCTGGGTATCTGCTAGCGTCTTGGCGAACTGTCCGACTGTTGGTCTTCGCTGCTGCTGAGATGTTTCCACAGTCGATTAATCAGGTCTTCTCGGTTTTTTAGATCAGAATCGCGATCGCGCATCACCAGGTATACCGCATTCAGGAGTTGATCGGTTGCTAGATCTCCCCGACTGCGATCGCTACGCTTTTTCAGGAAATCGCCGATGAGTTTTTCGATATCTGCTGCTGACGGCAGACTTACTGCTTCACCGTCTTGCACTACTTGCTGTTGCAGGTGGGCATTGACAATTTGTCCCAGACGATTCTCATCCGGCTCTTCCATCGTCAACCGCACACAGCGCCGCAGAAAAGGCGGTGGAAAGTCGCGTTCTCCATTGCTCGTCAAAATCATCAGCGGAAATTCTTCGCAGGCAATCTTGCCCCCCGGAATGCTCGTTTTGCCGTTCGTGATCTGATAGCCATCGTTAAAGATAAACTCCTGCTGATCTTTGTAAGCAGTGCGCACCTCAACGGTGTCCTTGATATTTTCAATCCGCACTAGTTCAGGAATCTCAAAGGCTCCCTCTTCAAAGACATAGAGCAAATCATTTGGCAGGTCGATATCGCTCTTGTCGATCTCATCGACAATCAAAATACGCGGCTTTTTGGCAGGAACCAATGCCGTTCCCAATGGCCCTAAGCGGATATAGTCACCCACGTTCTCGAAGCGATCGCTTGGCTCTCCCTCACGAGGACGGCTGCTGTTGGCATCTTGCAACCGAGCGATCGCGTCGTAAAGATACAGTCCATCTTTGAGGGTTGTCCGGGTCGTAATCGGCCAGTATAGAACTTCACCCAGTCCCAATTCACGGGCGATCGCATAGGCTAAAGAGGTTTTCCCAGTGCCTGGTTTTCCAGTGACCAACAGGGGTCGCCGCAGATAGAGGGCGGCATTCACCAGTTCAATTTCTTCAGAACGCGCTTGAAACGTGGCTCCCCGCTCTTGCTTACGGCGATCGGCTCTTCGCCAAGTGGGCGCAGGCGGCAGCGGTAGCGAGTCGGTAGGTTGAAACCGCTCTTCACCAGTGCCTTTGAATATCGGATGAAAGGGATTGGAGCTGCTGGCTGGAGTCTCTGAAGGTTCGTCGCTCATGGGGTTAACATGCCTCCGGGTCAAACTGCATATCGGGCGGCACGATTTTGGGATCTTCCCATATTAGGCTCAGATGATGCCCCAGTAGCGGATTTGCTTCAGGATTGACTGTGGAATTACGCGCCGTACCCCGTTCTTGTTGGATGCGATGCGGCAAGCGTTTAACAACACAGTCCAGCACATCCGCTAACCCGTCTTGAAATTGAGGGTTGCGTGACCAGAGTGCCACTGGCAATGCAGTCTCATCCGCAATTAGTTCGAACAACTCACTGACAGAATTGCACTCTACAAGCATTGCAGCGTTAATCGTTTCTAGTTCTGCAATCAAAGCCCGATCGGGTAGAGCACAGTTTATTGGCTTAAACACCTCACAGGTTTTATCCTCATAAGATTTTTCAAGCTGTTCCCATTTCTCATGCCAATCGTCGTAATAGTAGGAACCAATGGGATGAGTCTTGAGATTTGTGCGAAGCACAAAGGGGTATTCACCGCCCAGAACCGCTCCCAACTTGCTACTCGGCTGCATCTCAACATCGCAATTAAACAACGATCGCGGGACAAACAAATGAATCGTCGGAGTAGGGGTTCGGCGTAACCTTTTACGAATCTGCTTACGAATGAATCCAGGCAGTTCTGCGATCGCAACATTCTGCTCAGAAACAAGCGGTAGCGGCGGATTGCGTGGATCATAGGTTTCACGATCAGGAACAACCCACAGAGTGACGCGCAACTGATCCGCCGATGTTTCTTTTGGCTCAACTGCAACCATTAGATGCTGACAAATATTGCTGGATGGAACTTTTTGCTGTTTCATTTCGCGATCGATGCGAACGAATAAGTCTGAAAATCTAAATCCGCATCGTTCTACCCACGCTTCTATCTGTTCTGAGGTGTGCGGCGGGGTATCATCCATCCGTGCTAACATCACCGCAAAGTGAACTAGCCTGCCTTCAACTTCCCAACCCAGAGTAGGAGCACGATCGATACTCAAATCTACTAATTGGGCTTGCCAGGGGCGATCGCCCCCACTGGGATTACATCGCCGTAAAGTAGCAGCGATCGCGATCTGAAGCCGTTCTTTTTCATCAGCACTGCCACATGCCTCAAGGCTCTGTGCTAAAACATCATGTAAGTAAAGGGCATCAACTTGCTTCAGAACGGGGCGTAGTTCTTTGGTGGGAATAACATAGGCTTTACTTTTTTGCTCGTCTTTCGGGACAAATGCTGTCGCCACCATGCCAATGACACGCTTCCGCGCTCCGTTCCAGACGGGAGAACCACTAAACCCTGGCTGAATTGTTTCATCATTGGCATCACCCACCTTGCACAATTGGAAACGCCCCCCCGCAACCGTTGTTTTCGGGCGGTAGGCATCCGATCGACCCCCAACATTGTTGCCGAAGCCATAAGCAGAATGCTCATCGTTCTCTACCTCAGCGCGTGACACTTCATCGAGCGGAATTGGCTTCGCTCCCTCTGGCTCTGAAGTTCGTAGTTTTAGGACAGCCACATCACCGCTCTCCAGACTGTAGGGCAGCCACGCGACCACGTCTGCCTCGATCGGCTGACCACTGGCGAGAACGTGAAAATCCAGAGATATCCGCTGAGGCTGTTCTTCGTACTCAGCAAACTTTTCTTTGGCAATCCCGATCGCCTGCAACACCACATGGGCACAGGTGAGTACATATCCAGGCGCAACTAAAAAACCAGTGCCAATCACATGTCCCTGATTATCAAAAATGCGGGCGATTGCTCGTTCATAGTCGTCAACACTGAAGGTCATTTATTTGTCCATTTCAGTGTAATTTCATAAGTTGCTTCACCGCTCACTTTCGTCACAACAGCGCCAATCTCAGCGCTCAGCTTGATGCTGAATTTCACCTCAACTTCATCTGCTGGATCAGTCAGGGCACTGAGCCGCTGCTTCACCGTTCGCACCATCGGTGCAATATCATCCAGTGCTTCACTTAGGGTTTGGCGTGCCTTGGCTGCAAGTTCTCCAGGGGCTTTAGCAACAGGTGTGATTTCTTCAGACTCGACCTCCTCGACCTCAATCAAGATCGTATGCCCTTCACCCACATCAAATTCAACCAGTCTTGCCATAACGCGGTAAAGTCTCCGGAAAAATCAAATCTCGTCATAGCTTAGCCAATTTTCTTCTCATCCCCTAATCCTTCAACCCTCAAGCTATTCCGGAAAAAGAAAAGTCTAAGAAAGCACCGAGCGCTAAGGGCTAAGAGCTGAGAATTAAGAAGAGAGCTTCGGCGGCACGCAACACACCCGAAAACCGACGTCGTAGTAGCGGAAATCGCGCGTAAAGTTGAAGCGAGCGGCAGAACGGCAATACCTCGGACCGTAGCTCCAGGAACCGCCCCGCAGCGGCCTTTTTGTCCCTTTACTATTGCTTTCCACCCAGGCACTACCATCACTAGGAGCGCCTTCGTAGCTACCATGCCAATCATCTTCGCACCACTCCCAAACATTGCCGTGCATATCGCACAATCCCCAATCATTAGCTGGAAAACTGACCACATCCGTGGTTTCTCCTCGGCTCTCACGGGTCGGACTACCGTTGTAATTAGAAGTTGTGTCATAGTTCGCTAGGTCAGGCGTGATTGTCTCGCCAAAGTGAAATGCAGTCGTCATCCCGGCTCGACAGACATATTCCCATTGAGATTCACTGGGTAAGCAATACTGCCGAGTGTTCTCTGTTTTAGCAGACAGCCGCTGGCAAAATTCCTGGGCATCCTCCCAACTCACTCGCTCAACCGGGCGATCATCTCCTTTAAATCGCGACGGCTCAGGGTCAAGGTCTTGAGTAATACGGTCATAGCCCGCCACGACTTGCCATTGAGTTTGGGTGACTGGGTAGCGCCCCATCAGGAAATGTGGAACCTTGACCAGTCGCTGCGGGCGCTCGTTATCCTTACTTTCTGGCTCCCCTTCTGGTGCGCCCATCATAAACTCCCCGGCCGAAATCAACATCAGCGTCAGCTTTGCCCCATTGCCCAAGTCTTCGGTGTAGCTCTTGTTGGTGCGCTTGTAGCGGTGCAGGCTCAGGTGATTGGGAAGAGTGTTGGATGAGGTCGCCACGATATCATCGGTTTGGTACAGATTGCCTCTAGCCTATCTCGCATCAAGTCCTTATGCACGATCGACTTCACTGCGATCAATACCGACATTGCTACCCCTTCCTTATGCCCCATTGCCTGTGGGCACATTTGAGATCAGAGAACTGCGATACGGGCTTCTCTTCGAGACGCTACGCGAACGCTCAGGCAAGCCAACATCCTCTCACTTCAAAGCGTTGAAATTCAAAGCTTTGCGATGTTTTTGAGCATTCTACGGTTATCAGATCATCCTTCCTTATTCCTTCTTCGGTTGTGAATGCATTGGAGCCGAAGGGAAAGACAATCCCTGCGATAGCGGTGGGTGGGGGATGTGCTTTAGGGTAACGTGTAATGGCTAAATCCTTTGATAACAATGGCTTTAGTTGCGTTAATCTTTACCCTAAAGCGATCGTCCCTTCCCTCACCCTCCAGCTTTCCGCCTTCCAGTGAGACAATCACAATCGGTAAAACGGGGTCAGGAGAGGAGGAGTTCATGGGCGATCGCGCTTAAGCTGTGAATTCAGGTAAAGATAATTGCACTTATCTATATCAGACTATTGTAAGAATATAAGACGATCGCTCCACTTGCTCACAGCTTCAACAACTATTCAATCAAAAAATACTGAAACCTTTGATTCCCGGCTATCGTGACAGTCTGATGCTGGATCAAGTGAGTCCTATCGATCGATAAGCAAAACCTTGATGGATAAGGTTCACTCGACCTGTTGCATGGCCAAAATTCTAACTTATCACTGCATAAAGCTGGGTCTAGATTGGGGGTAGCCCTGCTTATCGTGATTCTCAAGGGGTTACGATAGCCGCACCCCCAACTTCAAAACATCACTGCCTTATCAAGCAACGCCAAGTCAAATGACGCTGAGTGTGGCTCTCAAATTGAGGTTAAACAACCGTAATGTTCTGGCTGCTCAGGTTAAGTCCGACTTTGAGGTCAGCAAAGGCAATCGCTTTGCCCGATCCAGACCCATCGGCATCAAAGGATAAAACGCCTGTCCTGCGGTTGTAGATAAACCGATCCTCGGCTCCGATCGCCCGATCACCAATGTAGAACTGTTCTTTGCTGATGCTTTGTCCAGCAATCAAGCCACCGCCAAAACTCTGGGCTGACACGACAAGCACATCGAGTTTGACGCTGAAATCAGTGATGGTGTCAGCATTGATGCTGCTCGTCAGCCTATCGAAGGCTACCTTGTCACGACCTGCACCCGTTGTGATGCGATCGGCTCCGAAGTCCCCAATCAAGGTATCGCTGCCTGTTCCGCCCACTAGGATATCGTTGCCTCGTCCTCCAAACAGTAGATCATTTCCCGCATCGCCCTTGACCTCATCCTTTGCTTTGCCGCCAGCTAGGAAGTCATTTCCGCCCCGACCCCGCAGCAGGTCGTTGTTGCCTCGTCCAAAAATTGCATCATTGCGACCTGTGCCGTGCAGCTTGTCTATTTTGGCTGTGCCATTGCGGCTACGAAATAGACTACCTGGCACCAGCGTTTCTTCATTGAGACTCAATAGAGCACCCGAAACCACAAACTCGTTTTTGCTGGGGTCGAATAGCTCAGTCACAGTGCCAGCCAGACCGACAGTCATCGTGAGGATTTTCTCAATCGTCTCTCCACTATCATCTTGTAGCGTCAAGATAACGTTAGCTGTTCCGGTTTGCCCAGCGTTAGGCGTGAGGGTGAGGATGCGATCGCTCCCTGTGCCAGAGAAGGAAATTCCGCTCTCACTGAGCAACGTCAGGTTATCTGAAACGGCTTTTAGGGCGAGCACCGATGGATCACTGCTGCCAGCCGTATCAATATCACTGACTGATAGATTCAGCGCGACTGACTGACCCGCTGTAGTGGATTGATCGGCGATCGTGCTCACAAACGGCGAGTTGTCGAGGTCATATGTTGTGACACTGCTTCCGATGCGAGTGGCGATCGCCTGGGGCAGTTGCCCGCTCAGTTGGTTACTAAATAGATAAAGCGTGTTCAGTTTGCTGAGGTTACCTAACTGACTGGGAATTGTGCCACTGAGTTGGTTATTGCCCAGGTTAATAAAGGTCACGTTACTCAAGTTCCCCAATTGAACGGGAATGTTTCCACTCAATTGGTTGTCTCTCAAGTTGAGTCTGGTCAGATTGCTAAGGTTACCCAGTTCAACGGGAATGCTGCCTGTCAATTGGTTAAATTGCAAAATGAGGGTCTTCAAGTTGCTGAGACTACCCAATTCAACGGGGATACTGCCTGTCAATTGGTTGTTATTTAAGGTCAGCGCGGTCAGGTTGCTAAGGCTACCAAATCCGGCTGGGATGCTGCCGCTCAACTGATTGTTGTTTAGAGCGATACTGGTCAGGTTAGTGAGATTGCCTAATTCGACGGGAATGCTGCCGCTCAGTTGGTTAGTACTCAGGCTGAAACTCTTCAAGCTACTAAGGCCACCAAATCCAGCGGGAATACTGCCGCTCAGTTGGTTGCTGGATAAGGTAAAATCTTGCAGATTGCTGAGGTTGCCCAACTCAGTTGGGAGACTGCCACTCAACTGATTACTAGATAGATTGAGAGTCTTCAAAGTGCTGAGGCTGCCCAACTCAGATGGAATGCTGCCGCTCAACTGGTTATTGTTCAGAGCAATAATTTCCAGTTTGTTGAGATTGCCCAAACTAGACGGAATGCTGCCGTTCAGTTGGTTCTTGTTGAAGGTGAGATCTTGCAGATTACTGAGGTTGCCTAATTCAGTTGGGAGACTGCCAGCCAAGTTGTTATTGGTTAGACTAATCGTTGTGACCCGATCGCCGTCTAATAGCAAGCCCTGCCACTGGCTTACTACACTCAAATCAGGGGGTGTGCTGCTGCTAAAATCCCAGTCTTTCCATCCTGTGTTGTTTGTCCAGTTGACGCCGTTGGTACCTTGATACAACGCTTTCAAGGCAGCGTAATCATTGGCATTAAGAAGTGACAGCACTCCTCTATACTGTTGCTGTGTTGTTTCATCAAACGCTAACGATCGGTGTGGACTGCCGACTGCCACTTCCAGTTGCCAGTTTCCGTCTAGGGCGGCATTGCCTGTTTTAGTGGTAGAGGCAGCAATCGCCGCTCCCGTTAAGCGATGTAGCTTGTCTAAAAACGCTTTTCCAACATTCCCTGCTGCCACCTGACAGCCATAGATCAACACCGACTCTACAGCCCAAGACTGAAGCCCTTGAGCATAGCGATCGATCGTGTCCGAGTTCAGCAGGTTGTCACCGAGATACAGAGTGCCGGGAGCACCATGAGATACGATGTGCAGGTCTTTGACAGAGGAATACTGTTGCAGAATGGCAGTGATTTGGTTCACTCCGTCTAGATCACCATCGAGCACAACAACGCTGGCATCAAAGAGTACACCGGAAACCAGCATCTGATAATCCACAACATTCGAGTCGATGACCACGAGCGTAGAAGAATCAGAATTGATAGAGGTAAACGATGAGAAACAGGGACGAGTGGCGATCGCAGCGGGTGAGGAAGTCATAGGTTAGGAATAACCGTTGAGAAAATAGGGCAGGGAGATAGGGTTAGAAACGGCTACAAATCTTCAGTTTGATCCGCCCTCCTGCCCCCCGTTTGAGAAGCAAAATTTTGAAGGGTGCATGATGAAACAGTCTAGGATTGGTGGTTGAGTAGCCACTCTGTGTTGGACAGATTTCCTGACCCATCACGGCTTGAGACTGCAATCGCTCAGGCAAAGGTTCTAACGCCTAATCTTCAATATGCCCATTCAGTAGTAAAAAGCACTCTTAAGCCCCCAGAGAACTGTTCTGAATCGGTTATTCCGTAAGGGCAGGTAAGTCAGGCAATCAATGCTGCTATAGCTAACGTTTTGACTGTAATGCAAACTTAGTTAACTGATTTAACCTATAAACGTGTTTAGCCTATAAATGCCAACGTCTTTCTCAGATTATTTAGAGATGTTCTTGGGCAAATAAATACTGGTATGAAGTTTATATGATTAAATACCTCAGCTTTATCTGAGTCTATCAAGTAATAAGTTGATGTAAAAAATGTCGATAAAATCCGGATAGTTGTAGATACTTGCCGAGCGATTGAACTATAGGTATAAGTTCATTGCGGAATAGGGAGGGGAAAATGTTTTGGAGTTCATCCTATCTTTGCCTGCGGCAGGATTAATTTTCAATGTCGTTAAAAACCAGAGAGTTGATAAATAGTCAACCCAGAAAATCTCTCTCTGCAATACAAATGTCCGATCCCTCATCTGCACTGCTTCTGGAGTTCTCCGACCTCCGGATACATCCTATCAGCACAGAATACTGGGCTAGTGTATGTAACCTCAGTGTCTGGAAAACCTTTTTTTACATCAAGATTCTAGAGGTTTTTAAGTTTTAACAACTATGGGGATCGGTTTAGACAACAATGTCCTTCTCAAAGGTTACGAAGTATCAGACCCTCATAAAAATATTATGAAAACAATCTTTTTCGCATTGGTTCGGGCAGTTGCAATTGGAGCTTCTGCTCTGGGAGTTGCGACTACGGCAAACTGGGCCAATCACAAAAGCTACTGGGAAGGTACAATCTCACGGGTACAGACAACTGACTTTAATATTCTGTTCCATACTCTCCCCACTAAACTCTCTTATACCTTGATTGAAGGTGATATTGAGGAACTTCAACAGACGCTGAACAGCAACTACGGGCTATTCGGCATGGTCGTAACAAATTGCACATCCATCAGTTTCGCCTGTCCGAATCAACAAGTTCTCTACCTAACTGAGTCAAAACTGAGCTGGAGTACTCAGCTCAAAGTCGAAGATTTATCGAATTATTCCTATGACCTTCTACAAGACCCTCCACCTCTTAAAGCTAGAGGTAGTTTTGAAAATTCTCGTGCCACCACTCGGAACTTGACAGGTGAAACGAATTCAGGGCAGGTCATAGGGCGAGTTTACTATATTCGGGGGATTGCACCCAATTTTTGGATAGATTACTTGAGTTGGATAGGAGGACTACCAAAAAATTTGCTTAGTGATCATGGAGCACATAAATACTATTCCCTAACGACTAGCCTCTTCTTCCTCAGTGGGATAACATTATGGTTTTTCATTGAATGGATATTAAATGGAAAGCGCCTTCAAAAGCGGCTAGCTCAGCAGGATAAAAAACGGATGTTGAAGGAGCTAACAGCGGTACGTCAGCAACTTCACGAGCGTCTCCGACAGGTTTCTACCTTGATTGAAGAACGAGAGAGCTATGCTAATGAACTCAGCAGAGATCAACAAAGCAAAGATAAACGGATACAAGAGTTAGAGAAAGCAATTGCTCAACTTGACAGTCAACGCTCTGCTCCAGTTCAAAAAGCATCTGTTACGACTGATTTAGCCCAAAGTCAGAAGATGCTCCAAAAAGAAATTCAGCAACGGGAGCAGACAATTGCCAAGCTGCAAGATCAGATTGCCATTCAAATTGCGACCCAAGCACAAAGCAACTCTGGCAATACAAAAGCTTTAGAAAGTCTACAACGTCAGCTAAAAGAAATCACTGGCCAGCAATCTTTAGGCAAGCAAAGACTTGAGCAATATGAACGAGATTTGATTCGGTTGCGACAAGAGGTTGCTCAACAGATTTGGGAGAAAAATGAGAAGTCTACCTTAGTCGATATGCTCAAGAAGCAGCTACAAGATGCCCAACAGCAAACACTTACAGCCGAAGAGCGGAGAGCGAAATTGGAACGTTCAGTCATTGAATTAAACCATAAAAAGGAGCAGGATAGTGAAAAACTGATTGCTCTGGAGGAGGAAATCCAAAAACGAGGTCAACTCCATGAGGACCCAACTATGAATAAGTTTGAAGTTCTAGTACTTGAGCATTTAGCAAATAGCCTACAAGCTAAGGGGGGTGAGTGGAGAATACTATCTAATTTTGATGTGAGTTTAGGAGTGTGGACTCGTCAATTTGCTGATTTCCTCATTATTGGACAGGGAATTGTCTTCGTCGTTGAAGCTAAATATTATTTGGGAGCGATTACTGCTGAGGGAGATGCAAAGACAACGAAGTGGCATTGTCGTTCGAGGATCAATGCTATCCCCCAAGCTGTCAAGAGTGCTAGTAAGCGTAATCCCTATGAGCAGGTCAACGCTTACTGCGATAGCACTATGCGTAAGTTGCCCTTTCGTAAAACAAACGGCAAAGTTAAAGTCTATGGGATTGTTGTCTTTCCTAATGGTGCTGATGTCAGCACCATTAGTACCCAGATTAAAGGTTACTCAAGGGTCACAACGCTAGATCATCTTATCCAAATGATTCAAGATATTGAAGCAAATTGGAATGGATCTATAGGCAAGAGTGCCTTATCTCCTCAACAAATTGAGGATCTTCTATGTGGTAAGCTCATTCTGCGAAAGGCAGCATAACGGAATGTTCTGCTATGCCGCAACCGTTGCAGTAAAAATACTGCTATTTGTAATCCAACTAATCCGATCAAATCGAGCTGAATTAGCCGCCGGGTGATAATCGCGGACGAGTCTATAGTTTGTTGAGCTGTGGCTGGGAAACAAACCGATAGCGATGACGCAACCCCAACATACGTTTGGTCTCCCCTCTCGCCTGGTCAAGGAGTATGCGCGTCAACTGTTGGAGGCACTTTACCAGCGCTATGGTAACGATCGCCGCAGTGGGTTTGAACGCTTTGCCCGTGAGGAACAGCACTCCGTTTCCCAATGTCCCATTCGACCTTGCTCTTACCATGCTGAGCATTTGCATAGTCTTGAGGTGAGAGAGGTCCTATGAGGGCAGAGCAGCTGGAGCTAGAGTTGTGGAATCAGTTGCAAAGGGCACAGCAAAGCCCAGATCTGATGAATGTGGAGTCTATGCTGGATGCTGTAGAAGCAATGGTGGCTCATCTGCCTGAGTCTGAGCAGCTACGGTTTGCGGGAGAGGCGTTGCTCCAAGTAGCTGAGCTTTGTGCGGCGCGATCGGCTCTGTGGATGATGGAGTGGGAGGAGACCTCTCGTGATCCTGTTGTTGAGCAGGGATTCTTTGCCGAGGTGGTGCGGCAGACGATGGCAGTGGATTTGAGTGAGTTGATGGAGCCACGTCCCGCCCGGAAGCAACGGATGAAATCAACCCAGAAACCAGAGGGATCGATAGTGGCTCCGGTGGATAAGGCGGCAGTGCTGGCGATGGTAGACCATCTGGAGGCAGCGGATGAAGCAGGGAGAAATCAGGAGGTGTGGGCGATCGCCCATGAGGAGAAGGTGTCTTACTGGACAGAGGCGATCGAGCAAAGGCTGCAAGATACGCCTGATGAGAGGATTTCGTTCACTGAATTGTGTTGTTACCTTAGCCTGCCGTGGGTTGAAGTGTGGTTAGGTCTGCTGTTAGGCGGCTTTGAGTTAGAGCAGAGGGGGGAGTTTTATCAGGCGGCAATTGGGGTAAGGTGCCTCATGGCAGGTGGTGTGGGAGGGGAGAGTTAAATGCTCTCCTCGACCCGATTAGGCAGCGGTGCAAGAGACCTCCTCTGACTAACTAAATAGTAGCGTCAAAGTTATAGGTGCGAATGACGCTTGCGTGTTTGCCAAAGCCATTATCATTAGCAATAGGGTAACAGGAACGGCTATCACTCCCATTGTAATGAGTGCTTTTTCTTTCAGCCTCCACATGGACTTACTTGCTCGTGAATTTATCAGCTTTCGCCATAAGCGTGCGGTGAAAATAGCGAAGACCACAAGCAAGATGCTACAGACGATTGCCTTTGGTCGCTGCCACGAGAGGCGATCGCTCACCTTGTTTTCCAACACAGACGGCATGTGGGCACTGCCTGACTGTACCCAATCATTTACTGCTTGGTAAAGTGCTGCCTTCTGCGTACCCGCTTGCAGTGTGCTGAGATCCGGAATGGATTGAGCAAACCCCTCTCGAGGGTTTAATACGGTGCCTAGATTTACCACCACAATCAAAAGCATAAGGAGGGTAACGATAGTGCTTACCAGTCCAAAACAAAAATACACTTTTTTCTCAAATGTCCAATTGCGAGTTTCGGCTTTTCGCGTTCTCTTAAACCGTCGCCAGAAATACACACTTAACAACATGAGCAGAAGCGCAAAAATGCCTCCCTCGACAACAAGCACAGCATGATACTTGATGTAATCGTGCAATAGCGTGTTGTAGGCCGGGTTAGAGCGTGAGCTAGATTGCATCAGGTTATGGAGCGTATTTTGTAGATTGTCGCTGTCCACAGTAAGCCTCGTGGTTCTAGGAACATGGGATCAGTTCATGTTTTCTGTTTAGGCCACTTCCATGCATACGAGATAATTAGTAAAAGAAGAACGACTTCTACAACAGCGCCAAACACCATATGCATCCAAGCCTCACCTGCCAAATTGAACAATGTAAAAGGAATATAAACCGCAGCCACGATTATGTTTGTCCAACGATTTACTTTAGCTGTCAAGGCAACAGAGAGGAAAATCATAAGAGCTGGAATTGTTACCGAAGCCAGTCCTATTAATAGAACAGCTTGTGTAATGTCAAATACAAACATTTTTCCTGCCAGAATGTCCTCTATGGAACCCGGCATATATAAGTGAAAATAATCTACATAGATGTAGAGAAACATAAAACTCGCCCACAGTGCTGCAAGCTTCATCTTGCCCCTTATGTCTTCCAATACGTTTTGTGGTGTTTCTTGTGCATTCATATTTTTCACTCTTATTCGTCGTCTACCTTTGTAGGCTTACACTGTAAGTTAAACTTACAGTGTAAGTTTGTCAAGGGGCAATCCAGTGGGACTGATTCGTAGTGTCGATTCGCACACCTGAAACACGCTGTAAAATAACCTAATGTCTCAGAAGAAGAATCCAGACACCATCCTTCCAGTATCGTTAAGCCGAGAACGGGTGCTCCTTACTGCGCTCCGCTTAGCTGATGTACGCCTTTGTATAGTAATGGAGAAATTTTGGTCGCTAAGGCTGAAAAGCTTATGAGACAAAGGTTTCAGCCGTTAATTTAATTGGACACTCAAGGACTCAAGCTGTTCCACTTTTGCCCATAAACGGGACAGTTTGTGAGGCAAAAGCCTGATTTTACGTTGATACAGACTTGTCACTGTAGCTAGCTCAGCTATCAAAAATGGGACAGTTGATCCTTAGCGACCATTTCTTCTCCATTGCTATACAAAGGCGGATACGTGCAAAATAGTGCCACACAGCCCTGAAAGGCTTGAAATCTCGTAGCTAAATCAGGCTAAATCGGTTAAAAGCCGCGATCGCTGAAGTCACCCCTCCAAGGGCTTTTCAAGTTTTCGTGGCACTGTTTTACCCTAACCTCGGCTCGACTCCTACAAAGGCGAAAATGGAGACTCTGCTATGCTATGCGACACGATTTTGCTTCCATTAACTATTCGCGCCAAGAAATTGACCGATCGCACCCTTTACAGCCTACTTACCCACCCCTCAGTCACGATCGCGCAACCTGTCCAGTCCATCTAGAATAAAATCGAGACCAAACTCAAAGTTGTGTAGACCGTCATAACTGCCATCAATGATGAAAAGCGACAGTTGGTGCATGTAAGGATATTGGTCTGGCGGGATATGCGAAATAAAGTTTTCGGCTGTCTCGGCATATTCTGTCGATTCTACGGGAAAGTTTAATTCCTGGAGGGTAAAGCCGTAGATGTGGCTATCGATCGCATTCCACGCATGATCCGCCATCTTCCATGAAAATCCTGCTTCCCGCAGGCAACCGATTGTTCTATCGATATAACGCAGCATCGCTGAACTTACATTGATGCGTGACATGATCGCCATTGCTGCCCAAGGGTGTTTTAGCAGCACCTCGTGAACCGAGATTGCCCGTCGCCGCATTGCAGTTTTCCAATCCAGATCAAAGCGAGGCAACTCAATTTCGCTGACCACCATATCCATAATGCCATCGATCATGTCGTCTTTGTTGGCAACGTGGTTGTAGAGCGACATCGCTTTCACGCCTAATTCTTGGGCAACCTTTCGCATCGAAAGCGCTTCAAGTCCTCCCTCGTCTGCCAGGCGGAGGGCTGTTTGCAAAATCCGCTCCCGACTTAACGGGGTTGGAGAGGGGGTGTTGGATGTCTCTGTCTTAGCCATCTATTTGATTGCGCATTGCCCTGTAACCGATCGGTTTAGCCTCCGTTGATGTGAGTTGCCACAGATTAAACTTGACAAACTTACAGCGTAAGTTAAACTGGCGTAATGAGTAGACGTACATTGTAAGTCTAGCTCAGAGATGACAAGTTTCGCTTTGCATCCATTCTCCTGAACTCTTAAAAATCTATGGCAGCAACATCCTCGCGTATCCCCAACACAGGAACGAACCCAGGGAATGAAACGACGAATGAAACAATGAAGGCGATCGCCCGTTCTGAGTATGGTTCGGCAGAGGTGCTGAAACTGGAAGAGATGGATAAGCCAGTCGTGTCGGATCAGGGCGTGTTGGTAAAGGTTCATGCGACATCAGTGAATGCGGGGGACTGGCACCTGATGCGAGGCACTCCCGTTATCGTTCGCCTCATCTATGGCGGATTGCGTCAGCCCAAGGTAAAAATTCTTGGCTTTGATGTTGCCGGACGAGTGGAAGCCGTGGGTCAATCTGTTACCCAATTTAAGCCTGGGGATGAAGTCTTTGGCGATCTTTCTGAGTGTGGCTTTGGGGCATTTGCCGAGTATGCTTGCGCCACAGAATCATCGTTGGTTTTAAAGCCTGACACGATCTCATTTGAGCAAGCCGCTGCCGTTCCTGGGGCTGCACTGGCTGCCTTACAAGGACTCCGAGACTGCGGACACCTTCAACCCGGACAGAAAGTTCTCATTAACGGTGCATCTGGGGGCGTAGGATCGTTTGCGGTGCAGATTGCCAAAGCCTTGGGTGCGGAAGTGACAGCCGCATGCAGTACGCAAAAAATAGATAAGGTGAAATTACTCGGTGCTGATCAGGTGATTGACTACACGCAAGTTGATGTGACGCAACGCGGTATTGATTATGACCTGATTCTGGATGCGGCTGCGTATCGTTCAGTGTTTGACTATTTCTCTATTTTGAAACCCGGTGGAACCTATGTTTTGGTGGGGGGATCTATCGCGCGATTGTTTCAAATTTTGCTTTTCGGATCTTTGATTTCGAGATTCAGTCGCTGCAAAGTCACCGCATTAGCCTCTACCCCGAACCAACCTGATCTCTTGACCTTAAAGAACTGGCTCACATCCGGTCAGATCGCCCCTCTGATTGACCACATCTATTCCCTGGATGAATTGCCTGCTGCGATTGGCAAACTTGAACAAAGACAGGTGACTGGAAAAGTCGTTGTTCGAGTTTAATAGGGGGAAAGCTAGCGTTGCTGCAACGAAGTGCCACGCAACAGCTAGAAGCCTTACCCTGTAGGAGTTATAGAAAAACTTTCGCATTTTTGCCCCAACATCCCAATAAATGCTCATTTACGGGCTTGTTTTCACACAAAAATGGCTTGAAAGACTGATTCTACCGTGTAATTTGTAGACCACTCAGCCATCATTTATGGGCAAGTTGCAAATATTGGGATCTTTTTTCTGGATTCATTGATACTGAAGCATTACAGCGATCGCGTAGCACTTCGTTGCAGCGTCGCTACCTTTCCCTCCTCAACAGAGAATGATGTTTGATTGTGCAGAAAAATCATTCCCTGTTGAGGGCTACCTCTGATTTTTCGTGCCTGTAAACTTACCGCAAAAAGTTATGTCAATTAGCAACAAAGACAATACTCTCAGAAACGCTCGCAATGTTGGAACCCTAAGCGGAAGCAAGCGTATAGGTGGGTTTGTCGGATCAAGAGATAAAATTGACTTCGCCAAATTTACCTTGTCAGGAGCCAGTGAATTTGGATTAACGCTAGGACGAGTAACGGGCAGAGCTAGTGCTAGAGTCACCTTACGCAATAGTAGAGGTGCCGTTTTAGAGAATTTTAAGAGTGGAGCAAAGCCCAAAACCATTGCAGCCAGCTTAGCCGCAGGCAGCTACTATATCTCAGTGCAGAGCCTCAAGGGCAACATAAACTATAATCTAGCTGCTTCAGCAACTCCATCGGCTCCCCCAACTCCTCCGACTCCTCCCGTTCCTCCGGTAGAAGGGCTGAATTCAGCCGTTGATATTGGTGTTCTTTCAGGCACCTACACGAATCAAGATTTTGTTGGCACCACTGACCCGGTAGATTTTTACAAATTCACCTTAAATGATGCTGCTAACCTGCAAGCTAGAGTCACAGGCTCCTCTGCAAATACGCGTGTTCAGTTAATTCGGGATGGTAATGGCAATGGACTCGTTGATAACGAAGAGATTCTCGCCTCTGGGACTAATTTCAGCTCTACTTTCCTGTCTGACGTTACGCAAGACTTGCCATCGGGAGCTTACTTCATTAAGGTAGAACCTTCGAATACTAGCGCCTCTACTATCTATCAGCTCAACTTAGTTGCGACTCCCTTTGGGGGCAATGTCTCGCCTGATCCAGGCAACACGCTGCCAACCGCGCGCGATCTGGGAGCATTTTCGGGTACCTTGCTGGCCAAAGATTATGTTGGCCAACTGGATGCAAACGATACCTACAAATTTACCCTGACTGACATTGCAAACCTTCAGATCAATGTGAAAGGCTCTTCTGCAAACACGCGCATTCAGCTAGTCCGCGACATTAACAGTAATGGGTTGATCGACAATGGCGAGGTGTTAGCTTCTGACTCTAATATCAGCTCTACTTTCTTGTCTAGCATCACGCAAGACGTGCCATCGGGGGCTTACTTTATCAAGGTAGAAACTTCGAATACCAGTAACTCTAGTCTATATGAGCTAAATCTGGTCGCGACTCCTTTTGGGGGCAATGGCGCGCCTGATCCAGGGAATACGCTGCCCACTGCGCGAGATATGGGCGTGCTTTCCAGCACTTTTTCTGCCAAAGAACATGTGGGCATCATCGATTCAGATGATTTCTATAAGTTCACGTTAAATGACGCTAAGACTCTTCAGGCTAGAGTGACGGCTACTTCTACCAATACGCGGATTGATTTGATTCGGGACACGAATGGGAATGGTTTGATTGACAACAATGAGGTTGTGGAATCTGATACTAATTCTAGCTCTACCTTCCTTTCTAACATTACCGAAGACTTACAGGCTGGCACTTACTTTGTGAGAGTTAGACCACAAACCACGAGTCGATCCACAAACTACACGCTGAGCTTGACGGTTTAAGCAGGCTCCCTGACATCACTATGGGAGCTACGCGCTCCCACAGTGAATAGTTTATGCCCTTTCGAGTTTATGCTTTTACTCGCTGATCTCATGCCTTCATCTTGCCGGGATTGAGCAACCCATAGGGATCGATCGCTTCTTTGAACTGGAGCTGGATGGGATCAATCGCCTTCTGACCGCCATCTTCTAACACATAGGTATGGGGATTGGCGATAAAGGCTCCTTGGTCTTCGTGGTACGTGATGATCTCCTGAAGGCGATCGGGCGTGCTCGCCTTTGCTTAGCAATCGCGCGAAAAACAACGTTTGTATTTTAGAAAGAGTGTGGTAGACCGGAACAACGTAGGTTTTTGAAACCGCCCTTAGCATGGGTCGCCACACGCTTCAATTTCAACTCGAACAGTTGCCTGGGCAGCTTAGCCCGCATCATGCAAGCGCGAGGGAGGTTGGAGTTTTGTTCTGAAATACGGGTAGGTTTAGCAAACGCGAAAAAACAACGTTAAGGCTAGAATCCTTTTCTAGCAAGGGTTTCAGCCTCTGTTTTTTGTAGAATTTAAGACATTCAAATCGGTATATGTCTTGATGGGTAAAGCTTTCAGGCTTTTTCAGGATTATACAGATTTTGACGTTTTTCTCTTGCCTTCGATAGCTCTGGGCTGGATTTGGATTAAATCACCGTTTAGCTATGGTCTGAAACCCTTGATTTCTCGTTGAGCCAAAAGTCTAGAACCACACAAAATTGTTTGATTAGTTGCGTCGTCAAGCAACTAATCAAATTTTCCTATTCTATAAAAACTTCGCTGTACAAGAGTTTTAGCCTTAACCTTGTTTTTTTCGCGTTTGCTAAACCTACCCGAACAACGACAATAGTGGTATCGGCTTGTTAAGCCCTGCCATACTGCATTTTGGTCAGGACGAGGCTGTCCATAGCACTGAGGCCAATGTTGCAAGCCGCCTATCAAATTCGCCTAGAACAGTTTGATCGGGGTCTACCTCACAACCATCAGCCCTGCCAACTCAGGTGTGGATTAATCCCCCTGCGGGCAGCCATCAGCCTCAGGAGGAACAATTCTAATTTCTTAACTTAAGTGTCTCATTATCGTTGACATATTCTGGAGGCACTGTCTTTAGGAACTTACGGATGGGAGCGCACAAATTTGTTCAGCGACATTGGCGTTTTGCTGCCAATCTTCCGCCCAGGTTGCAACTGAACCCACATGGTCTACCAAAGAAACTTCTGCGCTATTGCAGCGCACGGTCAAATCCTTAAACTCAAATAGCCCCCGGCAGGCTGTTCCAGATTGTTCATCTCCTCGAATTAAGGCAGATAATTTGCGTTGGTTTCCCTCAACCTTAAGACTGTCAGGATCAGCATAAGTGGCGCAGCTATCACGCCCACGACTGATCAATAAGCTGTATTGACTGGATGCCAAAGCAAACACCTCTCGATCATAGGGCTGTTGCTGATTACAAACCTGCTGAGCCACTTCAGGCTTTTTCTCCCACCCCGTTGCTTCACCGATAACACTGTTACTATAAACGACCTCTTCGGTCGCACATTTCACTCGCACGCTCTGAAAATCAAAAACCCCATTACAAGCAGTTCCGGGTCTTTCACGGTTAACCATTTGAATCACCGATAGGCTCCTCTCTTCACCCAGAACTTGCAGGGTGTTGGGGTTGGCATAGTAGCTACAGCTACTGCGATCGGTCTCTAACAGGAGGCTATAGCGTTCTACTGTCAAGTCCACAATCGCTTGATTCGGATAAGCAGCCTCGGCGGTTGAGGCGCTGAGGAACAATGCCCCTACCCCAATCACACAACTCATTAACAACCGCTGCCGTGGGTGGAAATAGAATGGGTACAAATGCCGCATGGTGATTCTCAACCCTTCAAATCAGATGATGAACCGCAGGTTGACCGACGCTGTCAGTTCATAAACTTGCTTGCTCAAGAACGGGGTCAAGGATAGGCTCTTGATTCTGAGCAGGGCAGTCATCGCCTCTTCAAGCCCCAGTCTATGAACGAGTGCAAGGTCTGTTCTAAATCATAAGGGATAGCTTGAAGTAACCCATCCGATTGCCAACAAATTTTAAGAGTCTCTGAACTACTGGCAGTTAATTTCAACGTGACGTGCAACTCGTTCGGTGCACGCAACGATTCGATCTAAACTGAGCCATTCGATTTGAAATCTTTACCCTGTCAGGCTTTCAACGATCGCCCTTTTGAACGGAGCTTTGGATTAGTGAAACGAAAGAATAAGGGTTTCAGCGATCGAGTTCAGTGAAAATCCATCAAATGGCTCTTTATTGCTTTAATTGTTGCCATACTCCTAAATGCATTAGAGCCAAAGGGAAAGACAATCCCAGCGATAGCGGTCGGTGGGAGATGTGTTTTAGGGTAACGTGTAATGGCTAGATCCTTTGATAGCGGTAGCTTTAACGAGTCAAGCTTTACCCTAAATCGATCACGCTTTCTGCAATTGAGCAGCAGCCCCTCTACTCTGGCATAGCTCTGCTGAAGCGGCCAGTGTTCGCTATCAAGTCACACAAGAATGCAGTCTAAGGCTTCGCGCTAGCGATTCAACACTGCACTCTTTATTGGCGATAAGCGTTTTACGTTCATACAGGACTGTAATAAACAGTGCATCCAAGCAAAAGCCCATCGCGGGTGGATGGGCATGGATCAGGGTGTGTGAGCGTGCTGCTGCGATCATAGGGCAGGGCTTCTGAACTGCTCGTGATTAGTATCACCAAGGCTACCCCTCCTGCCAAAAAGCCCACCGTTTCCGGCAGGCAGGAGGATGGATCTCGTAAGCAGTTCAAGTGTACTATATTCACCTATCAAGGACTGCACCCTGGACTACTTGAGCCTGATTTCACTGCAATTGCTTATTTAGGGTATTTTTTCTAGCGATAAACCCCTTGATATCAAGCTTTTCAAGGCTTTGAGCGTACCCTAAATAAGAGTTAACTGCTCTTCTTCAGAGACTTTGACGGCAAGAGCTTTGGCTGACGTATCAGGGCTGTGCTAACAGAGGATCACCCTCACTCATAGCATCATTACCTGTGCATATTCTGAACTGCGATTAAGCTCGATCGCGTCTCTTCAAGGCTTTGAGCGTTGCTGACTTGACGGGGCTTTGCTGAGCAAGGATTACTTTCTATAGCCCTTATCTGTGGATGCTTTGTTGGGGTGAGGACAAGCATTGCAGTAGCGGTGGGTGGGGGCTTTGGGTTTAGGGTAACGGATCTGGCTAGACTTCCTTGAAAGGCTGGCGTTTGCTTACCACTCTTGACCCTAAATAACGATATTTATGCAATTGCTTTAGAGCAATAGTCCGGACAGTTTTGGAAGGGAAAAAATCGGGCTATGTAGACAAAAAGCTACCTCTCAGTTTAGGGTGCAGATATTGAAAACTAGCACCTGAGAAATAGCAGTATGGATATTCTACAAGCCCTCTTGTCCAAAATGGGGCATTTAGCAAACCACAGCAAAAGT
>DATNPL010000127.1:0-54014 GCA_036703255.1 Coleofasciculaceae cyanobacterium
TTGAATCTGCGATTAAGCAGATTGACCGTCGCATACAAATATCGGGTGCTCAGTGGAAAGCAGAAAATGTGCCGCAACTCTTGGCACACCGGACTGCTTACCTCAATGGATTATTCTCTCTAAAAGGGTGACATGCTCCCAAATCGATCGAGCAAAGCCACAACTGGATTCGTCGGCAAGAAATTTTAGGAACGGCTCAGGTTGTCTACATCGCGGGATAGCGCGTCACTACTTGATATCGTTCGAGCAGAACATAATTTAAATTGAACAAAGCAAAGCTTAAAATCAGTATGGTTTTGTCAGACCGAGGCAATACAACCCAACTTGTTAATTTTGAATTTACTATCCCATGATTGCCATAATTTAAAAAGATTTAAACTTGATTTTCTAACTCTAATTTCCATTGTTTTAAGGTTTCCTCATCAAAAAGACCATTCGAGCCGACTGCTCCACCGTAATGGTTAGGAGATTCACCTACACTCCAATCATCCAGTAAGGCTTCTTTATCAACTAATAAATTATTTAACTTTATATTCCTGGGGTCAACACCATTCATGCTTCCCATAAGATGGATTTTCTCATTTAAAGCTAAATGTAAACCAATTCCCTGATCTTTAGCCATTTTGACTAACTCAGGCAAAAAATCAAATAGTTTTGGCATTTCAGATAAATTCGTGGCTATGCCAAGTATAACGGCTTTCGCATTAATGCGTTTAGCTAAGTCAACGTTTTTCGTCAATGAATTCTTAATCTCTTCAATTCTCTTTTCTAATTTCTGTTTATCTTGCTGAGTGCTTAAATCGAAAAATGATTTGCATTCTGCAATGATAAAAGCATCTTCTGTTAGCCAGAACAGATCAACTTCATTAGTGTTAATCTTACTGCCAGTAGGAAATAAATCTCCACCAAATTGAATAAAACTAGAGCGTGAATCTAAGATTCTTTTGAGTGAAGCGGCAGTCATTAATACAGCCAAACCACCTTCATGAATTAGCTGAGTAGCTAACTCATTAGACTCATATGTGAACTCTATGCCATTTAAAGGTAGCTGAAAGTTTTCGGCACATCCTCTACATTCAAGAAACTCCCCAATTTCTTTTAGTAAAAACCAATTTAGTAAATTACAGTGCGGGCATTTTAAGGAATACCCGCGCCTTATCAACCCACTTGCAAGTAAAGATTTAAGTTTTTGGTTGAGAAGATTATTAGCTTCTTTTTCGCTAAAGCTATGGGCTTTCTGAAGGTAGTTTATAATATTTTCTCTATAAAATCCCCTCGATGCTGTGCGGCGAGAAGCAAAAGCTGACAGGATATTAAAGCCTCCATCATTCATGAGACTTAATACTTCCTCAAGCCCACCAAATCGTTTGACTAAACCCTGAGCATAACGAGTATGCTGATTAGGCTTCAATTCAAGCCCAACATCTTTTAGATGCTGAGTAATTACAATATGATCTGAATGGATATAGAACGAACATTCTTTACCTGGCAACGCTAATCCTGAAATTCCTTTAATACCAGCCCGAACAGGTAAGTCACGCTTTAACCATAGCTCTCCAAGGTTATCTTTATTCTCCTCTGAATATTCAAGTCTCCATAACTCGTTAGTCAGCAAATGTGAGTTTGTTAGAGTTTTAGGAGTAAAAAAATGCCTTCCCGATATAAATTTCACCTCTGCATCATAGCCAATTATGAAATTGGTCTTTTCATGACCAATGGGAACGGATGGATCGAAACGGATGCAACCTTCTGAAGTGATAGCTCTCGTGAAATCAGCAGTTTTACCTGAAAACAAAGTTCCTGGAATCCAATCGAAACTGAAATCACGGTAATTTACTTTGACTGATAATTCTCGACCAGCATCTGTAAAAGCACTTTTCAGGTAACTATATAAATCTAGTGCCTCTTCACTGTTACAAGGTGTTGTGACATGGAGTGCTCTGATATAAGGCATGAATGTAACAATTTGCAGAGCATAAGCCTTAACATCTCTTAAAAATTCTTCTCTAGGTAAGAAAACTTTGTTACGCGGAAAAATCCATCGGCAATTCCAAAAAGCCGTTGCAATACCGAGATCTTGCCCATCATCTAGAAATAAACAAAGGGTTTCTGGATCATTAGTTTCAATAAGATAAGGGCTTAAAAGAAGATTATGACTTTGCGTGGTACTAAGTAAGGTCAGAGTAGAGGGGTTCAAGAATTTTGTTGTTACTAAAAATGTTTTTATCAGGAGTTCAATATTTTTTGGAGGAAGTATAAAATTAGCGCCTAAGTGCTCTATTAAGTAGTTGAGATAAGTCTCTGATGGCTGTCCTAGATGTAATGCAATCTCCAAGTTAAATTTTTTATATGGACGAACAAAATAAATGTTGCTCTTTTCAAGAGGATTTTGATATATTGCTGATAAAATCACACCAATATGAGATAACGAGCCAGATGGTAATCGAAGTTGATTATTACCCGTGCTATTAATATGTTGTTCAACTTCTTCTTTTGAGATTAGTCTCTTTAAACTTGGTAAACTTTCTAATACTTGGGACATCTGTATAGATATTCCTTCTCTGGGAATGAAGATGCAATCAGGATTCATCCACTCTAGAGTAGATATAAATCTATTGATTTCCTCATCATTATTGGGTATTGGTAAGATGGCATTTGCACATCCTCCCCACAGGTGAGTGTACAGAGCTATTGCATTAAGCAAATCTTCTCTATCACGCACTAAGTATGCACAACGTAAGGGACGTGTTTTTAGTTTGAGAGTTACCTCGCGATCTTGAAGTTCCATATTTTATGAAGCAGTTATATCCAAAGAGTAGTCATATTCAATCTCTACGGGTAGATTCCCCGCCGCTTGCGGCGTAAGTAATTAGCAAAAAGAGTTGGCTGTTCATACTCCGTCTGCTTGCGGCGGAGTTCTTGATTAAAGATCTCAAGATGACTTAGGCTTGTTGTATGGATGGAGGGCAATAGTTTAGAAATTCTACTACTTCAAGTCGTAATGGCTCAAATGTGATTTGAATCATTAATATATATAATATTAGTCTTTAATCAACTTCGTCAGTTTAGCTTCGCCAGTTGCAGCAGTTTTTCCCTCTGCTGCCCGATCGCCCTACCTTGTCCATTTCTCAAACCTATTTGGAGATATTCTCATGGCTGCGGTTGAAGAAAAGACGATGGTTCCGACCGTCATTATTGGTATTGGCGGGACGGGTACAGAGATTTTGTCGCGGGTGCGGCGGCTCGTCGAGGAAACCTACGGCAGCCTGAAGAACTTCCCCATTCTTAGCTTTTTGGCAGTAGATACCGATCGCGACTACAAAGTGACTAATCCCTTAGCTGCCGGGTCGCCCTTCAAAGACACCGAAAAGCATTGGGCTAGCGTCAGCGGCAGTCAGGTCAAAGACATGATTGCCAACATGGACAACTATCCCTGGATTAATAGCTGGTTTCCCCGCGAGCTAGAGCGCAACATTAACGCCCTAGAAGCGGGAGCCGGACAGATTCGCGCCTGCGGTCGGTTTGCCTTCTTTTGCAACTATCACGCGATTCAGAAGAAGTTTATTCAAGCCTGCGATCGCGTCAAGGGCAAAGAAAACTTCATGCTCGATCGCTACGGCGTCAAGGTGAGCAATAACCAGATCAACGTGTTTGTGACGGGTTCACTGTCAGGCGGTACGGGCAGCGGCATGTTGATTGACCTCTGCTACTGTGCGCGGCATTGGCTAAAGGGTCAATCTAGCCCGCTGGTAACGGCGATCGTGCCGATGCCGACTGCCTTTTCGGGCATTGATGTGGGCGATCGGGTTTTGGCAAACGGCTATGCGGCCTTGATGGAGCTGAGCTATTTTTCTGACCACCGCACCGAATATGTCGGGCAGTTTGGCGCAAGCCTGATCGATGAAGTTCGGAACGCCTCTGCTCCTGCCGACTACACCTATCTGGTGGGCACCAAAAACGGCGAGTCCGATTTTTCGCTAGAGCAGCTGCGGGAAATGATCGCCCAAAATATCTTTCTGGATCTGACCTCTGATTTTGCTCCCCACAAGCGATCGATCCGCGACAACATTAAGTCGGCTTGGGCATCGCAAGATCCGGGCGGACGCGGCTATCCCAAGAACTTTATGAGCTTTGGGCTTTCGACTGCCGAGATCCCGATCGCCCAGATTCGTACCTCGATGGCAAATCGCCTCTCCACAGACTTTATCCGTTGGTGGCTCAATCCCGATGTGCAGCTTCCACCTAGCATGTTGGAAACCGTACAGGCTGCTCTCAAAACCATGCGGCTAACGGATATGGAACTGCTGACCGATATTTCTTCGGCTGGCGATCGCCCCTACACTGCCGAAGTTTCCGCCTGGGTGAACAGCATCCGCAACGAGATTGCCACCGACAATAAGCTGCAATGCACCCAGCAAGGGGTGAACATGATTGGCGCAGAGAAGGGCAAGATCCTGTCTTTTGTGGAGACTTATCTGAAGCCCAAAGTGGATGACTACCGCGCCGCCCACTTCCGCGAACTTAGCCCCGACGAGCGGCTGCATGGCGACTACCTGCAAAAGATGTACGACAACCGCAACAAGGTGATTCAGCAGGGTCGAAAGTCATTGGAAACCGAGTTTTACCGCATCTTGGAAGACCGGACGCAAGGGCCTAAATTTGCTGATGCCTTTATCCTGGCGGTACGGCAAATCTTTGACAATGCCGCCGAACGCTATCGGCGCGAGATGGAAAAAACCTGGCAGCCCAACGAAACCAACCGCCAGAGTCAGTACGAAGCCGCGCTGCAAGACATCACCCACTTCAAAGACAAGTTTGGCGTGACCAAGCAAGCCAAGATGGAGGAGTTCAACGAAGCCGCGCTCCAAGGCATCGAGGGAACGCTGTCAGCCACAATTCAGCGCAAGTCTCGCGCTTTGGGGCTAGAAGCGATCGCCCGTCTGCAAGAGCACCTGCAAGTTTTAGAGCAGCGGTTTGCCCGCTTTACCCAAAAGCTGAACCAAACCCGCGACTTCTTCTTCAATCAGGCCAACCAGCAAGCCGACAATGCTGACGCGCTGCAAATTAATGGGATTAAATTGTTCGATCGCCAGGAACTCAACACCCTTTACCAAGACCTGATCGAACAGCAAGCTGGAGCCACCGAAGGCAGCAAAACTCGCTACGAAATCGGCATGAACGGGTTATGCAGCACCCTGTCTCTGGACATCCTGCGGCAAACCAGCCCCCTGTGGAAGGAAACTCGCGCCAACGACGAGGTAATGCGGCTGTTTGACCTGCCCAGCCTTTCGGATGTGCAGGAAGACGACTTCCGCGAAATTATTCACGATCGCGCCCAGTCGGTGATTGCCAAAGCGCCTGAAAGTAGCCGATTAAAGACAGAGCTTTCGGCCTGCGATCGCCTCTTTAAGCTCTACAAAAACGACGAAGCTGAAATCACCAACAACCTACGGATTGCCTACAACAAATCCAAGCCGATGATCTTGCTGTCTCGTGCTGTCATGACGGGACAGGATGCAGGCTTCACCCCTGCCCAAAACACCAAAGTGGCCTTGATCGGCGGGCGCAATACTGCCAACGAAGCCGCCAAAAGGCTAATCCCGATGATTCAGGAGTTTGTCCCTAGCAGCGATGCCATCACCCCTTTAGGCGATAACGAACGCCACCGCGTCGTCTTTGTGCAGGAAATCGGCGGCTTCTCCCTGCGCTGCATTGAGGGCATGCCCCAGCTGCGTCAGTCCTACCAGGATTGGAAAGGGCAAATTATTCTGGCCAAGCGTGCCCAGCTTCGAGGCGAAAACCGCGACCTGCCCATTCCTGTCCATATTCAAAAGGAGCCGCCTTTCTGGGATGTCTTCCCCGAAGATCCCAATATCTTGAGGCTCGTTGTTCAGGCACGCGCCCTGCGCGTCATGCGACAAGATGTCAACCAAAGCACCCAAGAACAGGTGATTCGCTACACGCGCAGCACCGAAATTGGTACCGAAAATATCGACCTTGCCTCTAGCTGGGAAGAAGCCGCCCAGGTGCTAGAAGTGCTGGCTTGCCGACCCGATCGCGAAGAAATTCAAAAGCAGGTAACGCGCCGCCTCTCCCTCACCGAAACCTCAGAACAAAAGCAGGCGTTGTTCCAGCAAATCATGGCCTACCTTCAGCAGCGAGAGCAAGATTTGGCTAAGGCAGGCGGCAAAGACAGTCTGGAATACCGCCGGGAGTCTGATATTTTGCTGGGGCTAATTCGGCAGTACAAGCTGCAAACGATCGCCTCTCTCGAAACGCCAGACGCGTCAGCAGTCCCGGTCAAGCCGATCGCCAGCAATGGCGCTGCTCAGGCTTCTACCGATGTCGCGACTCAAATCTTTTGTACAAGCTGTGGCTTCAAAAATCCAGCTATTTCTAATTTCTGCGCCAAATGCGGCACGAAGCTGACGAAAGTAGCGGGTGTGTAGAGGCGATCGCTCTTTCCAGCTCAAGCCAGTCAAAACTGCCGTCGCGAGAAGATGAGAATGGCGATCGCCAGCAGCAAAGCCGTATAGATAACGCCATAGGCGGCATTTTCAAGCAGCTGTAACGGTGACGGCAAAAGCGACAGGCCATAGATCGCCTGATTTTTGAAATCGAGCCGCGAAAGATCGGGCAAAATCAGGTACAGTGCCTGCGTCATGGCCTGCAAGCTGGCATCTTTGGCGAGATTGCCCAAGGCCAGCAGATCGCGGCTAAAGTGCCCCATCAAATACACGGCAACCGTTAGCAGCATCGCCAACAGCGTATTGGTAAACACCCCAAACAGCAGGGCAACAGCCGCAATCAGCGACAGCTCTAGGATCTGAAACAGAGCGGCCAGCAGCAGACTGTCGAGGGGATAATTCACCTGCCTGATGGTCAACACGCCCAGATAAATCGCCATCATGCCGCTCACCAACACCGCCAGCACCGCAGATAGCCCCCAGTGCTTACCCACAATGAACTCAGCTCGGCTGATGGGCTTAGCAATCATGACGTAAACCGTGCGCTTTTCAATTTCTTTGCTGACCAGACCCGTGCCCGTGAAGACGGCGATCGCCAGCCCCAAAAGGTTAATGGCGGCCAGCCCCACATCGAGAATAATCTTGTCGCTTGTGCCTCCAGACACCTCTGGTAACAGCACCGACGCGGCAATCAGGGCGATGGCAAAAAAGGCGATGAGGTAAAGCACGCGATCGCGGATTACTTCCCGAAAAACATTTGAGGCAACGACGAAGATGCGAACCAGATTCACTGCTAACCTCCTGTCAGGATCGCAAAGTTAATCAAACCCAGGAATATTGACAAGCTGAAAGCCCCTAAGTCCTCTATTCCCGGCCTACTCCCAACATTCTGCCCAAAAGATCTACAAATCCTTGCAGCAAGCCCAGAATGACATTGAACAACCGCTCAAAGAAGTTGCCTGTTTGCTCCATCAGCGGCTCCGGTCTTGTGACATTGACGCCCGGCACCGAAGACTCGATCGCGCTACAGTCCATGCGGTAGGGGGTGGGCGGTGCGGTGACTCCGGCTGCTTCTGCTAAACCCTCTACAAACTGCTGCACAGGCGCTTCGCTAATCGAGCAAGCCTTTTGCAATACATAGCCCCCCGGCTGAGAGCTAGGCCCTAGCCAAGCGGCCTGCATTTGCAACAAGTTTGTTGGAATACTGGGGGAAAACTGGGCGTTAAATCGCCAGAGGTTGGTTTCTTTCATGCTGGGCGCAGACTGATAGGCCGTACTCAAGATCTGGCTGTTTAACAGCGGCGCTTGAGCCGGAAAATTGTTGAGCCAGCGTCTGGCATCTGACCAAGACCGCTTGTTTAGCTCACTCCGCACGATCGCCTCGGCAGTATCTAGAATGGCAACTCCGCCTGAAGTCGGCACGCTGTTGGGGTTGAACCGCACCACAAAGGCGCTGCGGTTCATATTGTCTGCGGCTAGGCTGGGATAGTTGCGCAGAAAGTCTTGCAGCAAAAAGTGAAATCGGAACCAGCAGCTCAGCACCAGACCAATGAGCATCAAAATTACCAGATCTCTACGGGCGTCAGCATCGGGGCGTTTGAACGTTAGCCCTGGCTTGATAAACCGGGGAAAGGCGGCAAATCCGACCGAGAGTAGCGGCCACGCTTGAAAGGCACCCGCAGCATCTTGAATCAGGATGTTATTGCTCCAGAGGGCACAGCTGGCGATCGCCCCCGTAATCCAAGGCCCATACTTAATCTTGAGTTCCATGCCTGGAATTTTGACGGTCTGCTTGATCAGCGCCCATTCAGTGCCAATGATCAGGAAAAACCAGCCAAATAGCGACACAAACTGCCGCACTGCGGGATCACGAATCAACAGGTAAGTAAACCAGGAAAATAGGCTGAGCAGGAGCGCAACCTGCCAGGAGAAGGGCTTAACGCCATCGAACTGCTTTTTGATGTGGTCGAAGAGTCTGTTAAAAAAAGACACGGCGATTAGGGGGCGATAGAGAGGGCTTGGCGAATGACGAGAGCCAACAGGATGGCGCTATAGCTCCAGGCATTGGCAAATAGCATGGCTGTTATTTCAGCACGAAAGACGTTAGGTTCTTGTCGTAGCTCTCGGAAGAAGCTGGGTCTGACCTCGGGAGTCTCCTCTTCAGACGAAGACTCCTCTGCTTTCTTCTCCTCTTTTTTCTCTTCTTTTTTGTCAAATTCTAGTAAGAGCCTTAGCCCAAACAGCCCCAGAAGCTTGACGCCAATACTGACAAAGAAAATGACGAAGCAGCCTACGATCAGGAGAGTGGCCGTCTCGCTCGACCATTGGTCAAAAAAGATGAAGCTGATGAAGGGAACCTGGATACCCGGCGGCAAAACATCGGCCAGATTTAGGAAAATAAACAGCGCCAGCCAGCCCAAAACAACGCAGAGCAGGTTGACTACGGCAGCATAGTAAACGCTAGGTTTAGGAGCCATTTTGAGCTGTCGATGCAAGACAGTAGATTCTATGGCGATCGCCATCAGCAAAAATAGGCTCTGAAGGGTGATCGCGCGCAACGGCACAATATTAGGAAACGAATCGGCAAAGAAATCGGGAAACATAGCGGTACGAAATGCGCCATCCTGCTAATTTTAGTCAAGCCCATCCGATATAACACTAGGGATAGAATAAAAGATGGGATTTTTTGCAATTTACGCTCTATCAATAGCGTGCTTGCCCCTAGAATAGGGCGGAGAAACTCAGATCATCGACAGACGGCAGCTTGCGTTAAAATCGACTCCTGCAACCCGCGCTTCTCGCAGAACCTCCCATAGAAAACACCTCCGTAAAAACCATGGTAAAGACTGGCATTGGTATTCGCACGGCTCAAAATCGGACTGAGCGATTAGTAGGGCAAATCCATGTCTATGATGGTGTAGGCAAGGGTAAGTCTCAAGCCGCTTTGGGCGTGGTTTTGCGCTCTATTGGGTTGGGCATCAACACGGGGAGCCAAACCCGTGTGCTATTGTTACGATTTCTCAAAGGCCCCGGACGCACCTATGACGAGGATGCGGCGATCGAGGCTCTGCGACGCGGCTTTCCCCACTTGATCGATCAGGTGCGCACCGGGCGGGCAGAGTATTTTGGCGTGGGCGAGATTACCAAGTTCGATCGCCTAGAGGCGCAGCGGGGCTGGGATGTGGCGAAGGGAGCGATCGCCTCTGGTCTGTATTCGGTGGTGGTGCTCGATGAACTCAACCCTGTGCTGGACTTAGGGCTGCTCTCGGTTGAGGATGTGGTCAAAACGCTGAGGCAAAAGCCAGAAGAGTTAGAAATTATTGCGACCGGACGAGGTGCCCCTCAGTCCTTGCTCGACATTGCCGATCTGCATTCGGAAATGAAGCCTCAAGGTCGCCCCAATGCGTTGGCGCATGGGATTGAAGGCATCGAGATTTACACCGGAGCCGGAAAAGGCAAATCGACCAGCGCTCTGGGCAAAGCCCTCCAGGCGATCGGCAAGGGCATTAGCCAAGATAAGTCTCACCGGGTGCTGATTTTGCAATGGCTTAAGGGGGGCGGTGGCTATACCGAAGATGCGGCGATCGCCGCCCTCAACCAAAGCTATCCCAACTTAGTCGATCATCAGCGCTGCGGTCGAGATGCGATCGTTTGGCGGGGGCAGCAGCAGGAGCTAGATTATGTGGAGGCCGAGCGGGGTTGGGAGATTGCCAAGGCGGCGATCGCATCAGGACTCTACAAAACTATTATTTTGGATGAGCTAAACCCCACGGTCGATCTGGAGTTGCTGCCCCAAGAACCGATCGTGCAGGCGCTTTTGCGTAAGCCCCGCGACACCGAGATTGTGATTACAGGGCGCTGCAAAAATCCGCCCGACTATTTTGACTTAGCGAGTGCCCACTCAGAGGTCTACTGCCACAAGCACTATGCCGAAAAAGGCGTCGATCTAAAGCGAGGCGTAGATTTTTAGCGGCTTCGTAGAGCCGCTAAAAATCTACGCAGACCATTACCTATTGGCTCGTCCCAGGAGACTTAAATAGCTTAGGAGCTTGCTCTGGCGCAATTTCTGGCATGGCAGGGGCGATCGGCGCTGGCTCGGCAGGAGCCGGGGCAAAAGAGGGCTGAGGCGCGAAATCAAATTCGTTGAGCGGCGGTGCGGAATCGATCGCCTGACTAGAGGGAACGGCATCTGGCACAGCATCTGCTCGCTGAGGAGCCGCAGAATCTTGGAGGGGGGCGTCAGGCTGTGCGACGGGTGCAGGTGAGGGGCTATACAGATCAGTTCTAGAGTTGTAAGCAGGCTGAGGAATGGGGTCGCTGTAGTAGTCGGGTGCGGGTCTTGTGCGGTACAGCGGCTCTTCTATGGCTGGCTCTGAACTAAATTGATTGGGGATCTCTGTAATCGGCCAGTCTCCCTGAGCGGGAAAAGTCTGTTCTCGTCCGAACAGGCTAGGAGGACGCTGGGTGTCGGCAACAGGTTGAAAACGCAAGGCAACCCCTGCTCCTGCACCCAATCCTAGACCCACCAATGTGGCAGCTAGCAAGGGGACGCGACTGCGCCGCTGGAGGGGTGCAATCGGATGCGATCGCCCTGTCGTACCGTTGTGTGCCGCGCTATGAATTTGCGGCAGCTTGATCTCTCGAGTTAATTCAGGCTCTCGGGCCAATTCAGGCTTTTGGATCAACTCATGTTCTTGGGGCACCTTAGGAGCGACCGCCAAGGTTGCTGGAGATGTCACCGGAATTTGCTCTGGGACTGCCACCGGAATTTGCTCTGGCATTGACACTGAAGGGATCGGGGCAACAGCTTCAGCTGCAAGAGTTGGAGCTGTTGAACTATCAGGTGTGTTACCTGAGACTTGCAGTTCGGCAACCGAAGAGGAGAGAACCTCCTGAGCTTTTTTCTCCTTAGCCTCGGATAAAGCCTCTGGTGTGAAAGGCTCAGGCGGTAGCGTCAGCCAGTCACCCAGATGGGGTGGCATTTGCCCTGGATTGGCCTGAAACACGACATAGGGAAGATCATTTTCTTCAAAGCAGTCCAATACGCGCAGAGCATCCGATCGCTGAGAGAGCGATCGCACGGCCAGCATAAACTGTTGCCGCAGTGAGGTAAAGTCGCTGCGCTGCCGCACTGTGTCATTCAGGGCTTGCAGGAAAACAGGCTGATCCAGCAGGGCGTGCTGCGCCTGGTAGGTGATGCCAAAGTCGCTTTGACTTAGAACACCCTCAACCAGGTATTTGCTGTTCTGAAGGGTTTCGCCAACCGTCAACGTCATGGGCGCATGTCTAAGATGAAAGGTTCCACCCATCCTATCTTTTTATGGTAGCGATCGCATGAGGGTGGCGATCGCAGGCTGGATTAGGCTAAAAGCGCTGCAAAGCCTTCGCCTACACCGCTTCCCCTTGCCAATGCATTTGTGGCAGTTCGGTAGAGGCCAGCAGCTTGCCTTGAGAAATCACATACCGCACTGTTGCGCGGCGACGGATGGCATCAAAGCGATCGATCGCATCCAGAACAATCAAATTGGCAGGTTTGCCGACTTCAATCCCATACTGATCTTCGATATGCAGGGTCTTAGCGCCGTTCCAAGTCACCATGTCATAGCAGGCGTTGATTTCCTGCGCGCCCGTCATTTGCGACACATGCAGCAGCATGGATGCGGTATCCAGCATGTTGCCCGTCCCTAGCGAATACCAGCAGTCTTGGATGCAATCATGCCCCAGGCTGACATTCATGCCCTGCTGCCAGAGTTCCTTGACGCGGGTTACGCCTCGACGCTTGGGATAGGTATCGGTGCGCCCTTGCAGGGTGATGTTGATTAAGGGATTGGCGATGAAATTAATTGAGGTGCGGCGCAAAAAGCCCAGCAGCTTATAGGCATAGGCATTATTGTAAGAGCCAAAAGCGGTTGTATGACTCGCCGAAACGCGCGATCCCATGTCCGATCGGATGGCACAAGCCGTCATCACCTCCAGAAAGCGAGAATTGTCGTCGTCAATTTCATCGCAGTGAACATCAATCAGCCGATCGTACTGCTCTGCCCACTTGAAGATTTGATGCACCGATCGCACGCCATCTTCACGGGTCAGCTCATAGTGGGGAATGCCGCCTACCACATCCGCGCCCAGCTTAAGGGATTCCTCCATCAGCGCCTCATTTTTTGCGCCGCCATAAATGCCATCTTGGGGAAAGGCCACAACTTGCAGCGTCGTCCAGTCTTTGACAGCTTCGCGAACTTCCAAAAGTCCTTGAAGGGCAATTAGATTGGCCTCGCTGACATCTGCATGGCTACGAACAAACAAAACGCCCTGCATGGCCTGCTGTTTCAACGCCGCGATCGCCCGTTTCTTAACATCCTCCAGTGTTAAGTCCTGCTTGCGCTCTCGCCAGATTTCAATGCCTTCAAACAAAGTGCCGCTCTGGTTCCAGCGTGGCTCTCCAGCCGTCATGGCCGAATCTAAATGCACATGAGATTCCACAAAGGGCGGACTCACGAGCTGTCCTTTTAGATCTAGCTCAAGCAGAGCCGATTCTGGGAGTTGAGGGGCGATCGCAGCAATCTTGCCGTCGGCGATGGCAATGTCAACCTGGGCGATCGATTCTGTGGGGCTGAGCAATCGGCCGTTGCGGAGCAAAAGTTCGTAAGACATGGTGACTTCAGCTAAAAGATCATAGGCATGTTGACATGTTGCCTAGATGCAAGTCTGCCATCAACATACCTAAGAGAAATTTTAAGCCTGAGTTTACGGCGCTATTCGCTGAAATTTAATCGAGCCGCGCTGAGAATCGCGCTCTGTGAAGCACTTAGAAAAACTTGTGAAGCACTCAGAAAAACTTGTGAGGCGCTCAGAAAAACGCGCCCCAACCTTTGCCTCCAGCCATGCCAGATTAATTCTTGGCAGGCTTTGTTGTCTTCAGAAAAGTAGACTTCTTGGGCGCGATCACCTTTGCTTCTGGCGTTGCCCAAGCTTGCGCTGTAGGAGCCGGATTGGGCTGCCAAAAAACGATCGCATCGGTCAGCGGCTGAAGCTGCGTACCAGGATAGTAGAAGCTGAGAATACGGCTACCTGACCAGCCCAGCTCACCCAGCCGATAGGAGCCAGTCTGACTCATGCCCACGCCATGTCCCAACCCGCCGCCCGTAAAAGCAAATCCCTTTAAGACAGCCGCTGCGATCGGCTGAGTTGGCTTAGCTGTCTTGGTGGTGGCTTCAGCAGCAGGAGACTCACCCTGAGCTAAGGCAGCGGGTGAGGTCTGAGGGCTGACTTTGGCTGTCGGCTGCTCGTAGACGGGTTCTACGTAGAACAGCGTGCTGTTAGGAGCATAGAGTGCCCGGAGAATCTCGTCTTTCTCTAGCTCGACAATGCCGCGATCGGTCGTGATCGAAAGCTTTTGTACCCGTCCACCCGGCGATCGCTCTAGTACCTTAATGTCTTGCACCTGGGTAAAGTCGGCTAAAGGGTTTTGCTTGCTTTGCAGGTAGGCACGCAGATCTCTAGACACGTCGGCAAGAGGGCTGACGACGCGCCAGCGGAACATATCCCAACCTGCTTCGTTAAACCCAGTTTTTTGGGCAATGAACGCCCGGAAATTTTGCTCGTCCGATAGGCTGCGGTTCGACAAATCCCAGATGTTTTGCACAGAGTCAACCACGGGCTGAAGGTAGGGGCGATCGCTGCCATTCCAGACATCGCTAAAGCGTGCCGTAACGCCGCCCGTTGTGGAAGAGTAGAGCGCATCAACCAGTTCATTTTGGTAGGTCAACACTTGCCCGCGAGTGGCAGCAATCGCCCGATCAGCCTCCGGATCAGCGTCTGCGAGTCCCCAATAGACCTGGCATTGGGTGTCAGCACAGAGCTGGTAATTGTCGATCGCAAAGCGGCGCAAATTTCGCAAGACGTAGGTGCGCGCCAAAACCGCTTGAGCCTCAATGGCGGCAGTCGGCGCACCCGGCCCAATTTCGTGAGGTACTACGCCGCGCAAATAGGTTTCTAGAGGCACCTGATTGACCAACGTGTAGGTGCCATAGGCATTGGGCTGAAGCTTGAGGCTACCCCCATAGACCTTAGTGCCGTAGTCTTCGCGGTTGAACGTGACGCTAATGGGCTGATTGGTGGCGATCGCCACTTCATCTTCCTGGAAGCGGTTGCCGTTAACCGTCAGCGTTGCCTTCGGCTCCTGCCGCTGAATTTGGGTGTCAATGAAGGCGGTTCTAGACCCGTGAGCCTGAAGATTTTGCATCAACAAACGCCGCAGCAGGGGCGAACTGTAGATATCTCGTTTTGCCCAGACCTGCCATTGCCGGGGTTGGGCTAGCTCTACCTGAATGCCCTGCTGCTTCCAGCGATCGGCACTGTCTTCCGCGCTTTCAAAGCTGCGGTGGGTGCTCAGCACCACGCGCTCGCTTACCCGAGGCTGCGGTATGGGCTGCATCACCACATCGACCTTGACTTCGCTGGTGGTGGTTAGGGTGCGGGGTTGCTCTCCCTCTTTAAAGGTGAGAGTCAGGCTGTCTCCTGGCGCTGGCTTCAGAACCATTTCATCTTTGCTGTCTGAGCCAAATCGCTGCACCACGCCGATGTCTAGCGGGGGGTTAAGCGGCTGCGCTGGGGCAACTTCTGCTTGGGCAATTTCTGATGGAGCCGTTTTTGATTGAGCAACCTCTAACTGGGTAGCCTCTGATGAACTGGCCTGAGCCATTCCGGGCTGAGCCGCCAGCCCCACCCAGCAAATTGCGCCCAAAGCTGCGGCAAAACCGCCCGCCTGGAAAACCCATCTCAACTCAAATGGCAATCCTGAAGAACCCCTAAATTCTGGGGAGGGCTGATGTGAACTGCTGGTTAGGCTGTTAGCCAGATTAGATTGAAACGATCGCCTCACGGTTTAATTCCTACAGCAAAGAACATTAGAGTGATCTCAGGGCTTTAGCAGACTAGGTTGGGTACTCAACCGATCTACGGCAGGTCTGCTCAATCCCTCTACTACTTTCGGCAACACCACCCTCTAGGATAGGAACTTTATCAGCAAAGATCCAAACTTCAAGAAAGCTTCATGACTTCTTTCAGCAAAATTGCCGATCGACTGAATTTCTGATCTGACTTATCGCTTCACTGAATTAAGGCTTGCCTTGAAGCTGGCATAGGGTTAAAGCTTAGAAGCAAGTTAACGTCCGACATTTTGCAAGCGGGTGGTAAGGCAGCGTACTTTGCCTACCGCTAAATTTTAATTCAACTTGCGATCTTGAGCCTGCACACAGAAAGATTTAAGAGTTCGATTATTTTTTGCGAGGACTGACCAGTAAAATTACTGTGCGCTCAATATGACTCACTCTATACAGTGGAAGCCCACACTTTAACCCGTAGGGTTTTATCTGTAGATTTCTACATAGACTCTACAGACTCTCAACACAGATTCTAAAAACACAGACTCTAAAAATACAGTGCGCATCGTTCTTCCCAGACAACTTCAGCATTGGCGCATTGAGGCGAAGAATCTCGCCATTTTTGAGGCTGGCGTCATTGGCTTGGTTTCTGGATTGGCAGCCGTTTTGCTCAAGCAAGGCATCGGCTGGCTCGGCGGCTGGCGGGTGCAAATGTCGTTTGGGCATCCTGCTTGGCTGGTGCTGCCCTTGATGGGGCTGGTGGGAGGTGCGCTGTCGGGCTGGCTGATTGAGCGATTTGCACCCGAAGCTTCTGGCAGCGGCATTCCCCAGGTCAAAGCCGTCTTGGCCAATGTGCCGATTTCATTGAATTTGCGGGTGGCGATCGTCAAAATGGCGAGTGTGATTATCGCGCTAGGCTCTGGCCTAAATCTGGGGCGGCAAGGCCCGACGGTGCAGATCGGCGCTGCCCTCGCCGCCCAGCTCAGCCAATGGATTCCTACTTCGCCAGAGTACCGTCGTCAGCTCATTGCCGCCGGGGCAGCGGCAGGTTTGGCAGCCGGGTTTAATGCCCCGATCGCCGGAATTTTGTTTGTGGTCGAGGAGTTTCTCCAAGACTTTTCTGATCTGACGTTGGGAACGGCCATCCTGGCCTCCTTTATTGGAGCCGTAGTGTCTAGGCTGCTGGGCGGCCAAGGACTCAGCCTCACCCTCAGCACCACGACTGACCTGATTAATTTTTCTTTACAGGATGTTCCCTTTTTTCTGATTTTGGGGCTGCTGGCCGGACTGTTTGGGGCGCTTCTGAGTCAGGGCATTTTCTTGAGCCTCGCAGTCTACCGCAACCGGATCAGGGGCATTAAGCTGAGCCTGCCCTGGAAAATTGGCCTAGCGGGTTTAGTCTCTGGCCTGATTGTGACGATGCTGCCTGAGTCCTTTCGAGACAGCACTGAACTTCAGCAGTCCCTCAGCATGGGCGATACAGACTGGCAAGTCACCCTGCTGGCCTTTGGTGCCAAATTTTTGCTGACGCTGGTGGCCTATGGGGCGGGCACACCCGGTGGCTTGTTTGCGCCCTCGCTGATTTTGGGCGCGGCCTTGGGGCATCTCGTAGGCTTTGGGGCGCAGACGCTAGAGCTATATGTGGGGCTGCCTCTGGGCATTCCCTTGGGGGTTAGCCCGACGACGACCTATGCGCTGGCGGGTATGGGGGCTTTTTTTAGTGCTGTGACGCGTGGCCCCATCACAGCGATCGTCATTGTGTTTGAAATTACCACCGACTTTAACCTGGTGCTGCCGCTGATGATTGGCTCTGTGATTGCCTATCTGATTAGCGATCGCATTGCGAGTGGTTCGATCTACACCCGACTGCTGGCCTGGAACGGCATCGATCTCAACCGGGACGTGAGGGGAGAGTCCTGGGCAGATTTGACCGCCTCTGACCTGATGCAGCGCCGGGTGGAAACGCTCTCTAGCCAAATGGCTCTCAGCGAGGCGATGCAGGCTTTCTCGCGATCGCACCATCGCGGCTTTCCTGTGGTGGATGCTGGCAAACTGGTGGGCATCGTCACCCAGAGCGACTTGGCCGACACGAGCCGCCGCCCGATTGGGGTTGAAGAAGTGACGCTGGCTGACATCATGACCCCCAAGCCTGTTACTGTTAACCCTGCCGATCCTCTGCCGCATGTGCTGTACGTGCTCAATCGCCATAAGGTGAGCCGCCTGCCTGTCACCGAAGGGCGAAAGCTGCTGGGCATTATTACCCGTGCCGATATTATCCGGGCAGAAGCCGATCAGGTCATGGGAGGGGCGCAGCAGCTTGGCTCTCAGTCAGAACCGTCCTATGGGGTGTATCAAACCCGATCGCCCGCTACAGGCAAAGGACGGATGCTGGTGCCCCTGAGCAATCCTAAAACAGCTCCAGCGCTGTTGCAGCTTGCCGCTGCGATCGCCCATCAGCATCAATATGAGCTGGAATGTCTGCATGTCATGGTGATTCCCCGCAGCCAATCTCCTGCCGAAACGCCTCTGCGAACCACGAGCGGTCGGCGGCTGCTGCGTCAGGCCGAGCAGCTAGGGCGGCAATGGCAAATTTCAGTCCATACGCAAATTTGTGTGGCTCATGACCCTGCCCAAGCCATGCTGGAAGCCATTCACGATCGCCATATCGATCGCGTTTTGATGGGCTGGGACGGCAAAACCACGACACCTGGGCGGATTTTTGGCAGCGTCGTGGATACGATCATTCGGCAAGCGGCCTGTGAAGTGATTTTGGTCAAGCTCAAAGAAAATCCAACCTTTAACCAGTGGCTCTTGCCCATGGCAGGCGGGCCGAATGCCCAAGCAGCGCTGGAGCTTTTACCTGCGTTGGTGAGCCTGGGTTATGCGCCGCATATTCGCGTTTGTCAGGTGTTTGAGCAGGAGCCAACCTGGCAGGAAACTCAAGTGCTGCGGCAAACGGCTATGGAGCTTGAGGTGGCGATCCGTCATCCGATCGCCCCCCGATGGATCTGGGGAAAGCCCGTGGCCGAAGCGGTGTTGCACCTGGCAAGTAAAGAACGCTGTGATGTCATTATTCTGGGAGCCAGCCGGGAAGGCTTGCTGCGACAGGTAATCAAAGGCAATATTCCGGAGGCGATCGCCCGCAATGACGATCGAACGGTCATCTTGGTGCGCGGAGCCATCACCGAGCCACAAAGCTGAATGCTCTGGGTCAACCCTTCTCGAAATCTACTATTCTGGGAACCTGTATTTAGGTTCTATCGTCTGTAGACCGATCGGTAGTATTTGACGGATTGGGGTTGCGGGTTCACTAGACTAAACTTTATAGCCGTAATCATTGGGCTAAGGACATTTTTGAGGGCGTGCTCTGCGCGCCCTCAAAAATGTCCCCGTCCTAACCGCTGTGAATACAGCTACGACCGAGCAACTGATTCAAAACTTGATTGAGGAGCATAGGGGCTATGAAAACTCGAGATTTATTTGACGATTTATTCGGAGATCTAGACGACGACTCGTCCGACTCGGGTAGAGACATTAGAGGCACTAGCGGTGCTGACAGTTTGACGGGAACCTCCAACGATGACGATATTCGTGGGCGAGATGGCGATGACCGGATCAGCGGCCTAGATGGTGACGATGAGCTGCGAGGCGATGACGATGACGATACCCTCCGGGGGGGCGATGGCGAGGACGAACTTTATGGGGGCGATGGGGATGATCAGCTACGAGGCGATGACGGTCGCGATCGAATTTATGGCGACGATGACGACGACGAGATCAACGGCGGCAGCGATAGCGACACCCTCTATGGCGGTAATGACAACGACAAGCTAAAGGGTGACGAAAGCGATGACAGGCTCTTTGGCGAAAACGGCGATGATCAACTCTTTGGCGGCAGCAGTGACGATTACTTAGACGGCGGTAGCGACAGCGATCGCCTGTTTGGAGAAGACGGTACCGATCGCCTCTTGGGCGGTGATGATGATGATGAGCTGTATGGGGGCAATGACAACGATCAGCTCAGCGGCAACCAGGGCAACGATCGGCTCGATGGGGGCGATGGTAACGATCGCTTAGATGGCAATCCCGGAGCCGATACGCTCTTGGGCGGCAAAGGCGATGACATTCTCACGGGTGCCGATGGCAACGACTTTTTGAGAGGCGATACGGGGGCAGACACCTTAAGGGGTGGAGCCGGAAGAGACACGTTTGTGCTGTCAACGGGGCCAGGTCGCACGACCATTAGTGACTTTAAGGATCGTCAAGATCTCTTTGGGCTGTCTGGCAGCCTGACGTTCAACGATCTCAGGATTGTCAAAGGCAAGAGCGGCGGAACTGAAATCAGAGCCGGGAAAGATCCGCTTGCGTTTTTACCCAACGTTAGACCCAATCTCATCACCTCTGCTGATTTTACCTTTGTCTAGAAGGTGTTCATGCGGTGTCTAGAAAGACATCTTGGACGGTAAACCCTATCAGCTGGATGGGATAACCGTAATCATCAGATAGTATCCTTCGGGAGTCCCTAAAAGGGGTAGCGTAATTTCATCCATCGTTCTCTGGGTGGGTGTAGGAGAATTAATAGAGTCAGGTAGCTTGAATGCAGTAAGTCATTTGCTTTTCACGCTTCCTGACGTTCTCCTCATCCCACCAGGCAACGTTGCTATGAAGACGGAAACCCCTTTGCAGTCAGCTCCTCAACAGTCGGCTTACAGCACATTTATTGAGCAGGTAAAATCCTCTCAGGTGCAGCAGGTCACTCTGAAATCCGACCGGATTGAATACACCCTCAAGCCAGAATTTGACGCGCTGCGCTACTATACTCAGCCCGCTAAACCCCAATCTGCCGGACAAGTGGAAGATTTGCCCAGCCTCTTGCGCAGTCATGGCGTAGATGTTGTCACCCTTGCCGACAACGCTCCTACTCCCGCAGGCTGGATGGGTTTAGTGCTGTCGGTGGGAATGCTCGTCGGCACCTTTGTCTGGCTGGCGAAATTTAGCAATGCGGGGGGTGGCATGGGTATTGGGATGGGCGTAGGCAAAAGCAATGCCCGCGTCTATAACCAGGGCAAAACGGGAATTACCTTTGCGGATGTAGCAGGGGTGGATGAAGCCAAGCAAGAACTGCAAGAAGTGGTTGACTTCTTATCTAACGGCGAGAAGTACCGCAAGATCGGGGCAAAGATTCCTAAAGGGGTGCTGCTGGTGGGGCCTCCGGGAACTGGGAAAACGCTTCTGGCTAAGGCCGTTGCAGGTGAGGCGGGCGTTCCTTTCTTGAGCATGTCTGGCTCAGAATTTGTCGAACTTTACGTGGGTGTAGGCGCATCTCGCGTGCGCGATTTATTCAACCGAGCCAAGCGCCAAGCCCCCTGCATTATTTTTATTGACGAACTAGATGCGATCGGCAAAACTCGCGGCAATAATCTCAATGGCAATGATGAGCGGGAGCAAACCCTAAATCAATTGCTCACAGAAATGGATGGCTTTGATGGCAATGACGGCGTGATTGTGGTGGCAGCCACCAACCGTCCAGAAATTCTTGACCCTGCGCTACGTCGTCCGGGCCGCTTCGATCGCCAAGTCTTGGTCGATCGCCCTGATAAAAGCGGCAGAGCCGAAATCTTGCAGGTGCATGCGCGTCCGGTGAGCTTAGGCGAAGATGTCGATTTGGATGCGATCGCCACCCAAACCGCAGGTTTTGCAGGCGCAGATTTGGCTAACCTGGTGAATGAAGCGGCGCTGATGGCTGCCCGCCACAATCGTCAGGCCGTTCTCATGGCAGACTTCAAGGAAGCGATCGAACGGGTTGTGGCTGGATTGGAAAAGCGATCGCGGGTGCTGACCCCCCTAGAGCGGCAAACTGTGGCCTATCACGAAGTGGGTCATGCGCTGGTAGGTGCTCTGATGCCGGGTAATGGCAAAGTCTCGAAAATCTCCATTGTGCCGCGTGGTCTGGGAGCACTGGGCTACACCCTACAAATGCCAGAAGTTGATCGCTTCTTGCTGCTAGAGGATGAATTGCGTGGGCAACTGGCAACCCTGCTAGGGGGGCGATCGGCAGAGGAAATCGTCTTTGGCAAAGTATCTACGGGCGCTAGCGATGACATTCAAAAAGCAACAGATTTGGCAGAGCGGGCGATCACGCAATATGGCATGAGTCCCAGCCTTGGCCCGGTCGCCTTCGAGAAAAACTCGGCTCAGTTCTTAGAGGGCGGCAGCACGCGACGGACTATCAGCTCAGAGATGGCCGTGGAAATCGATCGCCAGGTAAAGCAAAACCTCGACAAAGCCCACGATATGGCCTTGGCTGTGTTGCAACTCAATCGCGACTTGCTGGAGTCGGCAACCCAAGTGCTGCTAGGAACGGAAGTACTAGAGGGAGAGGTACTGCGATCGATTTTGGCTCAGGTGCAGGCTCCGATGGGTCTAAATGCCTGGTTAGCCAAGGGATAGAATGACAGGCTATAGTGCCCATCCAGCCTCGTTGTCTTCTGTGTCTCAATCCTCAGACTAGTCTCAATCCTCAGACAGTGGCAGAATGATCTACATTGACCCAGTAGGCCGAACTGTTCCACTGTCTAAATTGTTGAGCTAAACATACATGATGATTAATTCTTCTCTACAGCTTGCCTTGCAACACAAGCAGGCGCTCAAGGTTATTAGCGGCTTGACGAACTTTGATGCCGATCGCGTTGCTGCTGTCATCAAGGCTGCCGATCGCGGTGGGGCAACCTTTGTGGATATTGCCGCCCAGCCGGACTTGGTGCGCATGGCAAAGCAGCTTACGGCACTGCCCATCTGCGTGTCTGCGGTAGAACCCGAAAAATTTGTTGCGGCTGTGGCTGCGGGTGCAGACCTGATTGAAATTGGCAACTTTGATGCTTTCTATGCTCAAGACATCCGCTTTGAAGCCGCAGAAGTGCTGGAGCTGACGCGCCAAACCCGATCGCTGCTGCCCGAAATTACCCTTTCGGTGACGGTGCCCCATATTCTGACGCTAGATCAGCAGGTGCAGCTGGCAGAGGCTCTAGTGCAGGCAGGAGCTGACATCATTCAGACAGAGGGTGGCACCAGCAGCCAGCCTCTGCATGGGGGCACTCTGGGACTAATCGAGAAGGCAGCACCGACCCTAGCAGCGGCCTATGAGATTTCTCGTGGGGTCAGCGTTCCGGTGCTGTGTGCTTCTGGGTTGTCTAGCGTGACGGCGGCTCTGGCGATCGCGTCTGGTGCGTCAGGTATTGGCGTCGGTTCTGCAATCAATCAGCTCAATAGCGAAGTGGCAATGGTTGCGGTTGTTCGCAGCCTGGTAGAGGCGCTCAAGGCTAACCCTGTTGTAGCGGTTTCCTAGCCTCTAGTTTTGAATATTGTTTTGAAAGGCGTAAATCGCCTTTCAAAATCAGCTTTTTGGGGGTTGAAGCTGCGCGTCGCGCAGCCTCAACCCCTTTTGCGATCTGATAAGCAGGGCAGCGTTAGAACTGGCGCGACCAGTCTTTCTGACTCCACCGCTCTACAACCACTTTGGTTTGGGTAAAGAACTCGATCGCATGTTGGCCTTGCCCATGCAAGTCGCCATAGAAGCTCTCTTTCCAGCCGCTAAAGGGAAAGAAGGCCATTGGGGCAGCCACCCCAATATTGATGCCGATGTTGCCCGCCTCTGCCTCATAGCGAAACTTGCGGGCTGCCGCGCCGCTGCTGGTAAACAGGCAAGCCATATTGCCCCAAGGGCTGTTGTTGACTAGGGCGATCGCTTCATCAATCGTCTCCACATGCATCAGGCTCAGCACAGGGCCAAATATCTCAGTTTGAGCCGTCTGGCTGCGCGGATCGACATTTTGCAGCAGGGTGGGACGTACAAAGTGGCCTTGCTCATATCCCGCAACCGTGGGGCTACGTCCGTCAACCAGGATTTTTGCCCCTTCATCGGCTCCCTGTTGAATCATCTGCTCAATCCGGGCAAGGCTTTGAGCGCTAATGACGGCTCCCATTTGCACGCCCGTGTCTAGTCCGTAGCCCACCACCCGATTGGCGGCAACTTCGGCCATTGCTTCGGTATAGGGCTGTTGAGCTGCGCCAACGGTAATGGCGATCGAGGCGGCAAGGCAGCGCTGTCCGGCACAGCCAAAGGCGCTATCTGCCGTGATCCGAGTGGTCATTTCTAGGTCGGCATCGGGCAGCACAATCACCGGATTTTTGGCTCCCCCCTGGCACTGGACTCGCTTGCCCTGAGCCGAGGCGCGGCTGTAGACATATTTCGCCACGGGTGAGGAACCCACAAAGCTAATGGCGCGAATCAGCGGATGATCCAGAATGGCATCGACGGCGGCTTTGCTGCCGTTGACAAGGTTAATGACTCCCTTGGGCAAGCCCACCTGATCGAGCAGTTGAAACACTTTCTGCATCGTCAGGGGCACCTTTTCAGAGGGCTTGACGATGTAGGTATTGCCGCAGGCGATCGCATAGGGCATAAACCAAAAAGGAATCATGCCCGGAAAGTTGAACGGTGCGATCGCGGCAGCTACGCCCAAAGGCTGGCGAATCATATACTCATCAATGCCAGAAGCAATATCTTCTAGGTTTGCGCCCTGCATCATCATAGGAATGCCGCAAGCCGTTTCCACATTTTCGATCGCCCGTCGCATTTCCCCCCGCGCTTCGTCCAGGGTTTTGCCACATTCGATCGTCACCGTCCGCGATAAATCCTCAAAATGCTCATCCATCAGCACCTTGAGCCGAAACAAATACTGAACGCGCTGGGTGGGCGGCGTGCGTCGCCAAGACTGGAAGGCGCTGGCGGCGGCCTGAGCGGCGCGATCGATCTCAGCCTGGGGCGAAAGCGGCACTTTTGCTAGTCTTTCTGCTGTCGCAGGGTTGAGCACATCTAAAAATTCAGAGGCGATTGAGTTGCACCACTCGCCGTTAATGTAGTTCTGAAGGGTGGGAACAGGCTGGCTTTGGGGCATGAACTCACGGAGATACTGGAAGGAATCATACCAAGTTATCGCTGTCCCCAGGCGGATGAGGATATTTTTGTGGCTGCTTTTGGGGAGCGCGCACAGGCGATCCCTACAGAGAAGGGCAAAGCTCTAAAAAGCTAGATTTAATCTCTTAAAACATAGCCGACGCCGCGTACCGTCTGGATGAGCCGTTTCTCGCCCTGCTCTTCTAGCTTTAGCCGCAGATAGCGGACATAGACTTCAATGATGTTAGAGTCTCCCATGAAATCGTAGCCCCAGACCTTCTCTAGGATTTGGTCGCGGGTGATCACCTGGCGGGGGTGCAGCAGCAGATAATCGAGCAAATCAAATTCTTTGGCCGTCAAATCGATCGCCCTGCCGCCATAAAACACCTCTCTGCTGCTGCGGTTGAGGCTCAGATCGCCAAATTGAGACAGATCCGGATTATCGTCATGGGTGCGGCGCAGGTGGGCACGTACTCTGGCCAGCAATTCCTCAATACTAAAGGGCTTAACCACATAGTCATCGGCTCCCGCATCCAATCCAGCCACCCGATCGCTCACTTCATCTTTTGCCGTCAGCAAAATAATCGGCACCTTGATGCCCGTAGCGCGCAGTCGTCGACAGACCTCGATGCCCGTCATTCCAGGCATCATCCAGTCTAAAATCACCAGATCGGGAGGGGTTTCGCGGGCGATCGTCAATCCGGTTAGGCCATCATGAGCCACATGAATGGTGTAGCCTTCGCTGTCTAGCTCCAACTGGATAAACCGCGCGAGTTTGACTTCATCTTCGACTAAGAGAATATTGGCAGTCATAGGTTTTGCTGAGAAAGGCGATGCGGTAACGGGCTGTTTGGGCAACCCAGCGGCAGCATGACGCTAAAGACACTGCCTTCACCGGGCTGAGACTCGACGGTGACTTGTCCCTGCATGCCCTCAACCAGAGATTTGACGATCGCTAAACCTAGGCCGATGCCTCCCGTCGAGCGGCATCGAGAATGCTCGACTCGATAGAAAGGTTCAAAAATACGGGCTTGGTCAGCAAGGGGAATGCCGCAGCCGCGATCGCAAACCTGAAGCAGTGCGTGGTTAGAGGTTTCGCTGAGCTGAATGACAATAGGCTGACCCTTGGCGTAGCGTGCCGCATTCTCCAGCAGGTGGTTGACAACCCGCACAAGCTGGCTAGAGTCGGCTTGAGCCACGACTAAATCATCGGCTGTTTTGATCTTGACCGTAGCGCCCGATAGATTGGACATCTCTAAAGCCATCACGACCAGGTCATTGAGCACAACTGGCTCCAGGGAAAATTCCATAGTATCGCTGTTAATCCGGGAAAGATCGACCAAATCTTTCAAAAGCTGAATGGTGCGCTCTGTTTCATCGACGGCAACTTCTAGCGCCTCTTTTTGCGAATCGGTCAGGTTGTTGCAGCGCCGCAGCGTGCTTTGCAGATACCCATAGACCAGGCTGAGGGAAGTCCGAATCTCATGGGAAATGCTGCTGGTAAATTGGTTGGTAAACTGGCGCTGCTGATCGTCGGCTTCTATAAGCCGGGTGGAGAGCTTGTCAAAGGCTTGCACCAGCCCCTGCATTTCGCTAGGAATGTCATCCAGTTGCCAAGAGTGAGCCGACCGATCGCCTGTAAATTTGCCAGCCGTCTCGCTAGGGGCGATCGCTAGCTGATTCATTTGCCGATCAATCTGCCGAAGCGGATGCAGCGATCGCCAAATCATGTAGGCCACTGAGGTGCCGATCACCACAATGGCCAAAACTGTGGCGAAGCGCAAGCTGTTGACCAGCGTAGTTTGCACTTCATAGTCATGGGTAATGTCTCTTGCCAGGTAGAGCTGTGCGATCGTCTTGCCCTCGACGCGCAAAGGCGTACTGCACAGCATCAGATAGCGCCCGTTTACAGCAGCCACCTCAGGCTGGAGCGGCATCATAGATTGGGGCATCAGCGCGGCATCTCCCGGAAAACTGGCCAAGTTTGTAGAGGTGGCCAACACTTTGCCGCTGTCTGATTTCACCCACAGCCACAGATGGGGCGAACCCCCTTGATTGACTAAGGCTTGAAGCTGGCTATCCATCGCATCGGCTGGGCGGGTAGCTAGCTCGGTAGGCAGGCGATCGCTGAGGGTTTTGAGATAGTTTTGATGATCGACCACCAGCATCTGCCGCATTTGCCAGCTTGTCCAAGAGCCGATGCTGCTCATCCCTAGCAGGGAAACAGCCGTCAGCCCCAAGGTCAGCCGAAATTGCAGCGATGTTGGATCAAACCCCTTTCGCTTTAACGTATTTAGCTTTTGATCTAGCTTTCGCTTCAGGTTTTGCGCGGTGCGATCGAGAAAGTTCATTGCAGAGTTAACCTGAAACGCAAAGACCTCTAAGGGTGGGTCTAAGAGTGGTGTTGTCTCTGTAGTGTATCGAAGTCGGCTGAGGTCGAGATGATATTTTGCTGAGGGGAGTATCAGAGTTTGATGAAAAAAGTCAAGGTTTGATGAAAAAAGTCAAGCCATTTTTAAGGCTAGTCGTTTTGACCTCTTGCCTAATTAACCTGTAATAGTTTTTTGGAAGTGCCGCGCTCCGTGCGGCACTTCCAAAAAACTATTGGGTTTTATTTAGTCCATGAGCCGTAAAGCAGGGCAGCAGGGCGATTAATCCAGGCCATCGATTGCATCTTCGGCTTTTTCGGCTCCGGCTGAATCGTTTTGCTGCTGATACAGGTCATAGGCGCTCTGGTAAGCCGCGATCGCCTCCTGCTTGCGTCCTCGCCCTTCCAACGCTTGGCCTAAATTGTAGAAAGCACCCGCATTTTGAGGAGCCAGCTTGATGACTTCGCGATATTCAACGATCGCTCGGATATAGTCTTCGCGTTCTAGAGAAATTTCGCCAATCACAGCATGGGCTTCCTCTAGGTCGGGCTGGACTGAGTTGGCTCTCTCATATTGGGCGATCGCTTGATCGATATTGCCCAGCGCACGAAACATGTCGCCTAGCTGAAGATGCACTAACCCATTGCGAGGTTCAAGCTGAGCCGCTTTCTCAAAGGCTGTCATCCCTCCAGCCACATCTCCCAGGTTGAGTCGGGCAATACCCAAATTCAGCTGGATAGAGGCACGCCTTGGGTCAAGCTGAGCCGCTTTTTGTAGAGATTCTAGCGCCTGCAAATAGTCTTCTTCTTGGAGGTAGGCAAACCCGATAAACTCGTGAACACGGGCATCGTTAGGGCGGCTGACCAGCACCTGCCGATAGGCGGCGATCGCCCCCGGATAGTCTTCCTGCCGCGCCAGAACAACCCCAAGTCCTACAAAAGCTTCTGTGTTGCCGCGATTGAGTTCGGTGGCACGGCGGTAGGCTTCGGCTGCGCCTGCGTTGTCGCCTAAGTTGGCTTTGCTGAAGCCCAAAGCATAGTAAAAGTCGCTGTTATCTGACTCTAGGGCAACCGCTCTCTCGTAAGCTTCGACGGCAGCTTCAAAGTTACTTTGGCGGGCTTGCAAAAAGCCGAGAGCCGAAAAAATTCTGGCGTTGTCGGGCTGCAACTGCGCGGCCTCCTGATAGGTGGCGATCGCATCCGGAATTGTCCCTGCTTCTACCTGTTCGCGACCTTTGTCGAGCAGCTCATTTAGGCGTTCGTCGTCTTTGGGAAGCTGCTGGGAGATCTGATTTTGGGCAAGGCGATTTGGGGCAAGGTGCGGTGCAAGGCTTTGACCCAAAACCACCTGTGGCGTTGCCACTAATCCTGCGATGAGAAAAAAACTAGCCGTCCATACTTTTTTTTTATTCGCGGTCAACTGCATGAGTGTTAGTGTCATTGAGGAGATTTACGAACAGGGGTGGGAACAGTACATGATTCTATCAACAACTGATGCCGCCCATACCATCGCATGATGTACTAGAGCTTATAGGGGATGTATATGCTGCTATCAACAACGGATGTTATTCAAGGCGCGATTATCGAGTCTTATCTCGGTGTTGTCACCGCAGAAGTGGTGTATGGAACCAATGCGCTGAGAGACTTCTTTGCGGGTATTCGCGATATCGTTGGCGGACGCACCGCCAGCTATGAGCGGGTGTTTGAACGAGGTCAACAAGAGGCGTTAGCAGAACTTGAAAAACGGGCAGAGCGACTAGGGGCAAATGCGGTGATCGGTATTAATGTGGATACCGGGACGATCACGCTAGATCAAGCTGGGAGCTTACTCTTGGTGACGGCAACAGGTACGGCTGTGGTCGTGCAAGATCCTCGATAAGTCTCAAATGAGTCTTAGCCTCAATTTTATTTTTAGCTGAGTTTTGACCTTAATCGGTCAGATCTAAGCCTATCTTAGGAAAATTCTGGCGATCGCAAAATAGCAAAAATGATAAATTTTGTATGAGAAAGCACTGTTTTGTCCTCAGTGCTTATACGGCCTTAGGATGAATTTTTGAACAATCCCAAAAAATTGTGTTATGAAGTGTACGTAGGGTTGCGTACATATTGTTGTAAGCATTATTTTCACGATATGTCCGGCAAAGTTCCTTGTTGAGAGCATTCGTCCCCAAGTTTTTTAGTTCTGTAAGTTTTTGATTCTGTAAGTTTTTAGTGCTGTTTAGGCGAGTTGGCTCTTATCTGCGATTTTTCAGCTTAGGATTTCAGGTTCAGGGTTTCAGTCAGGGTTTCAGCTTAGAGTTTCAGTTCAAGCGTCTACCGAAAATATAAAAATCGGCTAGGTCAGAGTTTCCAGCCAACCTTTGAATCAGGTGCACCATCAGAGCTGCCATCTACATCAGTTGAGCATTCCTGTCCTTTCCTTTTTTTGGCTTATGAGCTTTGCAAATCATCTGGTGTCCTCAGCCTTACTAGTAGGTGCTCTGTTTTCGGTCACCACTTTTCCGCTTGCGGCCTTTAGCGCCAAGCCTGTCACAGTTGAACTTGAACGAGATACTGTTTTCGCTGGCTCTGTAAAAGACATTGCTGTTCCCTATCTCCTCACGACTGCTGCTATTAGCATTGGGGCGGGTGTGGCAAATCTGGCAGTGCTGAGTTGGCAACAGTCCTCTCGGAAGCTGGTCTCGATGGAGGGGAAAGTCTCTAAGCTGACCCATCAACTCTCCGAAACAGAGTCTCAGCTTGAATACCTCAAGTTTTCGCAGACCAAGCTAGACGCATTGGGGCTGGCAGGATTTTTGCAAGCCGAAAGTCGGCCATCGGCGCAGTTGGGCGCTGCTGGAGCAGTGGCGCAAACCCGTCTGCTGTCTGAATCCTCAACGGTAGCTTCGACGGTTCGGGCTAATGAGTTTCGAGCTAACGAGTTTCGGGCTAACGAGACGCCTGCGACCGCTCAAGCGGTGGTTATCAGCCAGCCTGTTTTCACGCTTGACTCTGCCCCGGCCTTGCCCCCTTACGCTCCCCATGTGCGAGCAGCAGCTTCCTTTCCCGCTGCCCAAGCCTTTATGGGATTTGCCAGACCTAAATCGCCTGAACCTATCCTGTCTGGCGCTTCTCTTGACAGCAGCTTGCCGGATAGCAGCGCTGCCAGCTTGAACTTAAATAACCCAGTTCAGGTTAGTGAATTACTCACCAACCTCAAACAGGTTATGGCACAGCTAGAAAAACTGCACACGGTTCAAACTGGGCAGACAGAAAATACGGCGTCTTACTCCAAATTTGCCTCCTAAACTTTTGCGGTAGCTGCACCCAGAGCGGTCAGTCGGATTTATTGCAAGAACTCATCGGGCGATAGCGGCAAAGAAATTTGTTTCCAGTCGCTGGCTGAGGAGGGGTTGGGTTGGCTCACCGGAACCTTTTGCGGGGTGCGATCGCTCACTGAGGTCACGGCTTTCGCAGTAGGCGAGGGAATAGCTAGCGTCTGACTCACTTGCAAATACTGCTCTCCGTCGGGCGTAAAGCGAACCAAGTCTAGCTGCTGCGCTACTTCTAGACGATCAAGCTGGTTTTGCAGACCTTCAGGCTGTTGGGTCGGGTCAACCGTGGCTAGAAAGACAACTTCAGGCAAAGGCTTGAGGTTTGAGTCCTTCAAAGATAGCTGCCACTCCTCTTGGGGCTTGTTGGTCTGGGAGTTGCCCACCTGAAGCGGACTATCGGCAGCCTGCCACAGGTTCAGATCGGTCTTCCAGGCTCCTTGCCTCACCTGAGCAAATTGGCGATCGAGAATGGCGTAGCTCGATAGCTTCTGGGGATCAATCCTGGCGGCATCGGGCTGGGTAGCATCGACTGTCCCTGCCTTCTGAAGATAGCGAATAGCGGAAACCGTGATCTGAGTTTTTTCGGGTAAGTTAGTTTGCCCTGAAAGCTGATAAAGACCAGGGCGGTCGCCCGCCTGGACTGCGTTCATCCGAAACTCTAACGGCTGTGCCAGACTTCTGCTCAGGCTGCTGGTGAGAGACGCGCAACTGCTGCACCCCAGTAGAACTATTGTGCTAAGCAACAGCCAGCGACGCAGATCAAATTTGAGGGAGTTTGGCCATCTCCAGGTTTTCAAAAGGTCTGACAAAGCATTGATTTGGGTTTGCAGCATAGTTGAAAAATTGCGGTGTGCCCATGAATGGACGAGTGAATGGACTGAGGAACAAAATCTAGGGTCTAAATCTATGGATGCTCCTGACCGATATAACGCTGTGTTGAAGTACAAAAAATTGATGAAGCTTCAAAATTACTCCTTCATACCAATCTAGCAATCTCCGTAATTTCATAGAAACTCTTTGTAGATTCACACAAAAATCGCCTGTTCCGTGAAATTTTGCTCGAAAAATGTCAAATAGTTCAATATAGCTCCATGTTCACCGTTTTTTCATACTCCAGCTCAATTTTGCGGCATCAGTCTATACTGAGCACAATCTTTGAGGATGCGTGAGTCGGTGCTTCAGTTTTATGTTCCTGCTTAATCTGTTCACCTCGTATTTTTACTGATGGTATTCTGTCACTCCTCCTTCATCTTCCTTATCAGAGGGCTGATGACCGCCTCGCTCTCTGCCTGTATGGGACTGAGTTTGGCGTTCTTTAGCACGATGGCTCAACCCGTTTCGGCTGAAGAATTGTTCAATGCCGATACCTCTAAGCTAGATGCCCTCAGCGCCGAGCCGCGATCGCCCTTGCCCGACGCACCGCTCAATCTTGCCCCTGCCGCAGATGCGCCCCTTTCGCAGGCGGCTGGCGTTTCTACCGAAACGGCGCAGGCAGACCCATTGCCTCCGGCCTTGACCTCGACAGAGAGCTGTGTTGCGAACTGCAACCCCAATGCATCTTTTACCTTTCGTCCTCCTGCTGCGGCGATCGCTCCTGTGGTTCCGGGTTCTATCACGGCTCAGGAGTCCACAGCCCAGGAATCTGCTGCTGAAAATGCAGTTTCTAATGCAAGCCCTAGCGCTGTACCTAACGCGGTACCGATGGCGATCGCCAAGCCCAACCGAGGATTTGGCATGGTGCAAATTTCTAATCCGCCTTTGCCGATCGCGCCTCCGGTTGCCAATTCTGACTATCAGGCTCCTTTTCCGCCTCTGCCCTCGCAGGCTTTGGCTCCTGCTCAAGCTGCGCCTGTTCAATCTGCGCCTGCCCAGGCCGCTCCCAGCTCTCCTATCTTGGTTCAGCCTGCGGCTCGCACCGCTTTGACCCCGCCAACCCTGCGAATTCAGGGCGTTTACATCTATGAAGGGGGCGAAAGCGCAGCGAGAGCCAGGTTCTCAGGCGTTTATCCTCTGACGCGAAATGTGCAGGTGGGAGGCGCGATCGATATCACGACGGGCAGCTTTAGCGAAAACAACGAAGATGGGGTCAGCATTAACGAGCTGTATCTGGCAACTTCGCTAGACGGTTTACCGAATCTGCGGTTTGTAGTCGGTCAGTTGGATTTGACCTCCTACTTCGATCGCAACAGTTTTGCTAAAGATCGGGCTTCGCAGTTTTTCAATCCGGTGTTTCAAACCAATCCGGCGCTCGTGGCCTCAGGCATTGGCTCGCGTCCAGGAGCGCTGCTCAACTGGAGCGTCACCGATAACCTAGAAGCCAGAGCCGCCGTTTTTTCATCCGATCGCAGCATCAGCGACTTCTCGCTCGATGGCTTTGCGGGTGAGGTAGGCTTGCGCCTAGGCGATAACTTCATCATTCGCGGTACCTACGCGACGGGGCGCGATGGCGGCTCAGGTACCAGCTTTCGAGAGGTGGGACAGGTTCGCCGGGGCGATGACTTTGGCCTAAGAGAAGGCGATCGCGAGGAGTCGTATGGGGTCAATGCTGAGCTGTTTATCCCTAGCCTCAGCCTGGGCTTGTTTGGGCGCTATGGCCGCTACGATAACCAGGAGATCGATTTAGGGGGCGACACCTATGTGTTTGGTCTGACGTTCCTGGATCTATTTATGCTGAACGATCGTTTAGGTCTGGGCTATGGTCGAGAGCTGTCAAACGATCGGTTGCGGCGAGATGCGGGAAATGGCCTGTCGGATGCAGCAGAAATCTTCTATGACTTTGAGGCGTTTCCCAATCTGCGGCTGGGGCTGACGTTTCAAGCGCTAGATGGCTTCTCAGAAACGATTGCTGGAGTCCGAGTCCGCACCGAATTTGATCTGCTACCCAGGAGAACGCCATGAGCCAGATCATGAGGGTGCGAAATCGTCGTCGCTGCATCAGCGCTGTTCTGACCGGATGCTTGATCCTGGCTCCGCTGCCCGCGTTTTCCCAAGCGCCAAACTCAGTGCGATCGGGCTATACGCTGCTGAATGAAGGATTGGTAAACCAGGCGATCGATCAATTTACGGCTGCCGTCCGGCAATATCCCAGCTCGGTTGAGGCAAGGCTGGGGCTAGCGATCGCCTATCGTCGAGCCGGACGCAATGCTGAAGCGTTGCAGGCTTACGAGTCGGTGCTGGCGATCGACTCCCAAAATAGACTGGCGCTGCTGAGCGTCGGTACGCTAGGCGGCTACCGTCAGCAATGGCAAGAGCGGGGCATTGCCGCCCTGGATACGCTGATTAGCCTTGACCCCAATGACGCCGAAGCATTGGCGCAGCGGGCTTTGCTGTACGGCTACCAGGGAAGATTTGCCGCTGCGATCGCCGATTACGAAATTGTTTTGAGAGACAATCCTCCCGCTGATGCGGTTTTGGGTGCGGCACAGGTCTATGCCTATAGCGGGGATTACGGCACCAGCCTGGATTTGTTTAACCAATACCAACGATCGGGGGGGCAGATTACGGGCGATGCCGCTACGGCCTACGCCCGATCGCTGCGAGAAACGGGCAATCCGTCGGCAGCGGTGCAGGTGCTAGAGCCGCAGCTCCGGCAAATGAGAGAACTTAACGGCGTGGCGATCCGAACGCGAGCAGAATTGGCTGTTGATTATGCGGCGACCGGGCAGCGCGATCGCGCCGAACAGACGCTAGAGCCGTTGCAGGGGCGTACCGACTCCCGCATGATTGTGGCGCGATCGCTGATTGCGATGAGTCGGTACGATGCCCAGAGCAGCGCCCGCTATACCAATCTGGCGATCGCGCTGTTTCAAAATATCCTCACCCGCACGCCACAATATCTGACAGTCAGCATTGGGCAGGAAATTGCCGACTCCCTCAGCGCCTATCCGCAGACTCAAGACTATGCGCTAGAGGTTTATCGACAGCTGGCGCAGCAGCAGCCCAACGATCGCAGCCTGCAAATTCAGCAGGCCGTTTTAGAGCGCAACCTAGGGCAAATTTCTAGGGCGACTTTGCAGCAGCGGCTTGCGGCTGCCCTTCAGCCTTTGCCTAGCGATGCCTATCAGCAAAAGGTGATTGCCCAGGCGCTGACCCGGCTAGATGCTCCCGATCCAGGACTGCTGCCCTACTACCAGAGCTTGCTGGATACAGAGGTGCCACTGCTCTATTTCCGCATTGCCCAAATGCAGATTCAGCGCAATGATTTAGCGGCGGCACGGGCGGCATTGACGGCCTATGATGCTACCTCTGAAGGGCGGCGCAGCCAGGAGGCCACCCTGCTGCTGCTGGCAGAAATCGCTCGCCGGGAAGGCAATCTGGAAGCTAGCGTTCAGCGCTATGAAACCATCATTTCGCGCGCGCCTAGCGATGCGGGAATTTTTAGCGGCGCATTGCAGGGACTGGCGGGCATTCGTCAGAGCCAGGGACGCTTACCCGAAGCGGTAGCGGTTTACGATCGCCTGTTGCAGCTCAACCCCCAAGACGATCGCCTGCTTCTAGGGCGCGCCAGTCTGGCTTATCAAGCCAAGCTGATTTTGCAAGCCGAGGCCGAAGCAGTGCTCGATCGCTGGCTGGCCTCCCACACCCTGACGGATACCTCGCCTGAGCTGGTCAGTCTGACGGCTGCTCTGCCTGCCGATCCTCGCCGAGAAGCGCTCTATACGGCGCTGCTTCAGGAAAATCCGGAGAGTCCGGCGCTCCAGTTGCGCTATGTGCAAGTGTTGGCAACGCGTAGTCCGGCGCAGGCGCAAGCCTATGTCAATCGCTTGATTGCCAATGATCCGGCCAATGTCAGCGCCTACTTTGTTCAGGGAGAAGTGGCACAAACGCAGGGCAATTTGAGCTTAGCCAGTCGGGCGTATCAGGCGATTCTTGAGCAAGATCCCCAAAATGTTGATGCGCTATCGGCTTTGGGGGGGGTGCGCTTTCAGCAGCGCCGTTACGACTCAGCAAGCCAGCTCTACACCAGTGCCTTGGCGCTAGAGCCAGAAAATGCGATCGCCCAAACTGCGCTGATTAGCCTGACAGCGGCTCAAGGCAAACGCCTGACGGCCATTGAGCAGCTAGAGGCTTTGCAGCAGTCGGCGGCGATCGCCAATCCTGATCTGGCGCGTCAGCAGCAGCTCTTGGAAGAAGGTTTCTTGCAGCAGCGAGGATTTCAGCCGCCTTGGGAGCGGTTTTAGGTTGTTTAGGTTTCTATTAAGCGTTTTTTGCCTGGGGGTTCTGCTGGGGGTGGTGAATTTAATTCTGCATCCTGAGACAGAACTCGAAGATTAAGCAATCCGTTGTCACTAGCCTATGTTGCGTTTTCTGAGTCACTGGTTTTCTGACCGTTTCATTCACCGAACCTCCGCCGATCGGAGTTCTTCAGCGGATCGATCTCGTTCTGTTTCACGCCGATCGTCTTGGCGATGGCCGATCTATGCCTTGATTGGGTTGCTCAGCGTTGCTGGGATCAGCCTTGGCTTTGCTCCCCGACTGAGCGCCCAGTCAGATGGCAGCCTCCAAAGGCAGGAAAATCAGGTCATCCGAGAGTTGGCTTTGCCGCCAGCGCCAGCGGCTCCGCCTGTTTATCAGCCAGCGCCAGCTTATTCTGAACCTGCCTATTCTGAGCCAGCTTACGCTGAACCCGCCTACTCTGAACCCGCCCCTCAGTCTGGGAGCGTGCCTGCTGCCGCTTCTCAGGATCGTCCGCCCGATCGGGCTGGCGCAACGCAGTCGCCCCGCCCTGCCCGACCGCCTCTGCTGCCCTATGTTTTGGAGTTTACGCGCAGCCCCGTGGTGGGCAATCGCCTGCGGCTAGAAGGGGTCTACGCCGAGAGCCGTTTGGGGTTCACTCGGCCGCAAAACTGGCAGATTGCGTCTGCCAAAGCAGTGGTGCGATTTCAGCATTCGCCTTCGCTGCTGCCTGAGCAGTCTCATCTGACTTTGCGGGTCAATGATACCAGCATTGGCAGCGTCAAGCTCGATCGCCCTAATTCCCGCGTCGCAGAAGCCACGTTTGAAATTCCAAAAGACCTAATTCAGGACTACAACGAAATTTCGATGCTGGCAGAGCAACAGACCTCTGAAACCTGCACCAATGCTGCCGATCCGACCCTGTGGACGGAAATCTTGCCTGACTCTAAAATTTTGTTTGAGTATCGGCCGCAGCCCGTACAGCTCAATTTCAGCCGCTATCCCTTTCCCTTTTTAGATAACCTCAGCCTGGATGCCAACCAGTTGAGCTATCTGCAACCCAAAACGGTGAGCAGTAGCTGGCTAACGGCGATTGCCCGTTTTCAGGCTTCTGCCGCCCGCATCGTCGATTTTCGGCCGCTGGATACCCGCCTTGTTAATAATTTGGCGGCGGTTAAGTCCAGCGAAAAGCTGGTGATTGTGGGCACGCCGAGCGAGCAGCCTGCCCTCAGCCAGCTGACCTTGCCCTACGCCGTCAAAAATGGCCAGATTCTAGATGGCAAAAAAGTGCCGCTCCCTGACGATGTGGGGGTGCTGATGCTGACGACGGTGAAAAATAGTGGCGTGCCTGTGCTGGTGGCCACCGGAAACTCCGATGCTGCCGTGCTGAAAGCTGTGCAGTTTTTGGTGCAGACCAAAGATCGCGAAATTGGAGCTGGGCAAGCCTTGACCGTATCCACCTTGTCCGAGGTGCCCTCGCCTGAACCGCGCGACTGGTCGGGCTATTTGCCGACAGCAAAACGGTTTCAGCTCAACGATTTGCTGATGCGCAACCGCAAGCCGTTTGAAGAAGTGACGGTGCATGGCAGCAAAACCTTGCCGATCGTCATCGACTTTCATGCCCTGCCCGACGATCGCTTTTTGCGAGGCAGCACCGCTACGCTTAACTATAGCTATAGCCCTCAGGTGAATCCGCGTAGCTCAGCGATCGAGGTGACGCTCGATGATGTCACGATCGGCGCTAAGCGGCTGACTTCGACCAATGGCGGTCGCGAGTCGTTTAACCTGGAGCTGCCCGAAAGGCTGATTAAGCCTGACTCTCGGTTAGGCGTGCATTTTGTTTTGCAGCCCCAAAATGCCGGATCTTGCGGTTTGGTGGCCGATCGTCAGCTCTGGGGCACGCTGCATAGCGATAGCCGATTTGATATGGTGCGAGACAATGTGGTGAAGCTGCCGGATCTGAAGCTGCTGAAAACGGGCTTTCCGGTAACGGCTCCCCAAGATCTATCCAACACGATCGTCGTCTTGCCAGATGAACCCAAGCCTGCCGACTTAAAGACGCTGATTGCCTTTAGCGATCGCATGGGTCGGCTCAGCCGTTCAGAGGCAATTCAGCTTCAGGTGTATGCCGCCAAAGATTTGCCTGCGGATGCCAAGAGCCAGAGTCACCTAGTCGGCATTGGCACCCGCGATCGCTTCCCCTTCCCCGAAGCGTTTGAAACCGCCGGACTCAATTTGGGTGACAGCTTTGTGCGGTTGCTGGGCGGTAGCCAGGTGCAGGCTTTGCCTGATCCTGAAGGCATGGTCAAAGAAATTGTGTCGCCTTGGAACAGCGATCGCTTACTGCTGGCGCTCACAGGCCAGACAGATCAGGGGTTACAAGATCTGCAAGATTTGTTTGGTCAAGAGCCACTGTTTTCTCGATTGGAAGGAGACACGCTGCTGATCAGCCGCAACCGAGCCAATCCTGTTGCCTATGACTCTAGCGCTTACAACATGGAATTTCTGCAAGCAGCGCCCACGCGCCGCCTGGAGAATACAGATTGGATCACACGCCTTCAGCTCTTCCTGCAAGACAACTGGTACTTGGTGCCGCTGGGCATTGTGATCCTAGCGCTACTGCTCTACAGCATGTCGCAGCTCTTTATTAACCGCGTTGTCAGCTCAGGAGATTCCTAAATGACCAGCATTCCCCCTGTTCAATCTGGCCGATCGCCCTGGTGGTTGCAGCGCGTCATGCGCCTGCCTGACCGTTTCGAGCAAATCATGCCCTGGATTGGCAAATGGCAGCTGTTTTGGATCATCCTGCTGCTGATGGCGATGTCGATTCCGCTGATCATTACGCCGCTGAGCCTCTGGCAACAGGCGATCGCCGGATGCGTTTTGGTGCTGGTGAGCTGGCTGATGATTCGCCAAGAGCAGCATCAGGCTCAGCAAGGCATCAGCGAATATCTGCATTTGCTGCTGGCCTGGTTGAGTATCGTCACGACGCTGCGCTATTTGTTTTATCGCGTCAGCTATACCCTCAATTTGGACAGCTGGATTAGCGGCTTTTTTAGCCTGCTGCTGCTGGCTGCCGAGCTGTATGCGATCGCCACGCTAATGCTGTCTTACTTCCAGACGCTGAAGCTGCGCGATCGCTACCCGGTGAGTTTGGCCAACATTCCGCTAGAGCAGTGGCCTGAGGTCGATATCTACATCCCCACCTATAACGAGGATGTGGCGATCGTGCGCAAAACGGCAATGGCGGCAATGGCGATCGATTATCCAGCGATAAAAAAACGGGTTTACGTACTGGATGATGGCCGCAAGTTTCCAGAGCGTCGTGAGCTTTTGAGCCAGATGTGTGCAGAACTCGACTGTGCGCTGCTGGTGCGTGACAATAACGATCACGCTAAAGCGGGCAACATCAACACTGCGCTGCATCAGACGCAAGGCGATTTGATCTTGATTCTCGACTGCGATCACATCCCGGCTCGACAGTTTCTGCAACAGACGGTCGGCTTTTTTCTCAATCCCAAAGTTGCTCTCGTCCAGACGCCCCACTGGTTCTACAACCCTGATCCCTTCGAGCGCAATTTGCTAACGCAGGGACGGGTTCCGGTTCACAACGAGCTGTTCTATAAAGTCATTCAAAAGGGCAATGACTTTTGGAATGCCACCTTCTTTTGTGGCTCCGCTGCCGTGGTACGCAAATCGGCGCTGGAAGAAGTGGGTGGCATTGCCGTAGAGACTGTCACGGAAGACTGCCATACCTCGCTGCGGCTGCATTCTCGCGGCTATCAGTCAGTGTACTACGACAAAATTATGGTGGCCGGACTGGCTCCCGAACAGTTCTCTTCTTACATTGGGCAGCAGGTGCGCTGGGCGCGCGGTATGGCGCAAATTTTGCGGCTAGAAAATCCGCTGTTTAATCGCAAATTGCACCTCACCTTTCCCCAGCGGCTCTGCTATTTCTCCGCTACGTTCCATTTTTTCTTTGGCTTTCCCCGCCTGATGTATGCCCTGGCTCCAGCGCTGTACCTGGTGTTTGGGATTAACCTGGTACGCGGTTTGGGGATCGAAACCCTAGCTTACGCGTTGCCGCACATCTTTCTGGCGATGAATGCCAATTACATCACCAATAAGACGGTACGGTTCTCGTTTTGGAACGAAGTGTTTGAATATGCGATCGCCTTTCAAGAAGGACTGGTAACGCTGTTGGCGCTGATTAATCCCAAAATGGGTACCTTCAACGTCACGGCGAAAGGTGTATCTGTCACCGAGCGCAGCTTCAATTGGAATGCGTCGCGGGTGTCTGTACTCATGGTGGCGCTGCTGGTGATCTCGCTGATGGCGGTGCCCTTCTGGCTGGTCATGCGTCCCGAAAACCAGGAAGCCGTTGTCATTAACGCCCTGTGGGCGCTGTTTAACTTAGCGCTGCTGGCTACAGCCCTGCTGGTGGCGCTAGAGCAGCCGCAGCTCCGGCGCACCCACCGTTTGCACCGCCAGTTGACAGCGTTGATTCACAGCGTCGATCCGATCTGCCAGGGCAAAACGCTCGATATTAGCGAAAGCGGGGCGCGCGTTTTGCTAGAGAGCTGGCCTAACCTACCCGACTGGGTAGAGCTAGAGCTAATCGGTGATTCGGGGACTCGTGCCAGAGTCAACGGCAAAATTACCCGCGTGCAGCCGATGCAGAACAATCAGGTCTTGCTGGCGATCGATTTTGTCGATCTTACCCCCGCTCAATCGGATGCCCTGGTGCTGGTGCTGTATTCGGATGTAGAAGAGTGGTACAGCCAACAGCGCACAGAAATCGATCGCCCCTTTTCTTCGCTGGGTTTTTTGCTGACAGGGCTGTCTCGGGTGTTTCGCAGCCTGGAACCCGCCCCGACTCCGCCTGTGCGTAAGCGTATCCAGGCGGCTGCCCAAGTCTACTGGGAAGGACAGTTTTATACGGGCGTTGCCACCGACATCAGCTCATCTGCCCTGCAAGTGGAACTGGCGCAGTCACTACCCCACCTGGATCAATTGGCAAAAAATCAGCCTCCGGTGGGTCTGTTGCTGAGTCAGCATCCTAATGATCCGCCCACTCGGCTGATTGCCCAAATCAAAGCGATCGATTCTGGCTCAGCCCGTCGGGGTCATCTGGCGATCGAGCTGGCCTTTCCGGGGCATTTGGCCGAACAGCAGGCCGACAAGATTAAGCATCTGCTGAAGGTGCTCAATTAACCTGCTTTTGCTCACCTGCTTTTGCTCACCTGCTTTTGTAGCCGTAGCCATTACGCTTAGAAGATTTTTGTGGACGCGCTCCGTGTGCCCACAAAAATCTTTCTGTTTTAACCGCCGTGAGTAACAGTCCCATAGGCTGGTTTCTGGAAAGTGTTGTAGATCTGCATCTGGCGATCTATTACATCAAGCTACCTACGCCAAACCATAGTGATCCGCAGTCTCTAACGAAATATCTGGCAAATGATGCAGCAGATCCTCCCAGGTGCAGTATGTTTGCAGCGCTTCCACGACTAGCTGAAGCGGTTCGGCCAGAATGACTTGAAAATCCGCTTCTTCAGTCAGCCGAACCCGGTAGGCTAACCGTTCTTGCGGTGGAGTGAACTGAGCATTGACACCGGCTTTGTTGCCTCTTGCATCAACGCGATACCAACCTAAGTGAGGTAAATAAACTGCATTAAATCCGTGCAGGCTATAGGGCGCGCCTTGATCATCGACACTTAATCGCTGGTAGCAAAACCCGGCTGGAATCTGGTTTGCCCGTAGCAAGGCGGCCAACAAATGACTTTTAGCAAAGCAATAGCCCGTTTTGTAGTGCAAAACATCTGAGGCTCGGCAGGTCACAGGATTTTTTTGGTGGTCGTAGCTATGGCAAATCTCATCTCGTACCCACTCGAAACAGGCTTTGGCGATCGCCTCTGAAGTTGGATGCCCTGATGCAATCTGTTTGGCGCGTTCGATAATGTCTGGGTGCTGCCAATTAATGACCTCACTCACGCTTAGATACTTTTCCATATCAACCATTACGTTCCTCACTTTTCCAAAGCAATCATGACCCTTGGCGAGGCAGAAAGGCGCTTGAATCTATCGCGAACTGAAGATGAACCGTTCTTTTTAGAATGGCAGATGCAGTTGCCCGACGATTGACCAAATCTGGTATGGTTTCATAGGGTTGCCGGGGGGTAAAGGGTGCTGAGTTAGGCATCTGCTCGAAAGCCTGACTCCATCTGACCCACAGTTTGACAATGAGGTAATTAATGGTTAGGGACAAGGGAGGAAACACGCTCAATCAGGCGACACCGCTTACGCCTAATGCCATTCTGCGCGATAGCATTGGTGGGCGCGATCGATTTGACTACTTTCGGTTAAATGTGCAGCGGCGAAGCAGTATTAGAGCCATTTTGAGTAACCCAGCGTCAAACGTAGCCTTGACCCTGTTCCGTAACCGAACGGCGATCGCCCAGTCTGCCCGACCCGGTAGTCGTAGCCAACAAATCAATGCAGCGCTAGAGCCAGGAACCTACTTTTTGCGCGTCTTAGCTCAGGGGCGGCAGACAGCCTACCAGCTGTCTCTGGCCTCTTCAGCCCTGGCAACTCCCGTTCCTAGTCCGGGGAGGCCCACGCTAGGTGCCTTGTTTTATAGCGATGAGTTTGGTCTTGAGCGTCTTCCTCCGACGGTGGAAGGATTTAATCTGCTTTACGTCGGTTTCCCCTCCATCGCCTCCTATTTTGGAGATGAACCAGACTACGCCAGAGCTGTGATCGCCCAATATCCCCTTTCGGGAGAAAATCTGGCCATTACATCCATCTCTATGAGTACTACTCGGCAGGGGTCTGAGCTGCTTACGGGAGCCCCCGATCGCATCTTCATCAACAGTCGTGGAGAGCGACGATTTTTCCCTGGTACCGTGGGGTACAGCGGATTTAAGCCATCGGGGCCACAGTATATTTACTACCCCAACTGGCTGAGGTTTTGATCTCAATACAGGTGCAATCCAATTGAGCATCGGTTGTTTCCTCTTGTCTCTCAGGGGTGTTAGGGTGTCATCTTTGCAAGTGTTCAGACTGCACAAGAACGGATGGCAACGACTCGCACCAGACTCCATGTGTTTACGACCATTTTCGATAAAACCTATTAAACGGGTCGAAAAGTCGTTGGAAACTTCAAATCCAGCATGAAGATTGTCTTTGACGAACCTCTACGTAATGGGATTACAAGGTCAAACTAGACAAGGTCAAACTAGAACTACGGTTATTGAATTCACGCTCCTTAGCATTAAGCAAATCAACAAATCTGGCTGAACCTGGTGATCTAATTAAGAGGTAGCGCTATCTTGGAGCATAATCCTCCTAGCGCAGCGATTATTTATCAGGGGCAGGTCGGCGATGAACTTCAATTTCTCTAATGTTTTTCAGTCGTTTCAGACTTCTACCACAACTGACAGCTCTCCAAATGTCCCCACCCCCCGATCGCCTCTCCCGGCAAATTTGGGTTATTACAGCGGACAGGCCATTGTGGAGCAAATCATCCAGCCGGGTAAACCTGGACGAGTTCGATTCAAAGGCTCACGTTGGTTTGCGCGCTGTGACCAGCCTGTTGATATCTCTCCCCATGAGTTAGTTGATGTTATCGGCATCCAGAATATTACGCTGTTGGTCGAGCCTGCTTTTTTGCTCAGTGCCTCCTATATTGGACTGATCAAAGTTCGACAGGTGATCGAACAGCGATCACGCATTCAGGGAACCAATACGGATAGACAAATTGCCGAATTTTTGGCGCGTGAATTGCTGAGTTCGGCAGGGCAGAACTCGGCAGAAGCGATCGCCCCAGAAACCTGGCAACGCTTCATTCAAGGCAAGCCGATTTACATCAAAACCTTTCAAACCTGCTGCGAAGTCTTAGATCTGCCTTGGAAAGAGGTGGTTGGCTATGGGGACTCAGAAGCAGAGCTAGAGCCAGCAGATCTGTCAGAAGCCCGAGAGCTTCAGGCAGAATCTGAAGACGACCTGAGCTTTGTCGGGCGCGATATGGCGATCGCTGATCTCCAGCGCTTGGTCGATGAAAAAGCCCAGATCATCACGATTCTGGGTGAGGGTGGCATTGGCAAAACGGTCTTGGCTCAGCAGTACTTCAGTCAAGCTCATTTTGATATGGTGCTGGAGTGCTGGATGGCGAAGGAAACTCAAAATATTACCTCTGCTGAAGGGGTGGTTTTGGCCTGGTTGCAGAAATACTTTGAAGAAGAGGCGGGACGCACCTTTGCGGCCTCTTTAGAGCAACTGCGGCGGCACCTGCAAGCCAAATCTAGCCCGATGAATCCGCTGGGCAAAGTTGGAGTTTTGATCGATAACCTGGAGCCAGCCCTCGATCGCCAGGGTCAGATTTTGCCAGCTCACCGAGGCTATGCGGCCTTGCTAGAGGTTTTGGCCGATCCGGTATTGGATTGCGTCACGTTGATCACCAGCCGAGAGCCAATGCATGAACCGACGATCGCCCCACAAATCTATACCCTCTCAGGGCTAGATGAAACGGCATGGCGGCAGTTTTTTGGTAGCCGCAGCCTGCCAACTGACTCCCCGGCTCTGGCCGCCATGCACCAAGCCTACAGCGGCAACGCCAAAGCCATGACCATTCTCTCTAGCGCTATTAGCGTAGACTATGGCGGCGATATAGAGGCTTTTTGGCGCGACCATCAGACCAATCTGCTAGACACTGCCGATCTGGAAGATTTAGTTTCTAGCCATTTCACCCGCCTTCAGCAGATCTACCCCGAAGCCTATACGCTGCTCTGCCGCATGGGCTGCTGCCGCTTTCAGGATGTGGCGACCGTGCCTGTAGAGGTTCTCTATTGCTTGCTTTGGGATGTGCCAGCGCTCAAACATCGCAGCATCGTCCGGTTTTTGCGGGATCTATTTCTGGTAGAGGTCGATAACGAAGAATATCGACTGCATCCGGTGATTCAGGCCAAGGCGCTAGCAATACTGCGAGCAAACCCTCAAGAGTGGGATCTGGCAAACCGCAAGGCAGCTGACTTTTGGACAGAGCGCGTGACGACGATCGCCACGGTCGAAGATGCCATGATGGCGGCTGAAGCCTATCGCCACTATGTCCAGATTGAAGACTGGGATTCAGCGGCGGCCGTCATTCTTTATGGACGCGACTGTCAGTGGCAAAAAAGTGAGCCTTTGGGGATCTCGTTTTATCGCCTGGGCTTGCTTCAGCGCATGATCAACGCCATCACCCGCATTCTCGATCGCCTCCAGCCGGGATATCCGCTGTGCAAGCTCTACAACATTTTGGGCGACCTCTATTGGCTGACGGGCAACCTGCAAGCCGCGATCGGGGCGCATCAAAAATCGAGAGATATGGCGATCGACTTTCAGCTCAAAGATTTAGAGATTCAGGGATTGTTCAACATTGGCTTGTGCAAACTCAGCCTTTGGGAATTGCCAGAAGCCGAAGTCTTGTTTGAGCAAGCCAATGCTCAGGCCGAAAACACCGAATGGCATATGTATGCAGTGGGCTGCTGGTTTTGCCTCGCGCTGCTCAAGTCGGTAAATGGGCGTACCTCAGAATCGCTGAGGCTAGTAGAGCGGGTGTTAAATGAATATGCCGCCATTGGCTATAGCGCTTGGAGTCGGGGCTACAGCCTGCTATTTTTGGGCGGTACGCTGCGCAATATTGGGGATGCAGAGCAGGCGCAGAAAATGTATGAGCTGGCTAAGAAATACGCTGAGCAAAGCCGCTATACGCAGGTCAAAGCTGAGGCGCTCAACGGATTGGCTATGATTTGTCGATCGCGGCAGGATTTCAAAGGCGCAGTCGCAAATCATTTAGCGGCCAAGCGGCTGCTCGATCGAATCGAAGCCAAAGGGGATCTGGCCGAGGTCAACTATCAGCTTGGCCTCACCTACCGACAAATGAATGAGTTGGCCGAGAGCCGTAATTGCTTACAGAAGGCGATCGAGCTATTCCAACAGATGAATGCGCCTCGGCAAGTACAAAGGGTGCAACAAGTTCTCAGCTCGGTTTGAGCCGATCACCCCTGATATCTGCTACAGATGCGGCGGCTAGCTTTGCGCCCAGCATCCCAGAAATACGCTAGATGTGGTGCAAGCCAGTTGCATAAATCTGAGTCAACTCTGATGATGGATTCAGATAAGCCCACCTGGCGATCGCCATTTTCTGCAACTCGGATGCAAATAAACGTTCCTCATATCGTCTCAACCATCAAGACCAAGTTTGAAGTTGAAGGCTTGATTGGCAAATTTTTTGAAATTCGTCCCTATCAGTTTGTCAGCGCTAGCGGATTGCTATCGCTCGATTCAGAAAACTGCATTCTCCTAGAGTTTGACAAACCCTACGAGGAATTCCCAGAGATTTTTAAATCTCCGGTTTATCGCATGTTGATTATTTTTAATCTTTATCAAGAAACTGAGTTTTCTCGAGTGCTCCAGGGTTCGATCGAACGATTGCAATACAAGGACAACATTGACCGAATTGTACTGTGGTCTACCGTAGAAATTCTGCCAGAAAATGTTCAGCTCTTGAAAAAGATTGCAGCTGATCTGATTTTTATTGATATTCCCACGGTTGAAGAAATCAATAAAACAAAATCCATCAGCTATTTTATCCCGATCGAAGGCGGTGACTTAATTTATTCCTTAAGGGTCAACATTATTTCTGAGCGGTTGATCAAACGCCTGAGAAAAATGTTTCACTTAGTGCTTTCAGAAATTAGTGCGCCTATTTACAACAAATTCTATGGCAAATCTAAAATTGCTACCTACGAAGCGATGGAGTTTGAGAGCGATAAGCTCAATCTGTTGATTAAAAAACTCAAGATGGATGGCAAAAGTGACATTGCTATAGATATCGGTTGTGGTACTGGACGACACAGCTTTGTTCTTTCTCGACACTTTGAAGATGTCTATAGCTATGACTTTTCTTCTAACATGATCGAGGAGGCCAATGCAGTCAAGCGCAAGCAGGATATCCGCAATATTTATTTCGCCATTAATGATTTTGAATACGAAGAATTAATTGACGAGCAGCAGTTTTACGGCAAGTGCGACCTAGTGGTTGCCAGCTTTGGCATGGGCAGCTTTATCGAAGATACGGCAACGATGCTGCGACGATTTTATGAGTGGCTGAAGCCAGGAGGCTATGTTTTTATCTCGTTCTACAACGCCAATGCTATTACGCTCAATGTGACGCCTAGCTGGCGTGACTCAGCCCTGGCTGCTCAGGTTGATAAAGAAAATCATTCGCTAGAAGTTTACCTAACGGCTAAAACTAGATTCAACATTTTCTGCAAGCTTTTTGATGAGGGCGTAGAAGGGGAAATCAATAAGATTTTTAATATCGATACCGTCACGACCTATCCCATGATTATGGCGCTTTTGCCCAATAGCTTGCTCGAAAATGAATTTGCCCGCGCTTCGTTTGTATCAGCCGATCGCACCTTGGCCGAAAATCGAGAAGGGCAGAATGGCTACTACGTCACGGTGATTGCCCAAAAACCTCAACCCGAAGCCAATAGCTGCCTCAACGTGGAGCAAACTTTAAGCACGTTCAATGCCCGCTATGAAGTGCTGCAACATGATCCTGTGCTGTCTATGGAAGATGTGAAAAAGCAGATTGGCTACTTTGCCAACTGTATGATCAAAACGGTGATTTTCCATAACAAAAAGATCGATCAGTATATCGTCATTCTGATTCAGTCTGAGAAGCGATTTGATAAAGCTAAAGTGGCAGAATTATTTGGAGTTGGAGCCTATCAAATCAAATTTGCGACCGAGAAAGAAGTGCTGAAACTGGGCTTTCCGGTTGGGGGAATTGCCCCTTTTGGATTTGAGCCAGATGCGCCTGTCTTGAAATTTGTGGATAGTGCCATTGCCCATCATGCCTGCGAGTGGTTTTACACCGGATATGGAGACAATCGCAAAACGCTAAAAATTAGACGGGAAGATTTTCTCAACATCATTGCAGACTACCGATCGCTCGATTTATAGGCAGGGTGCTGAGAACCGCTGTTGATCGCTCTTGGGCAGGAATGTTCGCGAATCAGACCCGTGATCAGTAGAGCGATCGCTAATTTCTTACCCATTTCTCAAGAAATTTCATAAAATAGTTCGCAAATACTACCGTTCGGGTGTATTAACGAGCTAATGTACTGGTAGGTTAGATCTATCCAAATTAAGTTACCGCTGCACGCCCGTGATACCGCTGCAACTCACGCTGAAAAACTTTCTAAGCTATCGGGAGGCAACGCTAGACTTCCGAGGGCTGCATGTGGCTTGCATTTGTGGTGCCAACGGGGCTGGAAAATCTTCTTTGCTAGAGGCGATCGCTTGGGCGGTATGGGGCGAAAGTCGGGCATTGACCGAAGATGATGTGGTTCACATGGGCAGCACCGAAGCCCTGATTGATTTCATCTTTCAATGTCGCCAGCAGACCTATCGAATCATTCGTAGCCGCTACCGAGGGCAAGCTAGCACCTTAGAGTTCCAGATTCAGACCCCCGACGGATTCCGATCGCTGACTGAAAAGGGCGTTCGAGCCACGCAGCAGATTATCTTGCAGCATCTGAAGCTAGACTACGACACCTTCATCAACTCAGCCTATCTGCGCCAGGGCAGAGCTGATGAGTTTATGCTGAAGCGTCCTACCGATCGCAAACAGATCTTGGCCGACTTGCTCAAGCTCGATCGCTACGATGAATTGGCTGAGCAAGCCAAAGACAAAGCCCGTCAGTTTAAGGCCGAACTGACCTTGCTAGAACGTAACTTAGAGGGAATGGCCGCTCAGCTAGAGCAGGCAACCCAGCTAGCCGATGAAGAAGTTCAGCTGACGGCAGCGATCGCCCAGATGCAGCAACAGCATCAGCGCGATCGTCTCCAGCAGCAGCGGCTTCAGGCTTTACAGCAGCAGCAGCAAACCTGGCAGCAGCAGCTTGGCTTTCAGCAGCAGCAGCAGCAGCAGCTTACTCAAGACTGTCGCCGCTTGCAGCAAGACCTCGCCAAAGCCCAGCAGCAGCAGCAAGATCTGGAATCCCTGTTGCGAGATCAATCAGCCATCACGGCTCAGTACCTCCGCCTCCAGCAGCTTCAGCAGGAAGAAGAAACTCAGGCGGCTAAGTTTCAGACCCATCAAACCGTGCAGGCTCACTGTCACCAGCTTCAGCAGCAAAAAACTGAGCAAGCGCATCACCTGACTCAGCAACTTCAGCAGGTTCAGACTCAATTAGATTCGCTGCATCAGCAGCAGCAAGAAATTCAGCAAACCCTCGCAAAATCTAGCGAGATTGAGGCTGGGTTAGAGCAGCTGCGGCAGGCCAGAACCCGGCTGGCTGAGCTAGATCAACTGCAAATGCAGGCAACCCCCCTGCTGCAACGCCGTCAGCAGATTCAGCTTCAGCTCGATCGCGCTCAGGCAAGGCTGACTGCTCGACTGGAGGAGCTTCAATCCATCCGGCGATCGCTCGAAGCCCAGCAACAGCGTCAGCCGCAGCTGCATCAAGCCGTGCTTGTGCTAGCCGAACAAATCGAGCATCTGGAACAGCGGCGCAGCTATCAAGAAAAAGTGCGGGATAAAGGCATTGAGCGGCGCACCTTTTTGGAGCGGCTTCAGGAACAGCAGCGCGATTGCGAACGCAACTTGGCAGAGCTAGACCATAAGCTGTTGATGTTGCAAAAGGAGGTGAGTCGAGAGCAGCAGCCCGTGGGTGCAGGCGAGCTTTTGGTGGAGCATCGAGTTGAGCACTTGGCCGAGCATCGCGCCGAAAGAGTGGCTGAACCGACGACTGGGGGAGAAGCTTGGGTAACGCTATCTTCCTCTCTTCCCTCCGACGCCTATCCTCCCTGCCCGCTATGCGATCGCCCCCTTGATGAACCCCACTGGCAGCTTGTGCTGCAAAAACATCGGGCTGAGCATGAAGACACCCTGAGCCAGATTTGGGTGCTCCGAGAACAGTTGACCACCTCCGATCGCGAAATCAAAATTTTGCGCCAGGAATATCGTGAGTTAGACAAAGAGCTGGCCCAGTACAATGCTCTACTAGAGCGCCGAGGCCAATTGCAGGAGCAGTTGCAGGGCGCGACTGAGAATCAGACTCGCTTGCAGCAAATTGCCGCAGAACAGGCCGAAATTGAGCGATCGCTGCATCAGCAAGACTATGCGACTGAACTGCATCAAGAATTGCGGCTTTTAGAGCAGAGTCTCGCCCAATTTAACTACGACGATAAAGACCATGCGCTAGCTAGAGGACAGGTCGATCGCTGGCGCTGGGCCGAAATTAAGCAGGCCGAAATCAAGCAAGCCCAAAAGCGGCAGGCGCAAATTGCTGAGCGCCAGCCTGCACTGGAATCTGCCCTCGCCCAGATCGAACAGCAGCTTTCTCATCTAGATCGATCGCCTCTGCAACAGCAAATCGAGCAATTAACTCAGCAACTGGGGGCGATCGGCTACAGCCTAGAACACCATACAGCCCTGCGGCAGTCTTTGCGCCAAGCCCAACCCTGGCAATTGCGCTATCGCGAACTCACGCAAGCCCAACAGCACTATCCCCAAGTGCAGCAGCGTGTTCAGGAACTCCATGAACTCTGGGTTAGCCGTATGCAAAGCCTTCAGTCGCTGTCGGCTCAAGTCCAGCGGTTAGAGCAAGAAATCCGGCAAGCCCCCAATGCCAGTTCCGCCCTGGTTGATTTAGAACAGCAGCTCCAGCAACAGCGCCAACAGCTTGACGATCGCCTCTCTTACCTCGGTCGTCTCCAGCAGCAGCGCCAACAGCTCGAAGCCCTCAAAACTCAGCATTCAACCCTTAGCCTTCAGCTTGAGACAACGCACCGCCAACTCAGAATCCATCAAGAACTGGCGCAAGCCTTCGGTAAAAATGGCCTGCAAGCCCTGATGATTGAAAATCTCCTGCCCCAGCTCGAAGCTGAAACCAACCAGATTTTGGGACGCCTGAGCGCTAACCAACTCCATGTGCAGTTTGTCACCCAGCGCGCCCGTCGGGGGGCTTCTCAACGGGATGCCGGAAAGCTGATTGATACGCTAGACATTTTGATTAGCGATGTGCAGGGGACAAGACCCTATGAAACTTACTCAGGCGGCGAAGCTTTCCGGATCAACTTTGCCATTCGGCTGGCGCTAGCGCGGCTGCTGGCTCAGCGATCGGGAACTGCCCTCCAGCTTTTGGTAATTGACGAAGGGTTTGGTACCCAAGACGAGGCCGGATGCGATCGCCTGATTAGCGCTATCAATGCGATCGCATCCGATTTTGCCTGCATTCTCACCGTTACCCATATGCCTCACCTCAAAGAGGCATTCCAGACTCGCATTGAGGTCTACAAAACGGAGCAAGGCTCTCAAATTAGTCTTGTTTGCTAAGAGGCTGCTGAACGAGTCCTCTAGCCTCAGTCGATCGCAAAAGCCGGGTTTTTTGGCGCGCCAAAAAACCCGGCTTTTAGAAAAACTAGGAGGACTTAGCCATCTACTGAGCCTCAATATCGATCTGCAAGAGGGCGACTGAGGCGTGAGGTTCGGTAATTTACCCAGACCCTGCGGCAACAATTTGGCAAGAGACAACGTTTACTTAAATCAAGAGCATAGGGTTTGGCAGGGCGAAAGATCGGCGAATGCTAAACTGCAACTTCAGGATCAACCGAGGGCAGTCTATAGAGTAGGGCAAACAATAAATTGATTTAGAGATAAATTAGGGTTGAGAAAAACAGCCAAAGAACAAGGCTAGAATTTGGGTTGCCAAGCATTCAAGTATGACAAGGGTTAGAAATCGAGGCGTATGACTGTGAACAACGATAGGAAAAAACAACCGCTACACTATCGCGATCGACAAGCACCAAAACCCTTCTCCGAGGGCTTGCCTCCGATGCCGCATCTATTTTCAGCGATGCCTGCCGATAGGGTTTTGCCAGAACCCACCTCTGCCCAAGTGCCTCTCCAAATGTCTCTGGCTGCGGCTCATCGATCTGCCCCGGCACCTGCCGCCCCCTATTTGCTGCAATGGCTTCAGTCTGGGGGCAACTTAGATTTTATGGTTCTGGCTCTCTGCTCTTGCGTGTTGACGGTTCTGTGCCATCAGCCCGTCTTACCCAGCGGCTCTGGCAGTCTCGCTACGTCTAGCTCTGCTGCCCCCTCTAGCGAAATTGGATTTGCCATCAAAGCAGGTCTATCGACAACATTTTCCAAGCTGCACGCAGAATCTAGCGACGACGAGTAAATTCTGCCAATTGTAACGAGACTTGCAGCGATTTTAGACAGGCTGATCTCCTAGAAGGGCTGCCCTAGACGCTAAACTAGAGGGTCTGAAATCTCTCTAGAGCGATCGCATGGTTATCAATAGCCTCATTTACATTCTGGCGGTGCTGGGGGCAAACTACACGGCTACCTGGTTTATTCCGTTTCCAATTTATGGTCAGGCAGCAGTCGGAACCTTTATTTTTGGCGTCACCTTTACCCAGCGCGATCGCCTCCATCAGTACGGCAGACGCTTTGTGTATCGAACCATTGCCTTTGCAGCGGGTGCCAATGTCCTGATGAGCCTGGTGCTGGGTGTGTCCATCCGGATCATCATTGCTTCCTTTCTGGCGATCGTGCTGGCCGAAACGGCGGACACCGAAATCTATCAGCGCTTGAGCAGGCGCTCTTGGCTCGTGCGTGTCGCAGGCAGCAATGCGGTTTCTGTGCCTCTAGATACGCTGCTATTTACGCTAATTGCCTTCTGGGGGGTTGAAGGATTTCCACCTGCCGTCATTGCCTCTATTTTGTTGGGTGACACGCTGGTGAAGTACGCGATCGGCGCACTCGTAGCGCTTTATCGAGGCACTCAGGATCAGTGGCAACCCCCTGAAGGCTCACCAGAAGGGTCATCGGATTAGCGGAGAAAGCTGCTGATCAGCCATAAAATCACGAAAGTCACGATCGCCGCAAAGCTTTCAACTGAGAAAACTCCGTTTAGCTGCGCGGCAAACAGTCCACTCAATAGCCCCCCTAACTGTATTCCCAGCAGAATCCCCACCACTAGCCCAACCAGGGTCAGCAAAAACGCTCGGCCAAATTTGCGTTCTTTGCGATTGAGAAAGTAGAAGCTGAACCCGACGCCCAGCGCTAGCGCTAGAGAAGGTGCCCCTAAGCTCAGCAAACTCGCTGCTCCAAAAAGAGCCGCAGGCAGCATGATATCTTTGCCGCTGGGGGTATCAATGAATCGTTGCAACCAATCCGGAGCTTGTTTAACTGGAGTTGGAGTATATTCAGGAGGTGGCTCTACCAAACGCTCGGGAAAACGAATGCGCTCGGGCACTTTAATCTTGCCTTCTTGACGGAGGCGGAGGCGATCCATCAGGATGGCATCATAGGCTGCTTCAATCGCCTCTATCTGTTTGCGATCGCCCCCTACCTCCTCGATCAGTCGGCTTTTGGCTTCCTGAATCTCGTCAAACGATGCATCTTCGCCCAAACCCAGCCTTTCATAAGAACTTTTATCGCTCATGTACAACCTCTGGAAGACTCCCTCAACATAATTCGATTATGATTGGCGTAATGACATTCAGGGAGACCGCTCGAAAACAGGTTCGAGGCATTGGTTGTCACCCTATACGGTCTGCTAGCGCTGCTAGCCAATAGTGTAACCATCTACTCGCGTTTCGCAAATAGACTCAACGTAAAGATTAGATTTGGCAGTCTCTTACTTCCAACCCTCTATTCTTATGTTAGGCTGACCGCTGTTAGACTGGCGGCGGTGAATATTTCTGAAATGATGACGCCGTTTGTTGACATGCCGAGGCTCAGACGCGCAAGCTCACTGAATTTTTAGATTTTTTAAGCCCGCTCGGATTGACAATGTTCGGAGCAATAATTGTTTCTGTAAAGATCACAGTATGCAGGCTATGTGCCGATCGTGACCCTACTCACCTTGAAATAGCGCGGAAGTGGCGCGATCGCACCTAATTTTTCATCTAGCTTTTTTCATCTAGCTTTAAAGACTCGCCCCTTAAGATTTTCAGTTTTCTCCCTACTCACTTTCACTTGATAACGTTAAGGTTATGGCCATGGCTCCAGCCAAAATTCTTGTAGTTGATGACGATCCTGCCATTCGGACTCTCATTCACCGCTTTCTTTCTAAGCAGAACTATCAGGTAGAATCTGCTGAGGACGGTAAGAGCGCTCTGATCATGTTCGAGCAGTTTAATCCAGATTTAGTGATTTTGGACGTGAATCTGCCCGATGCCACAGGTTATAGCCTCTGTCAGGAAATGCAGAGCCGGACTGGGGTTTTCGTTCTGATGCTGACCAGCCGTAGCGATGAAGCCGATAAGATTCGAGGCTTTGCGCTGGGTGCAGACGACTACCTCACTAAGCCGTTCAGCTTAGGTGAGCTAGAGGTGCGGGTGGGAGCCATTCTGAAGCGTCAGCGTCCTGTCACCACGGCAGAGCAGCAATGCCTTACCTTTAATGGGCTGATGATCGATCCAGTACGGCGTGAGGTAACGCTAAACGCTGAAATCGTGCCGCTTACGGCTCTAGAATTCGATCTACTGCACTTTTTAGCCAGCCATCCAGGCCGCGTTTGGCGCAGGGCTGAGCTAATTCAGAAGGTGTGGGACTACGAGTATGTGGGCGATCAGCGAGTGGTGGATGTCCACATTGGGCAAATCCGGAAAAAAATTGAAATCGATACGTCACAGCCCGCTCTGATTCAGACCGTGCGCGGTGTGGGCTATAAGTTTGAAGCTCCTCAAACGGCTCAAGAGACTTCTGCTTAGGCAGCTCGTTATTTAGAAACCAGGCGATTCTAAGTTTTAGCTAGAGTGGGGGAAGGGCGATCGCCCTTCCCCCAC
>DATNPL010000136.1:0-12827 GCA_036703255.1 Coleofasciculaceae cyanobacterium
GGGTGCAGTTCTGGTCATGGATAACTGCTCGATTCATAAAAATAATGAAGAACTTGAGGCTTTAGTTGCTGCTGCTGGGGCGCGAATCATTTATCTTCCTCCTTATTCTCCTGATTTTTCACCTATTGAGAACTGTTGGTCCAAGATCAAAAGCATTCTTCGTCGCATGGGTGCGAGGACATATCCTGATTTACTCAAGGCATTGCAGGATACGTTCACAGAAGTGACAGAAAATGATTTTTTAAGCTGGTTTACTCACTGTTGTTACTGTATTGAATAAGACTGATAACCGCTATATCTCACTTAATCCTCATCGTCAAAATCCCAAACTGTAACTTGAGGAAGCTCAATCTCGACTACTTCCTGAAGTTCTAGCTTAGATTCTGGCTCAGCAAGCTGAGGTGTATCAGTTTGCTTTGACTTTGATTTCGGTTGAATACGGGCTTGTTCTTCTTTCTGCCGTTCACGACGGCTTTTTTTCCTTTGTCCGACAAAAGCTTCACGATCGTGAATCTCGTCCAACATGGATTGGTTGTCAACCGTCTTACCTTGCTCTCGAATTCGGCGGCTATTCGCCTGTGCTTCTTCCAGAGAAAGCTTTTCAGTTTCTAAGTCCTCAGCGATCGCGGGTGCAAGAAAGGTTTCCTTTGCACTGATCAATGCTCCCTGAGTATCATGCTCAGCCTCTCTGCGATAAACCAAAATGCGGGTGATATCCCTTGGGTCATACCGTAGCACAACCGTTTCACCAGCAAAGGCAGCTAATTCATCACTCTGATAGGTCAAATTCTCAAATTGGAGATATCCACCTCGGTAAATAATGCGTCGAGTTTGCTTCATCAGGCAAATATCCAATTCCCGTTCTGGAAGAACAGGAGGCTGCTTCAGCAAACCAGCTTCCCATCGATCAACTCGAATTTGGTCTCCCATGCGGGCATCGAGTCCCCGATTATACCGATTGACTAGATAGGCGACGAAAATCTGTTCTAAATCTCGTAAAGTAAGGCAAGCTTCCTTCTCAGCCTCTTCCGGTCACTCTTGAACATTCGAGCCAGTGTAGCCAGGTAAAGTCGAGAAAAAATCAGTGTTGAATGTACCAAAGGGCCGCTCAACAATCCCACCCTCTGAAGGGCGATCGCGCAGATGGCAAGTAAATCCTAGCTGAACGCCGATTTGCTGAAGGTGATTGGAGCGGAAGTCTTTTCCACCATCAGTAAACATGTATTCGGGTTTACCGCAAGCCGGCCACTCTGCATAGAGCTTATAAGTTGCATCATACTGTTTCGGTAAAATCGCATGGCGCAATGCAAGCGCCACAACTTGGGAACTAGGGGCATCGAAACCAAGATGGTAGCCAATGATGCATCGAGAGTAAGTATCAATCACAGTTGTTAACCAAGGGCGTGCCAATAACTGACCATGCTGATCCACTAACAGGATATCTGCGCGGGTATAATCACACTGCCAGACCTGATCACTATACTCAACCGCAATCTCCTCTCCAGTGCGGGTTTTCAGAGATAGGCGAGAGCCTCGCCAACCAATATTCCGAATATTTGAACTCTGTAGTTTCTCTTTAATCAGTGGAGCAAGCACTCGATAAACGGTCATATGACTGGGATAATCCTTCAGCCCTTTAGCCTGGGCTTCTGTCTTCACCTTGACTGCTACTTGAGATGGAGTACGCTTGCCTTTGTTATATTTGTTGATAATAAATTTTTGCCACTCCTCACTAATCCGATGTTTGCCCGTGTCGCTACGCCCCTCATCAACAAAAGCTGCTAAACCGTCCTCTTCCCATTTTTTGACAAGCCGCTGGACGGTTCTAACAGAACACTCCAAGGTTTTTGCAGCAGATTCAAGCCGTTTTCCATAGGTGGCACGATCGCACGGCTCAATTAACTTTTGAATAACTTGAACTTTGAGCCTTGCTTCTGCGGATGCAAGTTCAGCAATAATTTCATTGGGCTCGGAAGCAGAGTGATCTAGAGGTAGGTCAGATTGCTGCATAGACATTAGTACCTATGTTCTTAAGTATGAGAATACTATGCTCAAAAGATCTGATAGTCAATCTGCTATATGTTGAGAATCATGAAGAAATTTGTAAAAAAGCGACAACTAAAGTGTTAAAAGCTAGGATTGGCAGCCTGAGAAACAACGACAGCTAAAGTGTTAAGAATTCAAATCGCGACACTTAATCTGTTATCACTGTTCAGAGGTGCCTATGCGCTCTGAAAACCTGATAAGCTATGCAAGATAATACTTCTAGCTATTTTGCTTCCGACGACAAGAATTTGTTAAGACGACAAATAAAGTGTTAAGCGACATCAAGTAACACTTTATTTGTCGTCGTTAACAGATTGCTGTCCTTGACGGCGCGTTTGGCGTAGTCATTCCGTATCCACTACTCAGTGGCTCCTAAAGCTTTGAGAGCCTCTTTTTGGGCGATCGTCAGCCCAGTCGCCTGGCTAATGATGGTGCGCTGGTAGAGGCGATCGGGGGTTAGCGTCTGGCAACACTCGCCCGTTAGCGGGTGCCAAATTTGGATATCTCCGGTGTGGCTTCCGGCTGCCAAAGTGTAGTTTGCTCCTTCGCTGCTAGGAGAAAACGCGATCGCCGAACGGACTGAACGCGCCACTACAGGCAGCGACTTCACACAGTCTCCTGTCTCTATCGACCACAGCCGTACCGTTTGGTCGAGGCTACGGCTTCCCAGTAGGGCACCATCGGGGCTAAAGGCTACCGACCAGACATTATTGGTATGCCCTGACAGTACGCGCAGACAGTCTCCTGTCTCCACCGACCACAGCCGGATCGTTTCGTCACTACTGCCGCTAGCCAACAGTTGGCCGTTGGGGCTAAAGGCGATCGTTTGAATCTGACCTTGGTGTCCTTTTAGCAGATGCAGACAGGCTTCAGAATTCACTGACCAGAGGCGAATGGTGCGATCGTCGCTGCTGCTGGCGATTAGCTCGCTAGAAGCCTTGGCTGTTTTGAGCCGTGGCGCAAAGGCAACCGCCCAAATCCAGCTGGTGTGCCCGACCCAAGTTTTGAGGCAGCGTCCGCTGGCGACATCCCAAAGGCGAACGGTGCGATCGTCTCCGCCACTGGCCAGCGTCAGGCCGTCGGGGCTAAAGCTAACCGACTGCACCCAGTGGGTATGGCCTCGCAGCACCCGCAGGTTTTGCCCAGTTGCCACATCCCAAAGTCGAATAGTCTGGTCGGCACTGCTGCTGGCCAGCAGGTTGCCCTCTGGATGAAAGGCCACGGAGGTAACCCAGCCTGTGTGTGATTGCAAAGTTTGCAAGCAGGTGCCGTCGTGCCATGACCAGAGCCGAATGGTTTGGTCGGTGCTGCTGCTGGCGAGCAGTTGACCCTCTGGGCTAAAGGCCACCGAAAACACAGAGTTTGTGTCGCCCTTCAGCGTTCTGAAGCAGCGCCCTGTGGCCGCATTCCATAGCTTGACGGTCTGGTCGGCGCTGCCGCTCACGAGAATTTGGTCGGCGGCGGCGATCGAAAAAACCGAGTCGGTATGTCCCCGCAACACGTTGACGCAAGTGCCTGTCTCGACCTGCCATAGGCGCAGCGTTTGGTCATCACTACCGCTGATGAGGGTTTCTCCATCGGGGCTAAACTGCACCGATCGCACGCGATTGTCATGCTGGAGCGTTTGAACACAGGCTCCTGTTTCCCAGAGCCAAAGTTTGAGGGTGCGATCGGCACTGCCGCTGGCTAGGTGATGGCCATTGGGGCTAAAGGCCACTGACCAAACGTAATCGCTATGCTCAGCCAGGATGGCACAACAGTCCTTTGACTCGACCTGCCATAGCCGAATTGTGGCATCAGCACTGCCGCTGGCCAGCATTGACCCATCGGGGCTAAAGGCCACTGAGAGAATGCGGCTTTGGTGCCCCTGCAAGCGGTGAATGCAGGTGCCCGTTGCCCAATCCCAAAGCAGCAGACTTGATTCATCGCCGCCGCTGGCCAGCATTGACCCATCGGGGCTAAACGCCACTGACCAGACAGAGCCAGTATGCCCGTGCAACACTTGCAGACAGTCTCCGGTGCTGACTGCCCAGATGCGAATGGTTTTGTCGCTGCTACAGCTAGCCAGGGTTTGACCGTCAGCACTGAAAGCCACTGCCCACACCCAGCCAGAGTGCCCTTCTAGTCGCAAGACCAACTTGCCATCGCCCACTTGCCAGAGCCGCAGTCCGCCTTCAGCATCACCGATCGCTAGCAGCATCCTATCGGGACTCAGCGCAACGGCAAAAATCATGCCCAACGTGTCTGCAAATAGCGCGTGAGAAAGATCAGAATAGGCAAAGTTGACATCTTGCAAGCTGACTTCTTGGAGGTAAGCCTGCCAGAGAATTAGATGCGAAAAATCATGATGATGCAAACAGATTCGCCGTTGACAGAGAAGATTGAGGATATTGCCACCTGCATATCCCACTTCCAAAGCAGGTTTGCCGCGTAGCTGCTCCAGTTGATTGAGCAAGAAGGGCGCTAAAGATTCACTCCCCATTTTGAGCAGAAGCCGATCGAGAACAGGCTGAACAATGAGACGAATCTGCGTTTCCCGAATGTAATCTTTGGCCTGGGTCTTCAGCAAAGCATGGCTTTTGAGCAAGCAATTTTGGATGGGGGCTAGCCATTCCCCAGTTTGTAAGATCTGGTAAATTTGCTCAACCAGGCGATCGCCCATGTACTCCATGACGACAGGCTGCAACGAGAATAGCACCGTCACACTTTCAGGCAATTTGACTTTTTCAATCAGCGATCGCTGCTCCAAACATTCCAGCGTTTCGATTAATTTAGGGGGCGCAATTTGGGGGAAAATATCGGCACGCAGCTCAACAAACGAGGCGGGTTCTCGATAGATTGCCAGCCAATACATGACGGTTTTTTCGATCGTTGAGAGCCGATCAAACTGCTGCCCAATTAGATGTTGAATATTGCCAAAAACAAAGGTTTTCTGCTTCAGAAATTCGGCAATATTGCCATCAAATAAAGTTTGAATTGTTGTAGCAATCATCTTAAGTGCCAAGGGATTCCCAAAGTATCCCGTTACCAGCGTTTCCCAGTCGGCCCTTGAGCCTTGAAACGAGCCTTTGAGGTTAATCAGGGCTTGTCCCTCAGCCCAATCCAATCCGCCCAGCCGCAGCGATCGCACAGGCATCGCCTCCCCTTCTAGCAGCGCAATTTCAGGCGGTTTTTCTCGGCTAGTCAGAATCAGACAGCTAGAATGCACCGTTTCGCCCACCTGCCGCAGCAGTTCTCCATAGGCTTCATAGCCCAAGCGATAGCCGCTGGCTTCGCCACTTTGCAAAATACTCTCAACGTTATCCAAAATCACTAAGCAGCGCTGCGTTCTGAGCCAGTACAGCAGGCGGCTGATCGTTGCCTCTGCCTCTTGCTGATTCGATAAAAAACTGACCAACTCCTGTAAAAGTGCCGATAAAGCGGGCGGGTTGCGGAGCGATCGCCAGATCATCAACTGAAAGGGAGCATCCCCCGTCTGACTCACCGCAGTCTGAGCCAGCCTTGCCGCTAGCGCCGTTTTTCCCATGCCGCCCATGCCCAGCAGCGCTATCAAGCGGCAGCGGGGGCTAGGTTTTGGGCTAGGGCTGCTAGGGCTATGGGAGCTAGCGCTGTCCGCATCGACTTGCAGCCACTGCTGTAGCTGCATTAATTCTGCCTGTCTCCCATAGAAAAAGCTGAGGTCAATGGCTTCTTCCCAGTCCTGCCGCAGTTGGTCTTGCCGCAGTTGCGGAGCGATCGCACTAGCTGGCACGGTGGATTCAGAGGGCGGCGAGATTGCAGACTGCGAGGGCATTTCAGCCCGATAGCGCCGCTCGATCGCCGCCCGAAAGTTCTTCTTGTTGACTTTTTCACCCAATGCAATAGAGAGCGATCGCCACAGCTTAGGGCCAACATCATGCTTCAGGTAGGTATCAGAGTAGCCGTGGGAGGTGGCAATCTGCTCGTAACTCTGGCGCTGAGGTGCCCAAGATGCGCGCAGCATGGCCTGTTGCAGATCGCTCAAATGCACACCTGAAGCCGCAAAAATCAGGGCATCTGCCAAGTCGATCGCCTGTTCAACATCCATCTTTGGAAAAGTATCACTGTTGCTTGTAGCTACTTGTAGCTTAAAGATACGATGACGCAAAAGCAATTAAGCCCGAAAGTTTAGCGGCTTTAGGCTCTTTATAAAATGAAAAACAGGAACTTTTTTGAGAAAGTGCGGCGGAGCCGCACTTTCTCAAAAAAGTTTTTCAAGTTATTTTGTAAAGATCTTTAGTTAACAAACGGTGCTAAAAGCGATTTCCCGAAGATGATAATACTATCGCGTCAAATCCTTTGGCCTGCTTGGGTTCCCTTTTGACTCTTCCTTCACCTTGCCACCATGCACCTGCTTTTCACTCGGTTTTGGAACTGGTTTCTGCGATTGTTGCTAGAGCATATTGTGCTTGTGCTAGTGATTTTGCTTTGCACTGGGGCAGGCATAGCGCTCTCCAACATGTCGCGCCTCTCAGAAAACCTGATCAAGTCACAAGCGGTTCAAAACGCGATTCTCTACACGCAGTCTTTTAATCAAGCCATTAATCTTTACAGCGATACAGCGGTTGAACGTGCCAAAAAGATGAGTGGCATCACCGTTACCCATGCTTACCTGACCCAAGAGGGGGCTATTCCCTTGCCTTCTACCTTTGCGATCGAGCTAGGAGGACGGGTGAGTGAGAAAAATGATGCGATCGCCATTCGCTATTACAGTGATTATCCCTTTCCTTGGAGAGTGAAAAGCGGGGGGCCAAAAGACCAATTTGAGCAAGACGCTCTCAATTATTTGCGGCAAACTTCGCAGCAGCGGTTTTACACCTTCGAGAAGAAAGACGGGCATACCGTAATGCGCTACGGCGAAGCCAGCATTATGAAGGCAAGCTGCGTCGCCTGCCATAACAGCCACGGCAGCAGCCCCAAAACAGACTGGCAGGTAGGCGACGTGGGGGGCGTGTGGGAGATTAGCCAAAACCTAGATAGCCTGGTCGATAAGGTGGCGCGAGATTTGAAAGAAACGACGCTGATGCTGGGCGGCATCTCAATTTTGGGCGTTTCTGGCTTGACGCTGGTTATGGGAAAGCTGCACACGATCGCCAAAGGGCTAGAGCGACGCATCAAAGAACGAACGCTTGACCTAGAGCAAGTCAACAATGACCTGGAAAAACGCAATCAGCTGATTCGTCAAGTGTTTGGGCGCTACCTCAGCGACGAAATTGTCATGAACCTGCTAGAGAAGCCAGAAGGCTTGAAATTGGGGGGCGATCGGCGCACTATCACCATTCTGACTTCTGATCTGCGGAGCTTTACATCGCTGTCAGAAAGGCTACAGCCCGAAGAGGTGATCAATCTTCTCAATCTCTACCTAGAGCATATGGCCGAGGTGATCAACCACTATGGGGGAACGATCGATGAATTTATGGGAGACGGTATTTTGGTGCTATTTGGAGCGCCGACCCCTCACGAAGACGATGCGCTGAGAGCGGTAGCTTGTGCTTGCGCGATGCAGTTGGCAATGGGCAAAGTCAACGAGCAAATGGTGCAGTTGGGCTTGCCAGAGTTGGCGATGGGCATTGGCATCAATACAGGCGATGTGGTGGTGGGCAACATCGGCTCTGAGAAGCGGGCAAAGTATGGCATCGTTGGCAGTCAAGTCAATCTCGCTTATCGCATCGAGTCTTACACGCGAGGCGGACAGATTTTGGTTTCGGCGGCAACGCTGAAGGCGGCGGGGGCTTCGGTAAAAGTCAGCGGCAAGCAGCAGGTTCAGCCCAAGGGCATTAGCGTCCCCGTCACGATTTATGAGGTGTATGGCGTTGGCGGACGGCATAGCCTTTATCTGCCGAGAGAAACCTCTTCTGATCCCCATAGCTCGTGAGCCATTCGCAAGATTGGCTCTGGCTAATCGTCCCTTAGATGAATTCAAAAAAGGGCATAGCATAGCTACTTTCTAGGGAGGTTTTTGGTGGCGCGCTTCTCGCCACCAAAAACCTCCCCGTCCTATCTCCCATAGCCGTTAAGGAATAAATAAAGGGTTGTTAAACATCTCTTTAACTGAACCTCATAGGATTAATTTAGTTTTTGTATAAAATCCTTCCAACCAGCCCTGCTATGGCGAAAAAACAAGATATTCGCGCTTCCCTCAGAAAAGTTATCAATCCTGATGACGCCATCCACAACTCCTCTGCGAATGACTCGTTTGAGCAAGTCTTAGCCCGTGCACGCATGGGACGGCGAGGTTTTTTGAAAGGTAGCTCATCTCTAGCAGCAGCTTCCATGCTGGGCATGGGGTTAGCCTTCCTTGCAGATTCGGTGAACCAGAAAGGTCAAGTGGCTAAGGCTGCTTCAAATCTCAACCTCAGCTTTAATTCTGTAGCCAAAAGCATCGCTGACACCTTGACTGTACCTGAAGGCTATACCGCTAAGGTGCTTCTGGCTACAGGTGATCCGCTCAAGAGCAACGTTACGGCTTACAAGAACAACGGCACAGATGACGATTTTGATGTTCGAGTGGGCGATCATCATGATGCCATGCAGTACTTTGGCCTTAGCCAAAACGGTAATGGCTGGGACCCTAACAACAGCGATCGCGCCCTGCTCTGTGTCAACCACGAAGTTTGTGAAGACCTGGGCTTTGTGCATCCTAATGGCCCCACCGATTATGGTGCCGAGAGTACCGCTGCCCGTCCAGCGATCGAAATTGACAAAGAAGTCGCCGCTCATGGGGTAACGGTTGTTGAGATCGCCAGACAGGGTTCGACTTATCAAGTCAACCGCGATTCACAATACAATCGCCGCATTACAGCAGCAACCGTTTTTGAGATTTCTGGCCCTGCCCGTCGCAGCCCCATGATGGCGACCGCCTTTTCTCCCCGTGGCGAACAGACGCGCGGTACCCTCAACAACTGCGGTCATGGCTACACCCCTTGGGGCACCTACCTCAGCGGTGAGGAAAACTGGGCTGGGTATTTCTATCGTCGGGAAGAAGATAGCGTTCTTACTGAGAAAGAATTAGCTGCCTTCAAGCGCTATGGTGTCGGCAATGCCACATCAGGCCGTTACAACTGGTCGCGGCCTGGCGCATCAGACAATACCGATCTCTACCGTCGCTGGGATGCGAATAAGACGGGCAGCAGTGCTGATCAAGATTTCCGCAATGTTGCGAATACCTTTGGCTGGGTCGTAGAAATTGATCCTTTCAACCCCAGTGCCCCGCTGAAGAAGCGCACCACCCTGGGACGCATGGCTCACGAAGGGGCTTGGTCTGCCCAGGTGGTTGCGGGTCAACCCCTGGTTTTCTATACGGGCGATGATGCTCGTAACGAATATGTCTACAAGTTTGTCTCTGCTAAGGCTTGGAACCCTAAAGATGCAACAGGCGGTCTAGCAGCAGGGGATAAATACCTGGATGCAGGCACCCTGTATGTCGCGAAGTTTAACGATGATGGCACAGGGGAATGGTTGCCTCTCACCCTGAGCAATCCCAACATCGCCAACTACGCTAATTACGCCTTTGCTGATGAAGCTGATGTGTTGATCAATGCTCGCATTGCGGCCGACGCAGCCGGAGCCACTAAGATGGATCGCCCAGAATGGGGTGGCGTTAATCCTGCCAATGGCGAGGTTTACTTTACCCTGACCAATAACGTATCGAGCAGCAACGGTCGGGGCGTCACCACACCGTTAAATGCCGCCAACCCTCGATACTATGCTGAAGTTAAGGGTGACAAAACAACCCAAGGCAATGTCAACGGTCACATTATTCGCTGGCGCGAAACGGGTAGCAATCCTGCGGCTACGACATTCGACTGGGATGTTTATCTCTTTGGCGCGCAAGCCGATGCTGGAGCTGACGTTAACCTGTCAGGTCTGACCGATGAAAACGATTTCTCTAGCCCAGACGGTATCTGGTTTAGCGAGGTCATGCCGGGTCTGCTATGGATTCAAACGGATGATGGATATTACACAGATAAAACGAACTGTATGATGCTGGCGGCGCTGCCGGGATCAGTTGGGGATGGGGCATCCAAGATGGTAGCCAACAAGGCAGTACCCACCAATACCAATGCAGATCAGACGGTTAAAACCCACGTAGGTCAGGCTGCCAGCTCGACGGTGCTACGTCGTTTTTTGGTAGGCCCGCGCGATTGTGAGGTGACTGGCATCACTGAATCACCTGATGGCAAAGCTATTTTCGTCAATATCCAGCACCCTGGTGAAAGTAGTGAGTCCGCAACCGACCCAACGCAGTTTACTAGCCACTGGCCGGATGGCGGAAACGCCCGACCTCGCTCAGCGACGGTGATCATTACCCGGAATGATGGCGGAAAAATTGCCATCTAAGGATCGTGGATTAAATAACACCGGAAACTCAAGCGTAAGGGTTTAGCATTCGGGCAACCAGCTTTGCTACGACCTAGGGCACATCTGCCGAAGGCTAAACCCCCTACAGGTATATCGGTTTTATTTCGTTCTCGTTCCTAAGTTCTCTTCACTGTCGTATGTGATCGCAAACTAACCTGTAATAGTTTTGGGTGGTGCGCTTCGCGCACCACCCAAAACTATTTGTCATAAACAAGTACGGAGTCAAGAGTTTTAGAAGGGAGATTCTGACACCAGAATACTGCTGGCTGTCAGAGCAGGCTTATTGGCAAAAGTGGCAATTTCTACAGCCTTGCTGCTGCCAATGCCGTCGCTGTCATAAAACAGCTTGCCCTTGCGCTGATCGTAAATCAAGCGATCGCTTTGATCGAGCGCCTTTTTGCCTTTAACAAACTGGTTAGATTGCAAGCCTTCTGCTTTCAGTCCTGCAAAGCCATCTAGATCGAATACGAGCCTGTCGCCCAATCGCTGATTAAAGTCAATAATGCGATCGCCTTTGTCACTCAGGGCACTCAAGACAAACAGATCGGCATCAGTGCCACCACTCAGGGTGTCTCTGCCTGCCCCACCGACGAGGGTATCGCAACCTGCTCCGCCTGCGATCGCATCCTTTGAGCCTAAACCCAAAATTAAGTCTGCCTCTGCTGTCCCTTGCAGATTATCTACACCTGGAGTACCTGTAATGGTTTTAAAGCTATCGGTGGGTGGTTCGGTCGGCACGCGGGGGTCGCGAACTCGGTTCGGTTGAGGATGGACATAGTTGGGGTCAAAGACAAACGCATTAGGGTTACTTAAAAGACGCGCTGAGTCGGAAACGGTTTGGATACGAATATCTTGCAATACCGCTACCACATCTTGCTGGTCTTGCTCTTTGCCGACGTAGACCAGAGCGACATTCACTCTGTCGGCTGTGATGATTTCATTTCCTGGCTCTCGGTTAAACGTTTGCTCCCAAAACACGGGCATGATTCGGTACTCAGAAGCAGAACCTTGGAGCTGGATTTTGTCTCCTTTGCCTGTATCAAGATCGGGTTCAAAAGCAGTGATGAGCGCAAAGCCTTTGGGTGTTGCCCCATCTAAGCGATCGTCCTTGAGATAGGCAGGGTTGCCATTCCCATCTCTCAGGTCAAATAAATCACTGCCATCACTATCCGTTATTTTGTCAAACTCGCTGAGAGAGCCTGGTTTAGAGATGCCGCCGTAGGGTCTAATAATATCGTTTCCCGATCCGCCAGAGAGAACGTCGTCGTCTGCGCCGCCATAAAGCAGATCATCTTCATTGCCGCCATCTAAAGTATCGTTCCCGTTGCCACCCGAAAGTTGATATCCACCGATTAAACGATCGTTGCCATCCATTCCCCAAACGTGATCATCACCACTGCCCAATAAGGTGTTATCATTGTCATCTCCTTGGATTACTGCGGTCATTTTTTCACTCCTTGTTTATGTAGAATACGGGTCTAAGAGCCGAGGAATTAAGCGGGACAAATTATGCGATCGCCTCGTTTTATATCTGTCGAGTCAGATGGGTTATTGCAGTAGTGATTTAAGACTTGCTTTAAGCTTTTGCCGTGAATAATGGACTATCTATGAAAACGGCCTATCTATGAAAACGGCCTATGGTTTAAGTTGGGTTTTATTTGTTTCTTGGTTCGTTTGTGGATGCCCTCGTTTCGTTGATGTCTCTAATGTAGAAGCAATCACAAGATGACGCGATAACTGAAAGTTAGGGAAAGTTATGGAGTTTATTGAGCTGATATCGACTGTCACCGTCGTTGTTTATCAGCCACAAAAAAGACAGCAGAGTGTGCTCCCTGCTGCCAGTCGATAGAGTGTTTTTGGGATCAAGTCTGCTCAATTACAGAGTTGAAGAGCCGTAGAGCACTAGATCGTAACTAACCGTTAGTTTTCCGGCTCTACATGGATAAAATTTGGGATCTTCCTCAAAAGTTCTTCATTCGAGACTCCAAAAGGAAGAGCTTCAGCTTCTTTTGGAATAGCAACTCTGGATATATGTATCCCATGTAAGCAGTAAGAGCACCATATGGCTAAATAACCTATTCTAGTCTCTAAATCTCCAACGTACTGAAAATTTATTCCAAGCTGCTGGCAATTTGGACAAGTCAATTTTGAAATAACTTGTGACGAATGAGTTATATGCTTACTGAGATTGATCCAGTCTTTAAACAAATTCATAAATTTTATGACTCTAGCACTTATCTGAGTAGATTCATGTTGCTATTATCAATACTCTGGACAGAATTAGGGAGCTATGATGCCGTAGGAGCGTAGGTTTGGGTAGTTAGGATGGGATTTAATCAAAGTCGGGTTCAAGTCTAACATCGAAATAAAGCGCGAAAGCAGATGGTCATTGAAAGCTAGAC
>DATNPL010000151.1:0-112773 GCA_036703255.1 Coleofasciculaceae cyanobacterium
GGGTAAGATGTCGAGCAGCAGGGGTTCAAAGATTTCCCATTCTGCATCTGTGAGGTCGCTGGAATAAGGCATGGCATCTCAATGAGGGAAGTTGGAGCACCTAATTCCTATTCTAAAAGATCTCAAATGGGTTCTATAGAACCTCAGCAATTTGAGAAGCAATTGAATGAACGAACAAACCATGATCCTTTTGATCAACAATATCTTTGAATGTTATAGCGATATAAATATCGTCGGCATATCTAATGATCTTGTGAGAGTCAACAACATGTTTATAGCTATTCAGTATATCATCAATAAATAGATCGCCAAAGACTAAATATAAATATCCAAGGAAACTTGAATAATATTGTTTTCTCCTTGAGGTATGCCAGACTTGCCATTTGAGATGAATTGAAATAAGCAAATAATTTGCTCCCTTGTGAACACGTCATAAGCAAAATTAGCTTGAACACTTGGCTTGATGAAACGACCGAGGAGGTTTAATAATATTGATACTGATAACTCATTGAAATAATTTTCAATATCAAGCTTTAATACTACCTTACTTGCGTTTCCTAACTTAATTTCGTCTTTGATTTTTGACTTAAACTGCTCATGAAAACTACGATAATATATATTATTCGGATTGATTTCGAGCTTGTTTGATTTGTAGATGAGGCTCCCACCATAAAAAGCTTCAATGCCATCAATTTTTTTGTATGTTTCAATCAAAAATTCTTGCGATAGTTTAAGCAAGTAAAGCCCGACAGAGTAGTATACAGCTCTCATTGGGTAGGTAAAAAATTTATAATCTCTTAGCCCTAGTCCTGGTTTAGGTATGACGTAGGAGAGAACAGAAAACTCTTCCTTTAAACCATAAAAGAGGCTGCTGGATATTTTTATATTGAAATAGTCTTGTGTGGGATGATTGAGACAAGCTATATCTAATTTCTCATAATAAAACATGCTGAGAGTATTAAAGTGCTTGTTATTCATCTTCTGCTTAATTTGAAAATTAAGCAGATCCAGTGCATCTTGCCATAGGTCAAAGTTTATGAAATACCCAAGTTGTGTTGTGCTACTTTTGGTCATTATTTAATTTCAGCAGAAGATTTGTTTTAATCTAGAGTGCCCATAAAGTAAGCCCTTCTTTACATGCCAATAATCTTTTAGTACTGCTCCCATCAAGGGCTAAGCGGTCTAATAATTATTAGGCTGAAAGTTTCTGCATAACACCCAGAGAAGGCAGATATACCGAAAGTTTTCGTATAGCACCTTGATTTGGGTATATAGGCAGAATCTTTTCATGTAGTATGTCGATCAAGGTGGATCGGCAGAATCTTTCCCTACCTTTTCAGTTTTGGTATGGATACGACTCTAGGTTAACCTACACTACCTCTGCAAAAGCTACCCGATCGCCCCCTAATCCCAAAATACAGATGAACTTGTGCGACAAATGGCTTGACGATCGCCCCCTTCTCCATCTATTGTTATCCGCTAAGGTTGCTTTTCGTGTTCTGCGCCCAGCAGCCTTAATCCACCCAAAAACCTCTGGCGAGGCATGAAGTAGATTAGGCCCTACAACATACCTCTAACCCCACAGACCGAACGACCCAGTCCGTAGGGCTTAAGTTAGTTTAGCTTTCTAGCTACACTCCTTGGCGCTACTTGTTCAATCGATCGTGAGTAGCCATGTTTTTGGGGTTCCTTCTCAGCTTGTGTTTACCGCAAGCGAGAACTCAACAAGTGAACCCAACCAAAACAACAAGGAGAATAGAGTCATGACCGGAGAATTCAATTTCTTCAACCATCCCGCATTGCAGCCAGGGGATGAACCCAACCCAGAGCGGGAAGTGATTCGCGTGATTGTTTTTGCCTCCCGTGATGCGGTGAGAGCGACGATTCACGAATCGCATGTGCGAGGATTTCGGACGATCGATACCTGGAGTCCGCTGCTGCCAACCCCTGACCCGCAGAAGGTAATGGCGATCAGCACCCACTATCGCCCGACAAACGGATAGGGCATGGGTTAAATGGCTGGGGGACTTTGAACAAAACTACGCGCTTCGCATAGGCAAGCGAACAAAAGTCCCCTAAAATTGCGGCGTTGGGGAGCCAATGCAGAACATTTGACACTTTTCAGACATCCATTCAGCGCTGGGCAAGCTATTAAGCAATATTGCGTAAACTCTGGCGATCGCCCTCTATTGCCAAATTTGCGGACTACCCTCTCATTTTCAGATAGAATTGACCACGACTAGACCTGTCCGACGCTGGTTCTCATTATTCGTTTTTTAATATGATTCAAGGTATCACTGGGCGATCGGCTCGTGCGTTTCCATCTCAGCCGTTAGAGGCACCCTCTGACTCGTCAACCCCTCAGCCAAGCGAGATCATGGTTAGCCTCAAACAGGTGACGAAGATCTATACAAACGGCTGTCAGGCTTTGGTCGATGTGAATCTGCAAATTCGTAAAGGAGAATTTCTGTTTATTACAGGGCCTTCTGGTTCAGGCAAATCGACCTTGCTCAAACTTTTGTACGGCGAAGAGCAAGCCAATCAGGGAGCGATCGCCGTTAACGGCAACATCATCTCTAATCTGCGAGGCAATCAGCTCTCGATGCTGCGTCGGCAAATCGGTATCGTGTTTCAAGACTACAAGCTGATTCCTCGCCGCACCGTAGCCGAAAACGTGGCCTTTGTGCTGTGGGCACAAGGCTTCACCCGCAAAGAAGTGCATCGCCGTTTGCAGCCCGCCCTAAAAATGGTGGGTTTGCAGCATAAGGCCGACTGCTTCCCCGATCAGCTCTCTGGTGGCGAACAGCAGCGCGTCAGCATTGCCCGTGCTGTAGTCAATACGCCCCCCCTGCTGCTGGCAGACGAGCCGACCGGAAACCTTGACCCAGACAACTCCTGGCAGGTGATTAAGATCCTCAGAAAGCTAAACGCAATGGGAATTACGGTCGTCGTCACCACCCACGATGAACAGTTGGTCAGACAGTCAAACCATCCCGTCGTGCAGGTTCACAACGGGCGGCTATACCGCGTTCAGGGCTAAGGCTTTTGCGTCAGCCGATTGCGAATGCTGCCTAGCCGATCGCGGCTGTCTATAGGCGATCGCGGCTGGGGCAGTTCGGTGTCCGGCCAAAGCGGCAGATCGGCACAGGCGCAATCTGGCGACTGTAGACCAACCGACAAAATGGGCACGGGCATGTCGCACCGCGCACAAGGATAAATGTCCCAGTTGGGCTGTAGTAGCTGGCTGAGCGTCTGGTTAGAGCCTTCCAGATAGCATTTAGCCAGGTCAGATTGCAGAATTTGCTCCCAGCATTGCTCAAACTCAGGGCTGTAGCGATCGCCCTGAAGCACTGACTTGGGGAAAATTTCCGCTTCGGCGTTGTCAACTTTCACCTTTTTACCCAACTGAAACCAATAGGCTAGATAGCGTTTGACTTGTTCAGGGGAAGCCATAGGAGTTAAGAAACTGAGTTGCAAGGGTGCTGATCTGATCTTAGGCATACCTTACGACTTCTGCCCGTTTGAAACCTGTAGCTAAGGTTATGTTTGAGAGGATGTCTGAAAAGTGTCAAATATTCTGCATTTGCCCCCAACTTCCCGATTTTGGGGGACTTCCGGAACTCAAAGTCTCCCAAAATTGGGGAATTTAGGGAGCTTCGAGGCTTAAAACTCAGCATACTGGACTTGTGTCTACACCGTAGGGAAAGAAGAGTGCAGCCAAAAACAGCAGCGATCGCCCCTCAAAAACAAAGATTGCGATCGCCCACTCCACCAATGCCACTTGAAACAGCAGTGTTTCGGTTTGAAACAGCAGTGTTTCGGTTTCAAGTGAGACGTTTCTCGTTCTGAACTGCATCATTCAGGCAAAAAGTGCGACATTCCGAGTTCTGAGCTGCATTGTTTGAGTAAAAAGTGAGATGTTTCTCGTTCTGAACTGCATTGTTCGAGTAAAAAGTGTGGCGTTCCGAGTTCAAAGGCTGACGTTTCATGTTCAAAGCTCGAAGTGTGACGTTCCGAAGGAAAAGTGTCGCGTTTTGAAGCCGATCAATCGATCGTAAACCCGTAGGGGCGAGGCATTCGGCAGATCCCTTCTCGGTCAACCCAGAAATTGACCTCCCGAATGCTTCGCCCTCAGCCTGTCATGACGGAATAGATTTGATTGGAGTAAAGTAAAGGCAACAAAGCACAGGATGGGAGTGCCGTAGATGTCGAGCGATCGCCTGCCCCAAGTAGAGAAGAACCTATATCGTCTGCGAGAGCAGCTACATGGCAAAGAAGATACGCTCACCACGATCGCCCCCGAAGAAAAAGTGCGAATCAAGCAGCAAATTGCTGATTTGAAAGCTGAGATCAAGCCGCTTGAGCAAGAATATTGGCAGATTTTGGCGGAGCGATCGGCTGCTGTCTCTGTTGAAGAATCAGAGGCAGAGGTGATTGTGGCAGAGTTGGTGGAGCAGGTCGGACAACTGCAAGCCAGCCAGCAATACCCGCCCGAAATTTTGCCGCTGTTGCAAAAGATTGTTCAAGAGGTCAACAAGCCCGGAGCGCCTGCCGCCGCCAAGCTCAAGGGAACGCTCTCGCTGCTGCCGCCTTTTGTCAATGTGACTTACGAAGCCGAGCTGGATACTGAAAACTTCCTACGAACTCATTTCCCGACCTTTACCCGATGGGCTAAAGCACTGGCAAAAAAGTAGCCTCCTCTGATCCGATCGCTTCAGGTCAGGGGATTATTGGACAACCCGCCAGCCGATCGCCCCACAATTTGCCCTACACCGGAGCCACTGAATTTGTCGGGCGAGAAGCCGACCTACAAAAGCTGCACGATCGCCTCCAAGAATCTAACCTGCTGGCAATTACAGCAATTCAGGGCATGGGCGGCATCGGCAAGACCGAATTGGCGTTGCAATATGCCTATAGCGCACTGGCGCAAGACCAATATCCGGGGGGGGTGTGCTGGCTGCGATCGCGGGAAGACATCAGCACTCAAATTGTCGGCTTTGCCAGAGTTCACCTAGACTTATCGCTGCCGACTGAGCTGGATTTGTCGCAGCAGGTCGCCTATTGCTGGAGCCACTGGCGCGAGGGCAAGGCGCTATTGATCTGGGATGACGTAACGGACTATGCCGAAGTTCAGCCCTACCTGCCGCCGAGGGGCGATCGCTTCCAGATTTTGCTGACCACGCGGGTCGATCTGGGGGCATCGGTGCGGCAGTTGCGGCTGGAGGTGTTGAGGGAAGAAGCGGCGCTAGATTTGCTGAGGGCGATCGTCACACAGGGCGGAGAGGTTGAAGACCTCCGATTTCTTGAAGAAATCGGAGGTCTGGAGCGGCAGCTTTGTCAATGGGTGGGCTATTTGCCGTTGGGATTGGAGCTGGTGGGGCGGTATCTGGCGCGCAGGAAAGAGGTGTCGATCGCCACCCTGCTGCAACGGCTGCAAGAAAAACGGCTGGAGGCAAGGGCGCTGCTGCAAGCCGAACCGGGAATGACGGCATCGCTGGGGGTGGCGGCGGCGTTTGAGCTGAGTTGGCAAGAGCTAAAGCCGTCGGCAAAAGAGCTAGCCGCATGGCTGAGTTTGTTTGCCCTTGCGCCGATTGCTTGGACGCTGGTGCAAGCCTGTTTGCCAGAGTGGGATGAGGAAGATCTGGAGGATGTGCGAGACGAAGAGCTGCTGGGGCTGCATCTGCTGCAACCCTCAGAGGCAGGCATATACCAACTGCATCAGCTCTTGCGAGAATTCTTTGCGGCAAAGCGGCAGCAAATGCCAGCCGAAGCCGCGATGCAGCAAACCCTGTGTCGGGTGATGGTGGCAGAGGCAGAACAAATTCCCCAAACCCCAACGCTAGATCTAATTGCCCAATTCACGCCTCTCATTCCCCATCTAGAAGAAGTGGCAACCGCCCTCACCGACTGCCTCACAGACGATGACTTGATTACACCCTACACTCGAATTGCCTGGTTTTACGAAGGACAGGCGGCCTATGCTCAGGCGCAACCGTGGTTGGAACAATGCCGAGCAACCGCCGAAACCCGTCTAGGCAAAACCCATCCCGCTGTGGCAACCAGCCTCAACAATTTGGCATTGCTGTACCAATCCACCGGACGCTACAGTGATGCCGAGCCATTGTTGGTGCGATCGCTGCAAATTAATGAGCAACAGTTAGGAGCCGACCATCCCGACACAGCCCAAAGCCTCAACATTTTGGCAGGGCTGTACAAAGCCACCGGACGCTACAGTGATGCCGAGCCATTGTTGGTGCGATCGCTGCAAATCAGAGAGCAACAGTTAGGAGCCAACCATCCCGACACAGCCCTCAGCCTCAACAATTTGGCATTGCTGTACGACTCCACCGGACGCTACAGTGATGCCGAGCCTTTGTATCTTCGGGCAGTGGTAATTTTTCACAATCGACTGGGCGAAACCCATCCCACCTTCCAAACCGTTTGGGGTAATTTCATTGCGTTTCTGAGGCAAGCGATTCAGGCAGGGCAAACCGCGCAGTTATCCGAGCATCCGATGACACAGGACGTGCTGGAACAACTGAGGCGATCGTAGAGGCAAAGAGTAGTATGGTGGCATAGCCTAAGTCTTAAGCATCAGCTTAGTAGACATCAACCTGAAGACCGGAGACAATCATGTCTGAGCTAACATTGGATCAAAATCAACTCAAAGCGATCGTCAAAGTTGCCCTGCTTGAGCTGTTTCAAGAAAATCGTAGTGCCTTTACCGAGCTGATTGCAGAAGCGATCGAAGAGATTGGGCTAGAACGAGCGATTGTAGAAGGCGAAGCTACCGAACCAGCTAGCCGAGCCGATATCTTCAAACTGCTGGAGTAGCAAGCGTGAAGGTTGAGTTCCGAAAAAGCTTTGAAAAAGATCTGCGTAAACTCCGCGATGCCTCACTGCTGCAACGAATTAAAGCTGCTATTGAAGAGGTAGAAAGTGCTGAGAGTCTTGAGACAGTCAGCAATCTTAGCAAACTTAAAGCCGAAGGCAATCACTATCGTATCAAGATTGGGGATTACAGAATCGGCATCGCGGTTCAATCTAATTCAGTGGACTTTATTCGAGTTCTACATCGTAAGGAAATTTATCGCTACTTTCCTTGAGGCTAATTCTATCGAATGATTGGAGAAGCGATTCAGGCAGAGCAAACCGCGCAGTTGTCCGATCATCCAGCGACACAGGATGTGCTAGAGCAACTGAGGCGATCGTGATAGGCTAGGCGCGATCGTCTTGGCTAAAGGCTGAGGGGCGATCGCATGAGTTCTGGGCGACTCTACAATCTTGCTACAATTCAGTCAATGCACACCCGACTCGCCACACTCATGACTCACTCAGTCGAAAACTATCCCTTCGCGCAAGAGTTTATCACTGACCCTCAAGGTAAAATTCGCAAAGTCATCTTAGACATTACAGACTACCAAAAATTGCTAGAAGCCTTAGAAGACGAGGGGCTATATCGGGCAATGCAAGAAGTTTCCTCCGAAATTCCCCTCAGTCTAGAGGATGCCTTATTAGAACTAGAGCAACCGTGATCGTCAATTACTTGCCAAGTTTTATTCGAGACTTGAAAGCGCTCAAGAATCCCCTATTTACGAAACAATTAGACAGCTAGCGTTTGAAGAAATCCCTGCCAGTGGCATCGACCAAATTCCTGACCTCAAGAAAATCAAAGGATACGATCGAGCATACCGAATTCGAGTGGGCGACTATCGCGTCGGCCTCTTCATCGAAGACAACACCGTAACCTTTGCCAGAGTCCGCCATCGACGCGAGATCTATCGCTATTTCCCCTAAAACGCCAAACCCACGCAACGCTCAAATCATCCGCCGACACAGAGAGTGCTAGAGCAACTAAGGCGATCGTGATAGGCTAGGCGCGATCGCAGTCGTGACGGAGACAGTGTTACAGCAGCTTCAGGTCTGGGCGGCTCCAACAATCTTGCTACAATTCAGTCAAAGATTCAGTCAAAGATTCAGTCAAAGATTCAGTCAACGTACACTTTTCAGTCAGTTGGTTAAGCTGCCGATCGATTTGTCCTTTTGCTAAGAGCTACGTCATCATGTCACGCAATCTTTACATCGCGGCGATCGCCCCCGATAGCGGCAAATCTGTGGTTGTGTTGGGGTTGATGGAGCTACTGTCTAAGCGCATTGACAAAGTAGGATTCTTTCGTCCGGTGGTGCAGGCAGGCAGCGCCCATGATAATGATATTGAGCTAATTCGCAGCCGCTACGCGAGCGAAATTCCCTATGAGATGCAGTATGCCCTCACCCACGAAGAGGCGCGATCGCTGGTGGCGGAAGGTCGCTACGATGAGCTACTAAAGCGGGTAATTGAAAAATACAAATCGCTAGAGCGGCAATGTGATTTTGTTCTGTGCGAGGGCATTGATGCCTCTGATCTTGGCTCTGCCTTTGTAGACAACTTTGACACGCGGGTGGCAAACCTCTTGTCTGCCCCGATCTTTATGGTGGTGAATGGGCAAGACAAGCAGCCCGTCGAAGTGATTGATGCCCTCCGTACCGATCGCGAAACCTTTGTAGAGGCAGGATGTGCGATCGCCGCTACGATTGTCAATCGGGTTTTGCCTGCTCAACATCAGGCTGTTTTAGAGTCGGTAGAAAAAATCTGGGTTTGCAAAGACCCGGTATTTGTGTTGCCAGAAGAAACGTTGCTGGCAAAACCCACGATGGCTGAGATTGCCAACGCCCTCAACGGTCAGCTTTTGTATGGCGAGGGCAGCTTGCTCAATCGGGAAGTTCTGAGCTTTAAGGTGGCTGCTATGCAGGTTGCTAACTTTTTAAGCTATCTGGAAGAAGGCGGGCTAATCATTACACCCGGCGATCGCGCGGACGTGATTTTGGGCTGTTTGGCCAGCACGTTTTCCGATAGCTATCCCAACATTGCAGGCATTATCCTTACGGGCGGTCTTGCGCTAGCGCCCTCGCTGCAAAAGCTGCTAGAAGGGCTGACCCGATGGACAGTGCCCATCTTTAGCGTCCAGACTGACACCTACGAAACGGCAACCCAGATCAATCAAGTCCATGCCGAAATTACGCCCGATAACGATCGCAAAATTGCCTCAGCCTTGGGTTTATTTGAGTCCCACGTCGATATTGTCCGACTTGAGGAACAAATTTCCGTCTCCCGCTCTGGTCGGATTACGCCGCTGATGTTTGAGTATGACCTGATCGAACGGGCGCGGGCAAACAAGCAGCACATCGTTTTGCCAGAAGGACAAGAAGAGCGCATTTTGCGGGCGGCAGAAATTCTGCTGCGGCGAGGCGTTGTTGAGCTAACGCTGCTGGGCAATGAGACAGAAATCCGAGAACACATTGCGGCGCTAGGGCTAAACCTAGACGGCATTCACATCATCGACCCGATGCAGTCAGAATGGCATGAAGCCTATGCCCAGACCTATTTTGAGCAGCGTCAGCACAAGGGCATCACGCTAGACTTTGCCCGCGACATGATGCAGGATGTCAGCTATTTTGGCACGATGATGGTCTATAAAGGCGCGGCGGATGGCATGGTGTCAGGCGCGCTCCACACGACGGCGCACACGATTCGCCCAGCCCTAGAGTTTATTCGCACGCAGCCAGGATGCTCGATCGTCTCTAGCGTTTTTCTCATGTGTCTAGACGATCGCGTTTTGGTTTACGGCGATTGTGCCGTCAATCCTAACCCCGATCCTCAACAACTGGCCGATATCGCCATTAGCTCAGCGGCGACGGCTGAAATGTTTGGCATCGAGCCGCTGGTGGCTCTGCTGTCTTACTCAACGGGAGAGTCGGGCAAGGGCGAAGATGTCGATAAGGTGAAGCAGGCAACCCAAATTGCTCGATCGCAGCGTCCTGATCTCAAGGTAGAAGGGCCGATTCAATATGATGCGGCAGTAGATGAAAGTGTGGCGAAGACCAAGCTGCCCGGTAGCGCTGTGGCAGGTCATGCAACAGTGTTTATCTTCCCCGACTTGAATACAGGAAATAATACCTACAAAGCGGTGCAGCGATCGGCCAATGCGGTTGCGATCGGCCCAGTCTTGCAGGGTTTGCGTAAGCCCGTCAATGATTTGAGCCGAGGCTGCACGGTTACAGATATCGTCAATACGATCGCGATTACCGCAATTCAGGCGCAGGCTGTCTAGGGTATCTTGCGCCCGAGAAGCTGATACTGAACCGGGGGTACAGGGTACTTTGAGAGAGTTGGTAAATATAGCTCAGCTCATATAGCCGTAATCATTGTGAGGACATTTTTGTGGCGCGCTCCGCGCGCCCACAAAAATGTCCTCATCCCCGCTGTGGATATAGCTATAAATCGTAGCTACGGCTTGCCCTGTAACCTGGAATCTTTCCCATGCTAGATTTTTTGCCAATTCTAGAGCGATCGCTGTTGGCAACTGGTTTAGCCGCTTCAATCCTCGTGGCTGCGGCGCTCATTGTCACATTGTGCGATCGCCATTTTGCCTCAGAAAAAGCCAGGGCGGCGCTGTCACGACGCAGCGAAAAGCGGTTTCAGTCGCTGGTGCAAAACAGCTCAGATGTGATCATGGTGGTCTCGGAGACGGGCATCATCGCCTATGCCAGCCAATCGATTCAGCGATTGCTGGGTCACGCAGCCGAAACCTGGGTGCATTGCAATATTCTGGCGCTGGTGCATCCTCAAGACCTGGCTCAAGCTCAGGAGCTGCTGGCAAAAGTATCGCGATCGCCCAAGGCAGGAGCCGTTGTTGAGCTACAGATTCAAGATGGAACAGGGGTGTGGCGCATTCTAGAAGTGATTGCCCACAATTTATTAGATGAACCAACGGTGGCAGGCATTGTTCTCACCTGTCACGACATTACCCAACGCAAACAGCAAGAGCAAAGTTTGCGGCTGTTGCAATCGGTGGTGATGCAGGCCAAAGATCCCATCATCATTACCGAGGCCACACCGCTAGATCTGCCAGGGCCTCGCATTCTCTATGTCAATCAAGCCTTTACCAAGATTACAGGCTATGAAGCGGAGGAGGCTCTAGGCAAAACTCCCCGAATTTTGCAGGGCGAAAAAACTGATCCTGAAGCCTTGAGTAAAATTCGGACAGCGCTAGAAGCTTGGCAACCCGTTGTGGTGGAGCTGGTTAACTACTGCAAAGACGGGACTGAGTTTTGGGCTGAGTTGAGCATTGCCCCGGTGGCTAATGAAGTGGGTTGGTTTACCCATTGGGTAGCCATTCAGCGCAACATTACCGAGCGCAAGCAGGCCGAAGCCGAGATTCAGAAAGCTTTAGAACAAGAGCGAGAGCTGCGAGAGCTAAAGTCTCGATTTATTTCTATGGCTTCCCACGAGTTTCGGACACCCCTAGCTACCATCATGGCCTCTAGCGATTTGCTGAAATCTTTTGGGCATAAGCTCAGCGAAGAGAAGAAGCTAGAGCGCCTCAATAAAATTCAGGCGGAGGTCAACAACATGACTCAACTGCTAGAGGAAGTTTTGCTGATTGGCAAAGCCGAGGCGGGCAAGATGCAGTTCAATCCGACTCTGCTGAATTTGCCTCAGCTCTGTCAGGATATTTTGGATGAGTTGGGGCTGGCGAGCGATCGCCATAGCCTCACGTTCGAGCAGGTTGGCAATGAAGCCGAGCCGGATGGTCTCATTTCTGCTGATGAAAAACTGCTGCGCCACATTCTCACCAATTTACTTTCAAACGCAATTAAGTATTCTCCGCATGGTGGCGAAGTGAGTTTGAAACTACAGTATGAGCCAGCGTCCATTACCTTTCAAATTCAGGATCAGGGCATTGGTATCCCGCTAGCCGATCAAGGGCATTTGTTTGAGCCGTTTCATCGCGCTAGCAATGCAGGCAGCATTTCTGGTACAGGCTTGGGTCTCGCCATTATTCGATATGCAGCGACTTTGCATGGTGGCACCATTCAGTTTGACAGCACAGTGGGTTTGGGCAGCAGGTTCACGGTTTCCATTCCCCGAGTAGGTTCTGCCCAATCCACCCTGACTTGATTTGCCTTGACCCTTCGCCTTCCTTCGACTAGCCATTAAAGACGCAATGACCACTATTCTAATTGTTGAAGATACAGCTTCTTTGCGGGAAGAAATCCTGCAAATGCTGAATCTAATGAATTTTCAAGGTGTTGGTGCACCGGATGGTGTCACGGCCGTACAGTTAGCCCAGCAGTATCTTCCAGATATCATTCTCTGCGACATCATGATGCCAGAAATGGATGGATATGCGGTTCTACAAACCCTGCGGCGCAATCCTGAAACGGCACGCATTCCCTTTATATTTCTGACGGCCAAAGCCGATCGCGCTGATATCCGGCGAGGCATGAACTTGGGAGCCGATGACTATCTCACGAAGCCTTTTACCAGCGATGATTTGGGTGAGGCGATCGCTGCCCGACTTTACAAGCATGCCGCCATTACCACGCCCTATGTCTCCGAAATGAAGCGGGCGGCAGAACAGTTGGGGCAGATGGCTTTTCGAGATGGACTCACGGGGCTACCCAATCGTATTCAGTTTCAGCATCGCCTTCAGGAGGCATTGGTTCAGGCAAAGCTCAGACACAGGGCGATCGGAGTGTTGTGCCTCAATCTAGAGCGATTTCGAGCGGTCAACGTGCGCTTTGGCCAGTCGGCAGGAGATACGCTATTGCAGGCAGTGGCCGAACGGCTAAAAGCTTGCGTCACGAGCAATGATACGGTTGCCCGACTCAGCGGCGATGAGTTTTGCGTCTTGTTGCCCAACCGTGATCTCGATGGCAACTTAGACGGTGACTCTAACGGCGACATTGCTCTGGCGGCGGAGGAAATTCTCAAAACGCTATCGGCTCCCTACCTGATTCAAGATCAGTCCCTGCGGATTCAAATCAACATGGGTGGCACGATTTATCCCAACGACTGTAGCCCTGGCGATCGCTTGCTCAACCATGCCGTCATTGCAATGAATTGGGGCAGAGATCAAGGCAATGCTAGCTGTCAGTTTTACAGCGGCGAAATCGCTCAGGCTACCGCTAATCGCCACATTTTAGAAACCGGACTCCGACGCGCATTGGACAAATCGGAGCTAAAGGTTCACTATCAGCCTCAGGTCAATCTAGTGACCGGACGAATTATTGGAGCAGAGGCTTTTTTGCGGTGGCAGAGCGCTGAGCTAGGTTCGGTACCGCCTTTCAGCTTTATTCCGGTGGCAGAAGAGACAGGTCTGATTGTTCCGATCGGCGCATGGATGATACAAATGGCTTGCTTGCAGGCCAAACTGTGGCAATCGCAATATTTGCTGCCCCTGCGAATGTCGGTCAATCTCTCAGCCTATCAGTTTAAGCAGCCCGGCCTGAGGCGATCGATCGCGCAAGTCTTGCAGGAAACAGAGCTAGACGCTGATTTATTAGCGATCGAGCTGTCTGAAGCCACCATTATGGAAGATGTAGAAGCCAGCCTGATCACGCTGCAACAAATTAAAGAGTTGGGTGTTCATGTCAGCATTGACGACTTTGGCACAGGCTATTCATCTCTCAACTATCTGACGCAACTGCCGATTGATACTCTCAAAATTGACCGCGCTTTTATCAGCAATATTGCCAGCCCCGATCATGATGGGGCGATCGCTTCAGCCATTACAGCATTGGCTCGTAGCCTAAATTTGCGTGTGGTGGCCGAGGGCGTTGAGACACAAGAGCAGCTTGCCTTTCTCCGCCGACAGGGTTGCAATGCGCTGCAAGGTTTTCTGTTTAGTCCGGCAATTTCTGCTGAGGAGTTTGAGAAACTTTTAGCAGAAGATAAGCGATTGTCGCTTTAGCTAAGGATGGCGGTGGCCCCTCACTCGATCGCGTTGGGCATCGATAAAAATTAAGGTTTTGTGGCGTGCCGCAAAACCTTAAAAGCTGGATTTCAAAGTCGAGAAGACTTTATCGCTACAGACTTTATAGCGACTAAGACAGCCACTCTTCTACAGATGTCTCAGTCGGGTTGGCGTGGCGCTCTAAAGTTTCACGTTTGAATTTGAGGTGGATCGATCGCGTTTGCTCTCCATCTGCTGCGACTGCCATGACTGGGAGGTCAATTTCGCCATCCTGGAAAGATAGCTGTATGCGAAACGTGCCATCAGGATTGAGCTTGATGGGCTGTCCGGCGATCGTCACATTAGCACCCGCTTCAGTAACGCCATGAATAATCAGTTCAGCATCGGCCACCATCCAGAATTTACGGGGACGGATAGGAGGCATGGAAGCAGAGAAGCCGACACCCGACATGCCGATGCCAGACATCATACCGATACCGGACATCATGCCAACACCCGACATCATCCCAATACCGGACATGCCGATGCCCGACATCATGCCGCCAATACCCACACCCGACATACCGATGCCGGACATCATCCCGATACCGGACATGCCGATGCCCGACATCATGCCGCCAATACCCACACCCGACATGCCCACACCCGACAGCATCCCAATGCCCGACATTCCCGCTCCTGATGTCGTATACATGCCGATACCCGACATCATGCCGATGCCCGACATTCCCGTTGCGCCCATGCCCGATAGACCTGCACCCGATAGCATTCCGATACCCGACATCCCGATACCGGACATCCCGATACCAGACATCCCGATACCAGACATCCCGATACCAGACATTCCTGCAAGACTGGCACCCGGCATCATGCCCACGCCCGACATGCCGACGCCCGACATTAGACCCATGCCGACGCCAGAGGTCATGCTGAAGCCTGACATGCCGACGCCTGACATTCCCACGCCCGACATTCCCGCAGCACCCACACCTGACATTAGACCCATGCCAGACCCCATGCCGATGCCAGAGGTCATGCCGACGCCCGACATTACGCCGACACCCGACATGCCTGCTGCGCCCACGCCCGACATCAGACCCATGCCGATGCCAGAAGTCATGCCCATGCCCGACATGCCTGCTGCGCCGACACCTGACATGCCTGTCGCACCCGCTCCAGAAGCCATGCCCATGCCCGAAACCTCAGACAAGGCTTGACCCGCACCAGAAGCCCATTGCCCCATGCCCGAAGGGAAAATGTAGGAACTAACAGCCTCTTCGGGGACTTGATGCATTGAACCAAACACAGATCCTGCCGATCGCTTTGATTCAGCCCCTTTAGCCAAAACAAATGCCGTTTCAGCAACAGGCTCAGCCACGCTAACCGATGTTAACTGTCGAGCAGGATGCACCAGTTTTAGGAAGGTTTTGCTGCGTAGGTCTTCATCCCAATCGATCGTAATGAATTGGTCATCAATCCAATCAGTAGGATAGACGGGCGGAATTCTTACGGATGCCGATCGCGCTAGTACCAGCCAACGACCTTCTAAAGTCAAATAGCCAATCTCAATCATGTAGTCGCGATCGCTAACGGGCACTGGCAAATACCACTCTCTAGCCAGCTCGTCACATTCATACTGCTGCAAGCTGTGGGGGCGCTGAACTTCTAGATTCACGTTAGTGATGTCATAAAATCGCAGCGCTAGCCGCACACCGCCCTGGCGACGCAGAACCTCTTTACTGGCATTGGAAACATCCCAATAGGCGTATGCCCACTGGGGATCACGAGGCATGAGCACAATGCAGCTCTCCCCATAGCCACTGGGCAACTCTGGCAAAACTTCATCCACGGTGGCCAAAGCGACGCTAACGCGAGCGGGTTGCCCAACATCAAACTTTGCAGCCTCAACTTCTGCCTGGGCTTCTACGACACGGGCTGAGCCAGGAGCAGCCTGTAGCCGCTGAATTTCTTGAATAGCATTGAAGAGCTGGTCTTTACGCATTCGGCTATAGCGGGAGATATTCAGCTCACTGGCAATTCGGCGGAGTTGTCGGAGGGTCATTTCCTCCAGGGGTGGACGTTGCGCTGACATAAAAGATACCTCCAGTTGTTCAAAAGTTATTCAAATATTGATTCAGAGTTAATAGCAAGCTTAAACAGTGGCGCGATCGCAGCAGCGACCGCCTCAATCCTCAAAAACTGCCCTAAATGAGCCTTTTGTGATGGCATGTCCCATAAGTAAAAATCACAGAGCTTGAGTTTTAGGAAGCAGCATCAGCTGAAACGTCATATGGCAAAAGAGTTAAACAGCACAGATTTAGACAATTCCATCGATTTTCTTTGGGATCGTGGGGATCAGATCTGTACCTTACATAGTGCAGAAAATACTCTCAGGAAGCAAGAGGCTGAGCTGCCTGATTCTAGAGCGTTTTATGGAATTGCAGGAAAAACGGGGATCGTAATGTCACGAAATCCTGACATTATAAATTTCGCCAACCTACTGGTAAAACGATGTTCTGTTAGGTTTTCATGACATTTAAAAAAAGCGATTCTGCCTGAGCTATGATGGCTAATGGTGAGTATATTTACTCATTTGTTATTTCGCCGATTCAGTAAGCGTTAGAGGCTGCTTTGGGTAGGTTATGCCGAGTCGATTAATCAGCAAGGTTTTGTCTCCTGCCATTCGGCTGTGGCTCAGATCTCAGGTAGAGTCGATCGCTCATCTGGCCTTTCAGATTGCAGGGAGCGATCGCCAGATTTTGACGGGATGTATTCCAGGAGTTGAGGTTACGGCTCAACAGGCCGTCTACCGGGGCATCCACATTGCCCAGGTCGCTCTGACAGCGGGAGAAATTCGGATTAATCTCAGTCAAGTTTTACAGGGAAAGCCTTTGAGGTTATTGGCTGCGATTCCCATTGAGGCGGAAGTTCAGCTTTCTCAAGCGGATCTGAATGCTTCTCTAAAGTCTCCCTTGCTGGGTCAAGCTTTGCAGGAAACGCTGTTTCCCCTGCTGCGGTCTAGCCTGCTTGATCCCCATATGGAGCCGTGGGGCGATCGCCTCACCGATTTCCACTCGCCACAGTTGGTTTTGCAGGGCGATCGCCTGATTGTCACCCTTCAGCTAATTGTTGCAGACCAAATTATCCCGTTTACGCTGCGGACAGGGCTAGCGGTAATCGAAGGTTCTCGTCTACGGTTCGATCGCCCAGAATCGCTGCCCTCTCCCAACGCAGAGCAAGGCACACCCCTAGAGGCGTTTGAGCAGTATGAGGCTAATTTGGGAACAGAGGTAAATCTGCGTCAGTTGCGCGTGGAAAATGGACATCTCTTCTGCCAAGGGCGGCTCAACGTTATTCCAGAACCTATCCAGTCTTGAACGCCTAGCTGATAAACGCCTAATTCGTAAACTCCTGCCCTATATCCTATTGAGCTGAGCTGTTTTCAAGCCGCAGCTTGGCTTCTTGCTCAAACCAAGCTAGCACTTGTGGCACGGTCAAGGTTTCGATCGCCCCATTCTCTCTGAGCGCAACCTGCTTGAGCGGTTTGAGTGATGAGATCACAAGCTGCGTAAAGAAACCCTTAAAGCCTTCATCAAAGGCTGGGTTGGTCTGAAAAATTGGATCAGCTGCAACCCAGTCAGCAATTTGCTGCGGACTCAGATCGGCGATCGCCATTTCATATTTTTGGGCAATTAGCTTGAGCGATCGGAGAGAGTACAACGCGACTCGGGCAGAAAATTTTTCTCGAGAGGTGAGTAAGGCTTTATCGACTTCAGCCACCTCCTCAAAGGTTAAAAACTCTGGCGGTGAAGGTTGATCAAACATAGTTCAAACGATGTCCTCAGATTTTTGCAAGTCCAGCTTTTGGCTTACTCATCGTAGGGGTAAACGGGGCAATTGCCATGATGCCTCAGGCATGTTCAATCAAGAGCTTTTTTGAGAGCGTGCGTCTCCGCCGCACGCTCCTAATTAACTGACAAAACTCCTGAAACCGTTATGCTTGAGTAGTTTGGGTTAGCGTCAGCGTCACCCAATAAAATCTAGCTATTGTTGGGTTTCACATTGTTCAGGTCATGATTCTTTCAAGTCATAGCTCTTTGTCGGATATGCTTTACCGACCCAATTCAAAATCATGACTGCTTGAAAACTGACCTAAATTTTATTTAACTCTGGCACGGTCAGCTCATTTTGCACATTGCCTGTATTGAGTACCGAGGCAGGCTCAAACAGCATCACATGTACTTCTTCGGCCGCTACAGGGCGATGCTCAACGCCTCTGGGCACCACAATAAATTCGCCTTCCTTCATTTCAACGGTGCGCTCTCGGAACTCCATGTGAAAGCTGCCTTTTACCACCAAAAACATTTCATCTTCTTGCTCGTGATGATGCCAGACAAATTCGCCTTGAAACTTGACAAGCTTTAATTGCTGCCCGTTGAGTTCGCCTACCACATGAGGATTCCAGTGATCGTGAAACAGGCTGAGCTTATCTGCGAGGTTGACCTTTTCCATTGTTTTATAGCCTCTTGGTGATTGCTGACTTAACATCGCAAACTAGGGTTTTGTGGCGCGCGCCACAAAACCCCATAAAGCTGAATTTTAGATAAAAATAGGAGGACTTTAGGATCGGCTGAGCCTCTCAATATAAAACTCCCATCAAGCCTGAGCAATACTCATCACGCAACCCTTACCAAATAACCGCACTGGTGTTCGCCGCCTACCATCCAGTGGGTTCGTTCTACCTTGCAGCCTTCCAGCGCCAGTTCAAACATTTCTAGCTCATGTCCACAGACGCTAGGAAACGATTCGGCGATTTGAGAAATGGCGCAATTGTATTCTGTAATCACATAGTGGGGAGCCGCCATCTCTTGAGCGTCAATTCCTGCTGCATCAAGCTTCTCAGCATCGACCAAATGCCATTCTGCCATGTAGCCTTCGGCACGACGAATTTCAACCAAAGCCGCGACTCGATCTTGTAAAGAGCCGCTGCCTAGGCGATCGCGATACTCTAAGGCTTTTTGCTCCCACTGCTTCCGCAAAATATCGCTGAACTGTTTTTTATCGACGGTTGCCGCTAGCGTCGTCAGCAAGGAAACAGCAAATTCGTCATAGCGATCGGGGAACTGGTGATGTCCGATCTGGCTCAGCTTATAGATATAGTTGGGACGACCCATGCCCACCTGAATGGTCTCATGATGAATTAACCCTTCATCTTCCAAATCTTTGAGATGCCGCCGCGTGGCTTGAGCGCTAATTTCTAGCTGATGGGCAAGATCTTGTGCAGTGGCGTGACCTTGCTTTAGCAGGTGATTGAGAATGTGTTGCTTGGTGGAAGGTTGCTGCGTAGCGGTCATGGCTGTTTTAGCTTCCAGTGTCTTAGCGTCCAGACTGTTTTGAGCTTTTGGGTGTTCTATCTTTCAGATTTTAGCTTTTAGATTTCAGGGGGCTACAGAAAGTTTTGGCGATCGTCTCAGAGCGTCCAGGCAAAATAGTAGACTAAAAAAGCTGGTTTTTGACTTTAACAACTTTTTTGTTGCTAAAGTGCTTTAGAATGTACTTACGCAACAGCCAGGTTGTTTTAATTATAAAGCTATTGGTCACCCTCTCGCTCTATTGAGATGAACTCCTTGAGATGAACACAACCTCACAAACCACCCAAGCATCAGATAAAAATTTAGAGCTAATGCGCAGCTTTTCCGAAAGCTATGCCAAGCGAACAGATACTTACTTTTGTGTCGATCCAAGCGTCACGGCCGTTGTGATCGAAGGTTTGGCAAAGCATAAGGATGATTTGGGCGCTCCCCTTTGCCCCTGTCGGCACTATGAAGATAAGGTCGCAGAAGCCGCTGCTGCCTACTGGAATTGTCCTTGTGTGCCCATGCGTGAGCGCAAAGAGTGTCACTGTATGCTGTTTCTCACCCCCGACAATGATTTTGCGGGTGAGCAGCAAGAAATTGGCTTTGACGAAATCCGGGCGACGACCAACCACTGCTGATTTTATGTAGGGCGGACGTCTGTCCGCCTGAAGCAGCACTCTCATAGGTCTGCAATGAGCCGGAAGTTTGCCTCTCTGGATTTGAGAGGTCAAGATTTGAGGAGTCAGGTTTAAGAATTCAAGTTTAATCTTCTTTTGTTAGCGATCGAGAGAACACAGCCACCCCCCAGCCACTATGACGACAACGGTTACCTCTTTAGTCAACCAACCTTATAAGTACGGCTTCGTCACTGATATTGAATCAGATGTGATTCCGGCAGGCTTAAGCGAAGATGTGGTTCGCCTGATCTCGTCGAAGAAAAACGAGCCTGAGTTTATGCTGGAGTTTCGCCTCAAAGCCTATCGTCAATGGCTAAAAATGGCAGAACCCAACTGGGCAGAAGTGGGCTATCCCGCGATCGACTATCAAAAAATTATCTACTACTCGGCTCCTAAGCAAAAAGAAAAGCTCGGCAGTCTAGATGAGGTTGATCCAACCTTGCTAGATGCTTTCGAGAAACTAGGCATTTCGCTTTCAGAGCAAAAGCGGCTGTCTAACGTAGCAGTGGACGCCATTTTTGACAGCGTTTCAGTGGCTACCACCTTTAGAGAAAAGCTGGCAAAGGATGGCGTGATTTTCTGCTCCATTACGGAAGCGATGCGCGAGTATCCTGAACTGATTCAGAAATATTTGGGCAGCGTCGTTCCAGTGGGCGATAACTTTTTTGCCGCGCTCAACTCGGCGGTGTTTAGCGATGGCTCTTTCGTCTATATTCCTAAGGGCACGAAATGTCCGATGGAGCTATCGACCTACTTCCGGATTAACAACGGCGACTCAGGACAGTTTGAGCGGACGCTGATTGTGGCCGAAGAAGGCAGCTCCGTGAGCTACCTCGAAGGCTGTACTGCTCCTATGTTTGACACCAATCAGCTACATGCGGCTGTGGTGGAACTGGTGGCGCTCGACAATGCCGAGATCAAATACTCCACGGTTCAGAACTGGTACGCCGGAGACAAAGAGGGCAAAGGCGGTATCTATAACTTTGTCACCAAGCGTGGACTCTGCCAGGGTGCAAACTCTAAGATCTCCTGGACGCAGGTGGAAACGGGTTCGGCCATTACCTGGAAGTATCCAAGCTGTGTATTGGTGGGCGATAATTCGATCGGTGAGTTTTACTCGGTAGCGCTAACCAACAACCGCCAGCAGGCCGACACAGGCACCAAAATGGTTCACATTGGTAAGAATACGCGCAGTACGATCATTTCTAAAGGCATCTCAGCAGGCCAGTCTGAAAACAGCTATCGGGGTCTGGTGAAGATTTCACCTAAGGCAGACGGCGCACGCAACTATTCACAATGCGACTCGATGCTCATTGGCGATCAAGCTGGGGCAAACACCTTCCCCTATATCCAGGTGCAAAACAACACGGCTAAAGTGGAGCATGAAGCTTCGACCTCCAAAATTGGGGAAGACCAGTTGTTTTACTTTGCTCAGCGGGGCGTTTCGGCAGAAGACGCGATCTCAATGATCATCAGCGGTTTCTGCAAAGATGTGTTCAACCAACTGCCTATGGAGTTTGCGGTAGAAGCCGATCGCCTCCTCAGTCTCAAGCTTGAAGGCAGCGTGGGCTAATTTCTCGGTCGGGTGGGCATTGCCTACCCTGCTGTCCAATGGAATATCTTTACTAAAGCATTAATTGTAGGATGGGTTGGCGATCGCACAGCCCATGCAGATTTTAGGTTTTGCGCCTCAACCTAACCTACCTAGGGTTTCTATTTAATGAGTCCCAGCGACTGCAATGATGAGATGTAAGTGATGAGAGTTGTTAAAGGCTAGAGCATGATTATTGATAACAGCAGCACCGTTTTATCCGTCAAGAATCTAACGGCTAGCGTAGGCGAAACGCCGATTCTCAAAGGCATGAACCTGGAGGTTAAGGCAGGGGAAATTCATGCCATTATGGGGCCGAATGGCTCTGGGAAAAGCACTTTTTCTAAAGTCTTGGCGGGTCATCCGGCCTATGAAGTCACGGGCGGAGAAATTCAGTTTCAGGAGCAAAACCTGCTAGAGCTAGAGCCGGAAGCAAGGGCGCGATCGGGAATTTTTCTAGCCTTCCAGTATCCTCTAGAGATTCCTGGAGTTAGCAACCTAGACTTTTTGCGTGTCGCCTACAACTCCAAGCGCAAGCATTTGGGTGAAGAAGAGCTGGATGCTTTTGATTTTGATGAGTTGGTGCAGCAAAGGCTAGATGTGGTGAAAATGGATGCCAGCTTCCTCAGCCGCAGCGTTAACGAGGGCTTTTCGGGCGGCGAAAAGAAGCGCAATGAAATCTTGCAAATGGCGCTATTAGAGCCAAAGCTGGCTATTCTAGACGAGACAGATTCAGGGCTGGATATTGATGCCCTGCGAATTGTGGCAGGCGGCGTCAACCAGCTTTCGACCGCTGAGAATGCGATCGTTGTGATCACCCACTATCAGCGATTGCTAGACTACATCATTCCTGACTACATTCACGTTATGGCTAACGGGCGCATCATTCGCACGGGCGGCAAAGAGCTGGCTTTGGCGCTAGAAGAACGCGGCTATGACTGGGTGCTAGAAGAAGCGGCATCAGGAGCAGCATCATGAGTACTCAGGTTTTCCCCTCAGAAGTGACGCTGACCGCCTCAGACAAACGGGCGGCCTACCTCGCCAATTTGCTGGCGCTGGCGCAGCGATCGCCCCTCTCTGGAATCGATCGCCCTTGGCTGAATGAGCTACGCGATCACGCTGCCCTACGGGTGCAGGAGCAGACCTTCCCGACGCAGCGCGACGAAGAATGGCGATTTACCGACCTGTCGGCTCTGCTGCAAACTCCGCTAGAAGCCGTTAAAACTCAGAAGATCGGAACGTCTGCTATCGCTCCTTTTGGGTTACCAGAAGCGGATCGGCTCGTGTTTGTGGATGGCGTTTATGCCCCGGAGTTATCCAACCTTACCCATCTGCCTGAAAGTCTGATTGTCGGCAACCTCTCTGCTCTGGCTGAGCAGCATGGCGATCGCCTACAGCCCTACCTGGGTCAGCAGTCTGGAGCCGATGAGGTGTTTACGGCTCTAAACACGGCAGGACTGACGGATGCAGCCATCCTATGGGTGCCCAAAGGTGTAGCGATCGATGTTCCGATTCACCTGCTGTTTCTCTCAACCGCCAGCCATGCAGCCCTGATTCAGCCGCGCGTTTTGGTGGTGGCAGAAACCAATAGCGCCGTGACGCTGATTGAAGATTATGGGGCGATCGGTTCAGGCTCTTACCTCACCAATGCCGTGACTGAGATCTGGATTGCCGATAACGCTGAGGTCAACCATACCCGCGTTCAGCGCGATGGACATCACGCCTTTCACATTGGCAAAACAGCCGTCTCTCAAGCCCGCACCTCACGCTATACCTGCAATGCCGTGAGTTTGGGCGCAAAGCTTTCTCGACATCATCTGGAAATCTACCAGACCGGAGCGCAGACGGAGACTACGCTCAATGGCCTGACTCTGCTCCATGGCGAGCAGATAGGAGACACCCACAGCACGATCGCCCTGACCCAGCCCCACGGCACGACGCGCCAACTGCACAAATGCATCATTGACGATAAAGGTCATGCGATTTTCAACGGCAAGGTCTTTGTACCGCGCGCCGCACAAATGACCGATGCCGGACAGCTCAACCGCAATCTTCTGCTGTCATCCAAAGCCCGTGTAGATACCAAGCCGCAGCTCGAAATTGTTGCCGATAACGTTAAATGCACCCACGGAGCCACCGTCGGACAGCTCGAAGCCGATGAGGTCTTTTATCTGCAAAGCCGGGGAATTGACGCTGCCGATGCGCGTCAGCTCTTGGTTTATGCCTTTGCCTACGAAGTGATTGAGAAAATTGCGATCGCTTCTCTCCGTCGCACGCTCTCCGAACTCGTGCAATGCCGCAGCATGGCAGTGCGAAACTAGTCCCCTATTTGCCTTCGCTATCCCTCACCTCCTCACCCTCCATGACTTTCACCCAAGCCCGCACCCTTGCCGCTCAGACCCGTGCCGACTTTCCCATTCTCGATCAGGAGATTCACGGCAAGCCTCTGATCTATCTGGATAACGCTGCCTCCTCCCAAAAGCCTTTGGCCGTTCTAGATGCGTTGCAGCATTACTACACGCACGATCACGCCAATGTGCATCGCGGGGTTCACACCTTGAGTTCGCGGGCAACTGATGCCTACGAAGGCGCAAGGGATAAAGTCGCTGCCTTTGTCAATGCTGCTTCTCGCCAGGAAATTGTCTATACGCGCAACGCCACTGAAGCTATCAACTTAGTAGCCTACGCCTGGGGCAATGCTAACCTCAAGTCCGGCGACGAAGTGATTCTGTCGGTGATGGAGCACCATAGCAATCTGATTCCCTGGCAGCTTTTGGCGCAGCGTACCGGAGCTGTCCTGAAGTTTGTTCAGCTCTCTGAAACGCAGGGATTTGATCTGGAACATTACAAATCGCTGCTATCCGATAGAACCAAGCTGGTGGCGATCGTCCATGTTTCTAATACGCTAGGCTGCATTAATCCCGTTGAGGAAATTGTCCGTCTGGCGCATCAGCAGGGGGCAAGAGTGCTGATCGATGCCTGCCAGAGCGTGCCCCATATGCCAGTCGATGTTCAGGCGATCGATTGCGATTGGCTGGTGGCTTCGGGTCACAAAATGTGCGCCCCGACGGGCATTGGTTTTTTGTATGGCAAGCTGGATCTGCTGCGATCGATGCCTCCTTTTTTGGGCGGCGGCGAAATGATTGCAGATGTGTTTCTCGATCACGCCACCTATGCCGATTTGCCTCACAAATTTGAGGCCGGAACTCCAGCGATCGCTGAAGCAGTTGGCTTGGGTGCAGCCATTGACTACTTAAATAGCTTAGGGATGGAAAATATCCATGCCTACGAGCAAGAGTTAACGACTCATCTTGTTCAGCAGCTCCAGCAAATTCCCGAAGTCACGCTCTACGGCCCTCAGGGGAGCGATCGCGCTGGATTGGCGGCCTTCACGACAGGAGCCGTTCACCCCCACGATTTATCCACTATTCTCGACCAGGCGGGTATTGCCATCCGTGCCGGACACCACTGCACTCAGCCTTTACACCGCATTGTCAAGGCGCAATCGACCGCTCGGGCTAGCGTTTACTTCTACAATACCCAGGCTGAAATTGATGCGTTTATCGTCGCGCTGCGGGAAGCGATCGAGTTCTTTGGCGGCATTTTTGCATGAAATCCATTGCCGGATGAAGCAGCGCCTAAAATGATTCTCTGGAGTGATTGCAAACGCCCCCGTACTCTGCCACGCTGCTAACAGATAAGACTGACGTGTAGACGTAGCGGCGAGGAGAGCCAAGGGCAAATCATGATCAAACCCTGGATGATTATCGGCGGCATTATGCTTGCCTTAGCTCTGGCGATCGGTAGCCTAGTTACGCCCAAAGGCACTCAGTGGTTCAATCGGTTGACGCGGCCGAGATGGCTGACCTTCGAGAAGGCGATTCCTTTTATTTGGACGTTTGTCTTTACCTGTGGTGCTGCGTCTGCCACGTTAATTTGGGAAGAAGATCCAGGAAGTTCTCAGACTTGGCTGCTCATGGGGTTATATTTGCTATTAGAGTTAGTCACTCTGGCATACAGCCCAATTATGTTGCGAATGCAAAGCCTGAAAGTGGGTACCCTGATTGGTGGAGCTGGAGCAGTTCTTGCTGTAATTCTGGCAATTTGGGTGGCGCAGATTTCTGGGTGGGCGCTGATTTTGCTGATTCCTTACCTGATTTGGAGTCCTATTGGTACTTACACCACATGGGCCATGTCTCGCCTCAATCCGCTGGATGCCTAATGCTCTGTCAAAGAAATTCAGACCCTGATACAAAAAGCTTTAGATTTAAATCTGAAGTTCAGGTTTAGAATTTCGATCGCCTCTGTACTTCTGCTCAGAGGCAACTTATAACTAGACACAGCCCTCTATTTTTGACATGGGTTTGACAGCCACATGTAATTAATAGCCAGTTGTTTGACAGCCAGTTCAGGAGAAGATGCATGACGTTTTTGGATCCGCTACTTTGCAAGCGGGCGATCGCCGTTTCAACCCTCGCCGCTCTTAGTTTTCTCGTCAGTTGTTCAGACAACAAAGTGTCTCAGTGCAACAAATTGATTAAAGTTGCCAATGAGGCTGTGTCTGCCGTTCAAAACGTTACCCAGACCGCAACCCCTGATAACGTAGCCGCTATGTCTCAGATTGCTACGGCGGCAGACAAAGCCAAGGCCGATATGCAAGGACTTCAGATCGGCGATGAGCAGCTCAAGGGATTTCAGACTCGCTTTATTAGCATGTACACCGATACTGGCAAAGCTACCCGCGATCTGGTGACGGCAGCAGGAGCTAAGGATGCGGCGGCGGCGCAAACAGCCTTCGATGCTTTGAAGACAGCCACCGATCAAGAAGGGCCTTTGGTTAATCAGGTTAATACCTACTGCACGGCAAACTAAAGATTGTGGATTAAATAACCTGTGTAGGTTGGGTTGAGCTTTGCGAAAGCCCAGCGCCTGAGACGGTGCGGGTTTACACTGCGGGAAGCAAGCTACGTGCCTCAACCCAACCTGCAACAGTCGATGCTATTTAATCTATGAATCCTGGCGAAGCTTTAAAGCAGGTTTGCCGTAGCTTTCGAGTTTAGATTATCTAGGCGCTAACAACAGCTCCATAGCACTAGTTCTATAGCACTACCGGGCGAACTTTTCGAGCTGAAATTTACCCTGGGCACTGATGAAATTGAGAAGCAATAGCCTCTCTTCAAAAAAGTTTGGTACTCTGAAATTCAAAGGCTGTTTCAGAGCGCCGTTTCGCCATGAAAATTCTTCACGGTAGTTGGATTCCGCAATCAGAACCAGGGTTTGTCCAAAATGGGGCATTTTACCTTTGGGTCGAAACGACTGAACGCAAACAATTTCGCAAACCCACTCAGCAGCACCCTAGCCAGATCTTCTCGGCCAATCTGGCAACATTACTGGCAAAAGAGCTAGGAATCCAGCCCCCTGGCTACCGTAAGCTAGAAGACTTTATTTCGCCGCAATACTTTTTGCTGCCCACTGTCGATCATCAGCCTTTGCCCTCTTTAGAACTCTCTCGCTACCTCGAAGAAGAGTTGCCTGAATCATTTGAGCTGGCGTACTGGCAAATCGACTGCTACAAAACGATCGCCTCTGCCAAAACAGGGGGCACCGTTAACAATGTCATCAGCTTGCTCAACGACCTACATTTTTTGGCGTTGCATAATCTGACAGAGATTCAGCTTGGTGCCGATCTGCTGTTTTGGTTTCACTACACCCAGGCACTAAAGCGAATCATCCTCAAAGATCAGTACATTCCTGCTCTGAAATACCGAGAGATAGCGCCCTCCCAGACCGCTAAATCCGCTTCGCCAGCGGCTCAGGCAAAAGCTAAGACAGCCACCAAGACCCCTGCAAAAACCTCTGCTAAGACTTCCGCCAAGGCTAGCGCTAGATCTGCAACGAAAAGCAGGCGATCGCCCCGATCGGCAAACCTGGCAAAACCCCGTGCCGTCACCAAAACCATCGATGTCACGGCTCAAAATGCCTCTGCCCAGAAATCTGTCAAATCCTCAACAAGTTCCTTTGAGATCTACCCCGGCTGGGAGCTGATTGGCGAAGAGTATGAATCGATCATTCAGCAATACGTCGAATATATGCCCTTGGCTTGTGTGGCAGGTTTTGCCGCACCGCGAGAAACGCCGGAATTTTACGATCGCGCCACTCTGCTTCGCCATTTTTCCGACTGTCTGCTGACGGATATCGTTACCCATACGCCGACCACACAAGCCTATGAAAAGACGATCGCAGATTCGCTGCTCTATGACTGTTTGCACCGTAACGATCAGCCCTGGACTCCGGGTACACACCTAGAGCTGTATCAACAGTGGCAAGTGTGGCGCGATCGCATCGTCCGTACTCAGTCGGATCTGCCGTTTTACCTCTGCTTCCATTTGCAAGATCCGCTGAAACCCAACGATCCTTGGGAGGTGCAATTTCAGGTCGCGCCCAAAAACGATCCTTCCCTGCGTGTCTCGCTGCAAGAATACTGGCGCATGCGTCCCCCGCAGCAGAAGCAGATTCAGAAGCAAATGGGGCAAGATTTTGAGCGGCAGTTGCTGATGAATTTGGGCTATGCGGCACGAATTTATCCCGATCTCTGGCGCGGTCTGGAAACCGATCAGCCCGTTGGCATTACGCTCAACCTGGATACAGCCTTTGCCTTTCTAAAAGAGTCAGCCTGGGTGCTGGAAAATGCTGGATACAAAGTTATTGTTCCGGCCTGGTGGACACCCCAAGGACGGCAGCGGGCTAAGGTGCGGCTCAAGGCCAAAGGCAAATCGTTATCCGGGGGCGAAGACAAAGCCAAGTCTTACTTCTCGTTTGACAACTTGGTGGAGTATGAATATGAATTGGCGATCGGCGGAGAACCCGTCAATGAACAGGAATGGAATCAGCTTGTCAGCGCCAAAACGCCCCTGGTGAAATTTCGCGGCCAGTGGATGGAGCTAGATCAAGACAAAATGCGGCAGATGCTGGAGTTCTGGAAGACCCAGCAGCAGGAAAACCCGGAGCTGAGTCTGCTCGATTTCCTCAAGCTTACGGCTGGAGAAGGAGATGACCTGGAGTTGCAGATCGATCGCCACAGCAGTCTTTCCGAGATGCTGGCAAAACTAGGAGATAAGAGCCAGCTCCAGCCCGTCGAAAATCCCAAACAGCTTCAGGGCAAGCTGCGAGAATACCAAAAGCGAGGCGTGTCCTGGGTGCAATACCTAGAAGATCTGGGGCTAAACGGCTGTTTGGCGGACGACATGGGCTTGGGTAAAACTATTCAAGTCATTGCCCGACTGCTGCAAGAACGAGAGATGGCGGGGAAAAAGCGGGGGAAAACTTTGCCACCGACCCTGCTAATTGCACCCACCTCAGTTGTGGGCAACTGGTACCACGAGATTCAAAAATTTGCGCCGCAGCTACAGGCTGTGGTGCATTACGGCACGGATCGCGCCAAAGACAGCCAGGACTTTAAGCAAGCCTGCCGAGAAAACGATCTGGTGATTACCTCTTTTGCCCTAGCGCGGAAAGACATCAAGCTATTGAGCGACATCAAGTGGCACCGCATCGTTTTAGACGAAGCGCAGAATATCAAGAACCCCAAAGCCGACTTGACCAAAGCCGTTCTGAAGCTCTCTGCCCCGCATCGGCTGGCGCTCACCGGAACACCGATCGAAAACCGCCTGCTCGATCTCTGGTCAATCTTTAACTTCCTCAATCCTGGCTATCTCGGCAACCAAGCCCAATTTCGCCGCAGTTTTGAGCTGCCCATTCAAAAAAATAATGATCCACAGCAGTCTACCGTCCTCAAAAAGCTGGTAGAGCCTTTCATTTTGCGACGGCTGAAAACCGATCAGTCGATTATCAAAGATTTGCCAGACAAAGTAGAGCAAAAGCTATACTGCAACCTGACCAAAGAGCAAGCTTCGCTCTATGCGGCCGTGGTCAAAGATGTAGAAAATCAGCTCCAGGCTGTAGAAGGGATTCAGCGTAAAGGGCTGATTCTGGCAACCTTGACCAAGCTGAAGCAAATCTGCAACCACCCCATGCAGTTTTTGCAGGACGGCAGCGAGTTTACGCCAGAGCGATCGCACAAGCTGACCCGCCTGAGCGAAATGGTAGAAGAGGCGATCGAAGAGGGAGAAAGCCTGCTGATCTTTACCCAATTTAACGAACTGGGTCAGGCTTTGGAAAAGTATTTGCGGCATGCCTACCACTACAACACCTACTATCTCTCTGGCAGTACCCCACGTAGCAAGCGTGAGCAAATGATTAAGCAATTTCAAGATGCCGAAACAGAACCTTCGGTCTTCATTTTGTCGCTCAAGGCAGGGGGTGTGGGGATTACCTTAACCAAGGCCAATCATGTGTTTCATTTCGATCGCTGGTGGAATCCGGCTGTGGAAGATCAGGCCACCGATCGTGCCTTTCGCATCGGTCAGAAAAAGAATGTTTTCGTCCACAAGTTTGTCGCCATGGGCACCCTGGAGGAGCGCATCGACGAAATGATTGAAGACAAGAAGAAATTAGCCGGATCGATCGTCGGAGCCGATGAGTCTTGGCTGACAGAGCTTGATAACGATGCGTTTAGGAAGCTGATTGCTCTCAATAAGAGCGCCATTTTGGAATAGCCGTTTTTTAGGGAATAGCCCGTTTGGGAGAAACAGCCATGAGCCAATTTAGCCGCACCTGGTGGGGACAAAAATTCATTGAAGCCCTGGAAGAAATCTCTGATGACGGACGATTGAGCCGGGGGCGTTCTTATGCGAAAAACGGCAAAGTTACCCACTTTACAATTGACAATGGCCTGATCACGGCCAAAGTCAGAGGCTCTGTTAATCCCTACTTTGGGGTATACAAAGAACCGCTCTACACCACTACGATCGAATTTCATCCCATTAGTGCAGCAAAGTGGGCAGCCGCGATCGCCCTGATTGCCTCTCGGTCGAGCCTGATTTCACGGCTGCTGCTAAACGAAATCCCTGACAATATCGAAGACTCCTTTGCTCAGCTCAGGCTGCATCTGCTGCCCCACAGTAACAAAGATTTTGAGGCCGATTGCTCTTGCCCCGACTGGGGCAACCCCTGCAAACACATTGCCGGAGTCTACTATCTCATCGCAGCCGAACTCGATCGCGATCCTTTCTTGCTGTTTGAGCTGCGCGGGCTGTCGCGGCAAGATCTGCTCAAAGAGTTAGCCAAATCGCCTTTAGGTCAAGCCCTTTCTGACGAACTGCAACTGGCACAGCGATCGCCCCAGCCTGTCTCTTCCTACTACACGCAACCCCAAACTACCGCTGCCGTTGCCCCTGCCGAGCTGCGTGATTTTTGGCAGGGTGCCAAGCGGCTTCCCCAGGCGATCGAACCCTTGCCTCAAACGCTTGTTGCAGGAATCCCAGTGAAAAAGCAGGGAGACTTTCCTGCCTTCTGGCACCGCGATAACTCCTTCCTAGCAGCCGCAGAAGCGCTCTATGAGCAGGTGAGAAATAAAGGGCCGCTATAAATACGCTTGGCATGGGTGGATACTCGGCCTCAGTTTATCCACGTCCCCTCTATGGCTTACCCTATCAGGCCGTCCATTGGGAACTGCTCTCTGGGTTATTTTCAGAGTCATTCTCAGAAATTTGCCTGGGCTTCCGATTGCAAATTTAATGATCCATGATCCTTAGAGAGTGTTGTAGGGTTAAGAATTCGATTAAAATTGCCCCAGTCTGACTAACAAATCCTGTTTCAAGTCATGTAACCGCTCTGCCAAACCTCGCCCCATTCTCTATCGTGAAACTATGCCCTCTGTTAAGCCGTCTACGCCAAAACCCGTTGGGGACGAGTTGATCCTAACCCGTCAGCCAAACCCTGCCCAACTCGACAACATCAAGGCACAGCTTGACCTGGTGCTGTTGGCATTGGAAGCATTAGCGGGCATTGGTTCTGAAGCCATGCTTCAGGCGGCAGCAGACTTGAACCTGACGGAAGTCGTGGCCGATCGCGTCTCTCTCTGGCGATTGCGGCAGTCTAGTCCGCTGCGGCGGGGGCAAGGTCGCAAGCGGTTAGATGTCGAAGAAGCGCGATCGCTGGTCTTAATCACCTGTCACTTGGCCAAACAGCATCAGGAGTTGATTCGTCGTGCCGTGGCTCTCCTGGAACAGGTCACAGAACAAAACCGCCAACCCCACCAAGCTGCCCTATTAGGGGACTATCTAGATAACTTTAGCAATACCTATCAGGAGCGTATGGAAGATGGCGAAACCGTTGCTTCAGGAGAACTCACCCACCTCGCCCTGAAGCTGCTGATTGATCTCCTGTTTTATAGTGCTGCCAGCGGTGCGCGGCGGCTGTGGATGGCGCTACTCGATCGCTCTACTAGCGAATTAGGGGCATAAGTGCCCAAACGACTATCTCCCTCTTCGTTCTTCATCCCACTTTGCTTACCATGACCTCTGTTCTACGGCGATACACTCCTCCTACCTGCACGCTAGAAATCGCGGCAAAGGGTTCTGCCTTGTCGAAATGGACGGATCGGGCAGTGCTAAAAAATCTGCGGTTTCAGCTCAGTTTTGACGATCCGACGGTGCCCGAAGATAAGCAGGTCGAAATTCGGGGCGATCGCACTCAGCTAGAGGCGCTCTGGGAAGCCGTTAGCGCCTATGTGCAAAAGATATTGAGCCAGTCGGACGATTTGGCGCTTCCTCTGACCCAAACGCCAGATCAGCCGGGTGATCACGTTAGCCCGATGGTGAATGGCAATAGTGAACCTGCTTTAATAGATGCCGCTTCAGTTGAGCCTGCCCCTCCGCTAACGCTGGTGCCACATCTGGAGTCCTCCAACCCTACCATAGGTAACCGTGCCACAGGCAACCCTGCCACAGGCATTCACCTTCAGCCTAAGGGATGGCTGCGCCACGAATTGCACTTGGGCACCATAGCCACCGATCGATCGGCTGAGGTTGTCTCTCTCAGCGCTCTTCAGCTGTTTGATTTGGCAAACGCGCTCGACGAATACCATGCCGAATCTTTGACGCTACCCACTCTAAACCGTCCTGCTTGGGCAAAATCTCCGGGGGGGTGGGCCAGTATAGCGGCAGTCTTGCTGTTGGCGATCGGCAGTACGGCTGCCCTGACTAAATTTGTCTCCGATGTTTCCAGCCCCAGCCCCCAGCTAGCTACGGCTGCTTCTCCTGAGGCTGGAGGTGCCACGACTGGCGCACAGTCAAAATCTGCTGAACGGTTGCCCGTCCCGCCTGGGATAGAGCCGCTGCCCTCATCGTTGGCATTGCAACCTTTGCCTCCCATTCCGCCTACAGGTGCGACCAAGAGTACTGCTCCGCCAGAGAGAACGATCGTTCCTCAAACGCCGATTCCTGCTCCGATCGCTCCGGGAGATTTTTCCAGCGGGCAGGTGGCGGTCATTCCTCAAGAAGCGCTGCCCGCCCCTAACCTTTCCTTTGAGAGTCCGGATAGTGCTGCCATTGCCTCAGCTGAATCAGCGCGATCGGCTCCAAATGCCGCTTTGCCTGAGAGTGCCGCCCTGCGACCCGAAACCCTGCAATCTGATGCACTCCCCTCCGACAGCGGGCAGCCGGGGGCTGAAGCTGCCAATGGCACTGCCTTCGACGCTATTCCTCAAGTTGCGGAGGTGCGAAATTACTTTCAGGGTAGCTGGCAGGCTCCTGAAGGACTGACCCAAACGTTGGAATACCGCCTGGTGCTGAATTCTGATGGCTCTCTGCAACGGATCATTCCCCTGGGTCAAGCGGCCGCTACTTTTCTCGATCGCACCAATATGCCCCTGCTCAACGAACCTTTTGTGTCTCCGGTTGAGAACGGCACCCCTCAAATTCGTCTAGTTTTGGGGCAAGACGGTAAGGTACAGACGTTTTTAGAGGGTGTCAGGTAGGAGTGACAGGCTCAGCTTGTTACTCCCCTTTCAACCGAATCCACTCATGCTCGACCTGGGCGATCGACCCTCCCGGGAACGGATCAGTTTGGCTGCGATGGGGAGCATGAATGAGGGCAACCAGTTTCTCAATCTGATCAAAACTGGGGGCGGTAGGCAAATGTTGCAGCAAAAATCGCCGCATGACCCGTCGCTGGAGAGCCAGTGGCGCAGAGCGGAGAACCTGGCGGTTAAGAGTAGCGATCGGGCTAGGCGAAGGGAGAACCACGGCTTTTTGCCACCAGTCTTCAGTGGCAGTTTCGAGATAATCGACTTCGGCTCGCAACAGTTCGGCGGTTTGGTTCAGTGCCAGCTCGACTTGCGGATTAAAGTGGGTTTGCAGGTAGGGCAGCAGGTCTTGGCGGATGCGGTTTCGGGCATAGCGCCAATCTTGATTGGTTGCATCTTGCCACACTTGAAGTTGGGCGTTCTGACAAAACTGCCCGGTTTCGGCGCGAGTTATTTCTAGCAAGGGACGAACTAGCGTGAGGGCTGCACCTTGATCGGGGTTGAGATCTCGCTGCCAGGTGAGCGCCTGCAAGCCATCGGCACCACTACCGCGCACCAGGTTATATAGGAGCGTTTCGGCGCGATCGCTGGCCGTATGCCCGGTCACAATATGAGAACAGCCTTGAGTGCAGGCTATTTCTGTCAAGACCTGATAGCGCCAGGTGCGGGCAGCGGCTTCGCTGGTCAGGACTTGCTCGGCCGTTGCCCCCCAGTAAGGAATTTGCCAGTTTTGGGCGAGTTGCTGCACGTAAGCAGCGTTGGCATCGGCATCGACTCGCCAGCGATGGTTACAGTGGGCGATCGCAATTTTCCAGCCCCACTTGGGCTGTAGATCAAGCAGAAGGCGAATAAGGCAAAGAGAGTCTTGCCCCCCCGAGACAGCAACTAGGAGCGATCGCTCTTGAGGCAGCAGGCAGCGCTCTCGCAACGTGCGATGCAGCCCAGCGTGAAGCGGTGTCCACTCATTGCCCACGGGTCAGTCTCTCAAAACTGTATCTTAAACCTTATTTTTTAAAGGTCTGTACAAAACAAATATCTCCATTTGGGGAGGATATCCTTCTGCGCGGCACATCCTCCCAAATAGAGATAGGTAAATTATTTCTATCCATTCACTCAACAGGTCGGCGCAGTCCCCACCCGCCAAGAAATCAAATCTATGTTTGGCACATAGATTAATAATCATCCGGCAAGATTTCTGGATAAATTTCCTCACGGCTACGGCGCGGATCATACGGATCACGCGGGGCATTAGAGTACCCTTCGCGACGGTAGACATCTTCGCGGGTCTGCCGCCGATACTGATCTTCCCGCTGCCCTGCGTTTTCCCGACGGGGTAGGCTCTCTTGCAGCAGCTTGGGTCGCTCTTCAAGGGGGCAAAACTCCAGACGTAGCCTTACTCTGCCGCGTTGCCAACCCTGCGTACTAAACCGCAGCACTTCACAGCGCTGGCCGCGATCGTTAAACCAGCCTTCCTGCTCCTCCGACCATTCTTCTTCTTGCTCCAGCACCACCTGCGCTAGGGCATCCAAAAACTCGCTGACCTTGAAGGTAGCGTTTGGCATGAGCACCCGACCCGATCGCACAAAGAGTACTTCGTCGTCGTTGAGCAAATCAAAATCTTTTGGCATGAGTTTTTACTCTGAGACTCTCATCTGGGTTTTTTAAATTCTAGCCTTCTCCCGCCTGACTCCTGCGCGAAGAGCGCCTCAAAAGAACCAGCCGTAGCTGTGCAGCCCCTTGCCCAACAAATTCACGCCCAAATAGCAGACCCAGACCACCAGAAATCCCGATGCGGCCAGAATAGCTGGACGGCGACCCTGCCAACCTTTGGTGATACGGGCATGCAGGTAAGCCGCAAAGACAAGCCAGACAATTAATGCCCAAGTTTCTTTAGGGTCCCAGCTCCAGTAAGAACCCCAGGCTTCGTTAGCCCATACTGCTCCGGCAATGATACCGATCGTCAGCAGCGGAAAGCCCAAGCCAATCATGCGATAGCTAATGTTGTCTAGGGTATCGGCTAAGCTGAGGCGCTGCGGCGAGAGAGGCAGGGCTGCGGCAGCCGACAAAGTAGGGGAAGCAGGGGAGGCTAAGACGGCTGTGTTGCCCAGACCTTCCATCGCGCCCTCATTTGAGGCGACTTCGACAGAGGCTCTGGCTGATTCTGCCGTCATCACCGTCTCGCCATATTTTTGTAGCCGATAGGGCACCTGCCGATAGGCACCTGTGCCAACCGAGCTGCCCTTTAGCTCAATATTTTGACCCCGCGTGACGAATAGAAATGCGATCGCCAGCAACGACCCCACCATCAGCGCCGCATAGCTAATCAACATAACGCTGACATGCATCATCAGCCAGTTTGACTTGAGGGCAGGCACCAGCGGCTCAGCAGACTGCATTTGTGCGGGTAGCGTCAAGGTGGCAAAGGCGGTAATTAACATGGCAATCGGGGCTGTTACTACGCCTACCAAGGGGCTGCGGCTCATGTTCTCAGCCACAAAATGCATGGCCGTAACGCCCCAAGCAATGAAAAACAGCGACTCATAAAGATTGCTCAGGGGAAAATAGCCCGCCTCGATCCAGCGTGCCCCTAGCAGAGCAGCTATACAGAGATTGGCAATTGCCATTCCCGTAGTCCCCAAAATTTGCAGGTAGGGAATTTTGGGGAAAGCCGCACCTGCCCAGTACAGCAGCATGGTCAGAAACAGAACGGCAAAGGAGGCGTTATCTAGCCAGCCCTGAAGTGAAACCAAATCCATGCGCGGTCTCCAGCAGTTTTGGGTGCAAGATTAGTTTGATTAAGGAGAGACATAGGCTCTAACAGCCTAAAGTATGTGATCCCTGAGAGGCTTTGGCTGCCTCTAGCCTTTATGATATCGAGTCGGGGGACAATATGGCGTGTCTCATCGCAAGTCATCAGCTACTAGAGATCATGGATTAAATGAAATCCAATAGTTTTTTGGCAGTGCCGCGCTCCGCACGGCACTGCCAAAAAACTATTACAGGTTAATTAATTTGCGAGTCTAAAGCTCTCTAAGGTGGCTCATTTGTGGGCTTAGACTTTCTCTTGCTGCGGCTGAGGCTGTGATCAAAGCGGCTGAGTCAGCGCATCAACTTTTCCAATCACGGTTTCTGCCTGCACGGGTGAAGCCTAAATTGGCTCAATGGGCGGACTCTGGAACGCAATTTCTTGAACGTAATTTCTTGACGAACTTGAGATTTAAAAAATTCCGGATGCCTGTCTTGTCCCAACGAACATTAGAGAGGTAGATGCACCCTGACTTAATCCCTCTGGCTCATTTCGGTGAGTCTAGGGATTTTTTATTAGGTCAAGACTCAGGAGATTTCTGCACAAGAAATTATGAGCGTCGTGCGGTTGTCTTGCCCCGTGTCGGCCAAGTCTCTTTGATATAAATCTTGTGTTTGAGCGCTTACTCGCTGCGAGTGAAAGCTCGAAATAAAGCCCGAAAAGCTTCCCTATGGAATATTTCGGGCTTTATTTTTAGCCATGAGAAAGGCTGGACTTAAACTATTCTTCTGTAAAGAATTTTAATTTGCTGATACAATTCTATATATCAATTTTTAACTTAAGGAATTCAAATATGCCATACACCACCGAGGAAGGCGGTCTTCTTAACAACTTTGCCGCAGAGCCAAAGGTTTATGAGGCAGAACCTCCTAGCTCAAAGCAAAGGATTCAGTATATCGCCCTCGGCGTGGGCGCTCTGGTTTTGGTCGGTAGCTTGATCGCAGTTGCGGTCGCCATCTCCTAACCCATTGAGTGCAGGGTCAGTGAGTGCAGGGCGATCGGCCTTCAGCGCTAATTTAGACCCGATTAAAATTTAAAAACAATCTCAAGAGAGAAGCCAGGTGTTTTCAGAGCGCCTGGTTTCTTTATTACAGGGCTTAATTTTTGTGTTTCATTGGAAGGAACTGCGAGTTTACGATCTTGTCCTGACTTAAATAGAGATAGATAGAAAAAGATTGTAAGAGCTGTTCTTGGCCTAGTTGAAATACGCGTTCTCATCAGAGATTGCAAGACACAGGTCATAGAACAAGACCGCGCTACAAAAAGGTTCATCTTCCATTCGCTTTGGCTATATTCCCGTGACAGACATTTCCTTCCGGAAAATTTTAGGATTAAACCAGCAGTCGTATCAGCGGCTCAAGATTGCCTTGAGCCTGAATTTGCGTCGCCAGATTTTCATTGCAGTTTGTGATGACCTGCTCCTGCGCGATCGCCTCTCTGCGCAGCTTCAAGCAGAACTCGCTAAGGTGCCTCTGCCCCAGTTTGAGCAGGCCAGTGCCGTAGAAACACAAAATTTTCCTCGATTGGTAAGTCTGCACCTGGATCTAGATGACCCCAATCCGATCGTTCAAATTGCCCAGTGGATGGCACAGACTCCTGCGCCCCGAAGTGGCTGGCAGCCCGGAACAATGCCTGCCTTTCAATTTTTAGGCACAGAAAAGCTGACTCGGCAACCTGCCGCAATGCAGCGACTGTTTTTTACCCATCTTCAGAGTATTGAATATAATTTGCCACTGCTAGAGTCAAGTGTGGTGCTATGGCTAACACAGCCTTGGTTTCGGGCTTTGCCGCAGTCGGCTCCAGAGTTTTGGCGCTGCCGCACGGGTGTGTTTGAATTTATTGGCGATCCGACTCCGGTCATGGTGATCCTGCCGGAGCGGATTGATGTATTGCCTGCGGCTCAACCGATCGCCTCTACACCCATTTCCTCGACGCCGACCGCTTCAACTACCCCAACCACCACGCCGCTTCTTGCAGATTCTCCAGCAACAGATTCTCCAGCAACAGATTCTTCGGCAACAGATTCTCTGGCAACAGGCACAGAGGCTACTACTTTTCAGGCTCCTGCCTCTGTTGAAAATCTCGCCCCTGAGAATCCTTGGGAACAGTTTGCCGACGATCTAGATTCGGCTTATTTGTTTGAGCCTTCGGCTGAGCCGCTGGAAAGTGATTCAGTAGAAAGTGAGCTACCGGAAAGCGAAGCAGACCCAGAAGAAGCGATCGGTGAAATAGATACAGAGTCTTTGGGTACTGCGAATCTTGCAGCTCCTGTAGAACTGCAACTCGAAGACGGTCAAAATCTGTCGCTGATTCAACAGATTGAGCAACTGCATCAGCAGCAGGCTCCGGCAGAAATTTTGGCAGAGGCGTATTGCGCGCTAGGCAATCTTTATCGCGATCGCGTTGAGCAAGGCGAAGGCACCTCAGAAGATATGGCGATCGCCATTCAGGCTTACGAGCAGGGATTGCAGTATCTACCAGAACAAGAGCCGCTTTGGGTTGACATTCTCAACGATGTTGGCAACCTATACTGGATGCTGTCTCGCACCATGTCTTCTACCGAGGAAGCCCTACCCTATCTGCAACGAGGGCTGCAAGCCTATCAATTTGCCCTAACAAAAATCGATCCCCAGAGTCAGTTTCAAACCTATCCGATGGTGCAAAACAATCTGGGAGCCGCCTATGCTGACTTGGCAAGGCACCAAAATCCGGCAGACAGCCTGAGGCGATCGGTTGAAGCCTATTTGCAAGCCCTGCGCTATCGCACGCCTACGACCGATCCCATCCGCTATGCCTCTACCCAGAACAACCTGGGCACAACCTACTGGAATTTGGCTCAGCACCAGCAGCCTGACGAAAACCTGAAGCAGGCGATCGTGGCCTACTCTGAAGCCCTACGCTTTTATGACCCAGCCCAAGAGCCGCTGAACTACGCCATGATTCAAAACAACTTGGGCACAGCCTATTGGAATCTAGCGCAGTATGAGCGTTCTCGCGACTGGCTATCGCTGTCGCTAGCTGCCTACCGCACAGCTCTAAAGTATCGCACTCTAGAAGCAGTGCCCGCTGCCTTTGCCGCCAGCCAAAACAACCTAGGAACCGCCCTCTGGCATATGGCAAACCATGCGGATAATGTAGAAACGCGGTTGAGTTATTTGCAGGAGGCGATCGCTGCCTACGAATCTGCCCTCAAAGCCGTTGATGTCGCAGTTCGCCGCCCAAATACTCAGCTCAACTTTGACCAGGTTGCCACTCAAAACAACTTAGGATTAGCGCACTACCAAATTGCCACCGATACCCAAGCGCGCCTCAGCCCTGAACAACAGTCTCTGCATTTGAGCGCTGCCCTCAGACATCATCTGCTGGCGCTGCAATCTTGGACACAACAGCCGGAGCTACGGCAAACGGCTCTTAACCGGGTTGTCGAGACTCTGCGAGCTTTCTACAATCAGTTGGGTCTAAAGGGTCAAAACCAGGCGCTCTCAATGGTGCCCGGTCAGCTATTGCCAGAGATTTTGCCGAAGCTGTAGCCGCGCGTTTAGAGCCTGTCAAACCTGGACGCTGCGTTGTCGGCTGATAATCTAAACACGCGATCGCATCTTCAGTAAAGGCTTGGGTAGGATGTACCGCACATTTAAGGCACTGCTCACCCGTAAAGTACGCACAGCGATCGCAAGGAATTTGGTGTAGCCGTTTCAAATTGCGGCAGCCTTGCTGGAACGCGATCCACACCGTCCATAGCAAGCCACCCACAATAGTCCCAATACACAAGGCAAAGACTGAGCCAGCGATCGATGGATTCACCTGAAGTTGACCAAGGGTGAACATAAGATATTGCTCAAAAAAGAAATACTTTGGAGATTATCTCGATACCCAGACAGCAAACTACAGGTTAAGACCCACTGCTGCTGTGAGAGGCATCTGAGGTGGATCTGCTGTCAGACCTGCCCAAAAGTTGAGGATTTGTTTGCCAACGAGTTTGGAATGACTGTAGTGAAAGAAATGCCGTCCGTCTGGACATTGCCAAAGCACATCCCGATCGCCTAGCCAGTTTTGCCACCCTTGAAATTCGTGGGGCGAGATCACGCTATCATCTTCGCTGCCGCAGACCAGCATCGGCGCTTTGCATCCGCCGACTGCCACAGTGGCCTGATGAATCAGCGTATGGGGCGACGGAGAACATTTAAGATCCGCTTCGAGGATGCCCACAATAGACTGAATCATGGCGCTAGATTGATGCCCGAACAGACTATGCGCCATTTGTCTCAGCACCATCGTGCGGCTACAGGGCAAGAAGTTGAGATGGGCATGGTAAAAGGCTTGCCAATCGGCAGCAGGTTGGGCACCCACCGCCAGTAGAGTCAAAGATGCCACCCGCTCTGGATGGCGACGGGCGTAGAGCAATCCGACTAAACCACTGGTACCGTGACCAATAAGGTGAACCGGGTGGGGATGCGTTTTGATGTAATCATGCAGCAGAACGATCGCAATATCGAGCGAACTGGCTTCATCTTGGGTCTGACAATATTCCCAACGGGCGATCGAAGTTTTGTGAGATAAATAGCGCAGTAGAGGTTGGTCAAAGACCTTAAAGCTAGGGCTAACATTTAACCAAAGCGCTCTAGGAAAATTAGACATGCAGGTGTTCCGATCGTTGAGCAGTTTCATCTTTTTGACTTGAATCTTTTAAAGAGCTATTTCAGCTATTTCAGCCTTATTACAAGAATGAATTTTTTGGGCAGGCGACGTACACCCAAAAAATTCATCTCCCAGCGAGGCTACAGCCCAAATTCAGTTTTAAGCTGCGTTACCCAAAGCTTGACTCGCTCATCGGTGAGTTCAGACTGGTTATCTTCATCGATCGCCAATCCCGCAAAATTGCTCCCGCGCACCGCTTTAGACTCGCCAAAGTCATAGCCTTCGATAGGCCAGTAACCCACCGTCTGGCCCCCTAAAATCGAGATTTTTTCTTCCAAGATGCCCATCGCATCCTGAAAGTTATCGGCGTAGCCAACCTGATCGCCCGTGCCAAAATAGGCGACCTTCTTGCCCTTAAAGTTAATCTGATCTAACTCTTCAAAGAATCCCTCCCAATCGCTTTGCAGTTCGCCAATGTTCCAAGTCGGACAGCCTACGATGAGGCAATCAAATTCTTCAAAGTCACTCGGCTCAACATCAGAGACATCAAACAGTTCCACAGCCTTGGAACCGCCAAGTTCTTTTTGAATCATTTCTGCGATCGTCTGAGTATTCCCCGTTTGTGTTCCAAAAAACAAACCAATCTTAGCCATGATGACTTCCTAGACCTCAAAATATAGAACAAGTTTTGAACACCGCTTGCTAGGGCTTTAGCGGAATAAAGAGCCAGATCTGAGAGGGGCGATCGAATTTAGGTTCGCCCGCAGCCATTGGCATCTCTTGCCGACAGTGGAGGCAAAATCCATATATTCCACCCTTGCGAATGTGGCGCAGCAAGGGTTCAGAGCAGCACAGACATCGGCTCATATCCTGTTTCGAGCGGGAAATTGTAGATTGACTCTCGGTGGCTCTCTGCTTTTTGTGGGGCACAATATCGATCGCGCCCCACAAAAAGCTTTAAGCCTCGTCACCTACCGCATTTAGGGCTTTCTCGACACGCTTAAAGTCAAAACCCATAGCGCGGAGGGCATGCCAGAGATGTCCCTGTAAAAAGAAGAATGCCAGGAAAAAGTGAGCATTTGCCAACCAGGCTCGCGCCGTATGACCACCCCCCGGCAGATCGACCGTATCGGCAAAGTAAGGAGCAATTCCCAATTTGACCTCTAGGGGCGCACCATAAAATTCAACGGGATAGGCCAGAGTATTGACCGCGCAGAAATATGCCGCGACAAATCCTGCCAACGCAATGCCACCCAACGAGTAGGATAAAATCGCTTCACCCGAGAAAATCAAAACTTTCTTTGCCCAATTCAGCGGCGGCACCAGAATATGCCAAACCCCGCCTGCAATCAGCATAACGCCAACATAAATATGACCGCCCACCAAGTCTTCTAGGTTATCAACGCTGGCAAAGTGAGTTTGATAGCCATAGATAATGGCAGGGTTGAGCGTCGGTTCAGTCACGACTCGGACGGTTTGAGAGGCTGCATCGTATAAGCCACCCCAAATCATGGCTTTCGCCACGAGCAAGAGTGCACCTGCCCCCAAAAAGAGCAAATGATGACCCAAAATTAAGCCGAGCTTTTTAGGATCGTTCCATTCAAAGTGAAATTTTTTAGCGGCACCTGTAGCCGTTCGCAGATCTTCAGGAGCTTTGACCGTGTGAAATAGAGCACCCGCCCCTAGCACAGCCGATGAGATCAGGTGAACCATACCCACCACAAAAAAGGGATAGGTATCAATAACCTGGCCGCCCTGACCCATTCCCAACCCCAATGTTGCCAAATGAGGCAGCAAGATTAGCCCTTGCTCACCCATTGGCAGTTCTGGAGAATAGCGGGAAAGCTCAAAAAGTGTGAAAGCACCTGCCCAAAAGGTGATTAGGGCTGCTTGGGCAACATGCGCTGCAATAAATAAACCAGAGAGTTGAGCAAATCGGGCATTGCCCGCCCACCAGTCATATTTGACCTGCGGATTATCGTAAGTCTGCATGGAAATGATTCTCCAAATAGTGAGGAATGGCCTGTATTTCGGATCTTTTGAAAGTCCAGAAGATTGCCCAGCACGATTTTGCCGCTTGCTGAATAGTTTTCGGCCGTTGAATAAATCGTCCAGCTATTGAGAATTATCTTCAATAAGATCAAACACGATCGCCCTGCATTCTTGCAAGCTTTTATTAATTAAGTTTTGTGTATTACTTTGCTGCTCCTGTCTAAAACTACCTTAAGGAAAGAATCTCAGCCGTTTTACCTAGAATAATTCACTAGGGAGAGCTTATTAAATATCCAGTTTTATCTATGGCTTAGTGCAATTTATTTGAAATAGATAATTTAAAGTGGATGGGTAACCTAGCTTTTGACCTGTCCATGCAGCACAATCCTCCTCCTTTTGAGACTGCAAACCCAAATAAAGCCCCAGTTTTTCACCCATGACGCGGGAAAAACTGGGGCGTAAGACGATAGGCAGCAGATGTTTGGCCTTGCGATCGCTCAAATCAAGTTAACTGCAAACCGCTGAGAAGAGAATGAGATGGGTTTGGCGATCGCTTCAGTCACTCAAGAATTTAATAACCAGGCACAAGATTGAGAACGAAATTATAGCGAGAGCTGCAAATGATCGAGAACCAAATGTGAACTAAGCGTGAACCATGAGATACTGAGCATTGCCATTAATCTCACCATTGCAGCTAGCAAAATTGGCAACAAACCAGATCAAATAAAATCGCCAAATCCGCCGAAACTTGTCATAATCCATGCCATAGTCTAAACCTTTGACGAGCGACTGATGATCATCAAAATTTTTCAGCCAGTTAGCAAAGGTTTTAGAGTAATTTATGCCGTTGAGATACCATCGTTCGATCGTTTTAAGATCTTGGTTAAAGCTCGGAACGGCATCAAAATTCCAAAAGCGCCCGTGAGGAAAAATGTACTTGTGCGTATAGGCACTAGAGACGTGATTGGGCGTGCGCACAGTAATAATGTGAATGAAAACTTTCCCCCCCGGCTTCAGAGCTGCGGCCAGTTTGTTGAAGGCTCGGGTTAAATTTCCCAGATGGCAAAAAACGCCAACTGAAAGGATTTTGTCAAATTTCTCTGTAAACTGAACCTCGTTTAAATCCCCTTCAATTAACGTGAATCGATCGGAGCTGAGATAGCTTTCCGGGTTCTGCATTTTCTGGCGCATGTAGGCACATTGTCCCTGGCTCAGGTTTAGCCCTGTGAATCTCACATTGGGAAACTTAGACATGATGTAGTTGGCCACGCAACCCCAGCCACAGCCAAAATCTAGGATGCGATCGCCATCCTCAATCTCTAGCTTCTCAATCATGTCGTCAATCATATGCATTTGAGACTGCTCTAAGGTAATGGCTCCTTTCTGCCACAGTCCCATACTGTACTTGGGATAGATGACAGGCCAGTCTCCCAGCATTCGATTCAGCATACCCTGTGGCAGATCATACTGGAGCTTCATCAGCTCTTTCGAGCCTTCGGCCAGATGATCCGTTTCGGTCAAGACCCACTCGTAGGGTGCCAACAGCGCCGGAAAGTGCTGAAAGAAAATCGGCATACAGCTATCAAAGAGCGATCGCAAGATCGGATCGGGTACTTCTGCCCCGTTAATGTAAGCCTCTGCGACTGACATTTGCATTGTGTTGACGACCTCAGTGGCTCCCCTCGTGAGCGCATAGGCCAAGGGGCTTTTGTCGTTAATATTGCCAATGATGGGAAGGTGCCGCTGAATCTCTAGCTCGATGGATGTGGAAGTCATAATCTGAGTCTCCAATAATCCGCTGAGAATTTTGGTACGCTATCACGTAAAAAATATCGCTCAAGCTTCCTTAAGGTTGCTCAAAGCTTGTCTCAACAATCCTTAAAGAAAATCATTCGATCGCAACAGAAAATTTTGGCTGTACGTCACAGCCAAAATTCTAAACTTATGGATATTGCTTCATCGACGGGATAGTTTGCGGGAGAGGCATGCTCTGCGCCCCTCCCAAAAATATTTATCCCAAAAATTAGCTAGAAACCCTTCACAGATCAGGAAACGCGTAGACCACAACCCCGGAGTGGGAGTCATTTTGAATATCGACATGACCTTTCTTGGCCAACCCGATGAGAGCCGTTTCCACCTCCGGGAAGTCGGCACCTGTATCTAGAACGCCCTGCGTCACAGAAATTTTGCCGCCGCGAACTTGAGCCGCTTTAATCAACTGATACTGAAGCTGTTTATCGGTCAGTTTGACGGGCGCAGGCTGCGAAATCACAGGCCGTCCGGGTACATAGATTGAGCCATCGCGCCGCCGATTGTGATCATCCACCATATCCGGAATCAACAGCAGGTCAATCAACTGGCCCACTCCAAAGAGGCCGCCTGTCATCAGCCAGAGCAAGCCCGTCAGCATCTTGCCGTTATAGAACCGATGTAAGCCGCCTAGCCCCAGAAAAATTGGGAGCCAGAGTAGATAAGAGGTGCCTTTGCTATTCATTCCTTAATCCTCAAAGCGCTTTAGGTTTTGCTCTAGTGAATATGAAGTATGGATACGATGAAGTACGGATACTATAAAGCGTGGATACAGTGTGCTTTCCCAAGTTTCAGAACAGTACTGAGGTAGGAAATCCGAACCGCTAGAGGAGGATTTCACCTGTGTTTCGATTGTTATGTATCGTTTGCAAGGAATGCGCCTTGCTGATGCATGACTCTCTTTTTTATCCAGATTCTTTACACAGATTCTTTACACAGAGACATATCGTGAACGCCTCAGCCAACCGTTGGCGTTTTGCCGTAACGATGCTCACAAGATAGCCCTCACACCCTCTTTTTCTATCTTACTCAGATCTACTACGAGTCGGGTGGGCAATATCCACCCAACCCAAAAGGACTGCGGAGAATTAAATTTGCCATCCAAAGTCATTTCCTGAGGCTGTAACTTTTTTAGCAGGAATGCAGTCTATAAAAACAGCTTCCCCCAACGCAGTGATTTCATGGCGTATTGGCTGAGCCTCAGCATTTTGGCTGGGTAAGTTCAGCATTTTTCTAAAAATTTAGATAAGGGAAGCTAAAAACTCCCGGAGGCGGCTCAAATGAACGAACTATTTAAAGTAGAGTTCTGTCAAAACGGTTTGCCTCCGGGAATAAATTCAACCATGACGATTTTCAAGAACTAGCTTAGGGGAGCGCTGTTCCAGTGACTCAGGAGTTTCATATTTCCGTAACCCCCGTGGGGAATGACGAATATTTAGTACGTACAGAGCAACGAGAGCCAGGAGTGCCGCTAGCCGAGGAACAGTTGACTTGGCAAGTGGAAGAATGGCTGGCTCAGGCACGTCAGTTAATGAGCGATCCGCTATTGGGTCTGCTGCAAGGCGGCTTGCCTCAGGGCGGGCAGAGCGATCGCCCCCTTTCAGGCTTAGATCTACCCCTAAGCTCCGATCAGGCAACCCGTGACTTGCAGACCTCCTTGAGTTTGGTCAATTTAGGGCAACAGCTCTACAGCGCTCTGTTTCAAGGCACCTTGCGCGATAGTTGGGTGACGGCTCAAGGCATTGCCCAAAATCGCCGTGAAGCCCTGCGATTGCGATTGGGGCTAAAGGGAACTCGGCTCCCTCGGCTGCCTTGGGAAGTAATGTATGGCAATGATCTGCCTGCCGAGAAATTACACCAAAGCCTCAGTATGGCAGCGCGTCCTTTGGCCGCAGGAACGCATGTGATTTTCTCGCGCTATCAGCCCAGCCAGCGTCTGTCAGACGATCGCCTACCGTTTGACATCGCCACCGATCAGCCGCTGCGAATTCTCATGGTGATTGCGGCTCCCGATGACCAAGAACGGCTTCAGCTCCATCAGGAGGCACGACAGCTTCAGCAAGAGCTGCTGCACCCAGAGAGCGGGAGCGAGAGCGACAACGCGCCTGACATTCAGCTTACGGTGCTCGATCAACCTGGACGCGAGCAGCTCACCCAGGCATTGGAGCAGGGGCGCTATCAGGTGCTGCACTATGCGGGGCATAGCGATCTCAGCAGCGCGGGCGGCAGTCTATATCTGGTAAATAGCCGTACAGGGTTAACCGAAATTCTCAGCGGCGATGATTTGGCGGGTCTGCTGGTCAACAACGGCATCCGTCTGGCCGTGTTTAACTCTTGTCGAGGCTCCTATACAGCCGCCGATCCCGTTAACGAGCGAGAGCGGAACTTAGCAGAAGCCTTAGTCAGCCGAGGCATTCCTGCCGTGTTGGCGATGGCAGAACAAATTCCCGACAACGTGGCGTTAACCTTGACCTGGTTGTTCTATCGCAACTTGCGCCAGGGCTACCCCATTGACCTGAGCCTCAGTCGGGCACGTCAAGGGCTAATCTCGGCCTATGGCTCCCATCAGCTTTACTGGGCGTTGCCGATTCTCTACCTGCACCCCGGATTTGATGGCTATCTCACACCGGGCGATCGCACCTTTGACAATCTTGCCGATCGCTTAGTTTTAGTGCCTCAAGGGTTTGGCAACTTCCCAGTCTTGACCATCAACGAAAACGTGCCGCTGCCTGCCAGCTTCTCTATCGACGACTCTCAGCCGCCCACGGATGAAGAAATGGTTGCCAGCGCTGTTTTGGCAGAAGATGATTTGGCAGGAGATGATCTAGACGACTGGATTGAAGATCTAACGGTGTTTGATGATGGCAGTGGTGACGACGAAGAGACATTAGATTGGATTCGTCAGCTCACGCAGTCTTCAGAAAATCTTACGGCTTCCGAGGGCATTCCCTTAGCCGAAGACGAAACCCAGCCAGCCGAAAATTCTTTCATAGAAGACCAGCCTGGGGAAAATCCCTTCGTAGAAAACCCATTTGTAGAAGACCCCTTCGTTGAGAACCAGCCTGAGGAAAATCCCTTTGCAGCAACCCCGTTTGCAGAAAATCAGCCCCCAGAAAATCAATCAGCAGAATATCGGCTTTTGACGCTATTCAACATTGTGCCTCTAGAGCCACGGCCCCCTTCTTCCTCATCGGTGCTCGGCTCTGCGATCGCTCTGACGCACGATCGCGAGAGGACGATCGCCCAACCCGTCCGCCCAGAAATCGTGCAGGTTCTACCGATTGAAGAGCAGCTCGGCTCCGGTGCAGAGGCTACAGGCGCTCTGGATAGCCAAGTTTCAATGCAGCGATCGTCCGGCTTTTCTCTGCGGCGAGGGCTGTTGCCTGTGTTAGGTGCTGTGGGTGCGGCGGCGATCGCTGTTTTGGGCTACTCTGCTTTGCGTTCTTTGCCGTCTGACCCTGTGCCTCCGGTGGAAACGCCCAGCAGTGGGGAAATTGCCCCTGTGATGCAAAAGCTAGAAGCCAGCTCTACAGAACAGGTTAAAACGATCGCGCTTAGCAGTTTAGGCAAAAAACAGTTGGCTCAAGGTCAGCAGGCGATCGAAGTGCTGCTCAACCGTAATGCCATCCCTGAGGCGGCTGCGGTGCTGGCGGCAGTGCCCCCAGAGTATCAGTCGGAGCCAGATATCCAATTTTTGCAGGGCAGATTGGTGTGGCAAGCCGTCAAGCAAGGCAACCCAGCCTATAAGCTGGCAGATGCCCGCATAGCTTGGGAGAAAGCCGCTCAAGATCAGCCTGACTCGGCGCAATATCAACAGGCGCTAGGCTTTGCCTATTATGCCGAAGGGGATTCATTTAAGGCAAAGCAGGCTTGGGAGCAGGCGATCGCCCTCCAGCAAAGTTCGTTATCCAGTCCGGCGGCACCCAGTGCGGCTCAAGCTGAAGCCGATTTGCAGATGCAGATGGCCTATGCGGGAGTGGCTTTGGCTATGCGGCAGATTTCTGTTCAGGAAACACCCGATCGCCAGGTCAGAATTTCTGCCAAGGCGGCTAAGGTTTATCGATCGGTGTTGACCAGTGATCCTGCTAACTTTACAGTTCAAGCTCTACGGCAAAACTGGCTGTGGAATGAGGCCGCCATTCAAGACTGGCAAAAGCTGTCACAGATTGAGTCTTAGCTTCAGTCGATCGCCAAGTCCTCCTATTTTTTCTAAAAGCTGGATTTCAAAGGCGCTCCGCGCCTTTGAAATCCAGCTTTTAGGGTTTTGTGGTGCGCGGAGTGCGCCACAAAACTCTAATTTGCGATTTGGGCTACGGCAACCCCATTACTATCCAACCCCATTACTGTCCAACCGTCTCGGGAACATAAACTCCCCGACGATAAGCCCAGGCAATGCCTTCTGGGTCTAGCCTCCGAGTCCATTCGCTGAACATATCTCGGCGTTTCATTTCCCGAACAACGCGACGGCTCGTGTTGAGCCTACGGGCAAGCTCTCCATTTGAAAGGCGCTTTGCCTGAAGTCGAGGAGCGTCTTGGCTCTCAACCTGCTCTAGCAAAGCCAAATAGGTATCCCAAAACAGAATTAGGCTGAAGCAGATGAGAACAATCACGGCCTCCGGACGCTTCAGCAATTCTGGGATGGCAGCCGAGCTATCCATCTGGCTCTTAACTGGAGTCTCTGCTGGGGGTTCTGCTGGACTTGCGGCTAAGAGATCCGTAGAGTGCGCCATAGAGCAGGCTGGCCGATCGCTCGAAAAGCTGTCTTTGTAGAGAGGCGCGCTTGGCTCACTAGCGGCTAATGCCATACCCTCAGCTTCGACAGAGAGCGGCTGGAGGAAAAGAGTGTGCTGCCAAATGGGCAAGCCATCGCCCATCTGTCGGCTATAGACCGTCACCGCCTGAATGGACGCGATCGCCAGCCGAGCGAAGCCCTGGCGCATAAAGCCAATTGTGGGAAGCGGCTTGGGGGGAAAGTCTGCCTCTAGCAATACATGCAGGCGATCGCCTCGACGCCGCACTCTTGACCTAACGCCATATTTTTGTAACGAACGGTTGAGCAAAACAGCGATCGCGGCTGGGTCGCCCTGTTTGACCAATGGCAAGAGTGAGGCAGACATAGATTCGCTCTCTATCAGACTTTCGGACGGCAAAGCTGAGTCATATCTTATACTCTCACCATCCTACTCTTTCTGTAGCAGTCTCAAGTAAAATTACACAGTATCAAATCACACAGAGCACCTCAATATAGCCATTACTCTTAGGACATTTTTGTGGGAGCTGTGACTCTAGCGATAGAGGATGCCTCTGTTGCGATGCGCCTGTTGCGAGAAAGCAGATTTCAAGATTTTCCTAAGATACAGCTTGCCGACAGCACAACCAAATCTTCGGCTTGGGCAACCGTGCATCTGCGAATAAACCGCTCGATTACAAACCGCTTGCCCTGCTTCATGCGCTCCTCTACCAGAGTGATTTCGGGCTTAAATTGCCTTAGCCAATCGCCAATGGGAACTTGACCATAGCCATCGACCTCGATCGCGGAGAGATAGCGGCGATCGATCATCCAATAATCGATGTTATATCGACGGACAAACTTGCGGATATCGGCGGGGTTGAGGCTATATTGAGCGCGAATCAAATCTTTAATGCGCTGACGCATAGGACGGTAATAAACCTGCTGATAGGGCAAAGCATATTCTCTGCCAACTAAAATCGATCGCTGCGAAAAAGAAGGAATATTGTCTACCTCTTTGGCCAGAGAAGCCACCAGAATATCTTTGGGCTGCTGCGCAAAAAACTCGTATAGCTCTGGCACCGTACCCCTGACATAAGAAACCTTAGGAAATACGTAAAGCTTGGGCGAGAGCACAACCACCCCAGCCCAGAACAAAACAAACGCGATCGCTAGCCCTCTTTTCAACACCCCTTTGCGGGTTGCAGTCTGTCGCTCTGCCCAGCCCAATGCTGCGTCAATCAGCAGGGTGACAACGATCGCCCCTGCAAAAGCAGAGAAAATCTGCACAGTGTACTGGGTATAGCGGCTAGGCAAATAGAGCCGAAACAGCAGCAGATGCGCCGCAAAAAATACACATAGAGACGCAATTCCCGCCTGCACAAAAATGCCCAAGTGACGAAGCTGCGCCGCCAAAGGAAATCGCGATCGCCATACCAGCACCACCGGAAGCAGAACAATCCCCACGATCGACAGCGGCATCATCCAAAAGAACACACCGCTGCGTTTGCCAAAAATCCAAAACATCCAAAAGTCATCGACAAAGAACGCCGATCGCGCCTTGCGGGCAAACTCTGGCAGGGTTCGAGCTTCCGCAGCAGAAATCACCGGGCCATAGGCAGAGTGATCTATGGCATAGGGCAGCAGCACAACAAACGCTACCACCAAGCCTGCGGCACAAAAAATGTAGGCTTGGCGATCGCGCGTCAGCCACCGCCGCCAGCCAAAGCCCGCTGAACCCTGAAGCCGCAGGCCCTGAATACTGAAGAGCCGCATCACCAGCGTTCCGGCCATAATCAGCACAAACTGCGGATAAAACAGCCCTTGCAGCAGGATAGCCGCCAAGCAGGGCAGCAGCGAACCGCGCAGCAAATAATAGATAAACGCCAAAAAACAGGGATAGAGAAACGATCGCGCTGTTCCCGAAATCAGGTCATCCTGCACCCAAAGATTCTGATTCAGCACCAGAGAACCGATAAACCCCATCAGCGGCACAGGCAAAAGCTCAAGGCTGATGCCAAAGGCGTAAACGGTTGCAATCAGCCCCAAGCCCATAGGCAAGAATTTATTAAACAGCAAAGGATTAATCCCCAATGCTGCCGGAATGCGGTAGAAGAAGGCATATCCCGGTGGGGCGATCGACTGAAAGTAGTCTGCGATCGGGTCATTGGGAAACAGGGTCGGATCAAGATAGCGCTGCATCCAAAACACATGCTGTCGGGCATCATCCTGCACCACATAGTCGGCTCTAAACCCCTGCTGAAGCCCCGACAGGCCAAATATCACGGCAAACGTTAGGCTGAGGCAGAGCCAGAAGATCACCTGCGATCGAGGGACTTTGGCGAGGGGGGCAGTCAAAAAATGGTGCAATGACAACATGCGGCAGCTCAATATACAGAGATTGGAGGGCTGAGAATCGCTATACAGGCAGGGCTGAAGATCGCCCGGTGCCTCAATGCCTCAGAAGCTTGCGTCGCTGAATCTATGAGAGAAGTTCCCTCATCGGATCAACGCAATGTCTAAGCAGAATACTACAAAGCCGTAGATTATGGGCAAACAGCCCTTTGCCTTATGTCTTTAGGAATACTTCTCAAGAGCACAAATTTTTGAGACTATCTACATACCTATCTGTGCCGAACCCTATCTGTGCCGAACACCATGCCTAAAGTTAAGTCGAATCCTTCAGAAATTCATCTAAGCGATCCGCAGTACTACATCAGTCGTGAGCTAGGCTGGCTAGAATTTAACCGTCGCGTGCTGCATGAAGCGCTAGATCCACGCACCCCGCTGTTGGAACGCCTCAAGTTCACCGCTATTTTCAGCTCCAACTTAGATGAATTCTTCATGGTGCGAGTGGCAGTGCTCAAGGAACAGGTAGAGGCAGAAGTGAGCGTCACCTCACCCGATGGGCGATCGCCCCAAGAGCAGCTAGATGCCATCAGCCAAGTCCTGCGCCCGATGGTGGCAGAGCAGCATCAAAACTTTGAAACCGTATTGCGCCCTCAGCTCGTGTCTCATGGCGTGCATTTAGTAGACTACACCGACCTCAATGAAGAGCAGCAGAACTTTCTGCATCGCTACTTTGAAGAACAAATCTTTCCCGTCCTGACGCCGCTGGCCTATGACCCCAGCCACCCTTTCCCGCTGATGTCTAACCTCAGCCTGAACTTAATGGTGTTGGTCAAGCATCCCGAAACTAACGTGGAGCGCTATGCCCGCGTCAAAGTGCCCAGTATCCTACCGCGCTTCATCAATTTCCCGCCTGACTTGCGGCAATACAAAGGGCAGGAAAGCCTGTGGTTGGGCGTGCCTCTAGAGCAGGTGATTGCTCACAACCTGGAAGCCCTCTTCCCAGGCATGACGATCCTGGAATATTCTCCTTTCCGCGTTACCCGCGATGCCGACCTAGAAGTCGAGGAAGATGAAGCCTACGATCTGCTGATCGCCATTCAGCAAGAGCTGCGGAAGCGGCAGTTTGGCGGATCGGTTGTGCGTCTAGAAATCCAGTCTTCTACCACAGCCGCGATGCGAGAGATGCTGATGGAGAAAACAGAAATCAGCGAAAGCGATGTTTACGAAGTCTCAGGACTGCTGAACCTTAAGGACTTAATGGCCTTTTTGTCGCTTCCCTTGCCAGATGACAAAGACGAACCCTGGTCAGCCACCGTTCCCCCGCGTCTGCGCTCCATTCAAGAATCTCCAGAGAAATCAACGGAGAGCATTTTTTCGCTGATTCGGCAGGGAGATATTTTAGTCCATCACCCCTACGAGTCATTCAGCGCATCGGTTGAGCAATTTATTACCGCTGCTGCGCTTGACCCCAAGGTACTGGCTATCAAGATGACCCTTTACCGCACTTCTGGCGATTCACCGATCGTCAAGGCATTGATTACGGCAGCCGAAAATGCCAAGCAGGTGGCGGCCTTGGTTGAGCTAAAAGCCCGGTTTGATGAAGAAAACAACATCAACTGGGCACGCAAGCTGGAGAAAGCGGGCGTGCATGTCGTCTATGGCTTCATTGAGCTAAAAACCCACACCAAAGTGGTGCTGGTAGTGCGACAAGAGGGCGATCGCATTCGGCGCTATGTCCATATCGGCACAGGCAACTACAACCCCAAAACCGCTAAGCTCTACACCGATTTGGGGCTGCTGAGCTGCCGAGAAGATCTGGGTGCAGATTTGACCGATCTGTTTAACTATCTGACAGGCTTCTCGCGGCAGCGATCGTATCGCAAGATTTTGGTGGCTCCTGTCAATCTCCGCGACCAAATGGTGGCGCTCATTCGCCGCGAGGCAGAGCATTGCCAAAACGGTAAATCGGGTCGGATCATTGCCAAAATGAACTCTCTGGTTGATCCAGATATTATCAAAACGCTGTACGAAGCTTCTCAGGCGGGAGTGCAGATCGACGTGATTGTGCGCGGCATCTGCTGTCTGCGTCCGGGCGTACCGGGCGTCAGCGAAAACATTCGCGTTATGAGCATTATTGGCCGCTATCTAGAGCACTCGCGGATTTTCTACTTTGGCAATGATGGCAAAGAAGAGATCTACATTGGCAGCGCCGATTGGATGACTCGCAACCTCGATCGCCGCGTAGAGGCCGTGACGCCGATTGAAGATCCTAACCTTTTGGCCGAGCTAAAGGGCATTCTGGAGCTGATGATGTCTGACAATCGTCAGGCTTGGGATTTGCAATCCGATGGTGCTTATCGCCAGCGCCGCCCTGCCAAAGGGGAACCCGAACGCAGCTCCCAAAAGCTGCTGATGGAAAAGGCACTACAGGCCAATAGCCCTAATATGTAGCGATCGCCCTCTACCTCAAAGCACTTCTAAAGCTCTGGCTTTCCGTGCTGACAGAACTGCGAAATCGTGGAGTTAAAGACATCTTCGAGTACACGCTTGTAATTCCACGGGGTAGCTCTGAGAACTGGGCTTATCTCCCAGTTAGCGCGGTCTAGCGCTACGCGCTTAGATCCAAATGAGTTGTTTTTTGAAAGCCTCGCTACGCGAGGCTTTCAAAAAACAACCTGTCCTAACCTAATTACGTAGTGCCACATACCAAAATGACCAGCCCACAGTCCACGAAAAAGCTAGGAAAACGTAAAACCTAGCCACAATAAAACCATAACTCTTTTCATCGCTTGTCAAAATCTATCAGAACTGCAAAATCTATCAAAACTGCAATATCTATCAAAACTACAATTGAGCCATGACTCATACCACAGCAACAAATGTCACCTTTAACGAGTTCATAGCCCAATACGGCGATGATTATCGCTACGAACTTGCCGATGGAGAACTGATTGACATGGAACCAACAGGGCCACATGAAACCGTCAGTGGCAAGCTTGCTGTTCAAGTCGGGATTGCGATTACAAATGGCAAACATCCCTGGTTTATTCCTCGCACTTGCTTGATCCAACCCTTCGCAGATGTCTCCACCGCGCGTCGTCCCGATATTATCGTTCTAGATGAACCCTTTTTGGCTAATGAACCCCGTTGGCAGCGAGAACCTGTGATCACATTAGGTCGCTCGATCAAGTTGGTTGTTGAAGTAGTCAGTAGTAATTGGGAAACAGACTACGCCCGCAAGGTTGAGGAATATGCACTCTTGGGGATTCCCGAATATTGGATTGTTGACTATCGCGGACTAGGCGGCATCCGCTTCATTGGTAAACCCAAACAGCCTACCTTTACGGTCTGCCAATTGGAGGTCGAAGAATATCGTCAGCAGCAATATCGACTCGGTGAGGCGATCGCTTCAGGACTATTACCCAACCTACAACTCCGCCTATACGATATCTTGCCTCGCTAACAGAGGAATCACACACAAGGGCAGCCCTATGCATTCCCCACACATCATGGCTACCGAGAAACTCTATCAGTTGAGCCAAAACTTTTCGGAGAACCCAATTGGGGAATAGCCGCCACGAAATTGATGCTTGTGTTCCTTAAACTCAAGTGGAGTTTAGGGGCTTTAAATCAGTTTGCAATCTTAGCCGATATCACCCTTGCTAATGTCACTGGATGCTGACAAACCCTACAGCTCTGTTACAGACATCCAGAAGCCCATGTAAGGTGTCTTAAGATAGAGATTTGGCTTGACACAGTTTATCTGTCGTTTGCATGAGCTATTTAATCAACTGCTCGAAGTGAAGCCGATAACTCGACAGTCTAAACGGCAGTCTGGAGCCTGGGTTCTTCTTCTAAAACTTTGTCTGCAAATTCGCAGCATCTATCTCACACTGACACAATTAGGTTTCTTATGAGTGCTTCAATTCGTTTTCTCATGTGCGCGCCCGACCACTACGATGTGGACTATGTCATTAATCCCTGGATGGAGGGAAATGTCCACAAATCCTCTCGCGATCGCGCCGTTGAACAATGGACAGGACTGTTTCATATTCTGAAGGAGAATACCACGGTTGATCTGGTGCAACCCGAAAAAGGCGTACCCGATATGGTGTTTACGGCCAACGCCGGACTGGTGCTGGAAAATACGGTCGTGCTGAGCCGCTTTTTCCACAAAGAGCGGCAGGGTGAAGAGCCGTTTTTCCAAAAATGGTTTGAAGCTCAAGGGTTCACGGTGCATGTGCTACCCAAGGATTTACCGTTTGAAGGGGCTGGAGATGCGTTGCTCGATCGCGAAGGACGCTGGCTCTGGGCGGGCTATGGCTTTCGATCGGAGCTAGACTCACACCCCTACCTAGCGAAATGGCTAGATATTGAGGTGCTATCGCTCCGACTGATGGATGAGCGCTTCTATCATTTAGACACCTGCTTTTGCCCTTTGGCAGACGGCTATTTGCTCTATTACCCTCCCGCGTTTGATGCTTACTCAAACCGGATGATTGAAATGCGCGTTCCCGAAGCCAAACGGATTGCTGTTGACGAAGCCGACGCCATTAACTTTGCCTGCAATGCAGTCAATATCAATCGCTTGATTGTGATGAACAAAGCCAGCGACGACCTCAAAGCCCGTCTGTCTGAAGCTGGATTCCAAATCATCGAAACCCCCTTAACGGAGTTTCTTAAGGCTGGCGGTGCGGCCAAGTGCCTGACCCTGAGAACAACTGAACCTTTGGAACCTCTACATCAGGCAGTGGCCACGATCGAAACCCGCACGATTCAGCTCGCAGGTCATTTGTTAGATTCTGGGCTAATCAATCGCGCGCTCGATCTGATTGTTGAAGGCGGGGGCACCTTCCAAGTCTTGAACTTTAACTTGGGCGAACGTCGCCAAAGCACCTCATCAGCCGATATTCGCGTCACGGCTCCCTCCCATGACGTGATGGAAAATATCATGGCGCAGCTGATCGACATGGGAGCAGTTGCCACCCCCGATGAGGTTTGCGATAACCCCCTAGAGGTGGTTTTGCAAGATGGCGTCGCGCCCGATGACTTCTATGTCTCTACCATTTACCCCACCGAAGTTCGGGTTAACTGTCAGTGGGTGCGGGTACAAAATCAGCGGATGGATGGGGCGATCGTCGTTTCCCCGATGCCTGCTGGTGCTTCTGCTGACTTCATTGCCGAGTGCAAGCTGCTGCGTGATCTGAAAAAGGGCGATCGCGTGATTGTCGGGGTCGAGGGCATTCGCACCGTGCGTAAGGCTGAAGCGCGGGATACCCGCTCCGAAAAGGAATTCAGCTTTATGGGTTCTGGCGTTTCGAGCGAACGCCGAGTAGAGCTGGTAGTGGAGCAAATTGCCTGGGATTTGCGCCGCATTCGCGATCAGGGGGGCAAAGTCGTGGTCGTGGGTGGCCCGGTGGTCATCCATACGGGCGGCGTAGAGCATTTGTCTCACCTGATCCGGGAGGGCTACGTGCAAGCGCTGTTGGGTGGCAATGCGATCGCCGTTCACGACATTGAGCAATCGATGATGGGCACTTCGCTAGGCATGGACATGAAGCGTGGCGTTTCGGTGCGCGGCGGACATCGGCACCACCTCAAGGCCATCAACACCATTCGCCGCTACGGCAGCATTGCCGAGGCCGTTGAGCAAGGGGTGTTAACCAGCGGCATTTTCTATGAGTGCGTCAAGCACCATGTGCCTTTCTCGCTGGCTGGCTCCATCCGCGATGATGGCCCCCTGCCCGACACCAAGATGAACCTGATTGAGGCGCAAGAAGACTATGCGCGCCTGATCGAAGGAGCCGACCTGATCTTGATGCTGTCGTCTATGCTGCACTCGATCGGCGTGGGCAACATGACTCCGGCAGGCGTGAAGATGGTCTGTGTGGATATCAATCCGGCAGTCGTCACCAAACTGAGCGATCGCGGTTCTGTCGAGTCGATCGGCGTAGTGACGGATGTGGGCTTGTTCCTGAGTATGCTGGTGCAGCAGTTGAGTAAGCTCACTAGCCCTTATAAGGTTGTCCAAAAGGTTTAGTCTGGCGCTCTAAGCTCCGCTAGGGAAAGCCCCTAATAAAATTTTGGTGTGGCGCTTCGCGCCACACCAAAATTTTGAATTAATAACGCTTTGGGTGTCAGATCACTATCAAGATTCTTGCTGTTGAGCTTTGGGCGTCTTTGAGGAAACGACCGAAAGGTGAAAGTCTTGAGCGGTTTCTTGCAGCTCGAAATCGAGGATGTAGCGATGGTAGCCTGAAAAATATTTGCGTTTGCGGTTGATCAATTCTTCTAAGACTTCTTGCATATCTTGTTGAGCCTGACGATCTTTACCCTGACAAAGTTGATCGATGATTTTCTGCATCTCTTGCTGCTGCTCCTCTTGAGGCAAAAGAGCCAGATTCCAGGCCAGAAGCGCGATCGAAAACATTTTTCGTCGCTGCTCTAAATTATGGGCAAAGTCTAGATGAGGCTCAACAAAGGCTTGCAGAACCTCAGACATTTTGGCTTCGCCTTTGGGGTTTTTCTCGACGCCTGCAATCTTCCCCTTCCAGCCCTGCTCCACCCTTTGAGCCAGCTTATTTAGCGATTCTTCTTGTCTTTTTGCCTGCTGCTGTTGGTAAAGCAGCTCGCTGAACCCTTTAGATTTTTTTGCCATGTGATCCACCGATTCAAGCTGGTCTATATTTTAATCATCTGATAGGGCTGTATCCACGCCAGAGGGGCTATCCTTTGGCAGCAGCGGGAAAAAGTGCCCCACTGGGCCTTGTCCTTTGCCAATCCGTAGAGCATAGCGCAGCGCCATCGTCACATAGTCCTTCGCATTTTTAGTCGCCTCAAATGGCTCCTGCCCGATCGCCAAATTTGCGGCGATCGCTGCCGACAGAGTGCAGCCTGTGCCGTGGGTATCTTGAGTGTCAATGGTTTCGGTGTGCAGCACCTCCATGCGATCGCCATCAAACCAGATATCGACTCCGCGCAGGTCTGCCGCCATTCCCCCGCCTTTGACCAGCACCGCTTTAGAACCCAACGTCAGAATTTTTTGAGCAGCTGCCTGCATTTCCTGCTGCGTGTTAATTTCCATACCGCTGAGAATTTGGGCTTCGTGGCGGTTGGGGGTGAGGACGGCAGCCAAGGGAATCAGGCGATCGCGCAGGGTCGCAATAGCGGCATCATCCATTAGCTGCGCCCCGGTTCGAGACACCATCACCGGATCGACCACGAGATGAGCAAGGGCGATCGCTTCGACCTGTGCCGCCACCGCCGCGATGATGGCTTGGTTCAGCAGCATTCCTGTTTTTGCCGCCTGAATGCCGATGTCTTCTGCCACAGCCACGATTTGAGCCGTCACCGCTTCGGGCGGCAGCGCATCAACCCGCGTCACGCCTAACGTATTTTGTGCCGTGACACAGGTAATCGCACAGGTGCCATGCACTTGATGAAACGAAAAAGTGCGCAGATCTGCCTGAATTCCGGCACCGCCACCGCTGTCAGAACCAGCGATCGTCATGGCAACCGGAGGAGAAAAAATAGGGTTTGGCATGGTTAGCGATCGGGTAGCGAAACTGACACCTAACCATTGTCCAACAGATCCAGCAGTCGGAGCCGAGCAATCTGGGCAATTTCTGTCAAAGCCTGCTGGGTTTCTGCCGCTACCGTGTTTTGCAAGCGGCGATCGAAGGCGGCAAAAATGCTGGCCTTGGTCTGGGTTCTGACGGTTGTGATAAACGGAAAGCCAAACTTCTCTTTATAGGACTGATTTAGTGCCTGGATGCGATCGTACTCCTCAGGCGTTAGCTGATCTAACCCGGCTCCGGCCTGCTCTTGCACAGAGGCCGCCGCCATCTGGGCTTTGCTGCCGAGATCCGGGTGCGCTTTGATTAATGCCAGCTGCTCCGCTAGGCTCATGTGCTGGACGATCTGCACCATTTTTTGATGCAGATCGGAGACATCCTCAAAAGGACGATCGTTCCAGGCGTGATGCGCGATCGCAGGGGTATCTTCAAAGACTGCCCCCAGAGCAGCCGTAAAGGTATCCTGGCTCATCTGGTTGAGTTCAGAAATCGAGTAAGGTTGGGTCATCGTTGCGATCGCAATTTTAGCGTTTTTCCGGTCAGGCTCAGTTTAATGCAATGGCCCCGCCAGAATCGTCTTAGAAATCGCACTCATGATATCGGTGCCATCTTCGTGCTTGAGGCTGCTGTACCACTGCTGAGTTTTTTCGGGGTCTTTGCCGTGGGTGACATCCGATCGCTTGCGGGCTTTGATCACCACATCTGCCGCCCGATCTTTACGAATCGCCTCATAGCGCTTCAGCGAATCTTCGACGCTAATCGTATTGGTCACCAGCGAGTTGGCTAATACCCAGGCATCCTCCATCGCCTGACAGCCGCCCTGCCCCAAGTCGGGTGCAGTGCTGTGTCCGGCATCGCCTAGCAGCGCGACCCGTCCTTTTGTCCAGGTAGGCAACTCCTCGACATCATGAATTTCGACCCGATTGGTCTTAAACGGATCAAGACGCTGAATTAAAGTCTGCACAGGAGCAGCCCACCCCTTGAAAAAGCCCGCCAGCTCTTCGGGGTAGTTTTCTGGCTGGCTGGGGGTGCCCTTGGGCAGAGGCACATCCAAAAAGAAATAGAAGCGATCGCCAGAAACGGGCATGAGGGAAGCGCGTTTGTGATCCCCCACATAAAGCACCCAGCTATTTTTGGGAGCCAGATCTTCGCTAGCCGGAACGAGTCCATTCCAGTTGACATAGCCGACATATCGCCGCTCTGCCGCATATCCCAACACATACTGCCGAATGAGGGAATGGGTGCCATCTGCGCCAATCACCAGATCGCCCGTCGCCTTACGGCCATCTGCAAAAATAGCGGTAGCGCTGTCAGCATCTTGCTCGATCGCCACACATTTCGAGTTGAGCTGCACCTGATCGGCTCCAAAGGCATTCAGCAGCATGCCCTGAAGCTCTGTCCGAGCGACAGGATAGGGGCGCTGACCTACTTGTTCAATCAAGGGCAGCAGGCTGAAGTCCGTTAGCTTTTCTCCGGTGCTGCTGTAGTACGCCATCCGATCCATTTGGCCGCCAATGCTGGCAATCTCTTTGCCTAAGCCCAGGCGATTCAGCACTTTTACGCCATTCGACCACAGCGAAATCGCGGCTCCAGCCGGACGCAATTCACTGACGCGATCGTAGATTTCTACTTCATATCCAGCCTGACGCAAGGCAATACCTGTAGCCAAGCCGCCCATACCTGCCCCAATAATCACCGCTTTTAAGTTTTCCACTGTGCTTGCCCCTTTGCTGCCTTGCCTGGTCGCCTAACGTTACCGCCCGTTTTGAACAAGGTACAGAAAATCTGATCTGAGAGGTGTGCCTCAGATAACATGTGATTTTGGCATTAAATTCTGCCGGGTTTTGCGGCCAGATTTTGAGAGATAGCCAGAAGGTCGATCGCGCCAAAACTTTATCCTGTCACTAGCTCAGCCGCTATGCGATTGTGACGCTCAATGAGCAGAGGCAGATCGATCGGGGTTAACTGCCCTTGATCAACCACTTTTCTGCCGTTGATGAAGCTGTAATCGACCGTGTGAACCGGGCAGAAAATCATCGCCGCCACCAGATCATGATGTGCCCCGGCAAACTGAGGGCGATCGATATTCACCGCAATGAAATCTGCCGACAGCCCCGGAGCCAGATAGCCGATATCGTCTCGACCCAAAACCCGCGCGCCGCCCAAGGTCGCCACCTCCAGAATCTGTCGCGCCGTCAGGCTTGAGGCATCACAATCGCGCACCCGCCCCAGCAAAAAAGCCATGCGGGCTTCTTGAAGCAGGTTGCCCCCGTCATTAGAAGCAGAGCCATCGACGCCCAAACCGACCGGGACGCCTTGATCTAGCATTTTGCGGATAGGGGCAATGCCGCTGGCGAGTCGCATATTGCTACAAGGACAGTGCGCCACGCCCGTTCCGGTTTTGCCAAACTTAAAGAGCGAGTCATCACTGAGCTGCACACAGTGGGCATGCCAGACATCCTCGCCCAGCCAGCCCACCGATTCGGCATAGTCACCCGGAATCATGCCGTAGTTTTCTAGGCTGTAGGTGACATCCGACTTGTTTTCGGCCAGATGGGTATGCAGCCTCACCCCCGCATAGGATCGCGCCAAGGCAGCAGACTCTCGCATCAAGTCTTGCGAGACGGTAAAGGGAGAGCAGGGGGCAAGCGTCATCCGCAGCATGGCGTGACGGGAATTGTCGTGATAGTGCTCAATTAGCCGCTGCGAGTCTTTGAGAATATCGGCCTCTTTCTCGACCAGAGCATCGGGTGGCAGTCCTCCTTGGCTTTCGCCCAGACTCATGCTGCCCCGACTGGCATGAAATCGCAGACCCATCTCGGCGATCGCTTGAATTTCGTCATCTAACTGACAGCCGTTGGGGTAGAGATAGAGATGATCGCTGGCGGTGGTGCAGCCTGACAGCATTAGCTCTGCGGCTGCTGTTTGGGCGCTAACCTGCACCCCCTCTGGCGTCAGCTTTGACCATAGGGGGTAGAGAGCCTGAAGCCAATTAAACAGGTCACAATCTTGCGCGGCCGGAATCACTCGCGTCAGCGTCTGGAAAAAATGATGATGGGTGTTGACCAAGCCGGGTAAAACAACATGGCGATCGCCCAAGTCTAGAACTTCATCTGCGGTGGAGGGCAACTCTGCTGTGGTGCCAATTTGCTCAATCACATGGTCACGAACGAGGATGGCTGCACCCCGAATCTCTCGTCTGGTGGCATCCATCGTGACCAAGGTGTGAATATTTTTGACGAGTAAGGTAGCCATTTGATTGCAGCCTGTAGAACTGTCCCTAAGAATATCAGCCTCGCTTGGCGTAGAATGCTGCTCTTGCGAACTTTATGGCGCTGCTGGCTTGAATTCAATCCAGATTTTGCCCCCCGGCACATTTCGCCCCAGGCCAAATCAGTAGATCGCTAAACCCTTCTATTTTTTCTAAAAGCTGGATTTCAAAGGCGCAAAGCGCCTTTGAAATCCAGCTTTTAGGGTTTTGTGGCGCGCTCCACAAAACCCTAATTTGCAATCTACTGGGTCTTCAAATCAATCTTCAAGTTGACGATGCAGCAGCGTCAGCGTTTGCACCAATTGCTGAAGCCGATTTTCAAGCACCTGCTTTTTGTCGAGCAAAATTCGCAGCTTTTGGTAACGGGCGATCGCCAGACTGATGTAGGGAATCTGCGGAGCCGGACAGGGGCGCGACCAAAGCTGACCATCCGTATCCAATCCACAAAGGCGATAGCTCGTGCCGATCGCTTCTTCGGGGGGCGCAGTCTTGGCGCTACAAATTTCTTCGACGTAGTCCATCAGGCGATCGACCTCAGCATGGCGCAAGGCCGCTAGCTGAACGGACGGCATAGTCTGTGGGGTGCCGCCCAGTGCATGAGACTCTAGCCAACCATCTACAATTGGCCCTTCTTCGTAAAGCGATCGCATTTGCTGGATCACCTGCTCTAGCTCTTGCTGCCAAACGCTAATCTTGGCCTCAATTTCTTTGAGTAAGCTCACGGCCAGATTAGGATTGGCGGCATGGCGATGGCTGCTAAGGCTGGGGGGCTTCGATCGCGGCAAAGAAGGCGTTTTGGGATTGCCCTGAACAGGGAAAGCCTGAACGGGAAAAGCTCTGGCGGAAGCGGGTGGCGTGGAGGGGGCAGATCGCGCAGAGGGGGCTGGGCTGCCAGAATGGGTTGGCGCGATCGACACAGGCAACGGCTCAGCAGAGTCCTTGGGCAGCGGGAAGGCTTGCAGGGTTTGGGGTTGTCGTAAATTTTGTGAAGGAGAACTAACGCACCTCTGAGCATCCGTGGGCATCTGCCGAATATTGACGCTTGGGTTAAGCTGACCTAGCGTTGCCTCAATTCGTTTTAGTTCAGGTTTCATCGTTCGCCCCTCCTCCCCAACAGGCATTAAGATTCTCAAAGCGGTTGGCAAAGGCACCCTTTGGGGTCTATTCTAGCGACTTCCACTCTGTAAAATTACGTTTTAAGCGAATAATTAACGCAACGTAGGTTTTGCTGGGTAGCCCGCCGTGAGCCAAGTTTCATGACATCCCCCCCTTCGATCGCCCAAATTACGCTAGTGACCGGAGCCGCCCGATCGGGAAAAAGCGAATGGGCAGAGGCTTTGGCGGTTCAGTCGGGTCAATCTGTGATCTATGTGGCAACTGCCCAGGCCGATGCGCAAGATGTGGAATGGCAAGCCCGAATTCTGTTGCATCAGCAGCGTCGCCCTGCCACTTGGCAGACCATGATGGTGCCGATCGCTCTGGCGGCAACGCTTCAGGCCGCAAAACCTTCAGAGTGTTTGCTAGTGGATTCTTTGGGCACCTGGCTGGCGAACCTGCTAGACCAAAGCGACTCAGAATGGCAGCAGACGGTTGCAGAACTGCTGCTGAGTGTGTCGCAGATGCGGGCACAGGTGATTTTTGTAGCAGAAGAGACAGGCTGGGGCGTTGTGCCTGCTTACCCGATCGGTCGGCTGTTTCGCGATCGCCTGGGTAGCCTCACGCGTCAAATTGGGGCGATCGCTCACCCGGTTTATTTAGTTACGGGCGGTCATGCGCTGAACCTGAGTCAGTTGGGTACGCCTTTAGATGTAGCTCTGCCGAAAATTCTCGATCGTCCTCAAAGAATATCTGAAAAGTCAGACTTGCGACCCGAACTACCCCCCAAATCTCCCAATTCTGGGGGGCTTTGAGTTCCGGAAGTTCCCCAGAATTGGGTGTATGTGTGATAGTCCTGAAGGCGATCGCGCTCTGCAACAAAATCACTGAGATAAATCTACGGCATCTGTTAAGGTTCTTTCACCTTATCCAAAACCTTGTCGTACAAGGCAGAAGATACTCTAAAGATTGTGACCTGACTGTAAAGTTGAGGCAGAAGTTGGAGGTAGTGAATTGCTGCTAAATTTGTGATTGCTGACGTATTGCCAACAACAGTCACAATCGCCCCAGTTCACGTAAGTTTTTTAGATCTAGGTCAAAGTCCTCAACGTCATAGGAGTAAAGCGGAATGCTGCGCTGCTTTAGAAGTTGACGAAAGGTGTTAGAGGGCATCTCTGCTAACTGACTGGCATAACCCAACGTCAGACGACCTGTTTGAAATAAATGCAGGGCGATTTCTTGGCGAAACTCGCTTGGGGTAAGATGAGATGCCTGCAAGATCTCGTCTGAAATTATGACACCCATAAAGAGAATTACCTTGCGCATAATGCTTCTAGGGTAACCCAAAAAACTTTGGCCCTAAAAGAAATCCAGCGATCGCACTCCGCAACAGAAATCACTGAGATGGATCTACGCAAAGTTGGAGGGTGGGGCGATCGCCCTCTGCAACAAAATCACGGGGATAAACCTGTGCAAAGTTGAAGGGTGGAGCGATCGCTCCTCTTCCCATCGAAGAAGCTTACTAACAGCTTTGAGTTCACTAGTTACAAATAGCCTATTGCACCAGACCGATCCTTGACAAAGCAGTCCGAGGGCTTTCAAATTCCCTTGATGTATATATTAGATATTAATGCATCTATGTACCAACATCTTCTAAAATAACATCATAAAGTTTCTTAGCTCTCATCTTATTTAGAGCACTATCTTGAGCCAATTCAGCTATAGTACTTCTCAAAGTTTTGGAAGATTCTCCCGACATTTCCAGAGCTTGACGAATCATAAAAACTTTATCAGGATGCTTTACTAGAAGCCATTGCTTCCATTGATCCGAGGTACGGCTGTTCAAGTAGTCAGCATCTTTCTGAGACCAACCTTCTCTATCTAGAAGCCTAATCAAAATGGCATCAATGCTCATATCTTTCTCGAAAACAGCTATTTTATTATCAAGCTCGGTTAGCAATTCACTGGCTTCAAGAAATTGATTAGCTTGAATAATTGATTGAAGATAGTATAGATTCTCAAGAGTTTTAGCTTGGATAATTTGATGTTGAAACCATTTCTTCCAGTAAGGATCTACAACTAGATTGATAGCGCGTGAAATATCTGTAAGTCCTTGAATTTTGCGAAAGTCTAAAAATTCACAATACTTCTCAAGGAAGTCAGTCAAGTTCTTTCGGAGATCTTCTTCAGAAGATTCAAAGGATTCAGAATATGGCTTATAAGCCTCCCTTAATTTCTCTTCAATTTTATGACTCTTCTCTATACTATTCAGTTTTTCACCTTCGTCTTGAATCACCTTATCATTACAGACAGATGTCTCAATCAAACGAAAAATCTCATTGCTGATTACTGAATTAGTGTATCCTATTTGACAAGCGTGAAGATAAATATCTTTGTCTTCACTAGTATTCAAGGTATTTTGAGAACTACCAAGTAACATTAACTTATCAAAATCTACAGGGAAATTTGTATCAAGTTTTGCCAGCGTCATAAAGATGACTTCGTTAATGATCTTAAATCGAACTTCCGGCAAAAAGCTATTGATGGCTGGCCTGACTTTATCAAGATGTAGCTTTATTCTTTTAAGTATTCTAATGTTATTGACTCTGATTCTTGCTCTAACAAAGTAATTAAATATAATATCTTCATCGGGATCATTTTCGCCAAAACCTATACGGAAATTACCTATCAAACTAGGATCTAAATTTACCTCAAAATCAATAATCTTTTCCCTATACTCTGTCAAAACTCTATTTGATTCCTCGTCTTTTTTAAGTTTTTCTTCGTTATAGATGATGATAACTTTACAGTTCTTGTCTTCCATAAGGTTTTCAATAAACCCTAAAACCTCATTTAATGAGAGATTCGCTGATCTCCTCTCAAGATCATCTATACAGATTAATTGATCTTGAAGTGCCCTGTTAACTATAAGATTACTGACAAGGCTAATCACTGCTGGCGTGAAGCCAATTCCATATTCTCCCATGCTAGGAATTGCTTCTACCACATTTCCTAAATCTTTTGAATTTTTAGTCGTTCTTGTAAATAGATTTCTGAAATCTAATCTTTTCCGCTTCTCATCAACTTTAGTATCTGAATTAAAGTTACTCCACAATTGCATCTTTAATTCTTCTATTGTTGAAACTCCAAAAATAGAACCGTAGCGATAACTTTGCTTGGCTCCTGCTAGAAATGTTTTTACTAAGTGGGTTTTTCCGATTCCCCAACCACCTTTGAGTGCAAATACCTTTACATTATTTCCAGACTTTAAAAATTCTTCCAGCGCTCTTTCAGCCTCTTTGCGGTCTAAACCCGCTTTGTACTTTACGGAGTTCTCATTCATGATTTTCAAGGAAAAGCATTTACTTTATACTCTTTTCATAAAATAAGTTGCTGTGCTATGTCTGAGGCAATCGGTATGCCGTAAGACTACTGATTAGGCTAAATCCCGTCAGGCTATTCACTCGATCGCAGCATTAGATCAAATATTTTCCGCCCAATCCCTGAAATAGAGGATTAGACTGACAGCTTTTCCGCATGATACTCTCTACCTATATAATTAGCCCGAAAAGTTCATTATTTTTTCCGCCTAATTCACCTGTGCAAGAGTAGAGCGATCGCTGCAATTCCGCCATAGCTACAACTATTCCTTGGGTGCCGCAAACTCGTCGGGCATATCTTCCAGCGTCCAGTTCAGTAATCGACAGAGCCGCTTCACCTCACGCGGAGTCATCTTTGGCTCATACAAGCCCGTTTCCCAATTGCTGATGGTTTGAACAGTTTTATCAAGTGCCGCAGCAATTTCTCTCTGCGTCAATCCCAACTCTTCTCTACGCTTCCTGAGCGGAGACTCCTTATCTGGCTGTTGCGGTTCTTTAGTCATGCTTTGTTAAAGAACACTTATATAACTAATATTGACAATTGACTTTAAAGTCTGCTTATATAATCCTTATGGATAAATAACCAGAGATTGCTGTAGGTGAGCGCCAGCTAGCGTTTGCCTAGAGCGGTTTTGGTTCGTTCTTTAGTTTCTCATCAATTCAGCGATTTACGGTTTTTCTCCTCGCAAAGCGGCGAGTCAGATTCGTTTGGCTGTGAGCGATAGCAGCCACCTTGCGATCGCCCCTCCCTATTCATCCCAGCGCGATCCAGGCGATCGCCCTCATTTGCCATGCCTTACTCCGAGACTCTGTTTCCCTGGTGCATCATCCTTTGCCTACCCAACGCCCGCACGATCGTCATAGAACGTTTTCGCCGCCGCAGCGATGCCGAAGCCTATCTGAAAATCTTGCGCCAGATCAAGCCCCAGGCAGAGTACAGCATCATGTTTGATGGGGGCAGCTAGTAATCAAACCTTAGTAGATCGCAAATGCTAAATCGATCCCCCCTAGCCCCCCTTAAAAAAAGGGGGAACCGAGCCAAAACGGTTTGAAGTCCCCCTTTTTAAGGGGGATTTAGGGGGATCGAACGTAAGTATGATGGGACAACTGTCTTGTTTTCAATCTAGTGAGCCTATAAAATCAGCGCATTCTGTCCCCATTCATCAACGTTCATCCGATCGCAACTTCTCGCTAAAATAGGATTAACCGCCGATCGGGCGCTAATTACAGACACTATCGGTATTTCTATGACTGCTGCCACTCCTGTGAAAACCCAGTACGAGGCGATTATTGGTTTAGAAACCCATTGCCAACTCAGCACAGAAACCAAGATTTTCTCCACCAGCTCAACGCTGTTTGGATCAGATCCCAACACCAACATTGATCCTGTCTGCATGGGGCTACCCGGCACCTTGCCCGTACTGAATCAGAAGGTTTTGGAGTACGCAGTCAAGGCAGGACTGGCGCTGAACTGTCAGATTGCCCCCTACAGCAAATTCGATCGCAAGCAGTATTTTTATCCCGACCTGCCCAAGAACTATCAGATCTCGCAGTTTGATTTGCCGATCGCCGAACATGGCTGGCTAGAGATCGAAATCCTCGACAAAGAGGGCAACCCCAGCCGCAAGAAAATCGGCGTCACCCGGCTGCATATGGAAGAAGATGCCGGAAAGCTGGTGCATGGGGGCAGCGACCGTCTCTCAGGTTCCACCTACTCGCTGGTGGACTACAACCGGGCAGGCGTACCGCTGGTGGAAATTGTCTCAGAACCTGACATTCGATCGGGTGTGGAGGCAGCAGAATATGCCCAAGAGCTGCGCCGCATCGTCCGCTATCTAGGAGTGAGCGACGGCAACATGCAGGAAGGCTCTCTGCGCTGCGATGTCAACATCTCTGTGCGTCCTGTCGGCACCGAGAAGTTTGGCACGAAGGTAGAGATCAAAAACATGAACTCCTTCAGCGCCATCCAAAAGGCGATCGATCACGAAATCGAGCGGCAAATTGCGGCGATCGAAGCTGGAGAAAAAATCGTGCAAGAGACGCGCCTCTGGGAAGAAGGGGCACAGCGGACGATTAGTATGCGGGTCAAAGAAGGCTCTAGCGACTATCGCTATTTTCCGGAGCCAGACCTCTGCCCAATCGAGGTGGCACCCGCACAGCTAGAAGAGTGGCGATCGCAGTTGCCTGAGCTGCCCGCCCAAAAGCGTCACCGCTATGAAAACGATCTGGGTCTGTCGCCCTACGATGCCCGCATCATCACCGACGATCGCGCCATTGCCGAATACTTTGAAGCGACGATCGCTGCCGGAGCCACTCCCAAGCTGGCGGCAAACTGGATCATGAGCGACATCAGCGCCTATCTCAACAAAGAAGGGCTGAGCATTACGCAACTGCCGCTCAAGCCCGACAGCCTTGCCGAAATGATCAAGCTGATCGAAGCTAACACCATTAGCAACAAAATCGGCAAAGATATCTTGCCGGAGCTATTGAAGCAAGGTGGCTCCGCCAAGGCGCTGATTGAGAAGAAAGGGCTGGTTCAAGTTTCTGATCCAAAGGTGATTGAAGCGGCGATCGATCAGGTGATTGCCTCCTTTCCCTCAGAGCTGGAGAAATACAGAGGCGGCAAGAAAAGCCTGCTGGGTTTCTTTGTCGGTCAGGTGATGAAGGCAACGGGCGGCAAAGCCGATCCCAAGCTGACTAATCAGCTTTTGCAAGCCAAGCTAGAAGGCTAAATCAACGGTCAGGGGGGGCATTGTCCCCCCTTTTTTGTCGGCTTTTATTGTCTAAGTTTTAGGGAATAATCACAGCCTGTGTGCCGCATTTGCATCAAATTTGGTACATCTGCAAGCAATCGACAATAGAATAGGCTAGAAACATTCAGCCGCTTTATGCCGTCGCTGAGGTTAGATTTAGTCTGTCTAGATAATCCGCCCAACTTTATAACGCCCAACCTTTTTGCTTCCCCTTTTCAAAGCTCAACTTTTTCAGCGTGAGGAGTTCTCATTCATGACATCTCAATCCTGTGCTAGCAGCGCTAGCTTCCGCCTGTCCCCCTTGCGGTTGCCGTTGCAGCAATGGCTGAGGCATAGCAAAAAGGCAGGGTGGTTTACCCTGCTGCTGTGGCTAGTGGCGATCGCTCCTGCCCAAGCCGAATCCTTGACTTTGCGGGTCGCGATCGATCAGGATGTCAAACAAATCAAAATTGGCAGCTCTACCGATGCCATGCTGACGGATGGAGCAGGACAAGCCCTCGCCCCCATCCCGGCCATGAATGCGGTGATGACCGAAGCCAAAGCCGGAGGCATTGCCGTCAATCAGCTTCAGACGAGCCAAGCCTGCATCGAACCCAGCAACGGCGGCTATGTGTTTATTGACGATCGCTGGTATCGTGGCTCGACCTGCGTCGTGCCTTCCGAGGGCGGCTTAACGGCGGTCAACTATGTTGATATTGAGCAATATCTCTATAGCGTTGTGGGCAGCGAAATGCCGACGAGCTGGAGTCTAGAGGCGCTCAAGGCACAGGCCGTAGCGGCACGTTCCTATGTGATCTATCAGCGGCAATCCGGCGCTACCGCCCTTTTTGATGTGGGCAACACTACCGCTTGGCAGGTTTACGCCGGCATTGAGAAAGAGGCCGCCAGCACGCGCGCGGCGGTAGACAGCACGCAAGGGCAGGTTTTGACCTACAACGGGCAGACGATCGACGCCGTTTTTCACTCCTGTGCAGGGGGTCGGACGGAAAACTCAGAAGATATCTGGAGCAGCGCCTTACCCTACCTCCGCAGCGTCGAAAGCCCTGACCAAGACGCACCCAACTGCCGTTGGGACAAAACCGTTTCCGCCGCAGAGCTGAGCAAGCACTACGCAGATGTGGGAACGATCCTGAGGATGGAGCCAGAGAAGGTGACGGCAGGCGGGCGTATTATTCAAATTCGACTAGAAGGCGATGCGGGCAGTCGAGTCATCGACGGTGACGATCTGCGCGATGCCTTGGATCTACGCAGCGCTCCTTTTCAAATCATTCCGCAGATGGGGCAGGTCGCCAGTGCGGGTAGCGTCACTTCTGCGCCGACGGCCTTCCAGCTTACCGGGCAGGGCTACGGCCATGGCATTGGTATGAGTCAGTGGGGAGCGCAAAAGCTGGCGCAGCAAAACTGGAACTATGCCCAGATTTTGCTGCACTACTACACAGGTGCCGAGCTGCGACGCATTGAGGTGCAGTAGTGTTTAGAGTTGCGACGCGGGGCTACTCGGAAGAATTTGAGCGCTGGACGGATGCCCTGAATGCCGCCAATGCGCTGAGGCCCCAATGCAAAAGTTGGCTGCAAGACATCCGGATTTTCTATGGAGAGAATTTGATCTGGGTGTACAGCCGATCGCATACCTATCCGCAATACATCGGCGCAGGCGTATACGATCGCCTTGCCCGTCTCTTCATCCAAGAAGCGATGGAAGAACAGGAGGCCGTTAATCAGGCAGACGCTTCTGAGCAGGCTTGAGGCTCAGGCTTGCTGGATAAAAGGGACGATCGCCTGGACAAACAGGGCGGTCGATTCGTAGGGCAACACATTGCGTCCGGCAATTTGCACGCCCTGGCCTTGGGGTAAGCGACGCAGATAGTCTTGCAGGCGATCGCCCGGAGCTTCCCCCTTGCCCGATTTGCTGATGCTAAAAGCCTGATTGCCCATCACCACCAGCGTCGGCAGGTTGAGCTGAGTCAGGGCGGTTTCCCAATTTTTTCGCCAGAAGCCCGCCAAAAACGAAAACACAGCGTAGCGTCTACCCGGCGTTTTGGCATCCGTGACCAGCGTGTGCAGCCATTCTTCGTCAACGGCTGCTGCCTCAGCAAAGAGCTGCCGCACTGAAAATGATGCAATAAACTGCCGTCGCCTTGCATACTCATAGAAGGCGAGTCCTGCTGGCGAATCAAACAGCAGATTCCACAACAGCTTTTGCCGCCAGACGGGCGTGGGTTGGGTCATAACCGTCCAGGCAGGAGGGCCGGATAGCACTAGGCTTTGCACCAGGCTTTGCCCCCCATGAGGCTGAGGCTGTTGAAGTTGAATCAGCGCGATCGCCACAGGCAATAAAGCCCCTTGCGCCACCAAAACCACAGGCTTTTTCACCACGGTTTGCAGGAAAAACTGAAGCTGTTCAGCCCAATCTTCGGGCGTGTAGGCCACATGCGGCATATCGCTTTCGCCACAGCCAAGCAAATCTGGACTGTAGATCGATCGCGTCTGCCCCGACTGAAACCAGGTCTGACAAAATCGATCCCAGAAGCGCCGCGATAGCCCTACCCCAATCGGATGCAGCAACAGCAAAGGCGGTTCGTCATTTGCCATCTGCGTTGGCGCTGTTCGCACTTCATAGGCACAGCGATAGCCACGCCACTGACAAAACTGGGTTTGGGTCTGGTTGAGCGCATCCAGCATGGGCGATCTCCAGGATAAGCTTGCCTATTTAGCCTAGCAGGGTAAGGGGGTAGATTAAATGAATGTATGACGCGCGCTTCAATGCGCTGGATCTTCTAGGATTATTAGCATCGAGGGTTCATGACTATTAGAAAATCCTGGACGCGGGATGAACTCATCATTGCAATGAATTTATATTGCAAACTGCCATTTGGACAGCTTGACCATAGAACACCCATCATCATGGAAGTCGCTGAAAAATTAGGTAGAACGCCTAGTAGTCTAGCGATGAAACTTAGTAATCTGGCTTCACTTGATCCAGTGCAGCAGGCGCGTGGCATTCGAGGATTGAGTAAAGCGAGTAAAGCCGATCGAGGTATCTGGCAGGAATTTACAGCAAACTGGGAAAACTTAGGGACAGAAAGTGAAGAACGTTTTCAAGAATTAGTTGGTTCAGCTGACCTCAATCAATTATTTATGAGGCAGAAAGCTAGAATATCCAAGCCACCTCTAGAAACATATCCTTCACGTCGAATCATAGAAGAAACAGAAGCTAAAGTTACAGCTAAAACTAGAATCGGGCAAGACTTCTTTCGGCAAATGATCCTATCGTCATATGGAAGTCGCTGTTGCATAACTGGAAATCCTATTCCAGAATTGCTAATTGCAAGTCATATTATTCCTTGGCGTGAGCAATCAGAGCATCGTCTTAATCCTAGAAATGGATTGTGTCTTGCCCGTACTCATGATGTCGCCTTTGATCAAGGGCTTATTACATTTGATGATGAGTATAAATTGCTTCTAAGCTGTTATCTGCAAAAGTTTTTACCTGAAGAAACTTTAGAACATAACTTTGTTGCCTATGCTGGCAATCCATTACATCTACCCGAAAAGTTTCACCCTGAACTTGACTTTCTCCGCTTCCATCGAGAAAGAATTTTTCTTGGAGCTTAATGGTGACAAGCAGTTCGCCAATTCACGTCAAAAAAGCGGCGGCGTTGTGAGTCCTTTGAGCGGCTGAGACAAGGCTTCATCCAAGCCTTTAGATTGAACCAACACGCCAAAATTGCCCAACCCCATCGGATTAATTAAGGCATGCAGCGATTCGCGGCGACGCAGGATATCTTGCAAAGATAAAGCCTGTGGCGATCGCTCCCGCAGCTCTAAGCTCCCCGTTTCCGAAAGCCCCGCAATCCGATCGCCCAACCCCAGCGCCATGAGAAATAGCCCCTGTTGCGTAAAGCCAACGGTCTGCAAGCCGCAGCGATCGCCTTGCTGTTCTAAGGCCGTAAAGTTGACATGGGCTGTAATGTCTTGCCGCCCGATCGCCCGATAGGGATTGGAATGGTGGGCGTGCTGATAGTAGCATTGCAGCGTTCCCTCAGCGCGGCTAGGGCTGTAATAGCGCTGGGCACTATAGCCATAGTCAATCGTCAGCAGGTAGCCTGTTTTGAGGCGATCGCCCACGGTAGTGATCCAGTCCAGCGCCGCCAAATTCACCTCACTGCGATAGGGTTCAGGGTAGATCTCAGCCGGAAACTTCAGCTTTATCAAGTCAAAGTATTCTGCCAATTTAGGAGTGGAAGGCGTGGCGATCGCTTCAGTAAACGCATCTTCGGTATCACCTGCGGTCACGTAGATTTCTTGCAGCATACCGTTGGCGATCGCAATCTGATGTACTGGAAAAGCATCCACGAGTTCATTGGAGAAGCAGCAGCCGATGATGGAGTTCGACGGGATCTCGTCCCAGGTTTTCCAGGACAGATGCCCCCAAGAGCGCGTTAGGTTTTGCAGACGAGCTTGCTGCACCGCCACCATAGCAGGTGATTTTTCAACAACGATGTACTCTAGTGCCTCAAAACATTCAAAATGCTGACGGTGCAGATAGCGTAAAACATCCTGCACAATTAAGCCCTGTCCGGCTCCCATTTCTACCAGCGTGAAGGGATGCGGGCGATCGAGCAACTCCCACATTTGGGCAAATTGTTCGGCCAACAGCTCCCCAAAATCGGCTCCCAGATGAGGCGAGGTAAAAAAGTCGCTTTGAATGCCGCCTTGTAAACCCTTTTGCATGTCCTGAGAATGAGCAACATAGTAGCCATAGTCAGGATGGTATAGCGCCAAATCCATGAACTCAGCAAAGGTAATTCTCTGCTGAGGGCTTTGGGCAATCTGTTGAGCGATCGCTTCACACAGAGCCGGGTGACTGTTGGCAAGTTCTAGCGGCGATGCAGTCATGTTCTTCGGATGTTGTCTGAACGATCGTTTTACGCTCAAGTATGACCCCTCTGCTAGGGCAAGTCAGAGCAAGGCTTACAATTATAGAAGTGGATCAGGCGATCGCGTAGGTCTTTGAGTACATAGTTTTCGCACATGCATGTTATCTGCGATTGGTTGCCAGTATTGATTGTGAAAAGCGACTGATTCTCATCAAGTATGTTTTGACTCACAGAGAATACGATAAGGATAACTGGAAGAATGACCTTTACTTTTAGCTCAAGCAAGTATAGTGAGATTCTATCTCTGTATCAGCACTATTATTTAAATCATTCAACAAATGCCTGATGGCGACGGGTAATGCTATTCAAACAGATGTTGCAATGATGTTTTTATGACAGTTAAATCAGGAGAAAATATGATGCCCCAAACTGCAATCATTCATAATATCCAAGAATTATTAAAGACATTGCCAGAACCTTTGCAAATTGAGGCTTTACACTACGTCGAGTATCTAAGTAGTCGATACGTTCATCAAGGCACTCAGCAAGAAACACTAAAAAAACGAGGTGGCTTTGGAATCTGGAAAGAAAAAATTTGGATGGCAGATGACTTTGATGCGCCACTCGAAGAGTTCGAGGAATAAGATAAGCATGAATGCACTTTTAGACACTCATACTTTTATCTGGTATATCGAAGGTAATTTGCAGTTGAGTAAAAATGCGAGAGATATTATTGAATCATTAGATAATAAATTGCACATTAGTATTGCAAGCCTTTGGGAGATTGCAATTAAGATGGGCAAAGGTAAGCTGGCTCTTCAAAATCCGTTTCATGATTTAGAAGATGTTCTCAAGCAGATCGATATTGAAATTTTACCGATCACTTTTTCAGATACCGAGTTTTATCTTAACTTGCCACTCCATCATAATGATCCGTTCGATCGGATGCTCATTGCCCAAGCCAGTCATCATTCTCTTGTTATTGTTAGCGCTGACGCCACTTTTGATGCGTATTCAGTTCAGCGAGTGTGGGCATGAAGAAGTGCCGAAACGGTGAAACCTATTTAACGAATGCTAGATAGCAATGAATAAGAGTCAGGCGATCGCTACTCTTTCCCCTGATCCCTAGCCTCTTAAAGCCTCTAAAATCAATATCTCAATTAGCACACTAACCGATCGCTTATCCTTATTACACTTTTTGATGATGAAGTTGCTCTGTTGCGATCGCTCCTCGCTGCCCTGCGCGGCATCAAAGTTCGGGAAATTGATAAAGCGCTGGTGATCTTGTCCAAAAGCGATCGGGGTTCCCGCCCTGCCGATTGAAATCATGCACTTAAACAAGCAGGTCTGAAATGATGCAGTACCTCATCGTGATTGAACAAACCCCAACAGGCTATTCTGCTTACTCTCCCGACTTACCGGGTTGTATTTCAACTGGAGCTACCCGCGAAGAAGTAGAACAGAACATGCGAGAGGCTGTCTCGTTTCACTTAGAAGGATTGAAACTGGAGGGATTAGAGATTCCGCCCCCAACGACTTCATCTGCTTACGTTAACGTTGCCGCCTGATTGCGTGTCTTCCGATCTGCGGTTTTTGTTACCCTCAATAATCAACCGTTCCTCTATGAAAAAACAAACGATCGCCGTTTTGGTCAGCGATCGCCTTTCATTTCTCAAGAGCTTTATACTCTCTTGAAAATTTAAACCTTGGCTTCTAGCGACTTCAAGTACTCGGTGTTCACGCCCGACTCCCGGATTAGGGAAACCTTGCCCGTGCGCGCCACTTCCCTTAGCCCAAAGCGGTTTAAGACCTGGACGATCGCCACCATTTTGCCCGGATCGCCCACTACTTCTAGCGTCAAGGAATCTTCACCCACATCTACGACTCGCGCTCGAAAGATTTGAGCGAGTTCAATAATTTCAGCCCGGTTAGCGCTGGTGGCATTCACCTTCATCAGCATCAGCTCTCGCTCAACGCAGGGCACCTCAGTGATGTCTTGCACCTTCAGCACGTTAATCAGCTTGTAGAGCTGTTTCGTCACTTGCTCAATGGCGCGATCGTCTCCCGGCACCACCATCGTGATGCGCGAATAACCAATCTGCTCGGCTGGCCCAACCGCTAAGCTTTCAATGTTGAATCCGCGACGGGCAAACAGCCCCGCGATCCGCGTCAACACCCCAGCTTCATCTTCAACCAAAACGGAAAGCGTATGTTTCATATGCGGCCCCAATAATTCCCAGATGGCTCCTTTCGCCATAGAACCCTGAGCATAAAATCTCTGGACAAGAGCGGCAATAACCGAGACCTTTGCTAAACTTCATGATTGGTGTACAAAGCTACCCTTAGGGTTAAGCTAAGGGAAAACTTAGCTTGAAGCACTATTAGCAGCGCTGTCAATCCATTTTACGAAGTCTAGCTATGAATCTTCATTGAGTCAGAGAAGTCAGATTTCTGATCATACCGCGACTCGGAGCGGTGAGAGCGTTTTTGTCTTGCACAGCGAAGCAGAACCTGGCTTGTCTCGCTAGCACACTTGCAAAATGTTTACCACACAGACTCTATGAAATTACTGTAATTGTTGCATTTCATGTGGGTACCCTCAGAGTCAGAGGGTTGATTCTACCTTTCCGTCACGCTTTCCATCTACGAGTTCCATCAACGAGACCTGTGCTATGCCCGTTACTCCTACCGGCGGCGAACTTCATATCAACACCACCGAAACAGCCGATCAATCGACTGCTTCGGTGCAGGGCACACAGCGGCGACCGATCAAAGCGATCGCAATGGACCCCAACGGGGGCTTTGTCGTGGTTTGGTCAAGCCAAGGGCAAGACGAGGCGAGTAGCCCGATTGGCTGGGGGGTTTATGCCCAGCGCTATGATGCAACGGGCAATAAGCTCGGCACAGAGTTTCTGGTCAATACTCGTATCTCAGGCGATCAGCTCAGCCCCTCGATCGCGATGGATGCAACGGGGAACTTTGCCATTACTTGGACAAGTACCCCAGCCAGTCCTGCCGATACCAGTGCGTCTGGGGTGTTTGTCCAACGCTATGACAAGGATGGAGTAGCGCAAGGCAGTGAAACGCTGGTCAATACCTATAAATTTGACAAGCAGCAAAACTCCTCGATCGCCATGAATGCGACAGGGGGATACGTCATCACCTGGTCGAGCGAGACTCAGGAAGAAGATGGCTGGGGCGTTTACGCCCAGCGATACAACGCTGACGGCAGCCCAAACGGTGCGGAGATTGCCGTTAACCGTCGAGCAACAACCGATTTTGATACGGGTATTGATACCGAGCCTGTCCTGAGTGATCAACAAAGCTCGTCGGTGGCGGTGGCTCCAGACGGCAGCTTTGTCGTGGTTTGGGAGAGCAATGGCCAAGATGGGGATGGCTGGGGCATCTATGCCAAACGCTACACTGCGGCAGGAGCACCCATAGGCAATGAATTCATTGTCAACACCACCACTGCCCGCAGCCAGCGTAATCCCAGCGTGGCGATCGACACAGACGGCAATTTCGTCGTGAGCTGGACTAGCGACAATGGCCTAACAGAAGGTCAGGAAGTCTACGCCCGTCGCTTTGGAGCCAATGGCGCACCCCTGACCAACGAGATTAAGGTTAACGTCAATCCGTTCGGCGATCAGCAATATTCCACCGTCACGATCCTACCTGTTAGCACCAATGTGCCCGCGGGCGGCTTTGTCGTGACCTGGTCTAGCACTTCGGGCGAAAGCACAGGCGGCGGCAACGGCGTTTTTCTCAAGCGCTATAGTTCCTTGGGCGTGCAGCTAGAGGAAGAGATTCAGGCTAACACCTATACGATCGGCGATCAGTTTTTTGCCTCTACTGCCTCAGATAAAAACGGTAATTTGACGACCGTATGGACGAGTCAAGATCAGGGGACTGATTCGTCAGGCGGGATCTATGGGCAAAGATTTCTCGCTACGGCCAACATCAACACAGCTCCGACCAACTTGGCGCTTGCCCCGGTCAGCGTTAACGAAAATGTTGCCGATGGCACGCCCGTGGGTACTTTTACTACCACCGACGCCAATCCGGGCGATAGCTTTACCTATACGCTGGTGGTTGGAGATGGCGATACCGACAATGCGGCCTTCTCGATTTCTCCCACCGGGCAGCTATTAATCAATACGTCTCCCAACTTTGAGGCAAAAAGCAGCTACTCGGTTCGGATCAAAACCACCGATCAGGGCGGCCTGTTTTTTGAGAAATCTCTCAATGTCACGATTCAAGATGTCAATGAAGCCTCAACCGATCTCTCCTTCAGCATTACCAGCGTCAATGAGAATACCCTAGCCAATACCGAGATTGGCATCTTCAGCACAATTGACCCTGACACAGACGACAGCTTTACCTACACGCTGGTGGCAGGTGCGGGAGCTACAGATAACGCGAAATTTTCGATCGGAGGCAACACGCTAACGCTGTTAGAATCGCCTAACTTTGAAACCCAGCCGTCTTACTCGATTCGAGTGCGATCGGTCGATCTGGGCGGCTTCATTGTCGAAAAAGTTGTGACGATCGGCGTTAACAATGTCACAGAAGCCCCGACCGATCTGGCGCTTAACCCAACTGAAATTAATGAAAATCAGCCTGCTGGCTCAGTTGTAGGCACCTTTAGCAGCGTTGATCCAGACGGCCCTGGTAGCTTTACCTATACTCTGGTGGCGGGTACTGGCAGCACCGACAACGCAGCCTTCACGATTTCTCCCACTGGGCAGCTCTTAATCACGGCTTCTCCAAACTACGAAACCCAGTCTGCTTACGCCATTCGGGTTCGCACCACCGATTCGACCGGGCTATTTTTTGAAAAAGCGCTGGCGATCGTCGTTGAAGATCTGAATGAAGCGCCCACCAATATCGTCCTTGCGCCAGACAACATTGACGAAAACGTCCCTGGCAACTCGCTCATAGGCAACCTCGCCAGCACTGACCCTGATAGCGGCAACACCTTCGAGTATGCCTTGGTGACGGGAACAGGCGATACCGATAATGCGGCTTTTACCCTCTCTATGGCTGGCGCACTCAGCATCGTCAGTTCGCCTGATTTTGAAACCAAGCCCAGCTACTCGATTCGGGTGCGCACAACAGACCAGGATGGGCTGACCTTTGAAAAGGTTCTGACGGTCGGCATTAACAATTTGACGGAAGCCCCCGGAAATGTGGCTCCGACCGATCTCACCCTAGCACCTACCAGCATCGCCGAAAACACGGGTGACAATGCGGCGATCGGCAACTTCACCACCGACGATGCCAATGCGAGTGACACCTTTACCTATACCCTGGTGACGGGAGCGGGTGACACTGACAATGCTGCTTTTACTATTGTTGGCGACCAGCTCCAAATCATCAGCTCGCCTGACTTTGAAGCCAAAGATAGTTACTCTATTCGAGTCAGAAGTCGGGATGCGGGTGGACTTAGTTTTGAGAAAATCCTAACCGTCACCATCACAGGAGTCAACGAAGCGCCGACCGATATCGGCCTCACCAGCCTTACCGTTCCTGAGAATGTGCCAGATGCCTCACCCGTAGGCACCTTTACCACCACCGACCCCGACACAGGCGACACCTTTACCTATACCCTGGTAGCGGGAACGGGCGACACAGACAATGCCGCCTTTACGATTTCTCCCACGGGGCAGCTGTTAATTAACACCTCTCCCAACTTTGAAGCCAAGCCCAGCTACTCGATTCGAGTGCGATCGAGCGATGGTGACCTCAGTACCGAGAAGATTCTGGCGATCGCGGTTGGCGACTTAAACGAAGCGCCCACAGAAATCAAGCTGCCTCCAGCAGGCGTTGATGAAAATATCGTTGCCGGATTTTCGCTGGGCAACCTACAGGCGATCGACGAAGATGCCAACGAAAACCACACCTACAAGCTGGTGGTGGGGGCAGGCGATGCCGACAACGGCGTATTTACCCTGACCCTGGCTGGGCAGCTCATCATTAACGTTTCGCCCGACTACGAGACGAAGCCGACTTACGCCATTCGGGTGGAAACAACGGACAAAGGCGGCTTGACGTTTACCCAGGCTCTTACAGTTCAAGTCAACGATATCGCCGAAGATAACAGCCCGACGAACGTTCTGATTAGCAACAGCAATATCAACGAAAACGGAGTACCCAATGCACTAATCGGGACGCTGACCACAACCGATCCAGATAGCACCTCTTTTACCTATACCCTAGTCAATGGGTTTGGGGATAATGCCGCCTTTACGATCGGCGGTGCCAATGGCGATCAGCTCTTTTTGAGCAATCCAGCAGATTTTGAAACCAAGCCCAGCTATTCCATCAAAGTCCGCACCACAGACACCACGGGTAGCAGCCTAGAAAAAACGCTCACCATCAACGTTATCAACGTTAACGAAGCGCCTACCAACCTCAGCTTGAGCAATCTGGCCGTGGATGAGAACGCTGTTAATCCGGTGATTGGCCTGCTGAACACGACCGATCCTGATATTGGCGATAGCTTCACGAATACGCTAGTCAGTGGCTTTGGCGACAATGCCGCTTTCACCATTTCTGGCAATGAGCTACGGATCAACACGCCTCCCAACTTTGAAGCCAAGCCGTCCTACAGCATTCGCGTCACCTCTACCGATACGGGCGGACTCCCCGTTACCAAAGACTTTTCCATTACCATCAACAATCTGCCCGAAGCGCCCACCGATCTGACGCTCAGCGCCAGCAGCATCAATGAAAACCAGCCCGTGGGCACGGCGATTGGCACCCTTAGCACGACCGATGATGACGCGGGAGATTCCCATCAATACTCACTGGTGGCAGGCGTTGGCAGCACCGACAATGCCGCTTTTGAACTTGTGGGGAATGAGCTACGGATCAAAGCCATCCCTGACTTTGAAACCAAGCCTAGCTACTCGATTCGACTGAGAACCACCGACTCTACAGGGCGCACCTTCGACAAAGTTTTCTCGATTCTGGTCAATGATCTGACCGAAGAAGCGGGCACCACAACGCCGCAAGATCTACAGCTGTCAAACAATGATGTTGATGAAAATCAGCCTGTAGATACGACCGTCGGCACGTTTAGCACGGTTGATCCCGACAGCGGTGAAAGCTTTACCTACTCCCTCGTTACCGGGACGGGCAGCACCGATAATACCGCCTTCAAAATCGTTGACAATGCGCTACAGCTCAACGCGGTTCCCAATTTTGAAACCAAACCCAGCTACTCGATTCGGGTGCGCACCACCGACAAAGGGGGGCTGTTTTTTGAGAAAGTCTTTGCGATCGCCGTCAACAACTTGCCCGAGCTGCCAGGACAAACTGCCCCGACCGATCTAGTTCTCTCTAAAGCCGACATCAACGAAAATCTGCCTGTGGGGACGATCGTCGGCACCCTCAGCACCGTTGACCCCGATGCGGGAGATAGCTTCACCTACTCGCTAGAGATTGGCGACGGGAGTGATGACAACACCCGATTTACGATCGTCAATAATGAGCTGCGGCTCAACACCGTCCCCGATTTCGAGACTAAGCAAACCTATAAAATTCGGCTGCGCAGTACCGATGTGGGCGGCAAGTTCTTCGACAAGGTGTTCACCATCACGGTGAATAATCTGCCTGAGCTACCGGGAGATACGCCGCCGACCGATCTTGCCCTCTCTAAAACCGATATTGACGAGAATCAGCCCGTCAACACGGTTGTGGGCAGCTTTAGCTCTATTGATCCCGATGTGGGTGACACATTCACTTACACCTTGGTGACTGGAGCTGGCAGCACCGACAACGCAGCCTTCACGATCGCCAATGGCGCACTGCAAATCAACGGCATTCCTGACTTTGAAACCAAAGCCGCCTACTCGATTCGCGTCCGCAGCACCGATGTTGGCGGCAAGTTTGTGGAGCGGGTCTTTGCCATCACGGTCAATAATCTATCCGAGACTCCCGGCAGCACGGCTCCCCAAAATCTGCTGCTCTCGCCCAGTGCCGTAGACGAAAACCGACCTGTGGGCACGGTCGTCGGCACGTTTGCCACCCAAGATCCTGATCCGGGTGATACCTTTACTTACACCTTGGTAACTGGAACAGGCAGCACCGACAACGCGGCCTTTACGATTGTGAACGGGGAACTGCGCCTGAATGTGGTTCCCGATTTTGAAACCAAGACTAGCTACTCGGTTCGGGTTCGCACGACGGATGTGGGCGGCAAATTTTTTGAGAAAGCCTTTACCGTCGGCATCAATAACCTAACGGAAAGTCCGGGAGACACGCCGCCGACTGATTTATTGCTGAGCAATGCGATCGTGGCTGAAAATGTCCCGCCCAATACGGCGATCGGCAGCTTTAGCACGATCGACCCGGATGCTGGCGATAGCCATACCTACTCGCTCGTGGCTGGCTTTGGCGACAATGCCGCCTTTACCATCGTCGGGGGTCAGCTCCAGATCAACAGCTCCCCTGACTTTGAAACCAAGCCGTCCTACAGCATTCGCGTTACCAGCACCGACATTGGCGGCAAGACCTTCACCAAGACCCTGACCGTCACGGTACAGAACGTCAATGAAGCCCCGGTAATTACCCCTTCAGCCGGAGCGCTAGCCTATACCGAAGGCAGCGGCGCGATCAAGGTTGATACGGCCATCAAAGTCACTGATCTCGACAGTGCCAACCTGACGGGTGCGGCAGTCTCTCTGGTAGGCTATCTGCCGGGTCAAGATAGTTTGGCATTCACCAACACCGCCAAAATCACGGGCAGCTTTAATGCTGCGACGGGCAGCCTGACGCTGAGCGGAGCGGCCACGATCGCTGAATATGAAGCGGCGTTGCAGTCGATTACCTATAGCAACAGCAGCAGCAACCCCAGCAGCGCCACCCGCACCGTCCGCTTTACCGCTACCGATGGCACTAACACAAGCAACATTGCCACGCGCTCCATCCAGATTCTGGCGACCAATACTGCCCCCGTTATTGCAACTTCAGCTAGCGGATTAACCTATGCCGAAAACAGCGGTGCGATCGCCATTGATGCCAATGTCACCGTCTCGGACATTGATAGCCCCACGTTAGCCGGGGCAACGATCGCCCTCGACAGCTACGTTGCCCAGCAGGATGTTCTGGGTTTCACCAACCAGAATGGCATTACGGCCAATTTCAACGCGACAACGGGTGTTTTAACCCTTTCCGGCATTGCCTCCCTGGCGAACTATCAGCTGGCGTTGCAATCGGTTACTTACACCAATACCAGCAGCAATCCTACGACCAGCCGCACAGCTCGCTTTAGCGTCACCGATGGGACAGCAACCAGCAATATTGCCACCCGTGCCATTCAGATTTCACCGATCAATTCGGCTCCGATTCTGACGGCTTCGACTGGTGTTCTCACCTACACCGAAAAAAGTAGCCCGATCGCCCTCGATCCGGCGATCGCAGTCACCGATCCCGATAGCACGGTCTTGGCAGGCGCTACGGTCACGATCTCCGGCTATGTTGCCGCACAGGATCGACTGGGCTTTAGCAACTTTAAAGGGGTGACGGGCAGCTTTAATACCACAACGGGTGTTCTCACCCTCAGCGGCTTGGCGACCCTAGCAGACTACCAAACGGCTCTGCGCTCCATCACTTACACCAACATTGGCGACAACCCCAGCAGTGCCAATCGCACGCTCAATTTCACCGTCACCGATGGGGCTGCCACCAGCAATGCTGTGGCGCGCACCCTCCAAATCATTACGGTCAACGATGCGCCGAATGTCACCACTTCAATCAAAACGGTGACATTCGCTCGATCAGCTGGCGCTTTAACCCTCGATGCTAACCTGACGCTGAGTGATGTCGATAGCCCTCAGCTCGCAGGGGCAACGGTGACGCTGGGGGGCTATGTTGCCGGAGAGGATGGACTGATCTTTAGCGATCGAGATGGCATTACAGGCAGCTTTAATGCCGCCACCGGGGAACTGACGCTGACGGGTTCGGCCTCGGCTGCCACCTATCAGACCGCCTTGCGATCGCTGATCTACACCAATAACAGCGAGAGCGAGAGCATTAGTCCTCGAAACATCGAGATTACGGCCACCGATGGCACCGCTACGAGTAATCCGGCAACCGCCCGCCTCCAGATTCGCTTTGATCAGAAAAATACGACCCCCAGCCTCGATCTAAACGGTTCTGGCATCGGTCGAGACTTTAGCAATACGTTTGTGATTGCTGGCTCTCCGGTCGCGATTGCCGCCAACAGCGCCCAGATCACCGACTCCGATAGTCCTAGCCTCGTTTCGGCGCAGGTTTCCATCTCCAACCTGCTCGACGGCAGCAGTGAGGAGCTGTTGGTAGACACGATCGGCACGGGCATTAGCGCTTTTTATAATGCTGCCAAAGGAACGTTGAACCTGACGGGAGCCGCTTCCCCTACGACCTATCTCAAGGTATTGCGCAGCATTCGCTACCAAAATCGCTCGAACAATCCCGATCGCACCACACGCATTATTCTGTTCTCGGTTAACGATGGGACGAACAGCAGCGAACCTGCTCAAACAGCCGTGCAGATTACCCAGATTAACTTGGGCGATGCATCGGCTCAGGGGGTATCTCTGGTGACGACGATCGCCACAGACTTGATCAACGCGCCCAGCAGCAATGACAGGCTGACCTCGACGCTGGCGAACTTGCAGCAAAATGACCAAGTGGACGGTGGCGGCGGCTTTGACACCTTCGTGCTCACCGACGGCACGGGTAATGCGCTGGTGGATGTGCGCAATTCGGTGAATCAAGTCCGGGGTATCTTCAGCGGCATCACGGCTCTGACCAACTTTGAGTACTTCGATTTTGGCGCTTTTCAGGGCAATGTCACCCTGCTGGGCAGCGATGCGCTTGACGATCGCCTGATTGCGGGATCGGGCAACGATTCCCTCAGGGGCGGCGGCGGCAGCGATCGCTTGATCGGCAACGCAGGCAATGACACCTTAGAGGGCGGACTCGGCCTCAACACGCTAGAAGGGGGCACAGGCGATGACATCTATTTCATTAGCAACTCTAGCGACGTGCTCGTTGAAAGGCTGAACGAAGGATTTGATAGTGTTTATGCCTCCGTCAGCTGGACGATGAGTGCAGAGTTAGAAGACCTCACTCTAAGAGATGAGGCGATCGTCGGTGCGGGGAATGACCTCAACAACAAAATCACGGGCAACAGCCGCAACAACACCCTGCTGGGCAATAGCGGCAATGACATTCTCTTAGGCAATGATGGCAATGACAGCCTGACCGGAGGCGATGGCGGCGATGTGCTCTCTGGCGGCAAAGGGGTAGACACATTGCTGGGCGGCAAAGGCAACGATCGCCTTACGGGAGAAAAAGGCAAAGATATTTTGACAGGTGGGACAGGTAAGGATCGCTTCTGGTTGACGAGTGCGCGCAAAGCCGATGCTGATAGAATCACCGATTTTCGCGCCATTGACGATACGATTTGTGTCTCCCGCAAGGCTTTCGGCCGCAGCCTCAAGTTAGGCAGAATTCGACCGGCTCAGTTTCAGTTAGGAGACAGCGCTCAGAGCGCAAGCGATCGCTTCATCTACCAAAAGTCTACAGGTGTGCTGTTTTTTGATGCAGATGGGGTGGGAGGCAAAGCACAGGCGCAAATTGCCCAGATCACCAATCGAGCCACTCTCACCCGCGCCGATATTTTTGTCATCAGCTAGGCAGAAAGCCCTCAGGGTGATTCACAATAAAAGCAAGCTGTTTACAGACTTGCCCTATGTCTACGCTGACTGATGCCCAAAACCTGCTGTCTGACCTGATTGCCCGCTATCGATCGCAGGTAGACTACCTGGCGATCCGTCTGGAAGAAGCCGAAGGCACCAATATTTTGCTGCGGGGCAATCGGGTTGAAACCCTCAGCGAAGACATTTCAATTGGCGGACAGGTGAGAGCCTGCTACAAAGGCGGCTGGGGCTTTGCTAGCTTCAATCGGCTGTCGAGCTTGGTGGCGCGGATTGAAGAGGCGATCGCAGCTGCCCGGTTAGTCGGTGACGAAGAAACGCTGTTGGCAGCTGTCGATCCGATTCAAGACAGCCGCCATTTGCCCTTGACGGGAACCGATCCACGCCAGATTTCCCTGGCCGAAAAAAAGGCGCTTTGCAGCCACTATGCTGAGCTATTGCGTAGTGTGGATCACCGCATTGCCACTACTTCAGTTCGCTATGGTGACAGCGCCCAAAAAGTGATTCTCGCCACCTCAGAGGGAACGCTGATTGAGCAATCCTGGGTTGATCTGGAAATGCGGTTTGCGGCAACGGCACGCAGTGGCGAAACGGTGCAGACCGGGCGGGAGACCACAGGCTCTCGCAAAGCCTACGAAGATTTGTCCAGCCTCGATCGGCAGGTCGAAAGTGCAGCCCGCCGTGCCGTAGATGCCTTGGCGCTGCCCTCTGTCAAAGGCAACACCTACACTGTGGTGATTGACCCTATTTTGACGGGGCTGTTTGTCCATGAGGCGTTTGGGCATTTGTCAGAAGCTGACATGACCTACGAAAATCCCGATTTGCTGGAAGTCATGACTTTAGGGCGACGGTTTGGCTCTCCCGACCTGCAAATTTTTGATGGGGCTGCTCCCGTGGGACATCGCGGCAGCTACTACTATGACGATGAAGGCGTGCCTGCCACCACCACTCAGCTGATCGAAGATGGCGTCCTAGTGGGGCGACTCCACTCTCGCGAAACCGCTGGCAAACTAGATGAAGCCCCAACAGGCAATGCCCGCTGCCTCAGCTACCATTATCCGCCGATCGTCCGCATGACCAACACCTGGATCGAACGCGGCAGCACCCCTGCCGCCGATCTGCTGGGCGATATTAAGGAAGGCGTTTATGCCCGCAACTGGATTGATGGCATGACCAACGGTGAAATGTTTACCTTTGCCGCTGGAGAAGCCTGGATGATCCGCAATGGTGAATTGGCCGAACCCGTGCGCGATGTCAATCTCTCAGGCAACGTGTTTACGACTTTGGCCGATATTGAAGCGATCGGTGATGATTTTGACTGGGATGAGTCAGGGGGCTGCGGCAAAAGTGGGCAGAGCGGTCTTCCGGTAGGCTGCGGCGGGCCAAGCCTGCGGATTCGCAATATTGTCGTGGGTGGAGAAGCCGACGAGTTGTAAATTCAAGCGCCGAGCTACTGCAACTCAGCGCTGCTGACCGGAATCTCAATGACAAATTCTGTTCCCTTGCCCAATTCAGAATTGCAGCTCAAATGTCCGCCATGCGTTTCCTCGACAATTTGACGCGCGATCGATAAACCTAGCCCTGTCCCCTTCCCCACATCTTTCGTGGTAAACAGATGATTGAAGATCCGCGATCGAATTTCCTCTGGAATTCCCAGGCCGCTATCTTGAATCCTAATCACAACGCGGGATTGATCTTGCGATAGTGAGGTCGTGATGGTGATCTTCCTGAGGGTACCGTTAGGGGCGGCTAAATCGTCCTTGAGTTCTTCAAGAGCGTCGATCGCGTTCGCCAAAATATTCATAAACACCTGATTGAGCTGCCCCGGAAAGCATTCTACTTTAGGTAAATCGGCATATTCTTTGGTTATCCCAATAGCGGGACGCTGTTCGTTAGCCTGAAGGCGATACTTGAGAATCAGCAGTGTGCTTTCAATTCCTTCATGAATGTCACAGGCTATCCGTTGATCGGTATCGGAACGGGAGAAAGTTCTGAGGCTGGTGCTGATATGCCGAATTCGCTCGATCGCCCCCTTCATAGAGCCAATCATTTTAGGTAAGTCTTTTAGGAGAAACTCCAGATCGACTTCTGCGGCATGGGCCTGTACCGTCAGCAGTTGCTCCGGATAAGACTGCCGATAGCACTCCATATGAGCCAGCAAATCTTGAATATAGTCTTCTATATTTCTCAGGCTGCCTTTCAAAAAGCCAATGGGGTTGTTAATTTCATGGGCAATTCCCGCAACCAAGTTCCCCAGCGTCGCCATCTTTTCATTCTGTACCAGCTGAAGCTGAGTTTGCTGCACCTGCTGAAAGGAGGCTTGAAGCTGTTGAGATTTCTCCTGCTCGCGCGTGTAGAGACAGGCATTTTCAATGGCGATCGCGGCCTGTGTGGTCAAGAGTCCTAGCAACTCTAGGCGATCGTGGCTAAACGCTCCCGCAATCAAATTATTCTCAAGATAGAGAACGCCAATGAACTTCCCTTGATACAAGATGGGGTTACAGAGAATAGACTTAGGCTGATGGTTGAGAATGTAAGGATCAGACTCTGAAATAGGCTCATGAATCGCATTTTTGAGCACCAGAGATTGCCGAGTTCTGGCAACGTAGTTAATTAAAGAAATCGGCAGATCTTGACTGGTTTCAGCCGGAACAGACTGTAAGATGATTGCTCTTTGATCGGACTCTTTAGCGATCGCCTCAATTAACAGCTGCCCATCTTTTTCTAAAATCAGCGCCCCCGTTTGAGCGGCGGCATTTTCTAAAATAATGCTCAGCAATTTCTCTAGCAACTGATGCAGATTCAACTCGCTAGAGATGGCCTGAGCCGCCTTCATCACGGTTGTGAGATCTAAGATATTTTGGCTGCTCGTGGTGCCGCTAGCAGAGTGAGAGCGATTTGCCACCAGCGTTTCAGTTGCCTGAACGGGTAGGGCGGTCTGCTGAGTGCCCACGATCAGAGAAGCATATTGTTTTTCGAGTTGATGAACTTTGGCGATCGCCCCCCAGCGAATATAGCCATAGTAAGCATCGGTCATATAGCCTTGGGCGATATGCTTTTTGTCTTGAGCGAGATAAAACTTTGCGGCTAGCTCGCTGGCTAAAGCAGCTTCTTGATAGTAGCCTTGAGCCGTTGCGCCCTGAATGGCTTGATCGTAAGCCTGCATGGCCTCATATTTTTGATCTTGGATGCGCGCGATCTCTGCGGCCACGAGATCGAACTTGTGCCGATAATTCATCGGGGCTGATTCTGCCCATTGCTGCATCACCTGCTGATGAGCGATCGCCTTTTGTAATTGAACTTGCCAGCGATCGGCGTCACAGTCGGCCAGCAGCGACAGCGCATGGTAGAAGTGATAGACCGCGGACAGCACTAATCCAGCCCCGCTCCCAGCGTAATGCGCTGCCATCGCTGCATTTTCGGTGGCCTGCTGATGTTGCTCAAAGGTATAGCTCAAGATCAGCCTTGCCGTATAAAAAGCAAACAGCGACTGCTGATTTTGAGCCGTTTCCAAGCGCGGTAGAATCAACGCCTCATCAAAACTTTCTCCCCTCAGCACGCAAGGATCGGCTGCTTTTCCCTGCAAATTCAGCATCACCTGCTGCCACAGCTGCATGTAATAAATTTGAAACTCTTGTTTGAGTTTCAAGAGCAGTTCAATGTAATGAGCCTGGGTTTGGATAACGCCTTCTAGAGGCTTACCGCTAAAAAACAGGTGGGTGCCCAGATTCATGGCGGAGTAGCTCACATAGCCAAGATCGCCCGTTTCTAGCCCCGTATGAATCGATTCGGTTAAAGGAGTAAACGTTGCTTGAATATGCTCTTTCTGATGTCTGACAAAACTTTCAAAGAGCTGATAGAAGCTGCACTCTAGCTCTTTTGCCTGAAACTGTTCAATCAACGCCAGCGCGATTTTGCCAGAATGATAGGCGCGATCGGACATCTGAATAGCCCCACAAAACCAGGCATAGGCCGTGTAGGCAAAAGCGGCCAAAGCCGAATGTCCGTGTTCGACGCAGAGTTCGAGCTGGGTCAAGACGATCCAGCGGTAGATCTCAGGCTGTGTTTGGTAGGCTGGCGAGGTCAGGGTGCAGAGAATTTGCAGAGCCGCTAGCTGGGTCGGATCAGTCATGCGGGGGCTATGCTTCAGCGCTGCCAAGTCTGGCAACCGAATGGAGTCATGTGCCCGATCGAGTTTGCAGGCAATGGGAATCCCCAGCATCGCCAGCGTTTCCAACCCCAGAGCGATCGCCTTCCACATTTGCAATTGGGCAATGTAGCACTGAATCTTCAGCTCACAGGCTTTGACCTTGTCGAGATCGTGAGTGGCATGCTGCTCAATTACATTGACCCACTGTGCCGATTGCCCATAATCGGTGTTTAGATAAGCCGCCTCGGCAATTTCGGTACAGAGTGCCAGGGTCAGATCATAATCGGTCAGCCAGCTTCCTGACGGCAAAAGCGCGATCCCTTGCTTCAAATAGCTGACCGAGGGTTCGTAGGCAGCAGAAGCTTTGGCTCTCTGCCCGGCGATGAGATTAAGTCGAGCCAGCTCAATTTTCTCTGTCGAGCTGCTGAGCAAATCGGCACCGCGATTTAAAGCATTGACAATCTCAAAAATGTTGGCTTCTAGCTCTGGTGGAGATGTGCTGCGCAGCAAAAGCTGCCCCATTTTGAGGTGGGTCGTCTGCTTTTGAGCATCAGGAATTAAAGAATAGGCGGCCTGCTGCACGCGGTCATGCAAAAACCGATAGGTGACTTTGGCTGGGTCAAAGCCCAGCATATCCAGTTCGCTATCGGCAAACAGCAGGAGAATTTTGTAATCATTATTGAGGGGTAAAACCAAACCGGACTGCAACGCAGGCTGCAAGGCTTGAGCCACCTCTAGAGATGAAGTTTCGCTGACCGTTGCCAACACGTTGATATTAAAGCGATCGCCCACACAGGCAGCCAGCTTCAATAGGGTTTGCGTTGTTTCGGGTAGCTTCTCGATATTCCCCGCCATCAGATCAACAACGCTCTTATCGGCAACGCCCGTAGCCTGAATTTTTTCTAGATCCCACTGCCAGTTTCCCTGAGCAAAGTCAAAGGTCAGCAGATGTTCTTGGTGCAGGGTCTTGAGCAGCTGCATCAAAAAGAAAGGATTGCCCTGCGTCTTGTTAAACAACAGCTCAGCCAAAGACTGCGTTGGCTGCAAATCGCTCAAGGCATCCGCCACAATTTGCTGAACATGAGCCATCTCTAGCGGACTCAACACAATGTTGCTCACCGCTACCCCGGTCTGCCGAATTTCCTCCAGCGTTTTGATCAAGGGATGGACAGGGCTGACCTCATTGTCGCGATAGGCTGCAATCAGCAGAAGATGCTGGCTATCGGCATGGGTCATCAGCACCTGAATCAGCTTCAGCGATGCCGAATCTGCCCATTGCAAATCGTCTAAAAACAGAACTAGCGGGTGTTCTGGCTGTGTAAAAACCTGGATAAAAGACTGAAAGACTCGATTAAAGCGATTTTGGGCTTCGGCTGCTCCTAGCTCTGGCAGGGGCGGCTGTTGCCCCATGATTAGCTCGACTTCGGGAATCACGTCAATGATCACCTGCCCATTGCGGCCGAGTGCCCGCAGCAGCTTTTCTCGCCAATCTTGCAGGCGATCGCTAGGCTCGGTCAGCAGCATCTGCATCAAAGACTGAAACGCCTGAATCAGCGATGCATAGGGAATATTGCGCTTGAACTGGTCAAACTTGCCCGAAATAAAGTAGCCTCGCTGCCGCGCGATTGGCTTGTGAACCTCGTTGACGAGCGAAGATTTGCCAATGCCAGAATAGCCAGACACCAGCATGATTTCGCTGTGAGGACAGGAGCTATCGGCAATTCGCTCAAACGCGCTGAGCAATTTCGCAACTTCCACCTCTCGTCCATAGAGCTTTTGGGGAATCAGCAGCTGTCCGGCGCGATCGCGCGCACCCGGAATTAAAGGCGGAATATCGCCTGTGGCTTGCAGCCGAGCGAGGCAAAATTCTAGATCAACCTTGAGTCCGGCAGCGCTCTGGTAACGGTCTTCTGCATTTTTTGCCATCAGTTTTTCAACAATCGCTGCGATCGCTAACGGCACCTCTGGATTGAGATACCGCATAGAAATCGGCTGCTTGGCAATGTGAGCATGGACTAGCTCCATCGGGTCTGATCCCTGAAAAGGCAGCATCCCCGTCAGCATTTCATAGAAAGTAACCCCCAGCGAGTAGAAATCGCTGCGATAGTCTACCGAGCGATTCATCCGCCCCGTCTGCTCCGGCGACATATAGGCAAGCGTGCCCTCTAGCTGATTGGGGTTTGTGATCTGAGGGGCTTCTTGCGTGAGGCGAGAGGCAATACTGAAATCTGTGAGCTTGACCTCCCCAGTCTGAGGATTAAAGATGATGTTGGCGGGCTTAATATCTTTGTGCAGAATGCCGTGCTGGTGTAGCGAAAGCAGCGCTTGAGCTAGCTGGATAGCAATTTTGAGAAAGGCGATCGGCTGGAGAGGCTGCTGCTGAAGGAAACGCTTGAGCGATTCTCCGCCAAAGTCTTCGTAGATCAGCGCCAGACGGTTCTGATAGCTGTGTAACTCATAAACCCTGACAATACCCTCTAGAATCAGCGATTCTGTGATTTTGTACTCTTGTTTGAGACGGCTGATTTGCTCAAGCGTGGGGTACTCTGCTTTGAGGATCTTGAGGATGACGGCATGGGGTGACGTTTGCGAGACCTGAATTTCAGGCTGAAGGTCTTTTCTGAAGGTCTGCCCCCGGTAGACAACCGTATTGACTCCTTCATGCAGCACTTCAGTCAGGTCGTAGCCTGAAAAGGTCAATGCGGGCACCATACTCCTCCTACTTCTCCGTAGATTAACCAGAGATCAACCCGTTCCGTTGCAAATTTGCTGTTTTTTCCAGAGAGGTGCTGTCCAATCTTCATCCGAGAATCAACCTGCAAATCCTGAGCTTTACCCAATTAATCAAAACGTATGCCTAAGGTTCCCACTTTGGGAGATTAAAGAACCAGGCAGGGTGATTTCAGTTCCAGGCAAATCGCAATGCGATCGGATTTCAATCAGTAGATGCGAGGGGGTTTGAGTCCAAATCCTTTTCCAAGATAGCAATTTCACACATAACAACAATGCGATCGCCGTTATGTCTCGGTAAAGACATTTTACTGAACAATTCTTTGGCTCAAATACAAGAATCTTTAGCAATAAGCGCCATGAGAACCGTGAACTCATGAACCTGAAAAGCCTTTCTTGCAAAAGCCTCTCTTGCAAAAATCTTAGGTTTGATGCAACTTGCTATTCTCAGCCTTTGGGCGGTAAATCTCTGAGTCAAATGATTTGGATAATTTATTTGAATGATTTATTTAGACAACGTTTAATTCGACTATGAATTTAAATCTGGATGACGATGGATTAGCTTTCGTGAAGCGATCGCTGGCTGAACTCGACACGTCCGGCACTACAATCTAATACACAGGCTTACGTATCTTGGACGCAGTCCTCCCGTGAGTGCAGTGATCGAGGTCACAGCACAGGTTCACGGTATTTTCAGACAGGTGAGCAAGTTTATGTCGGCAATTCTGCATGAACTGCAATCTTGCGTAAGCCCCAATACATTAAGCTGCAATACATCAAGCTGCCATACATTGAGCGGACAGGGAGGAATAGGCGGAATGACTGAGGATGTTTTACCTGGTCTCAGTTTTCCATTGGGGGCAACCGTGCGGATGGGCGGAACAAACTTTTGTATCTACTCAAAACATTCGGCCTATTTGGAACTGCTGCTATTCGATGCCCCCAATGATCCGCAGCCTGCAAGGGCTATCCGGCTTGACCCCAAGCGGCATCGCACGTTTCACTATTGGCATGTCTTTGTGCCTGAGGTGCGATCGGGGCAGATTTATGCCTATCGCGCCCACGGAGCCTATGCCCCTGAAAAAGGATTGCGCTTTGACCCTCAGAAAGTATTGCTTGATCCCTATGCCCGCATGGTCGTGGGCTGGGAGCACTACAGCCGTGAAGCCGCCATTCTTCCAGGAGACAACTGTGCCTCTGCGCTAAGAAGCGTTGTTGTAGACTCTAGCCTCTATAACTGGGAGGGCGATCAGCCGCTGCAAGAGCATCATTACAACTGGGAAGGAGACCAACCTCTACGTACTCCCTATTCCCAAACTGTTATTTACGAGCTGCATGTCGGCGGCTTTACAAAGCATCCTAGTTCTGGCGTCACGCCGAGCAAGCGTGGCACCTATGCCGGATTGATTGAAAAAATTCCTTACCTCAAAGAGCTGGGGGTTACAGCAGTCGAGCTGCTCCCCATTCACCAATTTGATGAACAGGATGTGCGGCCTGGTTTGACCAACTACTGGGGATACAGCACGATCGCCTTCTTTGCCCCCCATATGCAATACAGCTCTTGCCGCGATCCGCTGGCGGCAGTGGATGAATTCCGAGATATGGTCAAGGCGCTGCATAAAGCAGGCATTGAAGTCATTCTGGATGTGGTGTTTAACCATACGGCTGAGGCAAACCACGAAGGAGCCACGCTTTCGTTTCGAGGGTTAGCCAATACTTCCTACTACATTCTTGAAGAAGATAATTTAGCGCTGTATGCCAACTACAGCGGCTGTGGCAACACGATCAAAACCAACCATGAAGTGGTGGCGCGCCTAATTATCGATTGCCTCCAGTATTGGGTTGCCGAAATGCATGTGGATGGCTTTCGGTTTGATCTGGCCTCGGTGCTGTCTCGAAGCCGATCGGGTCATATTCTAGAAGATCCGCCTCTGCTGTGGGCGATCGACTCTAACCCCATCTTGGTCAATGCCAAGGTGATTGCCGAAGCCTGGGATGCGGCTGGGCTGTATCAGGTGGGTTCGTTTGCGGGCGATCGCTTTGCCGAATGGAATGGGCCGTTTCGGGATGACGTGCGGCAGTTTATTAAAGGTGATCCAGACAGGGTGAGCAAGGTGGCTGCCAGAATTATGGGCAGCCCAGATATTTATCCGGCACTCGATCGCGAACCCAATCGCAGCATTAATTTCATTACCTGCCACGATGGCTTTACGCTGAATGATTTAGTGTCCTATAACGAAAAACACAATGAGGCCAACAAGGAAGATAGCCGGGACGGCAGCAATGATAACTATAGCTGGAACTGTGGACAGGAAGGCGATACCTCAGATCCAGAGATAACATCGCTGCGGCATCGCCAGATGAAAAATCTGTTGACAATATTAATGATGTCTCAGGGTACGCCGATGCTGCTCATGGGCGATGAGGTGAGGCGATCGCAGCAAGGCAACAACAATGCCTACTGTCAGGATAGCGAGCTAAGCTGGTTTAACTGGGATGCCCTGGAAAAACAGGCTGACTTTCATCGGTTTGTGAAGCTGCTGATTCACTTCGCGCAGTCTCTCGAAATCTTTCGCTGCGAAGAAATCTTGACCGTAACCTTTGCCAGTTCCAAGCCTCACATTGTCTGGCATGGCATTAAACTGGGAGATCCAGATTGGGGTGAAAATTCTCACAGTCTGGCCTTTACGCTACGCCATCCCGAAGCAGGCGAACATCTGCATGTGATTTTGAATGCCTACTGGAAACCGCTAACGTTTGAGCTGCCACCGCTCGATCGGGGAGAAGTGTGGCATCGAGTCATTGATACCGCTTTGGCCAGTCCAGATGATATTATGTTCGATCTGGCTGCGACAGAGGCATCTGTCCCTAGCGTTGTGAAGTCCAGCCTGTATCGAGCAGAGGCGCGATCGTCTGTTGTGCTAATTGTCAGAGAAGGCTAAACTGCCGTGTCCTAGACCAGAAATAGCTTGAAGAACTTTTTTTGAGAGATTCGCCGCACTCTCTCAAAAAAGTTTTGGGTTTTATCAGGAAGCTGTAGGGATTGAGTACAGAACTATTTAGTCAACATGGTATAAACGCCATCCCAAGATAATGGCGGCGGCTCTTTGGTATATTGTCGGGCGCGATCGATATAGACTGCGATCGCTTTATCTGCTGGTCGAAAACGCTGCGCCTGCTGAAAGTGGCGAATGGAGCGCTGAAAATCTCGGGCAGCATAGGCATCACGACCTGCCTGATACAGATCGAGAAAGTCTTGGGTCGCTAGGGAAAGCGGCGTGGTGCGATCGCCAATTAGCTCATAGATGCGCACGGGTTTGGTTTTGCCTTTGGCTCGAATGCGATCGAGTTCTCGCACCCAGACTTTATCGCGGCAAAGCTCGTAGGTAAACTCGCTGAGGATAATATCGCAGCCATATTCTTTGGTCGCGCCTTCTAGCCGAGAGCTAATATCTACGCCATCCCCAATCACCGTATAGTCCATCCGCTTTTGAGAGCCAATGTTGCCCGATACCACAGCTCCAGAACTTAAGCCAATGCCAATGCGGATTTGCGGCTGGGAGGTTTGCTGCCGTTCTTCGTTAAAGTCGGCAAGGCGATGACGCATATCCAATGCAGACTGTACAGCCATCCAGGCGTGATTTTCGAGGGGCAAAGGGGCACCAAATACAGCCATGAGGGCATCGCCAATAAATTTGTCTAAGGTGCCCTCATGGTCAAATACGGCCTCTACCATGGTGCCGAAGTAGTTGTTCAGCAGCGATACCACCTCCGAAGCCTCCATTTCCTCAGTCAGGGAGGTATAGCCGCGAATGTCAGAGAACAAAATTGTTACTTCTTTTCGTTCTCCCTCCATCAGTGCTTCATCGCCCAAAGCCATGACTCGCTCTGCCACCCCCGGATTCATGTAGCGATACATGGTGGTCTTCATCCGTTTTTCTTGGCTGATGTCTTCTAGCACCACCAAGCCGCCTCGTACACTGCCTTCAGGGTTGGTTAGCGGATTGACCGTAAGGTTGATACTGCGCTCGACCTTGCGGACTTGAGTCGCAGCAAGGTACAGATGATCGAGATGAGGCAGCTCTCGGGGATCATTCCAGGGAATAAACTGCTCAGGCGTGGCGCGATCGCCAATCGCCAAAATTAATTCATGGGTTCCCACGCCTTCATACAAGCCCACGGTGAGATTTTGTTCGGGAATGTAATTTTTTTTGCCTGTGCTCAGGCTGACCTCTAAATGGGTCTGGAGCAACTCAATCGGCACGATTTCCCAGACGAGGCGACCCGTTAGCTTTTCGACCCAAAACTGAGCCTGCTGGCGATCGGCACTGCTTTGCAGCGAACAGCCCAGCAGATTGAGCGCTGCATCGTTAATCGTGACAATCCGACCCTGCATATCGGTAGAGATGACCGCATCGGATAAGCTTTGCAGGATATCTTTTTGGTACTGCTTTTCTAACAAAACATGTTCAAAAAGCTGGGCGTTTTCTAAGGCAATACCCGCCTGAATGTTGAAAGCGCGCATAAATTCTTCATCGGATGCTGTAAAACTCCCCTGTTTTTTGTTGATCAGCTGCGTCACGCCAATCAAGCTTCCTTCAGAGTTGTAAACAGGCATGCAAAGAATGTTCCGAGTCTGGTAGCCTGTCAAGCGATCGACGCTAGGGTCCCAGCGCGGGTCTTCGTAGGCATCGGTAATATTGAGGCTTTGCTTGGTAGAAGCCACATAGCCCACAATGCCGCGATCGCTCGGCAACCGAATCTCCATCATGGACAGATCATCGGCTGTCGCCACTTTTGACCACAGCTCACGCCGATCTCCATCTACCAAAAACAGCGTACTGCGATCGGCTCCCATCAAATTTTGTGCTTCCGCCATGACGGCTCGCAGCGTCTTTTCTAGATCTAGACTTTGCCCCAGGCAAGCCGTTGCCTTGAGTAGCGCCGTTACCCCCCGCTGATTGCGGGCTGCCATATAGAAAGAGTTGCAGCTCTCTAGAATGATCCCCATAGAGGCCGCAAACTCACGAAACCGTCGCTCATCGCCTTCATTAAAAGGTTCGCTGCCGCGTTTGTTGAGCAGCTGCACCACGGCAACCACGCGGTTTTTAGTGCTAAAGATGGGCATACACAGAATATTGCGCGTCCGGTAGCCCGTGCGCTGATCGATATCGCGGTTGAACAGTGGATGGCTATAGGCATCGGCAATGTTGAGGCATTGCCCTGTGACTGCCACCTGTCCAGCAATACCGACGGTCAGCGGTAAATGAATTTCTAGGGGTTTGCCGTTGGCATCTTGCGCTACCTTGGCCCAAAGCTGCTGCTTTTCTTCGTCTATGAGGTAAATAGTGGTGCGATCGGCCTGAAGAATTTGCCCAATTTTTAGGGTAAAGGCTTCTAGGATTTGCTCCAGCATCGTCTCCAGGGCTTCATTGTTGATCATGTCGATCGCCCGGAGGAATTGCTCAAACTCGCGGGTAATCTGATCTAACAAATCCACAAACTGCGGTACGGGCAGATCCCTAACCCGGTTGGTCAGGTCGCCTCTGCGGTTCGCCTGAGTCAGGGTAACCAACATACCATTGGAGGAAGATGCGATTGTCATGAGGGTTCACGGGGGCATACTACAGGAGCCAAACCAGAGAAACGCCAAATCAGGAAACAGCGTCACGTCATCCCAATAAATACTTTTGAAATTGACGAAAACACAGTCCAGATATTGAAGACACCCTATGTTACGCGGCACAGACTTACAGAATTCTCTTGTCGGCCAGAACACTTTGTCTGGCACTTTGTCTGCCTCACTCCAGATGGGCAACTGACCCATCCCGCAAGAAACCAAGATTGTTAATCCTAAGGCTGTACATCACCTGATGCTGCCAGTCCTCACGCACCACACACCTTTTTGCACATCTTTGTTATATTGCATCTGCAATACATCTGGCTACCGGGTTTATTGAAGATGCTGCGATTCCATGTTAGGTAAGTGTGAATTAAGAAGTTTTACGGTTTCCTTTCTTAGAATCATGTGACTAGCACGACAGATTTCACCCGTCCTTTAAAAATCACTCAGCCTTGCAGATCAATGAACCTGAAAGATTTTTCAAAAAGCAGGCTGCTCCTTTAAAAAGCCCTGGCTTGATTCCATTCGTCATCCAGAGCAAAACGCTGACTTACAGTCGTATGTCCGTAGCCAAGATAGCGAGATGCAAAACGCCAGCCGTTCGCTATCCTATCTGAGCGCGATCGCTTAGCGCTGTATCTTGAACATAGAATCTTGAATATAGAAACAGCCTGAGCGCCATTATCTAAAATGGGCTTCGGATGTTCTGTATCAAAACGGGTCAAAACTCAGTGAATTTGCAGAGCAGAATGGCCACAAATACGTGAAAATGTTGCATGCAAACATTATGAAAACGCTGTTAAATAAAGTTAATAAAATCTTTAGTACATTTGCTTAGAGACTGAATTATTCTGTGTAGTTGACTTACGTCTGGGGAGTCCAGCTCAGTCAGCCGCTCGCAAAGCCATGCATCAGCCCCGAGAGGATATCGCACCCAAGTCTTCGCCACCCATGATGAATCGACAGATTAGAAATTTAGGAAGAGGTCTACTGCTGCTCGTTGGCGTTGCCCTATCAGGACTGGTTGTTCTAGAAGCGACCCAGCAAATGGTCAGAGCCATAGATTTCAATGGCACGGACATTACCCTTCGTCCGTCACAGCCGTCATCGTCCACATTGTCTGAGCGCCCCCAGGCGGCAAACCGGGCGATCGCCCAAAATGGAGCCAAAAGTTCCGAAGCCATCAGCTTTGACATTGGCACTACGCGCTCTAGCACCTCGGCTTTGAGTACAGGAACGGCCAATGATGCCCAGCAGCCCCTTTCTCAGCTTTCGTCTGACCAGGTCGCAGCCTCTGTCAATGCTTGGAATGGAGCCTCTTTCCCCGTCGAAGGTTTTCAAGCCTATACTTCGGCTTTTGGCTATCGACTGTCTCCTAGCGGCGGCTACAGTCAAGAATTTCACTATGGGCTAGACATGGCAGCTCCTGAAGGCAGCTATGTCCGCAACTGGTGGAGTGGCGAAGTGGTCGAGGTTTCAGACAACAGCAACTGCGGCACCTCTGTAGTGGTTGAGTCGGGCAACTGGACGCATATCTATTGCCATATGCAAGGGCATGTTGAAACAGATGGTCAGGGGACTTTCCTGATCGATCGCGAAGGCGGCATCCAGATCTATCAAGGGCAACAGGTGATTGCAGGCGCAAGAATTGGGCGAGTTGGCATGACGGGACGAACGACAGGCCCTCACCTGCACTGGGGCTTAAAATATGACGGCAATTGGGTTGATCCGGCCTATGTGTTGAAAGCTATGTACTCCGGACAGGAGGCTGCCGCGCGAGCCACGGGCGATCGCGTTCAGTAATACTCATGTACAAAACCAAGAACTTTTTGAGAGCGTGCAGTGGAGCCGCATTACGCAATAGGCAGCAAAATTTCAAACTCGGTACGATGCCTGCCCATATTTTCCTGAACAGAGCCTGTCGCTTCCATGTTTAAGGAACGAAAAAGCAGCTTGCCGCCGTGCCTGGTCGTCACAATTTGATAGCTCAACCCCAGACTCGTTTCTTTATTGGCTCGGTGTTCTGCTGACAAAGCCTCTTCGATTTGCCTTTTTTTTGCCGCCGAAAGCTCTGAGCCATTATCGGCAATTTGAATAGACACCCAATGCTCTTTGACTGAATTTGTCCCTTCACAGACAGGCAGTACCTGAGTCTTGACGGTAATTTGTGGCTTAGCTTGGAGCCTCTCTGCCGACTGCTGACCCAACTCTGCTAACCCTTGACGCACCGATCGATCCAGCAAGGCTTCTACGGCATTGGTCAAAATACTGATAAACACTTGGCTCAGCTGTCCGGCATAGCAAGAAATGGGCGGCAGATGGCCATAGTCACGCACAATTTCGATCTCGCCACTCAGGCGACTTTTCAGCAAGAGCAAGATGCTGTCTAGGCATTCATGCAAGTTAGCAGGCTTGGGGTAAACTTCATCCACATGGCAAAAGTTTTGCAAACTAGCGGCTAGTTTTTTGAGGCGCTCGGCTCCACTTTTCATGCTGGTGATGGTTTGGGGTAAATCTTGGCGCAGATAATCTAGCTCGATGTCGGCTTGCAGTTGGGCGATCGCGCCTGGAAATTTTCCTCCCGCAGTTTCTCGAACATACTGCTCGTAAGCCTCTAAAAGCCTCAGAATTTGCTGGGTGTAGCTAGAGACATGCACGAGGTTGCCCCAGATAAAGCCCACAGGGTCAAGGATCTCATGGGCTACGCCATCGACTAACCGCCCCAAACTCGCCATTTTCTCAACTTGGATCATCTGAATCTGGGCGCGTTCGTGGCGCACCTGGGCTTCTAGACCTCGAATTTGCCAATAGGCAATATTGAGTTCGTGAACATCGAGCATCTGATGGGTCGGGGCATCCGCCTGAGAATCAGGGGCGTTATGGGCATCAAACTGGACAATAATCGGCTCAGCCCGCTCAAGAGGCGATCGCTGTAAGGCCATTTGTGCGGCCACTACGATCGGAGTGGTGGCAGATACCAGTAAACAGTCCCCACGCGTGTAGCGATACAAAACTGAGAGCGGCTGCGGCAAAAAAGCAGTGCCTTGAGGACGAATCAAAAACTCCAAGAGGCGCTGCCGCGAAATCATGCCCAAAAAGCGATCGCCCTCTCGCAAGATGGCTCCTGGCACTGTTGGATGGCGATCGAACATATGCGCCAGAGCTTGGCCAGAAACCTCGGCAGACGCTTGAAAATGGTGCAGCGGCAAGTCTGCCAGAGTGGATTCGAGAGAAAGCCCCTGGCGGTTAGCCTCGGAAACTGAGGGGAGCGTGAATTCGGCAGGCTGGGTAAATGTCATTGAGTCAGCTCAGTGAAAACTTAGTTCAAACTCAGTGCAAACAATAGTGCAAACAATAAGGGCCGATGAGGAAGGGTCAATGAGGAGGATTGATTCATCATGCTTTAGAATGCCCAGCGATCGCTGGCTCACGACAATTTTTGAAATTTGCATGAAGGATTTATGCGGTCAACTGGGTATATTCCGTTCATGAGCGCTTGATGAACTTTCAAAGTTCATGGTTTCAACAGGTTATTGATGGCTTAGAAAGATGCGGACGGTGAAACCGGACAGCGAAACCTTCGAAGAAATCAATAGCAAACCTAAATCATGAGCGAATTTAAGGGTTTGGACTAAAGCTTTGCTGATTTCACCTCGCTTGACTGTTCAGCTTCATCAATAGATCACCTTGTAACGTCGTGGTGCTCTAAAGGTAGAGCTTTTGTAGGAGAAAATGCGTTCAAACCGCTATTAGTAGCGCTATCATTGACCGTGAGAAATTTAGATTCTTGTAAATTTAGATTTTCTCAAGTCAAGTCTCATAAACCTAATCTTGTTGGTGCCTCAGCAAAGTTGGATCGATGCGAGACGGCTTCCCCAGCTTGCTCGGGAAAATGCATTCATTCATTTTGCTGCGATCGCTTCCTGAATCCCCTCATTAAGAGCGTTGACCATGACTGCTGCGACTGCTTCTACCCTGATCTTTGTTGACGCTACGGTCGATGACTATCAGAGCCTTATCCAGGGTGCTAATCCGACTGCCGAAATTGTTGTGCTTGACCCCAGCCAAGACGGCATTCAGCAAATTAGCAGGTCGCTAGCGGGCGATCGGGCGACTCATCCTGCTCTGGTTACTAGCGTTCACATTGTCTCTCACGGCAGCAATGGCAGCCTGCGCCTGGGGGCAACGCCTTTAGACTGGCGCAGTCTAGGAAGATATGCAGAGCAAATTCAGCAGTGGAGCCAGGGACTGGCTAAGAAGGCCAACATTTTGCTCTACGGCTGCAATGTTGCTTCCACTGACAGCGGCGAAGCTTTTGTCCGGCAAATCAGTCGGCTGACCGGAGCGGCGGTGGCGGCATCCAAAACCCTAACGGGCAGCACCGCACTAGGAGGTAATTGGGATCTAGAGTTTTCCACAGGCAAAATCGAGGCGGCGATCGCGTTTCAGCCATCAACTTTGGAAACCTATAGCGGCGTACTCGGCACTTTTAACGTCAGCACCTACACCCAACTCAAAGATGCCATCAACGCCGCCCAGACGACGCCCGAAGATGATGTCATCAACCTCACAGGCAACATTAATCTGACGGATAATCTGCCTGTCATTGCATCCAATATTACTTTTGCGGGCAACAGCTACACGGTGAGCGGTAGCAACACCTACCGTCCTTTTACCGTCAACAGCGGCACCGTTGTTTTCTCTAACTTAACGATCGCCAACGGTAGGGCGATCGGTTCAGCCGGAGCCAACGGGACGAGCCAAGCGGGGGGCGACGGGGGCTTTGGTCGAGGCGGCGGCTTGCTGGTGAATGGCGGCATCGTGTCGCTAGTTAACGCCAACTTTCAAAGCAATCAGGCGATCGGCGGGCAGGGGGGCACCAGCCTGAGCAGTGCGGGTGGCAATGGTGGCTTTGGGCAGGGTGGCGCAGTTTACGTCAATGCCGGAAGCTTACGCATCAGCACGACCAGCTTTAGCAGCAACGCTGCGACAGCAGGCGCAGGTGGCTCAGGAGCCATTAACGGGACGGTCGGGCAGGGCAAAGGTGGGGCAGTGTTTGTCAATACAGGCGCGACGGTTGTTTCCGAACGCACGCCTGCCTTTAATGGCAATACTGCGACCAACGCACTGGCGCTTGAAACCGACAACGCCAACCTGTTTGGCACATTGACGGTGGTGATTCCGCCTACCATTACGGCGATCAATCGCGTTCAGCCCGCGCTCACGGCAGCTACGAATGTGAGCTACACGGTCACATTTGACCAGGATGTTTCCGGAGTCGATGCGGCCGACTTTACGCTACAGGCAACCGGAAATATCGTCGGGGCAGGTATTGTCTCTGTGACGCCCGTGAGTGCCAGTACCTACACCGTTACGGTCAATACAGGCACAGGCCAAGGAACCCTCAGGCTCGATTTAGTGGATGATGACACCATCCAAAACACGGCAACAAGCGCGCCGCTAGGCTCTACGGGGGTGGGCAATGGCGACTTTGCAGGGCAAACCTACACGATCGATAAAACGCCGCCTCAGGTCTTTTCCATTACGCGCAAGGGCAGCAACCCCACGGCCGCAGCGACGCTCACCTATACAGTTATTTTTGACCAGAACGTGACTGGGGTGGACGCTGCCGATTTTGCCCTGGCGGTTTCTGCGACTCCTCCTGGCTCAACAATTACCGGAGCCAGCATTGCTTCTATTACGCCCGTCAATGGCAAGACCTTCGATATCGTCGTCAACTCAGGGACAGGCAACGGCGACCTAGCGCTAAACCTGGTAGATAATGACTCGATCGCCAACACATTGGGCGTCGTCCTCGGAGGAGCCGGGGCTGCCAACGGCAACTTTACTGGGCAGGCTTACAGCATTAATAAAACGCCTCCGGCTGTCTCATCGATTGTCCTGGCTAATCCCAATCCCACGAAGGCGGGTACGGTACAGTACACCGTCACCTTTAGCCAAAGCGTCGCGAATGTTGATGCTGCTGACTTTACGCTAACCGCAGTGGGGATAACAGGAGCCAACATTGCCTCTGTGCAACCTGTCGATCCTTCTAACACCAGCGTTTACACCGTTACCATCAATACGGGCACAGGGGACGGCAGCTTGGGACTAAATCTGTCAGACAATGACACGATCGCCAACAGCTTAGGGGTTGTGTTAGGTGGCGCAGGATCAGGCAACGGCAGCTTCACGGGACAGGCTTACACGCTGATCAAAAGCAGCCCCGTCGTGTCCTCGATTTCGCTGGTGAATCCTAGTCCAACGGCTTCCTCCACCGTAAATTATGCGGTTACTTTCAATCAAGATGTGACGGGTGTGAATGCCGCTGACTTTGCCCTCACCTCGTCAGGCGTTTCGGGAGCCACCATCACCGGCGTTTCGGGCAGCGGCAAGTCCTATACAGTCGCAGTCGCTACAGGCAACGGCAGCGGCTCTCTGGGTTTAAACCTGGTGGATAATGATTCGATCGCCAACGGAGTCGGGACAGTGCTGGGCGGCACGGGGTCTGGCAATGGCAACTTCACCGGGCAAACCTATAACGTCAACAAGGTACCGCCGCGAGCGAGCTCTATCAGCCGCTTGGATACTAACCCCAGCAATGCTGCCACGATCAACTTTGCGGTCATCTTTAATGAGAATGTGATTCAGGTTGATGCTGCCGATTTTGCCCTAACGGCACAGGGGGTTTCTGGCGCTCGGATCGAGTCTGTTACCCGCGTCAATGGCAGCTTTTATACGGTAGGAGTGAATGCTGGCAGCGGCAACGGCTCGATCGGACTCAGCCTGATCGATAACGACTCAATTCTGAATACTCTGGGGGTCGTGTTGGGGGGTGCCGGATCGGGAAATGGCAACTTCTTGGGCGAAGCCTACAGCATCGATCGCACTGCACCCTCGGTAGACATTGTGGATGTGGCTCCAGACCCACGCCGAGATAAGGTAGACAGCGCGACGCTGCGGTTTAGTGAGGCGGTCAGTGGCTTTAATCTATCGGATTTGCGTCTCACCCGAGATGATGTCAATATTCCTCTCTCAAAAGCCACCCTGACTTCAACAGATGGCATTAACTGGACATTAGGCAATATTCGCAAGCTCACTAATCAAAAAGGAGACTACTCGCTGACGCTGGTTGCTGGAGAGAGTGGCATTCGAGATGCCGCCGGAAATGCCTTAACAGGCAACGCTGCCGATCGCTGGACAAACCTCATTACCGTTAATGCTTGCCTCCCTGGAATTGCCCTCAGCGGCACGCGCGGAGCCGATACCCTAACGGGCACAGATGACAACGATACCCTGCGAGGTTTAGAAGGAAACGATACCCTGATTGGTCTTGATTGCCAGGATAGACTTGTTGGCAACAGTGGTAATGATCGCCTTGTCGGCGGAGAAGGAAACGATACGCTGTTGGGTGTGGCAGGCAACGATACGCTAGAAGGCGGGCTAGGGGCAGATACGATAACGGGTGGGCTGGGGGCCGATCGCTACCTCTATGCCGGAAACAGTCAGGCAGAAGCCTTATCGAACTCTTTAGTCAGCGCTCCTGATCAAGTGCAGGGATTCAAATTTGCTCAAGGCGATAAGTTTCAACTTAATTTTGGTGGCCGGAGAAGCGATCGCCCTCGGGGGTTATTTAATGCAGGTCAGGTCAGGGGCAATAATCTCACCGCCGCTGCCCGATCGGCCTATGCTGACAAAAATCAAAGAAGTTCCGGTTCGCAATCGCTACGAGGCAATGAGGCGGTATTCTTTGGCTGGCGTGGACAGACCTACCTGTCGGTCAACGACAATAGCCAAGGGTTCTCGGCTTCTCGTGATCTGGTGGCAAACGTTAGCGGCATTGGCTTTAAGTCGGGTGATGCTAACGCGGGTACGCTGACTACAACCAATTATTTTGCTTAAGCCTTGAGAGCGCGCCTGTTCTTAGAGGCGATACTGAGCGACTAAAGATATGTTGGCTCAAGCGACTGAAAAAGCTCAAGCGATCGCTTGAGCTTTTTCAGTCGCTTTTTCAGTATTGATAGCAGTCACCTTCACGATCTTCACAGCGCTACGCGCTGAAGTCCCATCCTAATTTCCCTAAAAGCCTTTTGGAGAAAAGCTTTCAGGGAAATATTGTCTTAACCTGGTGGGGTCGAGCTACAAAATATCCCTGTTCCACCCCATAGGACGACAGCTAGGACTATGCGAGCTGAACCATTAAAAATTCTTTAAACAAAGCTTGTTAACCGTGTAAACCACTAGACTTTTCTCTAGCCTCCTCCAATCACACCTCCCACAATCTCAGTAGATCGCTAACGAAGTGTTCGTTGCATGTTGAGTGCGGCAAACGCCTAAAGCTCTGACTTCGTATAATTTGCGTGCAAAATCAGGGCTTTAGAAGCAAAAAGGTTGAATTCTGCATGCGATCGGCCGAATCTAGATCTCTCAGAGAGAATTGCGTATCAATCTTTATTATTTCCATAAAAACTCTGGAGACAAAAGAACGTTGGACATGTAACTCACTATCAAATTGGAAATGGCGTGTTGTGCCTTACAAAGCCTGACATCAATCCCTAATTAGAATGCCTTACCAGCCGCTTCTAAAGATATTGCTATCTTCCGAGGCAGGACGTAATCGATGGATCTTTAGATTAATCTCATAAAATTTACGGATCTTTTGACAAATACCTGTGTTGGATTTAACCAAGTCAAGGTATATTTACTGAAGTTGCTATTATAGCCACAAAAAATTAGATCCCTGTACGCTGTTTCTACTGAAGCGCAATGAGAGCGTTATTAAGAGCAGTTTTCGGCTAGTCATGCATTTTCTGAGCAGTTCCTTAAGTAGTTTCTTTAAGTCACCAAGAGCATTTCAGCTATGACATCCAATCATTTCGGCACTACTTTGTTGGTTGTAGATCCTACTGTGAGTAGCTATCAGACCCTCAGTAGTAGCGTCAATCCTCAAACTCACGTCGCCATCCTTAGCCCGGATCAAGATGGGATTGCTCAAATTAGCGCTATCCTGGCTCAGCACAGCGATATTGAAAGTTTACATATCCTTTCTCATGGTGAAGCGGGACAGCTTCAACTGGGTTCTAGCCACCTCACCTGGCAGTCTCTCGAAGCTTACGCCAGCCAAATTCAGGGTTGGGCCGATGCCCTGACAAGTGGTGCAGAAATTTTGCTCTATGGATGTCGGGTAGCCGCAGGGGCGATCGGTCAGCAGTTTGTCCAACGAATGAGTCAATTAACCCAGGCCAATGTCGCTGCATCTGCCCAGCTGACGGGTCATGCTGCTCTAGGCGGCGATTGGCGGCTTGAGTTCACCACCGGAGCAATTCAAAGCCCGATCGCTTTCTCTGCTGAGGCGATCGCCTCCTACCCAGGCGTCCTTGCCGTCACCATCAACGAAACCTTTGCTCAAGACGATGTTACGGTAACACCCTGGCTGTTTGGCGTTGATTCTTCGGCCACAGGTCAAGATCAACCTTATCTTACGGCCAGACCAACGCAGGCAGCCTCACCCAATGGGCTTCAGGGCAATCCGCCTGGAAGTACCCCAGATGCAGTAGGAGATGGCACCCTCAGGTTGACTAGCGCCAAAACGGATCAGGCTGCCTTTGTCGTCTACAATGCGCCAGTCCAAGCGACGGGTGGACTGCAAATCAGATTTGACTTCTTTTCTTATGGGGGAACTGGCGCAGACGGCATCACCTTTTTCTTAATTGATGGGGCGGCTTCGCCCACGGCGGGAGGGGCGTTTGGAGGCTCAATTGGCTACGCGCAGAGAACTACTCCCATAACAGTTGCCGGGATAGAGGGCGGCTATTTAGGGATTGCTTTTGATGAATTTGGCAACTTTTCCAACCCCACAGAAGGGCGGATCGGTGGCCCCGGACAGACTCCGGATTCCGTTTCCATCAGAGGCAGCGCCGCCAATGGCTACAATTACCTGACGGGTACCGGAACACTCCCCTACAGTATTGACAATCCGGGAGCAGGAGCCACTCGCGAGAACTCTAAACGCACGGCTCAAATTGATCTAACGGCGGCTGGAGTGTTGACGGTGCAGGTTGATGGCAATGGCGATGGTGATTTTGCCGATGCTGGAGAGCAGGTAATCACCAACTTTGATGTGGCTGCGGTCAATGGCGCACTACCCACCACCTTTAAATTTGGATTTGCCAGTGGTACAGGTAGCCAAACCAACATTCATGAAATTCGCAACCTGATCATTGATCCGAATCTTGAACCCGAAACAACAGCGACTTCGGTGCAAGTTGAGAAAGGGGCTACAACAGTCCTGACGGGTTTGTCAGCGGTTGATGCAGATGGCACGATTGTCACTTACACGATCACAACGTTGCCAGGTGCCGATGCCGGGACTCTGTTTTTGGGCAATCCGGCCACAGGCGGAACGCCCGTTACCGCAGGCCAGATTCTCCAGCCTGATCAAGTTACACAGCTTTTCTTTCAAGCCTCACCCAACTTTGTCAGCGGCAGCTTTGCCTACACCGCTACAGATAATCGGGGCGGAAGTGACCGAACGCCTGCCACAGTTTCGCTAACGCTTCCGGGTGCCAATCAGCTACCCGTGGCGGGCAATGGCAGTGTTGATCAGATATCTGCCAACATCCCTAAACGCGTGACTGGGCTGACGGCTACGGACGCCGATGGCACGATCGCCTCCTTCACTATCCTCACCGTACCCGATGCCGCTAACGGCACCCTCTTTCTGGGCAATCCAACGACAGGGGGTACAGCTATCCAGGCTGGGCAGCAGTTGACTCCAGCGCAGGTCAACCGGATCTTTTTCCAAGCCACAGATACCTTCAATATTGCGACTTTTACCTACACTGCCACGGATAACTTGGGTGCCAGTGACCTCACGCCAGCCACCATTACTTTAAGAGGCGTTCGTAACGCTCCTGAGTTTGATGATTGCATCAAAGGACGCACGCTTAGAGGAAATAGCTCAGGTCAGACTTTGATCGGCGGAAATCGGGCAAATCGCATCGTTGGTTTTGCAGGCAACGATCGCATCAGAGGTCGAGGCTGTGGCGATCGCATTGATGGGGGTCGAGGTAGCGATCGGATCTCAGGGGGCAATGACAATGACACCATTCAAGGCCAGCAAAACAGGGATCGAATATTGGGTGATAAAGGTCGTGATCAAATCTCAGGCGGGCTGGGTCGCGATCGCATCTTCGGCGGTAGAGGGGCTGATACCCTCAGTGGCGCACGCGGCAATGACGTCATCTACGGCGATACGGGAAATAACGTTCTCAAGGGCGGTTTAAGTGACGATCGGCTCTATGGCGGTAGAAATCAAGACTCCATCAACGGGAACAACGGTAAGGATCTTCTTATCGGAAGAAATGGCGCTGATACGCTCAAAGGGGGTCTAGGCGATGACCGCATCAACGGGGGCGTAGGCAACGATGTTCTCATCGGAGTTCGGGGTCGTGACACCCTGTCAGGGGGCAGAGGGCGTGACCAGTTTGTCTACTACGCCTTTACAGACGCAGGAGACTCTATCACCGATTTTCAGGTAGGACAGGACAGTATTGTTCTCTCTAGCCTTTTTACCGGATCGAACTATGGCAGCAGCAATGCGTTTAGATCCTATGTGAAGCTATCACAATTGGGATCTAGCACGATCGTCAGCGTCGATGCGAATGGAGATACAGCCGGGGGTTTCCGAGATTTGGTTACGGTACTGGGTGTGAACTCTACTCGGTTGACCGCGAGTAGTTTTGTTCTGTAACACGAGTACAGTTCTGCAAAAAACTGGGTGATGCTTCTCAAGCATCACCCAGTTTTTTTAAGGTTGCTGATTTTAGCACGGCGTGCCCCTGCCAAAACAAAGGATTAGGTTTAGTGAGGCGTAGCCTCACCAGGGGTCAGAGGTTCGTGCAATACACGCTAGCCTAAGCTAGGTTGGTGACGATTCCAGAGCGCTTTTCGCCGTTTCTTAGGGAACGCGACCTTGACCGTACTGTGAAAATCTTCTTGAACCTTGTGAGTGAGACAACGGGATACCTGACGCACAATTTGGTTAAGCAGGCGATCGCCCGTTGTTTGAACCAGAGATTGGGGCAAAGAGTGAATAAAGCGAGGAAATTGAATCATCACCTTTAGATCAAGTTCCCATTCCACCCTGGTCATATAGGCTGGCACCTCGCCATTGACAAATTGAGAGGCATCGGGTGCAGCTTCTACGAGCTGTAGGGCTGCCTTAAAGTCCACGTCATAACCGGGCGGTTCGTAACCCGGCACCTCAATCGTTTGGATGCGATAAATGCCCTGATCTTGAGGCAGTAGGTCTAGACCTACTTTAGGTTCTACCTCATAACCAAAAGAGCCAAATTTGCCAATAGTGAGAGCATAGCCATTTTCGCCGATCGGCTCAGCTTTCATGGGATGAGCACAGCGGGGAAACCATTCTCGGTGAGCGTCCAGATACCGAGCGACGGTTTGAGCCTCTGCATACATCTCCATGCAGCTCGTAAAGGCACCATGAAAGCAAGATACTTCACTGCCTTGTGCCTCTTCTTTATCCAGCTTGCCCTCCATATGCTCTGAGGTTGCACCCAAAACAATTCTGTGCGCTGCTTCACTGGAGTAATATTCAGCCGAATTTGCCTGCATAAAACGCTTTCCTGCAATCGTTGCTGTACTGTTGCGGTTCGGTCATAGGGTAGAGATGACTTTAAAGAATCCTTTAACCCCCGATGCCCTGACTCTGCCGCTCTGTCCTGAAGGCGGTTGTGCTTCATAATCCGTTACCCAGCACCCAGTCTAGCAGTCATCTGGGTGAGGGGTCAGCCCCTTCCTTGCCTTTATCTGCCCAGCATATCCCTGAGGTTCTCTTCCTCACCATGACTGATCTACGGAAAGAGGCGTGAATATTCCTGAATATGAGACTATAAACACACTGGATTTACGGAGATGCAAGAACGCTTTCGATTAAGCTTCTCCTCTTGCTTTCTCTAGCCCAGGCTCAATCTAGTGTTCTGTCACGAAATTTGTCAAATTGAAATTTTTATGGGCGGGTTACCCAGCTTATGAAAATCAGCAGGCTCCTAATTCTTGTGATGAATTGAAATTTATTTAGTTTCATAGAGTTTATTAGTTTCATAGAGAGTGGAAGCATGAAAGCATTTGTAGCTGGAGCAACGGGGCAAACTGGACGGCAAATTGTGCAAGAACTCGTCCGCCGCGAGATTCCGGTACGTGCCCTGGTCAGAGATTTGGAAAAAGCGCGGCAAATTTTGCCCGAGGGGGTAGAGCTGGTAATTGGCGATGTCTTGAAGCCTGCTGGATTAGCAGAGGCGATCGCCGACTGTACGGTTCTGCTATCTGCCACAGGAGCCGCTCCCAGCTTTGATCCGACTGGCCCTTACAAAGTGGACTTTGAGGGAACCAAAAACTTAGTCAATGCCGCCCGAGAAAAAGGCATTCACCAGATCGTCATGGTTTCATCCCTCTGTACTTCTCTGTTCTTTCATCCCTTAAATTTGTTTTGGCTGATTCTGGTCTGGAAAAAACAGGCTGAAGACTATCTTCGGCGCAGTGGCCTAACCTATACGATCGTTCGCCCAGGCGGTTTAAAAAATGAAGACAACACCGATGCGATCGTCTTGTCGTCTGCCGATACGCTATTTGATGGCAGTATTCCCCGTGCCAAAGTCGCGCAAGTTTGCGTTGAGGCGCTGTTTCAGCCCGAAGCCAAAAACAAGATTGTTGAAATTATTGCCAAGCCTGATGCTCCAGTACAGTCCCTAGAGGCACTATTTGCCAATGTCGCTTAGAGCCTATCCGAAAACCTGAATCGCTCTTATTGCAATGCATGCACAAGCTAGATGGATCATCCCAAGATAGTTTTCTTTATATTTCTCCCACCGAACTAACAATCGCCGAAATCGATTCATCCATGAGTGTGTCC